>NZ_JBQFOA010000003.1:0-380875 GCF_056532975.1 Ruegeria sp. H6
GCCAGATCAAAACCGGCTCACTGGCGCGATCAGACCGGTTGGCCAAATACAACCAGCTCATCCGCATCGAAGAATCCCTCGGCGAAGTCGCGGAATATGCGGGGAAGGCGATCTTGAAACGCTAGGGCAAACGCTTTCGCGAGCTCACACAAAAAAGGACCGCAGATAGCGCTGCGGTCCTTTTCACGTTTCGTGGACAATGCCGTTTAAAAGAAGGCCTGCAAACCCGTTTGCGCCCGCCCAAGGATCAGCGCGTGCACGTCGTGCGTGCCTTCATAGGTGTTCACCGTCTCCAGATTGGCCGCATGGCGCATGACCTGATATTCGATTTGAATGCCGTTGCCGCCATGCATGTCACGCGCGGTGCGGGCAATATCCAACGCCTTGCCACAGTTATTGCGCTTCACCAGGCTGATCATCTCGGGCGCCATCTTGGCGTCATCCAAAAGCCGACCCACACGCAAGCTGGCCTGCAAGCCAAGCGTGATTTCGGTCTGCATATCCGCCAGCTTCTTCTGATAAAGCTGCGTCTGCGCCAACGGCTTGCCAAACTGCTTGCGGTCCAGCCCGTACTGACGCGCCTGATGCCAGCACGCCTCGGCCGCGCCCAAAACGCCCCATGAGATGCCATAGCGTGCGCGGTTCAAACAGCCAAACGGGCCGCTGAGACCTTCGACATTGGGAAGAAGCGCGTCTTCGCCCACTTCCACATTGTCCATGACAATCTCACCCGTGATCGAAGCGCGCAGCGACAGCTTGCCACCGATCTTCGGCGCACTCAGCCCGTCCATTCCCTTTTCCAGAACAAAGCCGCGGATCTTGCCGCCATGCGCCTCGGACTTCGCCCAAACGACAAAAACATCTGCGATGGGGCTGTTGGAAATCCACATTTTGGACCCGACCAAACGATAGCCGGTATCGGTTTTGATCGCGCGTGTTTTCATGCCACCCGGGTCCGAACCCGCATCCGGTTCGGTCAGACCAAAGCAGCCAATAAATTCGCCACTGGCCAGTTTCGGCAGATATTTCTGACGCTGCTGTTCCGACCCATAGGCATAGATCGGGTACATGACCAACGAGCTTTGGACCGACATCATCGATCGATAACCGGAATCAACACGCTCAATTTCGCGCGCGACCAGCCCGTATGAGACATAGCTTGCTCCCGCGCAGCCGTATTCCTCGGGCAGTGTCACACCCAAAAGCCCGTTTGCACCAAGTTCGCGGAAGATGGTCGGATCAGACTCCTCATTCATATAGGCGTCATCGATGCGGGGCTGCAGCTCGCCTTGCGCAAACGCATGGGCCGCATCGCGGATCATCCGTTCTTCTTCGTTCAGCTGATCATCCAGCAGATAGGGGTCATCCCATTTGAAGGTCGCCGGTGCAGGGGCGTTCTTTTTTTCCAGATCAAGCGCCATGATGTCCTCCAATTTCAGTCAGCACAAATGGCCTCTGGCACGCGTTGCGAGGCACATTTCTTGGGACACGGTTTGGTCATCGGCCAGCCCCTGCCCATCTGAGTAATTCGCACAAGCTGTAAAGCCTATTCCGCCAAATGCGACAACCCAGAAATTTGCAGCGCAAGTTCCGGCGCGCCACGGCACAGATATAGATTGCCAACGGGGCGAATTCACGGTGGCCTCGCGACAATCAGACGGTTACGTTCACGTCTGATCCAATCTACAGATCGGGCTGTATTGGGAAACGGAGACTGGCATGAACGCGACCGTCGAATTGACTCTGGACGAAATTTACGACCTCACACGCTCGGCACTGATGGGTAATTGTGCTGACGCAGAAAACGCCGAAGCCGTCGCCGAAACCGTGACCAAGGCCGAACGGGATATGGCCTTGTCTCATGGGTTGTTTCGCGTTCCAGGTTATGTGACCGCTTTGAAAAGCGGTAAGGTCGACGGCAAAGCCCGCCCTGCCCTGTCGACGCGAACCCCTGTCGTTCTGTCTTGTGATGCCAGGAACGCTTTTGCGCCCATGGCCCACAAGGCAAGTATCCCAGGTCTGATCGACGCGGCCAAAACCTATGGGATGGCCGGGGTATCCTTTCAACGCAGCCACCATTTCGCGGCTCTTTGGCCCGAGGTCGAAGCGCTGGCCGAAGCCGGATTGGTTGGAATCACCTGTGTGTCCTACCTGCCTTGGGTCGCCCCACACGGCGGCCGCACGCCCATCTTTGGCACCAATCCATTCGGATTCGCATGGCCGCGTCCCGGCCTAGACCCGATTGTCATCGACATGGCAACCTCCTCCATGGCGATGGGCGAGGTTCAGATCGCAGCACGCGAAGGCCATGACGTCCCTCTCGGAACCGGTCTGTCCGCAGAAGGTGAGATGACAACCGACGCCGCCAAGATTGCCGAAGGGGTGCTGTTGCCCTTCGGCGGTCACAAGGGTTCGGCCCTGTCGCTTATGATCGAGCTGTTGGCCGGTCCGATGGTCGGCGAGACGTTTTCCTATGAATCTCTTGAACGCGACAATGGCGACGGTGGCCCGGTTCAGGGTGGGCAATTCCTGATGGCCTTATCACCCGAAGTGTTTTCAGCCGCTGAATGGGCCAGTCAGACAGAACGTTTTGTCAGCAAATACAGCACCATCGACGGGGCGCGCTTGCCCGGGGCGCGTCGTTTCAAAAACAGGCAAAACACCGGCCCTCGGGCGGTGGACGAAAACCTTTTGAACAAAATCAAAAGCTTGCTGGACTAACAACATATGGTCGGCGATATTCCATAGTCGCCGACCTTTGACCTAATATTCAGATAACCGCTTGTTCCAGAAACGGCTCATTGCGCAGAATTCTACCGTAGCCAAGCGCGCTCAGGTCCAGAGCTCGGAATTCACCGTAGGTGATCCATTCGCTTATGCCCCGCCCGATCGCAGGTGATTGTTGCAAGCCGTGGCCGGAAAACCCGTTCGCAAAGATGAAATTCTGAACTTCGGTATGCGGCCCGACGATCACGTTGTGATCCAGAGTGTTGAACGCGTAATGCCCGGCCCAGAAGTTCACCAGTTTGATTGCCTCGAATGCTTCGGATCGGTTGGCCAGATCCATCCATATACGGTCGAACTCATCATGGCTCGGTTCAAAATCATCCCAATCCACCGCGGGGTCGTCAGCCGGAACCGTGGCAGCCAGGAAATACTGCCCTTCCGGTCGGCAAAACGTACCATTGGGATCGATCATCAAGGGCAGACGCCCGTTGTTCACATTGGCTGAACCCTCGGGCGTTTTGGCGCAATCAAACACGAAAGTTGACCGTTTGCGCGGCTCCACCGGGATGCTCAGACCGGCCATCGTCGCAACCTGTGCAGCACGGGGACCAGAGGCATTGACCAAGGTTCCACAGCTAATTGCCCCACCATTGCTCAGCACAACTCCGGTAACCTTGTCGCCCTCACGGGTGATATCCACAACTTCGTCGATCAGGTAATCCGCACCTTGCGCCCGGGCCTTCTTGCGGAAGCCGTTCATCAGGCCCGTGTTGGAAAACCAGCCCTCGCCGGACTGCCCGTAACTTGCCAATTTCAGATCATCCACGCGCAAATGGGGGAATGCCGCTTGAAGCTGGTCGGGGTCCCAAAGAACAACGTCTGCACCAAGCGCTGCTTGCACTTCGTGGTTTTCGCGCAAGATCCGCGCTTGTTCGTCGGATGCGGCGAGGAACAGATATCCACTTTCGTGAAAGCCCAGGTCGGGTCTGTCGCCGTCCACTTCCATCGTTTCGGCGAACTCCCGAATGAACTTGGCGCCGAATTGACTGATCTGAACGTTGATCCGATTGGAGAACTGATTTCGGATCGAACTCGCGCTCAGCGAAGTAGAGGCCTTGGCGAAGGACGGATCGCGTTCAACTATCAGAACAGAGCCGTCGAAATCCGGGTTGGCTGTCAGGAAATAGGCAACTGCAGAACCGATCACCGCCCCGCCAACAATGACAACGTCATAGCTGTTCTTCATCTCTTTCCCTCGTCATCCAAATGGTTCGGTCGCTGACACCATCCGTCGCGCTATCACAAAGGCGCGCCAAGCCTGCGTCCCTACCCCAATATGTTCAGCTCAGCAATGTCAACAGCCCGTGACATGCGGCACCCTCACAACGCGAATAGGTAACCAAAAACAGTAGCTTGGACGGAGCTTCACACCGCGCATTCTCTCCCAAACAGCCAAGCCTCCGCGAGATTTTACCAGTCGTCTCCGGTGGGAATTAACTTGTGGCAGGGGCACCGGGCGTGTACCAAAAATATGGTAACACCCATCGAATTTTGCTCCAATCCGCGACGCGTTTGATGTGTAGGCTTTCAATGTCACACAATTGTTTTCAGTTTCCGGCACAAAGCGCGTTGTTCAATACTTGAAAGGTTCGCCATGCCCCTTCGTTCTTCGATGTCACGCCGTCAGTTTCTTGCCAGCACCACCGCCGGCGCCGCTGCAATCACGCTGCACCCATTTTCCGTTGCGGCCGCCAACAATCAGGCGCATCTGCGCATCATGGAGACGACAGACATTCATGTCCATGTCTTCCCCTATGACTACTACGCCGACAAACCCCGCGACACGGTTGGCTTGTCGCGCACGGCGTCCATCATCAACGACATTCGGGCCGAGGCCACAAACGCGCTATTGGTCGACAACGGAGACTTTCTGCAGGGCAATCCGATGGGTGACTACATCGCCTATGAACGCGGTATGAAAGACGGCGACAGCCACCCGATCATCACCGCATTCAATACGGTAGGCTATGATGCTGCCACCCTGGGCAATCATGAATTCAACTATGGCCTGGATTTCCTCGATAAATCGCTGGCCGGGGCAGATTTTCCTGTGGTTCTGGCCAATATTGCCAAAGAAAAAGGCGCAAATCCCCGCGATGACAAAACGCTGGTCAAACCTTACGCCATTCTCGACCGCGAAATTGAGATGGGGGACGGCACCAAACACCCGATCCGGATCGGCGTGATCGGGTTCACTCCGCCGCAGGTCATGAATTGGGATCGCAAGCACCTTGAGGGCAATGTCGAGGCGCGCGACATCATCGAAACCGCACAGGCCTATGTGCCCGAGATGCAGGAACAGGGAACCGATCTGATCATCGCCCTGTCGCATTCAGGGATTGGCGAGGCCGATCATGCCGACGGCATGGAAAATGCTTCGGTCGTGCTGGCCGGTCTGGACGGGATCGACGCGCTGGTGACCGGCCACAATCACCTGGTCTTCCCTTCACCCACTTTCGCGGACCGCCCCGGGATCGATGTTGAAAAGGGCACGCTGATGGGCAAACCCGCGGTCATGGGCGGTTTCTGGGGCTCGCATCTTGGTCTGCTTGACTTGCTTTTGGAGCGTGACGGCAACGAATGGCGCGTGATCACCACCACGTCCGAGGCGCGACCGATTTCCAAACGTAACGAGGACCGGTCGATCACTGCTCTGGTCAGCGATGATCAGCAGGTGTTGAATTCGGTCGCCAAGGACCACGACGAAACGCTGGCCTATGTGCGCCGTGCAGTAGGAAAAACGTCAGCCCCCCTGCACAGCTATTTCGCGCTGGTCGCGGATGATCCATCGGTGCAGATCGTCTCGATTGCGCAGAAGTGGTACGTCGAAGAGATGATGAAGGGCACCGAGCATGAGGGCCTGCCCATTCTGTCAGCGGCGGCTCCGTTCAAGGCCGGTGGTCGCGGCGGGCCGGAATACTACACGGACGTGCCGGTTGGTGACGTGGCCATCAAGAACGTGGCTGATCTGTACCTCTATCCCAACACAGTGCGCGCGGTGCGCGTCAACGGGGCGCAGGTTCGCGGGTGGCTGGAACGTTCGGCAGGCATGTTCAATCAGGTCGAGGCAGGCGCGCAGGATGCAACCCTGCTGAACCCCGAATTCCCGTCCTACAATTTCGATGTGATGGATGGCGTCAGCTATCAGATCGACCTGTCACAGCCCTCGCGCTTTGGTCCCAAGGGGGAAGAGGTCAATCCGGATGCGGCGCGCATCGTGAACCTGACCTTTAACGGCGAACCTGTCACGGACGACATGGAATTCATCATCGCCACCAACAACTATCGCGCCTCGGGTGGCGGGTCTTTCCCCGGCGCGCTGGGGGATACCATCGTCTTTGAAGCCCCAGACACCAACCGCGATGTCATCGTGCGCTACATCGTCGAGCAGGGCACAATCGATCCCAAGGCGGATGCCAACTGGTCATTTGCGCCGCTTGCGGACACCACCGTTCTGTTTGAAACCGGACCCAAGGCGCGTGACTACATGGGTGACGTCAAAGGCGTGGCCATCGAAGACGCGGGTGAAGGCGCGGACGGATTTGCCGCGTTCCGTATCAAGCTTTGATGAACTCAGAAGACCGCCGCCATTGACCCGGCGGCGGTCACGAACATCTGACAGTCATCTGATATCAGATCAGTTGGCTGACGCCGCAGCCAGATCGGACAACACCTGTTCATAGACGGACACAAAATCCCCGTCGCTCGGCATCTGAGCGAGGCTTGGGAAGATCACGTTCCGAAGGCCCAGATCACGCGCAGCTTGCAGGGCTTCTTGGGGTGGCTCAGCTTCCCAGATCAAGACCGTTGCGCCAGTTTGATCGACCAAGGATTGCAGATCGGCCAGTTGATCCGCATTCGGTGCCGCGCCCGCCTCCCACTCCAACGCAGTGATCGACAGGCCGTAACGCCGCGCGAGATATTGATATCGGGGGTGGGTCGCGATCATCGCAACGGCTTGCGCGTTGGCCAGCGCACTTTGCGCCTGCGCGTCCAGTGCCCCGAGCTCGGACGACAGATCATTCAGCCGTGCCTCAACCTCATCCTCCGGGGCCAAGTCACGCGCAGCAATGGCCTTGGCAACTGCCTCGGCCTGCGCCTTGGCCAGTGTCGGGTCCAGCCACAGATAGGATGCGAGCCCTTCATGCGAATGCTCACCACCATCGCCGTGGCTATGGGTGATGCTTTCGGTGACGATGTACTGATCCTTGATATGCCTTGAGGTATTCACCAACCGGGATCGTGGCAGCGACACCCGGTCAACCCAAGTGGCAAAACCCGCCCCGTTCAAAAGGATCAAATCCGCCGACTGGATCAGGCTGATATCGGCCACAGACGGTCGCCAGAACGATGGGTCTGTATCTTCGGGCACCGGAAACACGACATCTGCCGATCCGTCCAACAAACGGTCCGCAAAATACTGTAGCGGATAATTGACCGCCACCACCTTTGCTCCGTCTTGCGCAAAAGCCAGGGTTGCAAACAGCACACCCATCGCGGCCAGAACAGCCTGTTTCAAAAGCGATGACACCGTCAGCCCTCGCAGTTCTTTGCGATATCCTCGGGGGTCACGATCCAATAGTTATCATGCCCGCCGGTATCGACCTCGATCACCAGACCTTGCGCGTGATCAACGCTGGCCAAAGGCACCTGTGCGGTGCCGTCACTGCCAAGCGGCAGAGTTGTCAGCAGCGTATTTCCACCATCCAGCACGCGCACTTCCCCCTGCATGGCAGCTTTGCCGTTCGAAAATTTTGCCTCGACGGTCACCGCTTCGCAATCCACCGAAGCAAAGACAACAAGGCCATGTGCCGATGCGATTGCTGGGACAGCAGCCAAAGCAACAGCGAGGAAAAGCGCGCGGATCATTGTCCGGTCCAGTCTTCAAAATGGACCCAGATCACCGCGCCAAGTTCGACATCCTTGTCCTCTCCGTCCTGAGGCAGCGTGTAATCCGCCGTGTTGAGTGCGGCAAAGCCCCACCACCCATCCGAAGGGGCGGCATAGGTGAAGACGCCGTTTGCGTCAGCCTTGACAGTTTGGGTGATCATCAACTCGTCGGGCACCGTGGTTTCGGCACCATCGTTGAAGAACTCAACCTCAACTTCGGCATAGGGCACCGCTTCGCCGTCCATCTTGACGATGCCCTGAAACACGTTGTGTTCCCAAAGACCAAAGGGTTTCGACAGCGGCACGATCTCGGTCTTGAGGCCAAGTTCGGTGTCCCAACCTTCGTCATCGCCAAATGCGGTCACATAGGTTTTGGTATAGTGAATGATGAACGTATCTTCGGCGGGTTCCCAAAAGGGCTTGGGCTCCATCGCGAAGATGTATGTACCGGGGCGCTCCAACGGATAGTCCAGCGTAAATCCCTGATCCCCCATGACCATGGCACCCTGAAGGTCACCCAAAATATCGGTGGTTTTCCCTTCATGGGTGACAGTGAAGGCCTCGGGCATGTCCAGCGTCATCCCGTCCTTCTCAAACGGATGCGAGAAAGACATGGTCAGGGACAGGCTGCGGCCGTCCTCCTGGCTGATCATCGGATCATCGGGAATGATCATTCCGTAATGTGCCAGTGCCGGGGCGGCGACTACGCTGCCAGCCACAATCGCAAACAAGAATTGACGTCCCATGATACTCCCTTTCCTAACTACCGAGCGAGAGCAGCCAGCCCACCCAAGCCTCAGCATTTCGTGAAACTAACGCGGCACCCCCTGCCGCGATACACCCTGAGATAATCAGCAAGGTCATCGTCTCTGCCGCCAAAAGGCGCAGAACCATTCCGCGTTGCGCACCCAGCTTGACGGCTGTTGCGATCTCTCGCGCGCGCAAGCGATAGCTGAGGAAAACGGCAAGACCCACTGCGGCCAGCGCCGCTACCGCTATGATCGCCGTAACCACATCCAGCAAGGATTTGATCCGAAAGATACGATCAACCAGCCCCTGGATAACACGCGCGGGTTCGACCAATTGACTGGGGTTGTCACTGTCCAGATAACGGCCCTTCAGGATAGTCGCTGAACGCACATCATAAGGTACTACGATTACGGCAGTGGCAGGGTACGCCCCTTGCGCACCGTGAAAGTGAAAACTGTCGATGTTTTCCGGTGTAATACGCTGATATTGAACGATGGCCGCATTGGCCAGCGCGTCTGATCCTGCGGCGACCTCGGCGGCTGTCACGACATCTTCATGCCCGTGACCGATGCCCTGAATGACCCAGGCGGTCTTGATATCGACAAGAATCGCATCGTCATCCGGGGTATTGGTCGGTGCAAGTACGCCTACGATGGGCATCTCCAGCGGATAGACACCGTCCAGGTCGAACAGGTTTTCCGGTGCCGACACCAGAGCATCCCCGACGCCTTTTCCAAGCGCATCCGCGACCGAAGCGCCGATCACAGCGTCACCCAGCACCGAAAGCCCACGCCCATCCTGAAGCAACAGATCGCGGAAATCGAAATAGTCCAGCGTTGTACCCACGATCCGAAACCCGCCAGTAGAAAAAGCGGTATGCAGCGGTATCGGAACCGCCAGATCGCTGTCCCAGACCTCTTCAACCTCGCGCATTGGCACCGGGTCGGGGCGTTCGTCTGAAAAATACAAAGCCGCCATGGTCAGATCCAACTGCGACCCGCGGCTGCCAAGAAGCAACGGGGTGGCCTTGCCCCGGGCGACCAGTGCGTTTTGACTGGTAGACAGCAAAATCTGCGTCGCGACCGGTACAAACAGGATCAACGCGGCAACAATCACCAGTACCAGGCTGCGCGCCCAGTGAAAGCGCAAATAGGCAAAGGCAAGATACAGCGCGTTCATGCGTCTGCGCCTTCGCGATACTGCGCGAAGTCAATAACGCGGTCGAACCGGGGCAAAAGCTCATGATCATGCGTCACCGCCAGCACCGTCGCACCAACCTGAGAGGCCTGTTCAAACAAAAGATCCAGAATGCGCCCCTTGCTTTCAGGATCGAGGTTGCCTGTCGCCTCATCAGAAAGGATCAGCTTTGGCTGCGCAACCAAAGCCCGGCAGATGGCGACGCGCTGTTGTTCCCCCTGGCTCAGCTCGGCCGGATGCCGGTCCAACTTGTCACCGATGCCACAGGCATCTGCCAGAGCCTCGGCCCTGTCCTTGGCCTCGATGGTCAGTGTCAGCGCCGGGGTGATCCGATAGGGATAGAGAATGTTCTGGCGCGCGGTGAGATAATCCAGCAGCGCAAAATCCTGAAACACAAAGCCGATATGGCTGGCGCGAAACTGTCGACGGTGCGCGTCGGTCAAACCTGTGACATCCGTGCCTGCAACGTCGATCCGCCCGACATCAGGCGACAGGATCCCTGCGATCAGGTTCAAAAGGGTTGTCTTACCGCTTCCGCTCGGGCCGACAATGGCCAATCGCTCACCTTTTGTCAGCGCCAGCTCGGGCACCCGCAGGCGAAATCCACCTGTTCCATAGGTGAATGAGAGACCCTTTACGCCGATCATTGTTCGTCTTCCGCGGCCAGGAACGTCTCGCCCGCTGCGTCGCGGTTCACCTCGCGCAAATCGAACTGGGTAATCCGCCACGCGCCCTCAATCGGCGCGATGGACAAATCCGCGCTGTAGGTGTTGCCGCGCACGTGCAGATGCTCGGCGTGGCCAACGGTGCCGATCACCTGCCAGGTTGCATCGATGACCAGCGTTGCGTCATCCTTGTCCGCCTGGCTGTCCAGAATGTTGATTTCATGAATTTCCTGATCAGCTTCATCCAGACCGCCGCCAGCCATGGCCCCGACCCGTTCAAGATAAAGCTGTTCCAACGCCGCACCATGGGTCACCTCGGCCAGCGTGTCATAGATGGCGTCTTCTTCCGTTTTGGCGAAGGCATCATAGACGACCATCAGCAAGGCCGGGGTCAGTTCGTCTGACAAGTCATGCGCGACCGCAACCGTCAATCCCGGCGACCCCGGGACGGCATAAGCTTCGGACCCGGCAACGCGAGCGCCCCCATCGGACGACAGGAGGTACACGCCAGCAAAAATGCCGACACCCAAAGCAAACACTGCACCTAACAGCAATTCCTGACGCACGAGTTCCGATCCTAAACTGTAATTGATACGCCCAAGGCCACGGTGTGGATCGATTTTTGTGATTTTGGATATGTCAGGCTGACCGTCGCTTCAGACCGAGGTGTTTGGCAGGGCCAGATCTTGGCGCACAGCTTCCGGTCAAACCGGGATAGGGGTCATGTGTGGATGGCCACTTTACCGGTCCCAGAATTTGGCCTTATGATCGGCGTCATGGATCCCTTCGCGCTGCTACTATTCGCTCTTGCCCTGTTGATTGCCGCAGGCACACCCGGCCCCAGTATCGCGGCCCTGGTTTCACGAGTCATTGCGAATGGGTGGCGGGATATCGTGCCATTTGTCGCCGCCATGTGGATCGGTGAGGTGATCTGGCTGACGGTTGCCATGGCAGGGCTGTCAGCGCTGGCCGAGACCTTTCATTTCGCCTTCGTTGTCCTGAAATACTGCGGTGTTGCTTATTTAGCGTATCTTGCGTGGAAGATGTGGTTCGAACCCGTCGCAAACGACGGCGAGGCCTTGCCCGAAGGGCGGTCAGGTTGGTCGATGTTCGCCGCCGGTATGGCTGTGACGTTGGGCAACCCGAAGATCATGGTTTTTTATCTGGCACTGCTGCCCACCCTGATCGATCTGACAAGGGCCAGTATGTCTATGTGGGCTTTGCTGGCAATCGTCACGGTATGCGTTCTTGCAGCGATTGATATCGCTTGGGTCGTTCTCGCCCATCACGCAAGGAAGCTGTTGAAGACGCCAAAAGCGGTGAGATTTGCCAATCGGGTCGGGGCGACATCCCTAGGCGGAGCAGCCGCGGTCATCGCCACGCGCTGAACCTCAGATCAGAATACCGACCAATTCAATCGACGGGCCAGCTCTTCTATCGCCGAAAGCGCCAGGACCGAGTTTCCTTTGTCGTCCAGCCCCGGGCTCCATGCAACGATCGAGCCCACGCCGGGCACGATGGCGACCACGCCACCGCCAACACCGCTTTTGCAGGGCAAGCCGATGCGAAACGCAACCTCGCCCGAAGCATCGTAACATCCGCAGGTCATCATCAAAGCATTGATCCGGCGCACGCGCTCTGGCGTCACCCCGGCGATCTCTGCATCGGGCCCCTGCCCTCCTGCGGCCAGAAACCGGGTGGCCATTGCCAGCTGGTGGCAGCTCATCGCGATTGAGCATTGCCGGAAATAATCGCTGGTGACTGTGGGTACGTCGCCATTCAGGTTGCCTTCAGCTTCCATGAAATAAGCCAGCGCACGGTTGCGGTCGCCTGTTGCGACCTCGGATGCGAAAACTGCTTCGTCCACAGCGATATCCGGGGCATCTGCCAACTTTTGACAGAGTTCCAGAACCGGTTGCGTGTCCGCTGCATGTTCCAGGATCACATCCGACACCACAATCGCACCAGGATTGATGAAGGGATTGCGCGGCTTGCCCCGTTCGAATTCCAGCTGGACGATTGAGTTGAACGGATCCCCGGACGGCTCTCGACCGACACGCCGCCACAGGGTCGCACCGACATGCCCCAGCGCAACGACCAGACCAAAAACCTTCGAGATACTCTGGATCGAAAACGGAACCTCACTGTCACCCGCAACCAAAAGCGGCCCCTCAAGCGGGGCGACCGCAATACCGAATTGGTTCAGGGACACATCGGCCAGCTCGGGAATATAATCCGCTGCCTCACCGCGGCTGGCCTCTCCTGCCATACGGTCTGCAATCTCTGCCAGAACAGACTGAACCTGTGTCGGATCCCAGGGGTTACGCATTTTCGCTCCAGATCCTGCCAGAGATACCGTTTGTCTTACCCTCGAACTCTTCCAGCACAAAGGTCGGCTCCTGCCCGGCCCTGCGCTGATCGAAGTAGTCTTTGGTCAGACGATAAACCGTGCCCGACAACAGCAGAATCGCGGTCAAGTTGATGACGGCCATTACACCCATCGCGGCATCGGCAAAGTTGAAAACGGTGGTCACCGTCTGCATCGCGCCCCAGACCACCATCCCCAGACAGGCCGCCCGCAGCAGATTGGTCGCCACCTTTCCGTCCAGTCCAAGAAAGACCATGGCGTTTTCAGCGTAGGAATAATTCCCCAAAATTGACGTAAATCCGAAGAAGATGATCGCGATGGCAACGAAATAGGCACCTGTTGCGCCCATATGCACGTCCAATGCGTTCTGGGTCAGCAGCATTCCCGTAGTTCCATCACCATTCATTACTCCGGACAGCAGGATCAACAAAGCTGTTGCCGTACACACAAGGATCGTATCGACAAAGCAACCAAAGGCCTGCACGAGCCCCTGACTTGACGGGTGGTGCGGCGATGGGGTCGCCACCGCGGCGATATTGGGGGCAGAGCCCATACCAGCCTCGTTCGAGAAGAGGCCCCGCTTGATCCCGTTCAACATGGCCGCCATGACACCCCCCGCAACGCCGCCTGCGGCTTCTTGCAGACCCAGCGCGCTGGAAATGATCAGCCACAACAAACCCGGAACTTCGGTGATGTTGAGGATCACCACCAGAACAGCCATCAAAAGATATCCGCCGGCCATGACCGGAACCAAAATCTCGGCAACACGGGCAATCGCCTTGATACCGCCGAAGACGACGATTGCCGCGGCACCGGCAACTGCAACACCCACCCACAGCTTCTCGATCCCGAAAGCTCCGTTCAGAGCCTCTGCGATCGAGTTCGACTGAACTGCCACAAAGATGAGGCCAAAGCTGAGGATCAGGCAAACGGAAAACAGCGCCCCGGCCCAGGGCGCGTTCAATCCCTTCGAGATGTAAAACGCCGGGCCACCCCGATATTCACCTGACTTGGTGGTGATCTTGTATAGCTGCGCCAGCGTGCTTTCTGAATACGCGGTGGCCATGCCGACCAGCGCCACGATCCACATCCAGAAAATGGCCCCGGGTCCGCCCAAGGTCAGTGCGACGGCAACACCCGCCAAGTTGCCCGTCCCGACCCGCGACGCAAGGCTGACGGTCAAGGCCTGAAACGGTGTGATGCCATGTTTGTCTGTACTGCGGGCAGAGGTGATGACGCGCAGCATTTCCCGAAAATGTACAAACTGCAAAGCCCCTAGCCGGATCGTGAAAAATAGGCCCGCGCCTAAAAGCCCGTAAACAAGGACATAGTTCCAAAGTATGCCGTTCAGCCCATCAACAAAGAAATCCATCACGTACCCTCAATCCGATCTGTCCCGGCTAATACTGTGTCCCGCGACCAAAACGTGGCGTAAAGAAATTCAACCCTCAGCTTACCTTAGCACTATTTTGGTGCCCACGGGACTTTTGTGACCACACGGCAAGTTGCCAGCATTTTCTGTACTGAACGCCACACATGCGTTAGAATGCATCTGATTGATTTGTGACTTTACATCCCCAAGCTTGAAGGAAGGCACTTATGCCGGTTTTCCTTACACTGACGAATGCGGATATTACCGACGCGGCTTTCTGGGCCTCTTTGGATATTGGCCCCGACAGTACGATCGACGTCTCGGGGTTAAGCAATCGCTTCCAGGTCACGATGACCGGGAACTCGATCACGTTTACCGACACAATAACCGGAGTGGTCACCACCTATACTGACGCGGATCTGGCCGGTGGGTCATTCAGCCAATTCGTTGAATACACCGGCAACAGAAATGACGACAACGTCAGCGGCTCGGTCGGTCTGAACGCCGGTGGCTATTCGGGGGGCGCCGGGGACGACACGTTTGTTGACAGTGGAACGTTGGGCGGCACGATCAGCGGCGGCGCTGGCAACGACACGCTCCAAGGCGGATCGGGAAACAACAATATCTTCGGAGGACGGGGCCGGGATGTCCTGCGGGGCGGATCGGGAAACAACAACCTGAGCGGCGGTGGGGGGCGCGACACGCTCTTTGCCGAGGACGGCAGCGGCAACCTGGATGGTGGCGGTGGCGCGGACATGATCTATGCCGGGCTGAACACAACTTTTGTCAACGGTGGAAATGGCAATGACACGCTCATCATTCCGGTGGGCGCGACCTTCCTTCCGTTTTCGCCCGGTTCGACTGGCGGAACTGTTACCCTGCCCGACGGCAGGACCTTTACCTATACAAATATCGAGTCGGTCGAGATTGCGTGTTTCACCGAAGGCACCATGATCAGAACACCCGATGGGGAGGTCTTGATCGAAAATCTGTGTGTTGGAGACCGGGTTGAGACGCTGGACCATGGCGCGCAGCCCATTCGCTGGATCGGAAAACGCACGATCCCCGGCCGGGGCAAGCATGCCCCGATCTGTTTCTCGCCCGGCGCGATTGGAAACGAGCGCAAATTGCAGCTCTCCCCTCAGCATCGGGTTCTTGTGTCCGGATGGCGGTGCGAGTTTTTCCTGCACATGCCCGAAGTTTTATGTGCCGCCAAACATCTGTGCGATGGTGACAGCATTTATGTGGCCCCCTGCGACAGCATCACCTACATCCACATCATGTTCGACCAGCATGAAATCGTGTTTGGCGAAAACGCCATGCTCGAAAGCTTCTATGCCGGAGAGCACATTTTGCAGGCCGACAGCGATGTATATGATGAACTGACAGAGGTATTCCCCGAGCTTGCCACCGGGCACAACATACCTGCACCAGCCCGTCCGTTTATTCGCAAGGGCGAAGCAACGGTTCTGAAACGACCCTGACAGCGCCAGGCACAGGTCAATCGCAGGTCAGCCCTGTGATTGCGACATGGATGCGGTCAGCAATTCCCTTGAATACTCATGTGACGGATTACCTTGCCGAAGCGTTTCCGAAGACATTACTTCGACAATCTCGCCATTTCTCATGACCGCAAGCTGATCGCACATATGCGCGATAACCGGCAGATCATGAGACACCATAAGATAGGTCAGTCCGCGCTGGCTGCGCAGGTCCGTCAGCAGGTTGAGAACTTCGGCCTGAACGCTGACGTCCAAGGCCGAGGTCGGCTCATCCAATAGAAGAATATCGGGCTCCCCGGCCAAAGCGCGGGCAATCGCCACACGCTGGCGCTGCCCACCGGACAGTTGATGGGGATACCTGAACCGGAACCGCTGTCCCAAACCAACATCGTCGAGCAGGGTCATGACACGTTGGTCGATATTGTCCAGACCGTGCAATTGCAACGTCTCGCTGAGAACCTGATCGACCGTGTGTCTGGGGTGGAGCGAAGCGTAGGGGTCCTGAAACACCATCTGCACCGTCCGAAAAAACCCGCGATCCCGCTTGGAGCCAGACAGCGCTTGACCCTCGATCTGAATCGAGCCTGACCACTGAGGCGCGAGGCCGGTAATTGCCCGCAGGATCGTCGATTTACCCGAGCCGCTTTCACCCACAAGCCCATAGCTTTCGCCCTGCATGACTGAAAGGGCAGCGCCTTTTACCGCATCCACACGGTCATGCGCGTGACCGAACCAGACGTTCAGGTTCTGAATTTCCAGCGCCGTCATCTCAACCCCTCACGCTTGGAGCCTGAGACCAGGACGGATCGCGTGTCAGAACACTCAGATGCGCGCGCTTGTCATCCAGCCGGGGCAGCGAATTCAGCAGTCCTTGCGTATACGGATGCTGCGCCTCGTGCAGCTTGTCGGCGTCACACACCTCGACAATCCTGCCGGAATACATGATCAGCACCCGATCACAGAATTCGGACACAAGATTCAGGTCATGGCTGATAAAGATCAGCCCCATACCACGTTCTTTAACCAACCCGTCCATGATATTCAAAACTTGCCGCTGAACGCTCACATCCAACGCCGAGGTCGGCTCGTCCGCAATCAGGATCTTAGGGTTCGGGATCAACATCATTGCAATCATGATGCGCTGGCCCATCCCGCCGGAAACTTCGTGCGGATACGCCCGCATCACACGTTCTGGATCGCGGATGGACACGTTCTCAAGCATTTCGATCGCCATTTTCCGCGCATGGGCCTTGGGGCCGGAATTGTGCTGAAGGAAGGCTTCCATCAACTGCTCGCCGACCGTGACCACCGGGTTCAGGGAAAACTTGGGGTCCTGCATCACCATCGAGATTTGTTTGCCCCGCACCTTGCGCATCTGGCGTTCATCCAGCCTGAGCAGATCGTTGTCTTCCAGATTGATATGATCGGCCTCGACGATGCCGGGCTTTCGGATCAGTCGCAAAATGGCCCGGCCCGTCATCGACTTGCCTGATCCGCTTTCACCCACAATGCCCAGCCTTTCCTGCCCCAGCGAAAACGAGATACCCCGCACGGCATCAAACACACCCTGGCGGGTCGGGAACCGGACCCAAAGGTCTTCGACATCCAGCAGGTTCATTGTCCACCATCCTTCGGATCAAGCGCATCCCGCAAACCGTCCCCCAACAGGTTGAACGCCAGCGAGACGGTAAAGATCGCCAGCCCCGGAACGGTGGCCACCCACCAATGGTCCAGTATGAACCGCCGCCCCTCAGATATCATCGCACCCCATTCCGGGCTGGGCGGTTGCGCGCCAAGGCCCAGGAAACCAAGGCCTGCCGCGGCCAGGATGATCCCCGCCATATCCAAGGTAACCCGCACGATCAGCGAAGAAATGCACAGCGGCCAGATGTGCCGGGTGATGATGCGCAGCGGCCCTGCCCCCTGCAAGCGGATCGCGTTGATATAATCGGTGGACCGGATCGTCAGCGTCTCGGCCCGTGCCATACGGGCATACGGGGGCCAGGCTGTCAGCGAAATGGCCAGAACGGCATTTTCGATCCCGGCACCCAAGGCGGCGACAAACGCCAGTGCCAGAACAAGCCGGGGAAAGGCCAGAAAGATATCCGTGATGCGCATCAGGATCACGTCTGTCCACCCCCCGGCATAGCCCGCTACGGTCCCTACCAGCAGCCCCGCAACCGGGGCAATCAGCGCAACCAGTGCCACGATGTAAAGCGTAATTCGCGCCCCATAGATCAGGCGTGACAGGATATCCCGCCCCAAACTATCAGTGCCCAGCAGATGCCCGTCGGACCCGATGGGCATCAGACGGCTGGAGAGATCCTGCATGAACGGGTCATGTGGCGCCAAAAGGGGCGCAAAAATCGCGGTCAGGACAAGGATGACCAGGATGGTCAAGCCACCCATTGCCATCGAGTTGGATCGCAAGGTCAGCCAGCCCTTGTAGAGGCTGGATAGTCTGGCATGGCGTCGCGATGTCGGGGCGTCGGTCAGCAACCACTGACGCAGTGTCATGTCGCTCATTTCGACCTCGGATCAAAGAAACGGTAAAGCAGGTCGGAGAAGATGTTCAGACAGATAAAGATCAGTCCGACCACAACGGTTCCGCCCAGTACGGCATTCATATCCGCGCTCAGCAAAGCCGTGGTGATATAGCTGCCGATCCCCGGCCAGCTAAAGATGATCTCGGTCAGCACCGAGCCTTCCAGCAAATTGGCATAGCTCAGCGCGATGACGGTGATCAATTGCACCCGAATGTTCTTGAACGCATGCCGCCAGATGACCTGCCTTTCCGACAGCCCCTTGACGCGGGCAGTGATGACATATTCGGCCGACAGCTGTTCCAACATGAAAGAGCGGGTCATCCGGCTGATATAAGCCAGCGAGTAGTACCCAAGCAAAGCGGCAGGCAGAATGATATGCGACACCGCATTTCGGAACACGTCCCATTCCCGCGCGATGGCGCTGTCGACAAGGATCAGCCCTGTGCGCGTTGGCACCAAATCCTCGTAAAATATGTCCAAACGTCCCGGACCGCCGACCCAGCCGAGGATACCGTAAAAGACCAGCAGCCCCATCAATCCCAGCCAGAAGATAGGCATGGAATACCCCACAAGGGCAACCACGCGGGCGATCTGATCGATCCACGATCCACGCTTGACCGCGGCGATAACGCCAAGCGGAACCCCCAGAAAGATGCCGATCAAAACGCCAAGCGTCGCCAATTCCAGCGTTGCCGGAAAGACGCGGGCGATGTCTTCCGAAACAGGGCGCGCATTCAACAGCGAGTCGCCAAAATCACCGTGCAGCACGTCCCAAAGGTAGTACCAGAATTGCACCAGCAGCGGCTTGTCCAGACCCAATTGCTGATAAACCGCATCGTAGGTCGATTGTGACGCTCTCTCACCCACGATGGCCAAAACCGGGTCGATTGGCATCACGCGCCCGATGACGAAAGTCACGAACAGCAGGCCCAGCATCGTGATGGCAATGGTGCCCAGAGTTTTCAGGATGCTCTTGACCCAATGGATAAGAGGCGCCGCGCGGCGCCTCTCAATTGGTCTTTCGGCCAGTGCCATTTACTTGGTCACCTGCCAATACGACGCCGACGTAATCGCCTGCCCGGTCGAGAAATTCGTTACGTTGTCACGCAGCGCCGATTGCTCGATCTGCTGGAACATGATGACAAATGGCGATGTCTGACGGAATTCGTCCTGAATCGCTTCGTACATTTCCGCACGTTTGGCCGTGTCGTTTTCCACCACCGCAGCAGCTGTTTTTTCGGTCAACCCACCGGTATCCCACGAGTTCCGCCATGCCAGCAGCCCGGTCGCGTTGGCCGCGTCCGAATTGTCGGGGTTATAGGCAAAGGTCCCGGCGTTGGTCTGCGGATCAGGATAGTCCGGGCCCCATGCACCAAGGTAAACGTCCAGTTCACGCGCGCGGTACCGCGCCAGGATTTGCTTGGCCGTTCCCACCGTGATGTTCATCGTGATCCCGACCTGGCCAAGTGCGTTCTGCAAGGCCTGCGCAATCTCGATCCGCTCTTGCGCTTCACGCACACCAACCTCGATCTCCAGACCGCTCACGCCCGCCTCATCCAGCAGCGATTTGGCCTTTTCGATGTCAAAGCTGAACTCGACATCCTCGGACGCGCCCAGATAGGTTTGCGGCAGGAAGTTCTGGTGGATCGTATATTGACCCTTCAGAAAGCTGTCGCGCATCCCCTCATAATCGACGAGGTATTTGAACGCCTGACGCACCTGAGGTTTGCTGAGCTCAGGATGTTTCTGGTTCAGCGAGACATACATCAGACGGCCTTTCAGCTCGTCTGCGATCTTGACGCCTTCTGCCGTGGAAACACCCGCGACATCTTCGGGGTTCAGGTTTCGGGCAACATCAATATCACCGCGCTCAAGCAACAGACGTTGGCTGGCGCTTTCCTGTACATGGCGAACAACCACCCGTTCCATCGCCGGCGCGCCCAGGTAGAAATCAGGGTTCGATTTCAGTGTGACACTTTCGTTGGGTTTCCAGCTGACAAGACTGTAGGCGCCGGATCCGGCGGTGTTGGTCTTGAGCCACTCATTGCCAAGATCGCCGTCCTCGTCATGTTCCATCACGGTTTTCTTGTCGACGATGCCGCCGATGGTCGCCGTCAAACAGTTCAAAACAAAGGACGTCGCATAAGGTTTGTCGGTTGTGATCGTCAGCGTATTGCCGTCGGCCACAATGGTTTGTTCGACATTTTCCGGGGTAAATCCGAACTGAGTCAGGATAAAGGCAGGCGTTTTGTTAAGAATGATCGCCCGACGCAGGGAAAACTGCACATCCTCGGCCGTGACCGGGTTTCCGGAATGAAAGGTTAGCCCGTCACGGATTTTAAACGTGATGGATTTGCCATCTTCCGAGACATCCCAGCTTTCGGCGACATCGGGCTGAAAACCGGCCTCCAGGTTTAGCGGGTCGAAATTCACCAGTTTCTGGTACACATTCCGGCTGACATCCGATCCAGCGAACTCGAAACTTTCTGCCGGGTCCAGCGTTGTGATGTCGTCAATCCGGTTGGCAATAACCAGCATATTCGGCGGGGTTTCGGCAATCGCCGAAGTCGAGGTAACGGCCAGCGCCAGACTCAGCGCGGCACCGGTAAGCAATCGGTTAAATGCGTTCATTTTGTCCTCTCTGTCATTAAGTCATTTTCTGCGGCTACGATCCCCAGGTCTTTTCCAGAACCCGCAACCAGTTCCCGTGGCAAAGCTTCTTGATGAGCTCTTGGCCGTAGCCATGGGTCTCCATGGCATCTCTCAATCGGGGCAGCATCGAAACATCCGTGATGTCTTCGGGCACCACCGCCCCGTCATAATCAGACCCCAGACCAACGCGATCTTCGCCCATGATCTCAATTAGATAATCCAGATGTCTGAGGATCTGCTCCAATGGCACGTCCGCCAGCATCCGCCCGTCTTCGCGCAAGAAGGCGGCGGCGAAATTCAACCCGACCATGCCGTCGCTATCGGCTATGGTGCGCAATTGATTATCTTTCAGGTTACGCGCATGCGGGCAGATCGCGTGCGCGTTGGAATGCGTGGCAACCAAGGGCGCATCGGAATGGCGCGCCACGTCCCAGAACCCTTTTTCGTTCAGATGCGACAAGTCCAGCATGATACCCAGCGCATTGCAGCGCCGCACCAGCCTGAGCCCATGATCGGTCAGACCGGGGCCGGTATCAGGCCCCGACGGGTAACGAAACGGAACCCCATGGCCAAAGATGTTCGGCCTGCTCCAGACAGGTCCCAGTGACCTCAGCCCTGCCGCATGAAACACGTCGAGCGCATGAAGGTCGGCGTCAATCGCTTCGGCTCCTTCGATGTGAAGGATTGCGGCCATCTGACCTTTTTCAAAACAGTCCCGGATGTCCGAGACTGAGCGGACAACGCGCAGCGCACCCAGGCGTTCAAGCTCGAACAGAATGGCGATCTGACCCATCGCAGGCGGAATGGCATCTTCCGTATCGATCCGATCAGGTAACGCCAGATCGTAGCTGGGTTGGATCATCTCTTCCATTTTGGCATCGACATCCATGGGCGACGGCACCCAGATTGCAAAGAAGCCACCGCCAAACCCGCCCTGCACGGCCTTGACGCTGTCGATGGCACCGTCCAGCCCGGTCAGAAAGCGATCTGCTTTCGGCAATCCTCCGGCGGCAGCCATCTTGGACAGCACATCATTGTGCCCATCAAAGATCAGGGGAAAGGTGTTCACGCTTGTGCCACTCACCTAAAGTCTCAAGTAGACACAAGTTAACAACAGCAATCATCATAATTGTAAAAAACTTCGATGAGTTTTACTCATTGATCTAGACGGATTCATGAAGGCGTAAGATCATGGCCAAACCCCGCAACTGGCATTCGCTGCCTGAATATCAGGCCCTGCGCGCGCTGATGCAGTCTGGAACAACAGCCGCAGCCGCGCGGCAGTTGGATCTGTCTCAGTCGGCGGTCAGCCGATCCATTGGAAATCTTGAATCCCGGTTGGGGAAAATGCTGTTCGAACGCGATGCAGGACGACTTCGCCCTACGCAGGAAGCGGTCAGGCTGAACATGCGGCTTGATCCGTTGTTCGAAGCCCTCGACCGGATCGACGGGCCGGGTGAAACCGTTCAGGAAACCCTGCGCCTCGTTGCACCGCCCAGCTATGCGCACAGGTATATTGTGTCACTTATTGCCAGTTTTTTGCGAGGAAATCCCGGTTTTTTTGTGAATCTTGAGGTTACAACGTCGGATATGGTCACTTTGGGCGTGCTGGAGGACCGGTTCGATCTTGCAGTGACAGGGATCGAGCTGACCCGCGCGGGCATCAAGCTTATCCCGTTCCGAGAGTCCCCCGCCGTATGCGTCATGCGTCCGGATCATCCTTTGGCCGAACGCGTTTCCATGACACCCTCGGACCTGCACCAACAGGATCTGATTGCACTGACATACCGTCACGGTCGCAGGGGTCAGTTGGACCGCCTCTTGCATCAGGCTCGGGTCGAGCCGAACATCGTTGCCGAGGTTTCAACATCTTTTGCCGCCGCGGATATGGCACGTGAAGGCATGGGACTGGCAATCATCAACCCGTTTCCGGTGCATATGTACCGGTCATCGGATCTGGCTTTCGTGAGATTTGAATCCCCCATGCGCTATCGGGGGCATTTTGTGGTTTCCAGCCAAAGGCCGGTTCCCAGGATCGCACGCGCATTCATGCGGCATGTACGGCTGAACACACCGCCAGACCCGTTTTCGGATCGGATATGACGGCGAAGGTCAGGGCCGGGTCATAAGTTCGGCAATGACAAGGCGACGGAAATTCAGGTAGATCAAAACGCCAAACACGGCATCAAAGGCCGCAAACCACAAAAACGGACCGCCATGGGTAAGAAAGGTGGCCACCATCAAAGCACGGCCCAGAACCGCGATGACATTGGCATAGCGTTGGCGCACCGGATCAATCGCACCCGGGATCTGCATCACTGTGACGAAGATCAGCGTCGCGCCCCAAACCGAAGGCCAGGGGTTTTCGCCACCCACCGGCAGGCCAACGAAACCGAGTGAAAACACCGGGACAAACAAAAACAATGCACCGATGACGATCTGCAGCGCCAGCACAAAGCCGAAAATTCGGCGGTGTATTCTGATCCGGTTGTCCGCTTGCGCCCGGGTCCAGCCAATGGACAAAGTATCGGTCATTTTCGTACCTCCTTGGTCAGAACGTCTTGAGGTATTGCAGCAAATCCGCCTTTTGGGCGGCGTTCAGATGCGTGCCATAGATATGGCCCGCGTTGGAATTACCGGGCTGGGTGGTATCATAGCAGTGGGTTTCGGCGGGCTCGCAGGGCGGTGAAAGGAACCCGCCATTCTGTGTATCGACAATATCAGACTGCCGCAGAAATCGCTTTGGCCGGTCACCCGGTGCTTTCAGCAAATCGGCCAGCGTCGGAACGGATCCGTTGTGCAGGTAAGGCCCGCGCAACCAAAGCCCATCCAGCGGCATATTGGCGTAGCCATCCGTTTTCCTGAACTTCTTGAACGCATAAGGGGTTCCGGCAAACAGCTCGCCCAGCTGTCGCTGTTGGAACTCCGTCGTGTAGCTGTCCAGCCGCGCCCGGTCGGTCCCGATGGCCTCAATGGGTTCGACCTTGCCCAGACGTTTGCCTGAAAACTCATATCCCGTGGCCATCTGGCGACCGTGGCATTCGTGGCAGTAGACATCATACAGGGCCGCCCCGCGCTCGGCGGCGTCACCATCGACCGAGATCGGGCTTTCTGGCGCGGGCAAATCGCCGAGCCAGGCGGCTACGCGCTCGATCGCGGCATGATCTGCCGTTTCCGGCGTGACGCCCGCACCAAGGGCTGCAGAAAGGTTGCGCTCAGCCAGTGACGGGTTATTGCCGTCCCAGTGCAATTGCATCCCTTCACGCGGGCCTTGCAGGAAGATTGATGGGAAATCCGAGGCACCCACGATCTCTTGCGGGGTCAGGTCCGGCGCATTCATCCCGAATTCCAGAACCTTGTAGGGATTGAACGTATCAACACGGCCAATTCCCCACTCTGGCTGACGATCCAGCAGCGGTTGCATCGCGGCGCGCGTCGCCAACAACTCTTCGCGCACGCGGGGCACCACGGCAACGCGCCAAAACAGCTTCTTGAGGGGACCAAGCCTGTTTCCGCTTGCCTCGATGGCTTCAAACAACGGATCGGCTGCCAGCTTCGGGCTGGTCGATGCCATCAACAGGAACTCCACAAAAGCGCGGAATTGCAGGTTGTTCGAGGGCATGCCCGCAACGATCACCGGGTCTGCATCTTCGCTTTCGCGATAGGTTCCGGCATGACACACCGCGCAGTTGAACCAGACCAGAGTCAGCCCCAACTGATCGCGCCGTGAGATTCCCACGGGCAGGTCACTGCGGCCCTTTTCATCTTCCTGATAGAGAAAGCCAAAGGCCTCATAGGTTGTCTTGCCCTGGAACGCATCGGGGAACAGGTAAGGCAGCGCTTGCCAGATTTCATATGGCAAACCGCTCGATGCCTCGGAGCCGATGGAACCGTGCAGGAAATGCTGCTCCTCATCGCGGAAATGTTCCGGGCCGCCGCGCAGCAGCGCCGACAGAAACCAAAGCGCCGCGATGACACCCATCAGACCAATCAATCCGATCAGAGCAAGCAGAATGGTCAACGGCAACCGCCTGCGGCGGCGATGTTGCAACGTGGTTTCGACAAAGGTGACCGGTTCGTTGCTCATTCCGCCGCCTCCGCTCGGGGGGTCGGGATCTGAAGCGCGGGCTTGGTTTCATAGATCGACATCAATTCCTCGATCATCGCCTCGCGGCTTTCGAACCGGTCCTCTTCATAACAGCCCATAGGGTGTTTTGGTGCGTTGCACAGGCATTTATTGCAGCGGGTGCAGGGTTTTGGCGGCTCATCTCGCCCTGCGGCCCAATGCTGGATCAGGTCATTGTTGGCCACCAAAGCCCGCGCAATCGAAACGCCATCACAACCACCGGAATTGATTGCGTCGCGCACGACGCGGGCGTTCTGGTAGCCGCCGGTGTTGATCACCGGAATGGTCACCGCCTGCTTGATCGCGCGGCATTCCTCAAGGCTGATCGCCTCATCCTCGCGGCCTTTCTTGAGGCGGAACCACAGCCACAAGAACAACGGGCGCAAGAGAGGAAACCGGAAGAACAGATAGTTTCGGAACCCGTTCACACCGGATGCGATCATCGCATCATACGTGACCGCCAGCACCTCAAGCGGCAGGTCACCCGGCGGGTTCATCGGATGCGGAAACAGCGACCCGGTGGAAACATGCAGCGCATCGACACCTGCGGCCTCACACCACTGCGCCACCTGAACCGTATCTGACAGCGTGTTGCCTTTGCCTTCCCATGGAATGACGTTGTTATGATCAACTGCCGACAGTTTCACCTGCAGGTGAAACTCGCGACCCACTTTGTCGCGAATGGCATCGATCACCTCAAGCAGGAACCGTGCCCGATTGCGCAATGACCCGCCATACATATCCGTTCGGTCGTTGATTGCAGAGCTCAGGAACTGCGTGAACAGATAGCCATTGGCGGCGTGCAACTCGATTCCGTCCAGCCCGGCCTCGCGCGCGCGCCAGGCGGCGCGGGCGAAGTCGTTGACCATCTCATGCACTTCACCCGTGCTCATCGCACGCGTGGGAAAGCCGTGAAGGGTTTCAAATGTGTTGGTCGGGCTGGGTGTGGGACGATGTTGATTGTGGATGCCGGGCAAATCCATCTGCCTACCTGAATGCGACAGCTGCAGGATGTATTTGGACCCATTGGCCCGCACCGCCTCACCCAGTTTCTGCCAAAGCGGAATGAATTCATCCGTGTGGATGGTCGCGTAACCGGCGATGATCCGGCCATCCATTCGCACGGGAACATAGGATGAGATCACGGCCCCCACGCCGCCCCGAGCGAATTTGCATTCCCAATTGATCCGTGTTTGTGTCAGCGCGCCGTTTTCCGCGTCGAACCGACCCGAGATATTGGACCGGAACACCCGGTTCTTGACCTCAAGGTTACGGAACTTGAGCGGAGTAAAGATAATGTCATCACTCATTGCCCGGCCTCCGCCTGTTTCCAGATTTCCGCCAGCAGGGCCAACACCCAGGATTGGGCAGGGCAGCGGCTCCAACTGTCTTGCAGAAAGGCCAGATCCGCGGTCATTCCTTTGTCCGTTGCAGCACGCGTGTTCATGGCAACCAGCGTGCCACGACGCAGCGGGCCTGCAATCACGTCGCAGTTCCGAGCAGATGCGCGCAACACCGTGCGCGGGGCGACGATTGCCCGTTGTGCGGCCTGCTGGGGCGTCAAAGACCTGTGCGCCCCATCGCTCCAATCATCGCGCAACCGTTCAAAACTGAGCGCAAGATTGTGTACCGCAATCCCTGTGCCATGAACGGCGCCCAGATCCTCTTGCAGCGCGTCGCCCAGAACCTTTTGCGCATTCCTCAGTGCGCCGGAGAAAGACCGCATGATCCGGCGGAGGAAGTTGAAGGATTGCAGATGATCCTCAATCACCCGCGCGGCTTTCCAGGTTTGGTCATTTGCGGAGAAAGTCGGAACAAAAGCCCGACCAATGACCTCTTGCGCCAGCTCACCAGCGGATCGTTTCCGGTCGCCCTGAACATAGGCAACGATCTGGCCCAGCGTTTCAGGGTTCCAGTTACCGGCGGTGAATAGTCCGACGAGCCGATCCGAGATCTCGCGGCGCTCGGCGCTATTTCGCATCATCGCGCTTGGCAAAGGCTTCCCGCGCAGCGACAGCGCGGATCTCACCCGACGCGCCAACACGCGGTTGATCAGCGGGCCGTGCGGCTGAAACCCGCGATCCAGCGCGGTGTAACGGGCCAAATGGCGGATTTCCTGCGGATCATCGGTCAGGATCAGATCAGCAATCAGGGGAATACGGATATGGCGGGCCATGGCTTAGGCTCCCGCGACGCGCCAGGGGAAGAACGGATTGCGCGCGTCAACCAACGCCTCGGCGAGTTCGGGGCAATGACGTTGTACCACATCCTTGAACCCGTTTTCCGCAACCCAGCGAAAGCCCGCCTCGGTATAAATCTCGGGCCGGAAATCATCTGTATAAAACCGATCACTCTTAAGCCTGCGCGAGGCCATAAGGATGAATATCCGAAAGGCCGTGTCCGAGAAGCCAAACCGGGGCGGCTGATTACCGGACTTGGCTTCGGCCAGCGTACCGATCAGCAGATCGACCTTGTCGACACTGCCATACACGTCGTGAAGCGCAGATTGCCAATTTTCATCATCGGTGATGTCTTCGAATGTTTCGGGCCGCGTGGCGCCAATCGCCTCGCGAAAATCCGCATAGCGCGGCACCCCGCGTTCGCGATCACGCAGGACATCAACCGCCGCCAGATCGATGAACACATTCGCTTCGACCTTTTTGTCCAGACGACGCAGAGACTCGGGGAAATTGTTCAGCACCAGCGCGCCCGGGTTTTCGGTCGCCAGCGAATAGAGCACGTCATCAAAGCTGAACTCGTTATAGAGCTTGCGCGCGCCCGGCCCCGCGACCTCGGTCAGCCCAAGCTCACGCAATGGCGCGTTGTCCACATGGCTGCGGAACCCGAACCGGTCGGGCATCAGGGAATGCAACCGATAGACCGAGGCGAACTCCTCGGTCATTGCATAGGGGCTGCCATGGTGATCCTGTGGCGAGCCGGGAATGCCAGACAGAACCTCGCTGTCGGACACCCGGCCCATGGCATTGAATACGGTTTCGCCCATCAGGCCCCAGTAGTTACCGCGCATCGCCATGCGCCCCTCGGGGCTGTCCATCAGCGCAGGCGTCCATTCGACCGTGTGTATCTTGGCCATCAGGGCGGCGTTCACCAGCCGGGCCTTGTGAAACAGCCAGTCTTCGGATTCGTTGGGATGGTCGATACGCAGCCGCGCCACAATGGCATTGTGTTCGCGCGCAAACAGCGTGTGCAGCACCGACAGGCCGGTCCACCAATTGCCATTCACCCCCGCAAGCTCCTGCCCTTCGCGCTTGGCCTTTTTGTCGACAGGCAGCAGGCCGTCCTCAAGCGCGATTTCGGCAGATTTGGGCTGCCCTTTCAGCTTGGCGGTGCGCACATAGCGCAGGCGTTCATCGGTAGAGCCATAGATTTGCGATCCATCCCACCAGCTGGTTTCGACATTGCGGAAGGTCGGCGGACGGTTTGCGTCTGCGTCGTTCAGATCCTTGTCCGGCATAGTGCGGCGCACCGTCATTTTCCCGCCCGGCCAATCGTCACCATCCGGCAGCGGCACCTCAAACGGTTTGGCATCCGGATCATTGGCCCCGTGGCTCAGCCAGTCATGAACCATGAACTGAATCCACGCCGCCGCCAGAACGTTGAGGTGAGGAACAGGCACAAATTCGTGCCGCTTTAGAAGTTTTTCACTGACCAGCCTGGGGCTTGGGTCCATCAGGTCGGTTTCGCTGGGCGGATAGGTTTCTTGCAACGCAACATTGCGTCCGAACCGCGCGCCTGTCGCACCCATGCCGGGCTGTGCCATATCATTGAACTGGCCATCCGCGGTGCGCCAGCCGACGATATCAAAATCCTCGGGTCGATCGCCGCTCAAAGGCGCAGTTTCAGTGTCGACCAGATTGTGATGTCGCAGGTTTACACGGTGGCCCAGGATAATCGCCAGGGCAGGTAGAAAAGGCCAACCGTGCCAAACTTTAACCCGCTGAGAAATAACGGCAAATCTGCCGAGCACAAAGTCCAGAATCCGTTCGAACATCGAAAATGCCCTCAAAGACAGAGAAAATAAATTTCAAAAACAATGAGGTTTTCATAACATATGTTTCCAGATTTTGCACGGCATGGGCTGGAATCCGCCTATGTCAGCAGGGCAAGGTCCGATGTCGTGGTCTTTTTGCGGGTTGGCATGGCCTTGGCGTCTTTCCCCTGAATCGTCAGGGCAACATCCTTGTAAAATCCTTTGTTGTCGAACCACCATCGATGCGAATAGACCTTGGTCCGCTTCGATTTGGGCACGTCGCGCTTGTACTGCGCGTCGCTGAAAATATCCCAGTGACCCTTTGCTGTCATGCTTGGCATGCCCGACCGACCGGCACGGTCGCGGCCTCCGTGCACAATGCCGTCGGACAGCGCCAGGACTTTGTCCAGCCCACTGTAGTAATTTGTAAACCGCTTGCTGCGCTTTCTGAGGACGAGGCTGCCCCAGGCCCCTTTTTCAAGCCAGGCCGAATCCACATCGGCCGAGGCAAACATCACCTGATCCGCTTTCCAGATCGCGCTGCCGGATCCGGCGGAATCGCCAAAATCGGAAAAGGCGCGCAGCACAACCAGCGCACCCATGGAATGCGCAAGGATATGCACTTTGGGACGTGACGCCATCGCCAGCAACGGCAGCATGCCGTCCCCCACCAGATGCGGGGCCACGGCCTTGGCGTCAGCACGATCCCGGTCATAGGCATGCACCGATCCATCGCTGGGCCAGTCGAACGCCACCACGGCGCCTTTGAAACCTTTGGCGCGAACCCCGGCTTCGATCTTGCTCAAGCGGTTCAGCATATCGGTTTGCGAGGTATTGAAACCATGCACATAGATCAGAACCTCTTTGTCCCCGCCCTCTTGCCGCACTAGATCCAGCCAGGCCGATTTCTTGACGATACTGCCCGACCGAATGCGCCCATCCGCGCTCGTCTTGGTCAGGTTGACGTACCGCGTCTTGGCGGCGGGTTTCAGCGTGAATTTCTTTTTTGACGCGTTGTACGTGCGGCGCGAAAAAAACAGGGCCATCAGAAAACTCCTTTGAACTAAATTCGAGAAGCTTTGCACGAAACTCCAGTTTCGCAAAGTCCGGGGCACCCGCGGGCGACGCCTTGAGCGGAGGTCAGCCTGATCACACCCCACATAGGCCCTGAGAGGTGCGCGCGGCAGCGCATTCCCCCTCAAGTTGCGCCAAACCCTGTTTCATGCTAATGTTGTCAGCATTTAGTACAGACTTTTTGAAAACACCCTAATTTCTTGTCCCTGCTTTTCAGGAGTAGATGATGCGCTATACGATTGTTATTACACTGGTTTTGATCGCGACAGTTACGGCGATCGGATGGCCTGCGGCGCAGGCTAATACGTCCTGCAATCCCAAATTCGAACAGTGCGGTTGGTAGTGCAACAGCACTGAACGCTTTGAGGCGCGCCAAGAGTTCGGAGAACCGGGATCATGAACAACTATGCCATCTGGGCCATCGTGTTGGGGGCCGTCATACTGCTGTTTGAGGCTTACAAGGAATACACGACCGCCGACGCGGTCGACAATCTCAAGTCCAACAACCAGGCCTCGCGCAAAGAGCTTGAAAATGTGCGGATGTCAGCGCTGACCACCAAAGCCGAAAACTGGCGTGGTCTGGTGATTTATATGATGTTCTTTCTGGGCATCTATTTCGTGATGCTCATGTCGCCCGAAATGATCGCGACCTTCATTCCGGGCAGCGATGAGGCCACGGCCCTGACCGGCGGGTCGAACGTCATCGCGCGATCCATTGTGAACCCCGATGCGGGGAACGGCGCAGACAACACTTTGGTTGATCCACGATCACTGCCCTTCTGGCTTGCGATTGCGATCACTTTGGGTGCCGCGTCACCCACCTTTCAGGTCATCGAACGCAGAATACGCGCCATTGCGTATTTCTTTGCAGGCGTTCCGCGCAACATTTTCCGCGTGCTGCAATCGCTGGAAGATCTGAACTATGGAAATTTTGGCGACAGCGATACGCTGCCCTTGTGGAAGGCCTTTCACGACAAAATTGCAGCCAGCGATATCGAGCCCATCATGGACGGGATGGTGCAAAGCATCGAAAGCTCGCTGCGCTGTATCGACCTATTGCAGCCTCCGATCATCGGGCCACAGCGCTCGGCCTTTCGGCAGTTGTTCAACGACGACGCCCCGCTGGCCCGGATCGACGACCTGCGCGCCAGATACAACAGCATCCTGGGCCGCATCAGCGAGTTGAAGGTTGAGACCGACGCGCTGGAGGCGCTGCAGGACGAAACCGCAAAGCTAGCGGATTCCATGCAATGCCTGTTTGCCCTGTATGCCATCCGGTCGCGCAAGGTGCCCGAAGTGTTGGAGGGCACGCCCACGGCAGTGATCATCGAAAAAGTGACGGGTGAAGACACCGCGCAGTCGCTGCATGACATTACACTGGCCAGCATCTTCGGGACCGTCATCAGCTATGTTCTGGTCGAACAGGTCGCCATGTTCGGCAGCAATGCCGGCGACGTACCGGAGCTGCGCGAGGTCTGCGCCGCAATGCTGATACCGCTGATCCCCTCGTTGGTTTTGCTGTCGTTTCTGACCCTGTTGCTGCGGCACCTCAGGATGGATCAGGGCAGCTGGCCCAGCTTGGCACAGGGACAGATCCCGTTCTGGGACTATGCCAAGCTTGCCTTCTGGCCTGCTGTTCTTGCCATGCTGGTCTATGGTGCGATAACCTGCATCGGGGCTGATGGGGTCGTGCGTCACGCGCTGGCCGGAAATGGCAGCGCCATGATCTCGACCGGGCTGAATTTCCTGAAAGAAGAGATCGAGCAACTGCCGCGCATCTTCCTGCTGTCCTATGTGACAGCCTGCGGCATGCTGTTCGTGGCGGATCAGCACAACCAGATGCGCTGGTACGTCACCGTCGGTATTGCACTGGTCGGATCCGTGTTCTTGCTGATGGTGGCAAACCTCGCTGCCAGCCTATTCAAGATTGCGCCGCCGATTCTGGGGCTTAGCCTGCTGGACGTGGCGATCATGGTCACCCTGCCCTACGCCGTTTTCCTGATCTTCTATGCGATCGCAGCCGAGTTGGCGGAAACCGGGTCGATGAAAAAGATTCTGTCGGCTGTCGGTACACGCATCCGGGAGCCTCAGCAATGATTGCCGCTTCGATCATCTCCAAACCCGCAATGCTGATGGCTTCATTGCTAATGCTCGGCCATTTCAGCGCCGCGCCCGCAGTGGCGCAGCCCCAATTGACTGTGGGTGTTCGTACCGATGCGCCACCGTTTTCCTATCTTGCAGAGCCTAACCCGGAAGGTCGGCTGACGGACTATTCCGCCAAGCAGGCTTCGGGCCAAGTCTATACCGGATACATGGTGAATATCTGTGCTTCGGTATTGGAAGAGATGCAGAAAACGCGCAACTTTTCTGTCTCATGGGTGTCCGTCCCCGCGCGGGATCGATTTACCGCACTGGAAGACGGTCAGATAAACATCCTATGCGACCCGGCCACGATCACGCAGGAACGGCTTTCCATTCCGGGTGTTCTGGTCTCTCCGCCGGTGTATCTGTCCGGTGTTGGACGGGCTGAAACAACGCGCGACCAGTGGGCGGGGCATTGGCCCTGTATCGGTCCCATCGCCGGTGTTGTCGAGGGCACAACCGCGCCCCGCTCTGTTCGCCTGATCGCCGAGAAATTCGGGTTTGGCGAGACCTTTTCGCCGCTGGTGTTGACCCACCCGGATGTCGACAACGTGACCTTGGATGCGGACGAAAAGGAAAGCCTGACCCGGTGCCCGGGGGCCGTTGGCAAGATCACGCGCGATGTGGGATCACCCGCCGCTTATGTCAGCGAGAACGCCGACCAGACCGATCCGTCCGCAGCCTATGTCGTACGCAGCTATCCTGATCACGAAGCCCTGGCCAAGGCGCTGTGCGATGGTGAGATCTATTATTCCGTCGGTGATCTGGAGATCGTGACCCTGGCGCTGAAATCCTACATGGAAGAGAATCCCGACTGCCCCGCACGCGCTGATCCACAGGTCTATTCCGAAGAGCGATATGGTATTTTTATCCATTTATCAGATCAGATGAATCCGGCGGACAAACTGGCATTGGCGTTTCTTCAGCAACTGACCATCGATATTCACAAAGGCCAGGATTCCATTCTGGTGCGCAGCTTCTCGGACAATTTCGACCGCCAGAAAATCTCGCGGTCGCTGGATTTGTTCCTTTGGAACCTTGTGGCTGGCGCCGACTAGGCGGGACTATCGTCTGATGTTGGTTGTTGAAGCCGGGCAAAGTCAGAAATATTTCATTGCCTCTAACCATCTTCCGCGCGCTCATCTATACCTTGGACCGCAATTCAAACGCCTGAGTATAGGATGCACCGATGATCAACCTGCGCGCGGCGAACCCGCAAGACACACCGCGGATCGTGGAGCTTAATGCCGAGGTTGTAGATGTCACCAGCCCGATGGATGCAGGCCGCTTTGCCGAGCTATTTGAACTCAGCACGCATTGTGTTGTCGCCGAACGGGACGGAGCGGTTTTGGGCTTTGTGCTGGCAATGGAACAAGATGCGCCTTACCAGAACGGAAATTTTTCCTGGTTTTCCGAACGCCTCAACAACTTTGTCTATATCGACCGCATCGTGATCGCGAAAGAAGGCCAAGGGCACGGGCTGGGCCGCAAGCTTTACGCGCATGTTGCGGATGCCGCCATGCTGAACGGCTGCAAGATAATGTGCGCCGAAATGGATCTTGATCCGCCAAACGAACAATCCCTCAGGTTTCACGAAGGAAACGGATTTGTGCGACTTGGTGCACGCCAATTGGACAGCGGCAAGACCGTGTCCATGCAAATCAAGACCCTTTGAGCCCAGGCCAGAGGTACCTAGCCTGCGACGCCCCTTAGGCGGAAAACTGTGATAGCGGTGTCCCGTCCCGTGCACATTTGAGCAACACAGGGCTAGGAGACCAGACAATAGGGTCTTCTTTTGCAAACTCTTGCAGACGGGATAGAATTGCTGACGCGCCCAGCGTGTCCGCGTAACACATCAACCCGCCGCGCCACCTTGGAAAGCCATATCCAAAGACAGTGACCAGATCGATATCAGCTGCCGATCCTGCGATCCCTTCGCTCAATATGTCCGCCGCTTCGTTGATCATGGCTAAAACCAATCGCTCGCGGATCTCATCCGCCGAAAACTCGCGCCGAGTGACCTTGTCGAAATGCGCTTCTTCGATGGCCAGATCGGCGACAATCGGGTCTTCGACCTTACCACCACCGCCGGGATACCGGTACCAACCAGCGCCCGTCTTCTTACCCAGCTTGCCCAACTCGACCATACGGTCCGCGATTTTGACATAGCGACGGTTCGGATCACGGGTCGCGTCCTGTCGGCGGCGATTGGCGTGGGCGATATCGAGACCGGACAAATCCTGAGCCTCATAGGGACCCATGGCATAGCCGAATTCCACCATCGCCTCGTCCACCTCCCACGGGGTGGATCCTTCAAGCAATATTGTATCCGCCGCCTCTCGATAGCGCGCCAGGATACGGTTGCCAATAAAGCCATCACAGACACCTGAAATCACAGGGATTTTGCGCAGATGTTTTGCCAGAGCAAACCCGGTCGACAGCGCGCGATCGCTGGATTGATCGCCGCGCACAATCTCAAGCAGTTTCATGATATGCGCTGGCGCAAAGAAGTGCAGACCCAACAGTCGCGACGGGTCAGTCAAAGTATTGGCGATGTCATTGACGTCGAGATACGAGGTATTGGTCGCCAGAACAGCATCTTTTGGCAAATGATTTTGTAGCGCGGCAAAAACGCTTTTCTTGACCTCCATGCTTTCGAAGGCGGCCTCGATTGCCAGCGTTGCTTCGCTGGCTTGCGCATAGTCAGAACTGGCTACAAACCGCGCGCGCCGTTCCTCTGCCCCCGGGATCGAAATCAATCCACGCGTTAGGCTTGCCTGAATGATTTTTTCGACATTGCTGCGGGCGCGTTCGACCCCAGCTGCGTCCGTCTCCAACAAGGTTACCCGAAGGCCTGCGTTCAACATTGCATAGGCGATCCCGGCCCCCATGGTGCCACCGCCCACCACGGCCACATGGTCGAATGCACCGGGTTCTGCAGCCAGCCATTTAGGCGCCCGGGCGCCGCGTTCTGCAAAGAAGATGTGGCGCAGGGCTTTCGCCTGACCGCCTTGCCTGAGCTCTATGAAACACGCCCGTTCCTGCGCCATTCCTTCGGCCAACGGCAAACGCGCGGATTGGGTGACAAGATCAATCGCCTTTTGCGGCGCTATTTGGTTGGGTGTTTTCTTGCGCGCCATCGCGCGAACCTGTTCAACCACAGCGTCTTCGCATTCAGGGTTTTCCAGATTTCCGACACGCGGGGACAATTCGATCGTTCCCAAATCCAGATATTGCGCCGTGTGAACGGGGTCATCCGATACGCCGTCCACCAAACCCAGCACTTCGGCGCGTTCAGCCGAGACCGGCTTGCCGGTCGAAATCATCTCAAGCGCGGCGTTCATCCCGATCAGACGCGGCAAGCGCTGTGTACCGCCCGCCCCCGGGATCACGCCCAGCGTCACCTCGGGCAGACCTATTTTGACGCCGGGTTTGGCGATGCGATAGCGGCACGCCAGGATCAGCTCGCACCCGCCGCCCAAGGCAACACCGGTCACCGCCGCAACCCAAGGCGTTTCACAGGCTTCGATCTGGTTCACGATATCGGGCAGGTGCGGTTCCACAGGGTCGGCGTCGAATTCGCGCGCATCGGCACCGGCGGCAAATGCACGATCTGACCCATGCAGCACAATACGTGACAGACCCTCTTGTTCCTCAACCCATGACAGCGCATCCATCAGACCCTGCCGTACCGCAAGACCAATCGCGTTGACCGGCGGATTGTCCAGCTTGACAAACCCCACTGCGCCTTCGCGCCAAATCTCTACCGCCATCGGGCTCTCCTTTTGCGTTATAGTGCAAGAGATGCGCTATATTACCGTTTTCCGGGATGTTTCAATTCTCAAGAAATCGTCGTGATTGGATCGTGGCCACCAGACTGTCCAACGACTGCTCAAGGGTGCAGCCGGACGTATCCAGCAATGCGTCCGCACGCGCATAGACCGCCTCGCGACTTGTCAGAATGGCCTTGAGCTGCTCCATCGCGTCTGCGTTGCCTTGCATGGGGCGCTCGTCCCCCTGTGCCCGCACGCGATCCATATGTTCCTGCGGTGAAGCTTTCAGCCAGATTGTATGGAACCGGGACAAGAGTTTATTGAAGGTCTCAGGCTCGGACACGATGCCGCCCGCCACCGCCAGGATCATGCGGTCATAATTTTCGATCACGCGATCCAATGAGCTCGCTTCGAGTTTGCGATACCCCTCTTGGCCATAAAGCGCCAGGATCTCATCCACCGGCATCCCGCCATAGAGGGCAATTTCCTTGTTTAGCTCCAGAAAAGGCACATCCAGACGTTCTGCCGCCAGTTTTCCCAGCGTGGATTTGCCCGCACCCCGCATCCCAATCAGACAAATACGCTCACCCCGACCCGCCTCGGACGCAACAGGACCCAAGGCGCGCATGACCAGTTCGCGCGTTTGGCGGTCTGCGCTGTCAAACAGTTCCGCCACACGCAGGCTTGAGGAATTCCACGGGTCCTTCTCGCCCACAAACCATTCGATCTTGTGATCCAAAGACTGTGCAACCCGCATCAGAAGACCGATTGAAATATTGCCGGTGCCGGCCTCAAGCTGCGCCAGATATCGCTGCGACACGCCAGAGTTTTCGGACAATACGCGCCGGGAAATCCCCTTGCGCTCGCGCGCGCTGCGCACCCGCTGTCCCACTTGCACCATCAGGTCCGAGATCACGCGTTCCAATTCGGATTCGGTGCTTATGTCGGTCTTTGCACCTCCGAATGTGGTAATCTCTGCCATGTTCAATAATTCCGTTCTTTTCCAGTGATGCATTATACTTCCACCGGTCGAAAAAGGAAAACAGTTATGCCTGAGTTGCGGCAACTTCGCTCAGGAACGGGCCCAGCAAGGTTTTGATATCTTCGGGCGGCTGACGCTTGCGGAACTCATCCGCCACGATAAACACGCTGACGGTCCGGGTTGAAAAACACAATTGACCATCCTGCACCCCGTCGACGCGAAACTCGATCGAGGAGGAGCCCAGTTTGCTGGGCCAAACATGGCAAATCAGCCTGTGGCGCGGGGTCACCGGGGCGGTAAAATCCATCTCCAGACGCACAAATGGAGTTCCGACATTGCGATCCAGCTCCAGCTGGAACCACCCGCTGCCAAGATGCTCTTCCCACCATGCGTTTATCGCGTCGAGCGCGAACCACGGCAGCCGACCGGTGTAGGCGATTTTGGCGGGATCACAATCGCCCCAGGTCACCCGGATTTCATGTTGGTAGGCCGAAGCAGGCCGTTCCGACATCTCAGTAAGTTTCAACGTGGTATCGCCCATCTTCGCGCATTTTGTCACGCAACGCGCCCCAGTCCTGACCGTTTTCGCCCGCTATTTCGGCAAAGGCACTGTCGACGCCGTCTTCCATATCGCGCAAGCCGCAGATGTACACATGCGTATTGTTGTCCAGCAAAAGATCGGCCACCGCCTCTTTTTCCTGCCGCATACGATCCTGCACGTATTCTTTTGGCTGGCCCTCCTGCCGGCTGAATACAAGGTGCTGATGCAAAAGGCTGGACGGTACTTTTTGCAATGGCCCGAAATAGGGCAGGCTTTCCGGTGTTCTGGCGCCAAAGAACATGGTCATGCCGCCGTGGATTACCCCGACCTTGCGCTGACGCCGCATGGTAAAGGCACGCATCGGGGCCGATCCGGTGCCCGTGCAGATCATCAGGATCCGCGCATCAGGTTCATCCGGCAAAAGGAACGTGGACCCGAACGGACCGGTGACGCGCACCGTATCGCCCTTTTTCAGATCGCAGATGTAATTCGAACACACGCCCTTGTCTTCGCGCTTGACCGTCAGCGAGACATTGTTGAACCCCGGACGTTCCCCATCACGGGGACTGGACACCGAATAGAGACGTGGCAGATGCGGCTTGCCTTCGCCATCTTCGCCCGGTGGCATAATCCCGATGGATTGCCCTTCAATTACCGGCATTGGGTGGCCCTGAAAATCCAGAATGATGTGGCGCACATCGCTGTCAGAGCCTTCCTCGGTCAGTCGATAGTTCCCCTGAACAACGGCCTCGACCGGTTTGCCAAGATTATACAGATTGATGGTCGGCTTCGTTGCAGTCGCCGGAGCCTTGGATTTCCCCCCGGCCCCTTTATGGGCGTCTGCCAACAACGCCGCCATGGCGTCATCCAACGCTTCCATTCCGGTTTCAGCCTCGTCCGCACCCAGGTCCTCCTGCTCGGGCAACGCATCCCAGGAATACTGATCCTCAAGGCTGTAGGCGTCATTCACCACACGCCATTCATCAATGGACCCTGTGGGGCAAACGGGGATGCAATCCATGCAGAAATTGCACAAATCTGCATTGACCACGACGTTATTGTCATCATGTTCGATGGCCTGCTCGGGGCAGGTCATTTCGCAGGTGTAACAGCGGATACAAATCTCTGGATCAATGAGATGTTGCTTGAGAGGCTTGTTCATGAACGACCTCGACGCATGATGATGGCCGGGACGGTCATGGCGTCGACAATTGCCGCGCAAATCCCTTTGCAACCGGGACAATCGAGGCATTTTGCACCCGCCAATTCGCGTTCCAACACTACGACGGGCTGGTCTTTGCGGATAGTAGATCGTTCGGTCTGCATGGCTGGTCCTTGTAGCTGTGTGGGGCAGTGGGCCGTGGACCGACCCATGCCAAGCGCTTAGGCCATGTGAAGCTTCACATACTCGAAATCACCCGGCTTGTTGTCGATGCCAACCTTCGGAGCAGCAATCCAACCGGCGTATTTTCCGGGCTCATAGCAGGGCACCATCAAGGATTGGATATAGGCGCCGTCTTCTTTGCTGGGCAGCCAGTTTTCGACATTTGCCGCCCAATCCGCTTCGGAGATGATGTCACCTTCGGGATTGGCCTTGATCACGGCGAATACGCCGATCTGACGGTGGAATGCCTCATGCGGCAGCGCCAGATTGAAGTGAATTCCGGCTTTTTCGATGATCTTGTTCCAGCGTCCAATCCCGCCCGAGGCATCACGGACATAATCGTCCCGCAGGCGCATATTGATCGCGGTCAGCGCGGGAACCTCTTCGGTCACAATAGCGCCGTTGACGATGTTTCTGACCTTGTAAGTGTCTTGAGCCAGTTGATGATCGTCATCAATCCGGTTCTCCATGTAACGACCCTTGATCCCTGCGTTGAACGCGTTGGCCGCGTTGGTCGAAACCTCTTGCCCGAACAGGTCCAGCGACAGCGAATAATGCAAGTTCAGCTTTTTCTGGATCGTTGGCAGGTCGATCACACCCAGATCGCGCACTTTGCCGATGTCATACGGGTCCGTGATACCCGCCGCGTTCATCGCCTCGCAAGTACGCTGGATCACACGGCTGACGCCGGTTTCGCCCACAAACATATGGTGCGCCTCTTCGGTCAGCATGAACCGGCAGGTCCGGCTGAGCGGGTCAAAACCTGACTGCGCAAGGCTTTCAAGCTGCATCTTTCCGTCGCGGTCGGTGAAATAAGTGAACATGAAGAAGGACAGCCAGTCTGGCGTTTCCTCATTGAAGGCGCCCAGCATCCGCGGCGCTTCCTCGGAGCCCGAGGACCGGATCAGTAGATCATCCGCCTCTTCGCGGCCGTCCTTGCCGAAATATTTCTGCAGCAGATAGACCATCGCCCAGAGGTGGCGGCCCTCTTCGACATTGACCTGAAACAGGTTGCGCATGTCGTAAAGCGACGGAGCGGTCAGTCCCAAAAAGCGCTGCTGTTCAACCGAACCAGGCTCGGTATCGCCCTGGATTACGATCAAACGTTTCAGCATATTGCGGTATTCGCCCGGAACCTCTTGCCAGGCTTTTTCGCCCTTGTGCTCGCCCATCGGGATCACCCGGTCTTCGGCTTGCGGTGCCAGAAGAACACCCCAACGATATTCAGGCATCTTCACATAGTCGAACTTGGCCCAGCCTTTGGGGTCAACGCTGACCGCTGTGCGCAGGTAAACCATCGATTCCTGGAAATTCTGAGGGATCAGCTTGTTCCACCAGTCGATGTAACCCGGGTGCCATTTCTCAAGTGCTTTCAGAACCTTGCGGTCCTCACTCAGACCCACATTGTTTGGGATCTGCGTGTCGTAATTCACGTTGATGAGGTCAAGCATGTCTTTCTCCTGCTGAGGGGTCAGGTGACCAGGTCACACCCGTTCCATTTTGTATTCGCCGCGAATGCCGGTGCCATAGCGCTGCAAGGCACCGTCCGGGCCGACCGCGTTGGGGCGGTTGAAAATCCAGTTCTGCCAGGCCGTCAGGCGGCCAAAGATACGTGTTTCCATCGTTTCCGGTCCCGCAAAGCGCAGATTGGCTTCCATTCCGGTCATCGCATCGGGGCTGAAAGAGGCGCGCTCTTCTTCGAAAATGCGGATCTCATCTTCCCAATCGATGTCGTCCAGGATCATGGTCACCAGACCGTATTCATCCGCATCTTCAGCCTCAAGGGCTTTGCCCTTCTGACCCTTGGCCGCCTCCAGCGCTTCGGGGTCACCCAGGAACCGCGTCTCAAGTCGCGTCAGATCATTGCTCATGGGGAAGAGACCAAAATTGGCATCGGTCAGCGTGACGGTCGCGATCGGGCGATTGTCGCCTTCGAACTCGTCCTCCATCATATATGTGCGGTCCACCGCCCACAGAAGCTCGGCCAGAATGCCGCTGTAACACGACCCATGTTCGACCAGCGCGGACATTGAGCGTGAGGTCACGTCGATCCTTTTCAGCAAACGCTTCCAGAAGTGCAGCACCTCGTTGGCCAGCCAATGATCCTTGTTGTCCAGCAACACGGCTTCATGCGCGCTCAGCGCTTCGGGGTCGCCTTGCGTGCGGAACACCAAAAGGCCCAATTCCATCTCATTCAGGCGCAGATGTAAGATGGCATCATCCAATTCGCGCGCGAGGCGCAGCAAATAGGCCTGATCCCCTTGCGCCGTGAATTCCGCCATGTCCGCAGGGGCCGCTGCATCCGGGCCGCTGATCGTGATGGTCGCCTTCCGGCCCGCGTGATCGACGGAAACTTCGACCGTGCTGTATGTCAACGAACCGTCATCTGCCACCGTCTTGTCCAAGGAACCCAGAGCGATCCCAGAGGCCACATCAACCTTGGAAGAGTTCGCTGCGAATTCGCGGGCACGGTCCCGCACCGTTTCATCGAACTTCGAGTTTGGGATGACTTCGTCCACCAAGCGCCATTGTTTCGCGCGCTTGCCTTTGACCCCTTCTTCGGTCGAGCAGAAGATATCCGCCAGATCGCGCCGCACCTTGCGCTTGTCGGTGACCCGCGTCAGGCCACCCGTGCCCGGCAAAACGGCCAGCAAAGGCACTTCGGGCAACGCAACGGAAGAGGTGCTGTCATCGGTCAGCATGATATGGTTGCAGGCCAGGGCCAGCTCATACCCGCCGCCCGCGCAGGCGCCTTTGACGGCTGCAATATATTTCTGGCCGCTATCCACTTCGGCAGCTTCGAACGTATTGCGCGTTTCGTTGGTGAATTTGCAAAAATTGACCTTGTGACTATGCGCGGCACCACCCAGCATCCGGATATTCGCCCCAGCGCAAAACACCCTGTCCTTGCCGGACTGCATGACCACCACTTTGACTTCGGGATGTTCAAAGCGCATCCGTTGCACGATGTCGGACAGTTCGATATCCACACCCAGATCGTAAGAGTTGAGCTTGAGCTGATACCCCTCGAACAGCCCTCCGTCTTCGTCTACATCCATAAAGAGGTTCGCAACAGGGCCGTTATATTCAACGCGCCAATGGCGGTACTTCGACGGATCGGTCTGAAAATCTATCACTTCGGTCATCAGAGACTCCTGTTCGCTTACGTGCACAATATTGCGCAGAGGGCGGGAAAGTAAAGTGTGATATGCAAAATATTACACCTTTTCTTGTGAATTTTTTCCTTTGCACCGCAAATTTACTCCCCAGATTGATAGTTTAGTGCATTATATTGCATAATTCTATGTCAAACCCCAACACACGGCCCCCTGCCCGGCTCACCGCTTCGTCGGCCAACGCGGCCGATCGCCTGTCGAGTCGCTGAGCCGCACGGTCCTGACCCATCTTACGTTTCAACCTGGCATTTGCGTGTTGAATAACAGCCTGCACCATCAAGCGCTCCGGCGCATTGGGCGGGCAGGCCATCCAGACCGCCTCAAGCACCTCATGCGCCTCCCAGAAATATCCGTCCTTCAGAAACGCCAGACCATAGGCCCAGGCGCGGGTTTCGCTCAATTGGTTTGCCGGAACACCAGCAAGCCCAGCCTTGAGCGGGTCAAAAAGACCATCAGGATGGCGCGGCGTTTGCCCCGGAACATAAGCGTGACCTGGGCGCCAAAGAGTCTTCATACCGTTGCAACGGCGGCGTGTTCGATCCGCTCCAGCCGTTGGACATATCCGGTGATCTCCGCCAGTGTTTCCTCGGGCTGATCCAAGTGCGGAGAGTGGCGGCAATCCTCCAGGATCGCGGTTTCAACCGGCGCATAGCTGCGGGATGCGATCTCATCGATCTGGGCCAAGGTGCCATATTGGTCCTCACGCCCCTGAATGGCCAATGTCGGGATCCTCAGATAGTCGATGGCATCGGCTACGTTCCAATCCTTGAAATCAGGATCCAACCAAGCGTCATTCCAGCCCGTGAAGGTGGCAACCGGATCTCGGTGATACTTGGCCATCCGCGCCTCTAGCCCTTGCGCAGAAAAGGCCAGCTTGGCCGCAGCGATGGCTTTGAGCCCCAAGTCTTCTGTGAAGAAATGCGGCGCCATCAGCACAAGCCCCCTGATCCGCTGATCCGAGATCGAACCCGCATAGATCGCCGCAATCGTGGCACCGTCGGAATGGCCTAACAAAACGCCCCTACGGAAACCGATTTGATCCAAAACCTTGGGCAAGACCTCGGTGGCCTCGATGGTCATATAGTCCAGCGGGCGCGGCAAATCGGCGGAATCCGATTGGCCGTATCCAGCCCGGGAATAGGCGAAGACGCCAAATCCCGTCGCTTCGGCCAACTGCTTGGGAAATTCACGCCAAAGAGCGACACAACCCAGCCCCTCATGCAGCAGAACCAGCGTCGGGGCAGCATCCGGCGCAGGCCCCCAGGTGGCATATTCCAAGCCTCGGCCTTCGACCTCCAACCGCCCGGTCGCGCCATCCTGCCAGTTCATGACATGTCTCTCAGTTTAAAGCGTTGGATCTTGCCCGTCGCCGTCTTTGGAAGATCGTCAACCACATCGATCCAGCGCGGATATTTCCACTTGCCAATCTTGTCTTTTACGAACTCTTTCAAACTGGCGATTGCGTCGGGGCTTTGACCATCTTTCAACACGACAAAGGCTTTGGGTTTTTCCAGACCCTTGTCATCCGGCTGCGCCACAACTGCGGCCTCCAACACGGCGGGGTGTTCGATCAGGGCCTGCTCAACCTCAAACGGGCTGACCCAGATGCCCGAAACCTTGAACATGTCATCGGTTCGCCCGCAATAGATATAGCGGCCCTCATCTGTCCGCTCATACTTGTCGCCCGTCCGCGTCCATTCCCCTTCGAACGTTTCGCGGGATTTGGCACGGCGGTTCCAATAGCTTTCCGCGGCAGAGGGGCCGCGCACCAGCAGTTCGCCCACCTCGCCGGAACCGACTTCGGCCCCCTGTTCGTTCACCAGCCGGACGTCATAGCCCGGAACAGCCGTACCTGACGTGCCGTAGACAATGTCGCCCGGGCGGTTTGACAGAAAGATATGCAGCATCTCGGTCGAACCGACCCCGTCGACAATCGCCGCGCCCATCTTGTTTTCCCACGCTTCGCCGACCTCACGCGGCAACGCCTCTCCCGCAGACACGCAAAGACGCAGATTCGAACGGATACCACCTTGGGCATTCTCTGCGGTTGCATTCATTGCCGCAAAGAGGGTCGGAACACCGCAGAAAATGGTCGGTGCATGGGTTTGTATGATGTCAAAGACCAGATCGGGTGTCGGTCGACCGCCCAGCAAAAGCGTTGTTGCACCGCATGCCATGGGAAAGGACATACCATTGCCCAGCCCATAGGCGAAAAAGAGCTTTGCAGCCGAGAACACCACATCGCTTTCGCGCAACCCCAGAACCTGAGCGCCAAAGGTATCGGCGGTTGCCTTCAGGCTGGAATGCACATGGCGCACGCCCTTGGGTTGGCCCGTTGATCCCGACGAATAGAGCCAGAACGCTGTTTCGTCCCCGCTGGCCTCGACCGGCTCAACCGCGCCTGCTCCGTCCACAAAATCTGAAAAGCTGATGGCCCCTTCGGGCGCAGCTCCGATCACGACCACGTGGCGCAGATGCGGGTTGTCTTTGACGGCTGGCGCAACGGTCTTCCACAACGCGGCCGAAACGATCAGGACCGACGCTCGGCTGTCGGTCAATATGGCCTCACAAACCGAGGTCGAAAGCAGCGTATTCATGGGCACAGGAATCGCACCGGCCTTGATCGCCCCCCAGAACACGACCGGAAACTCGATCTGATCCAGAACCAGCATGGCCACACGTTCTTCGCGGCGGACACCGGCGCGGACCAACGCTCCGGCAAAGCGCGCGGTTTGGTCCGCAAGCTCTCCATAAGTGAGCTCTCGCTGCTCGCCATCCGCTTCTTTATAGGCTGTTTTTTCTGACCGCCCCTCTTCGAGGTGACGATCAACAAACCAATGTGCTGCGTTCTGGGTCTCTGGCATCCCGCTCCTCCCAACGAGTCAGTGATGCGTTATATTGCATCACTACGTGACAGATTGACAGCATAAATTTCTTGTGTCATGCATTTTATTGCATAAACCTAATCGCGCTTACCCACCGCCACAGCATGGCAAGCGACGCGGCGCCAATGGAGCTAAGTTCTATCTACGGCCTGAAAAACCGCAGCCTCTATCGCCCGTCAAACCGGACCAAGCTGTGTCTGCTGGATGAGCCATGATTTCTGTTCATGCAGCCATGCATTTTGGGAACTCCGCGCTGGGTAAACGTGCGGCACGGTTCAAAATGCCAAACTGCGAATTGAGGGACTGTTGACGCATGCAAACGAATTTGACCAAGTCAGCCGTTCATTCGACGTTTTGGATTGGCGCTGGACAGAGTGCTAGGGTGCAGCGCTGGTTTCTTTGCATTGGGTTCGCCTCGCTTTTCTGGAAAGTTATCTCGTTAACAAAATCTCTGGACAAGGCGTCAGCGGCGCCTTACACGTTCGCTATATGAACTTTGATGCGATAAATAAACAAACGGACGCTCCAACGGAAAAACCTGTTGCAAGCGGAGGTAACGGCGCCTCAACTCTGGTCAAGGGTTTACGGGTGCTGAACTGCTTTGAAAGCGGCCGCACGGACCTGACGATGGCAGATGTCGCTCAATTGACCGGCTTTGACCGGGCAACTGCACGCCGTTTGATTATGGCATTGGAAGAAGGCGGGTATCTGTGGAAAAACGGACGGTTTTTCCAGCTGTCCGCAAAGATTGTCGCGGTCGCTGGTGGCTACGTTACTGCCAACAGTATCGGAAAATCGATCCAACCAACGCTCAACCAGTTCGCGGAAGAGATCAAAGGTGAAATCTCGCTTTGCGTCAGGGAAGGAAACCGTGCGGTTTATGTTGCTAAGTCGACAATATCCTCCGTGCGCTTTTGTGTGGGATTTTCGATTGGAAGCACGCTGCCGATGTTGCCGACCGCTGCTGGCCGCATGCTGTTGGCGCAATGCCCCGAAGAGCTTCGCGAAGACGTTATTCGGTCTTGCGAAGTCAAAAAATACGCGGATTCGACGGAAATGGATGTGAAATCCATGCGCCGAAAAATTCACGAGGCCGCAAAACAAGGGTATGCCCTGGTCTCGAACGAATTCCAAACCGGGGTGTCTGGGATCGCTGTTCCAGTATCCAGCATAGGGGGCGTTCAAGCTGTACTGCTGACCACCGCCACGCTCAAAAGGTTTGAGGATCAGGTCGAAGTGGCACGCACAATTGATACACTTAGGCGCACTGCGATCTGTTTGCGTGATTGAGGGGAATGGGAGCGGTGGTTCAAGTCTTGGATAGAATGTCGCAGAGATTTGTGGATGGCTAAGCCTCAGTTGGGGCCGATGGGAAAAATCCACTGAACACCAATTGAGTTGTTAGGGAGGAAAACATGACAACACGTAGAAATCTACTTGCCGCACTGGGTGGCGCGGTGATGGCATCGATGACGGTCAGCGCGGCTTTTGCGCAGGAAGTCACGCTGAAGCTGCATCAGTTTCTGCCGGCGCAGGCGAACGTCCCGAAACTTGTTCTGGATGTTTGGGCCGACGGGATCGAGGAGGATTCCGGTGGCCGCATCAAGGTGGATCGGTTCCCATCCATGCAGCTTGGTGGCAAACCGCCAGAGCTGATTGACCAAGTGCAAGATGGTGTTGCCGATGTGATCTGGACGGTCGTGGGCTATACCCCCGGTCGTTTTCCACGCACCGAGGTCTTTGAACTTCCTTTCATGATCGAAGACAGCCGCGCAGCGTCCTATGCGTATTGGAAAATGTTCGAAAAGCACATGAAGGACACCGAATTCGACAATGTGCACATCGTTGGCACATGGGTGCACGGACCGGGCATGATCCATTCGGCTGATCCGATTGAAACGCCCGATGACATGCAGGGCGTGAAAATTCGTGGGGCGACCCGCCAGGTCAACAAGATGATTGCCGCGTTGGGTGCGGAATCTGTTGGCATGCCTGTACCTGCAGTGCCCGAGGCGCTGTCCAAAGGCGTGATCGACGGCACCACCATCCCCTGGGAAGTCACGGGCGCGCTGAAAGTTCCGGAACTGGTTGAAAATCATACGGAATTCGAAGGCACTCAGCTTTATAACGTGACCTTTGTTCTTGCGATGAACAAGGACGTTTACGAAGGTCTGCCCGATGATCTGAAAGCTGTTGTCGACAAAAACTCTGGCCTCGAATTCTCGATCTTCGCAGGCGGTACGCAAACGGATTCCGATGGTCCCGCGCGTGAGTTTGCAGTGGAAAACGGCAACAACATCATCACGGTCAGCGGCGATGATCTGGACGCCTGGAAAGAGGCAACCGCCCCGCTCTATGCAGAGTGGATTGCAGAAATGGCGGACAAAGGTATCGACGGTCAGGCCCTGATCGACGAAGCCAAGGCGCTGATGGCAGAGTACGAAAATCAGTAGACTGACAGAAGGATGCCGCGGATCGGCCAAGGTCCGCGGCATTTGCTACAGGGCAAGGTAAATCCATGTACTCGATCGTTCTGAGGCTATCGCGCCTGATGGCCTATCTCGGCGGCACGGTATTGACGGCGCTGGTCATCATGACCTGCGTTTCGATCCTGGGTCGCACACTCAGCGGTTTTCTGAATTCGGACTTCATGCAGAACAACTTCGAAGGCGCTGCAGCTGCGTTGCTGGCGCTTGGCGTCGGTCCGATCAAAGGGGATTTTGAACTTGTCGAGGCCGGCATGGCCTTTGTCATCTTTGCCTTTCTACCGATCTGCCAAATCACCTCAGGGCATGCGCTAGTGGATGTTTTCACGTCGCGCATGTCGACCCGCGCGAACAGATTTCTTGCCGCAATCAGTGAGGTTCTTTTTGCCCTGGTGCTGATTGTGATCACGGTCCAGCTGTATAGCGGCATGCAAAGCAAGATTGCCTCGGGCCAGACCACCTTCCTGCTCGAATTTCCGATCTGGTGGGCCTATTTGCCCAGCTTGATCGCGTCCGTCTTTGCTGCTGTGGCCGCGATCTACATGGCATTCGCACGGATCAGCGAATTGACCACCGGGCAATCCATCATCCCTGATCAGGCAGGAGCAAGTCATTGAGTGACCTAACGATTGGCCTTCTTTCCTTTCCGGCCCTCCTGACTGCGATTTTCCTGCGTGTTCCCATTGGCCTTGCAATGTTTCTGGCCGGGTTTCTGGGCCTTGTCTTTGTGACAGGCGATGCGTCGTTACCTTTGGCGCGCCTGAAATCCGAAACCTTCTCGACCTTCTCGAACTATTCCTTGTCGCTGGTCCCGATGTTCCTGTTGATGGGGCAATTCGCAACCCTGGGCGGCATGAGCACGGCGCTTTTCAAAGCAGCCGAAAGCTGGTTGGGGCACCGCAAGGGCGGTGTCGCCATGGCCTCGGTCGGCGCCTGTGCCGGGTTTGGTGCGATCTGCGGATCGTCACTGGCGACCGCAGCCACCATGGGACGCGTGGCTTTGCCAGAGCTGCGCAAATACGGCTACAAAGGCGGCTTTTCGACCGCAACGCTGGCAGCTGGCGGCACGCTTGGCATCCTGATCCCGCCCTCAATTGTTCTGGTAATCTATGCGATCCTGACAGAGCAAAACATCGCCAAACTGTTCCTTGCGGCTTTCATCCCCGGCATTTTGGCGGCGGTCGGCTATGTCATCGTGATCTCGATCTATGTCCGTCTTTATCCGGATGAGGCCGGCGTGCGCGAACGCATCCCCTACGGAGAACGTATCAAGGCCCTCATAAATGTCTGGCCCGTCATGCTGGTCTTTCTGGCCGTTGTCGGTGGCATCTATGCGGGCATCTTCACGCCAACCGAAGGGGCGGCGGTGGGGGCCTTTGGCACCGGGCTGATCGCCTGGGCGAATGGTGGTCTCAACATTGCGACGCTAGGGGAAAGCTTCATCGTGACCGCGCGCTCAACCGGGATGATCTTTTTCATCGTTCTGGGCGCCGCGTTTTACAACGGCTTTCTGGCCCTTTCGCAGGTGCCGCAGGAGATTGCATCCTTTGTCACGCAACAGGGGTTCAACCCCTGGCTCGTGCTGGTCCTGATCCTCGTCTTCTATCTTTTGCTGGGCTGCCTGATGGACAGTCTTTCGATGATCCTGCTGACAATCCCGATCTTCTGGCCGGTGATGCAAGAGCTGGATTTCGGCCTGTATACTATGGCTGAACTGCACGCGTCGAAAGCCGCCGAAGCTTTTGCCGCCGGTGTGCAACTTGCCCCGGATATGCTGGAATCCGTCCAACAGACCCTCGCCGCCGGAGGAGAACTGACCCGCGAACAAATCCGCGCCATGGAAATTCGCGGCGCCAATAACGGCGCGTTGAACCGGATCAACATCGAACTGGTCGCGATCTGGTTCGGCATCCTCGTCCTGATCGTGGTCGAGGTTGGCCTGATCACGCCACCGGTTGGTATGAACCTGTTCGTCATCAACGCAATGGACCGAAAAACGCGCATGATCGAAACCTACAAGGCCGTGATGTTCTTTGTCGCATCCGATCTGGTTCGCGTGGCCATCCTTGTGGCGTTTCCGATCATCACGCTGGTGTTCGTTTTCCCTTGGTGAGAGCGGATGCTACAGCCACGCCCGAAACGGTCCTAAAATGTCTCGCTATCTTTGACGGATTGCATCGAGACATGGGTCGATGTGCTGCTGACATGCGGCAATGTTGAAATTGTCCGACCTAAGACCTGACGGAACGTGCGCATATTGGACGTTCGGATCTTGATGAGGTAGTCGAAGGCACCTGCGATCATATGGCATTGTTCCACCTCAGGAACTTTTCCAACCGCCGTGTTGAACGCCGACAAGGCGGCTTCCGTCGTGTCAGACAATTTGACCTCAACAAAAGCGACCTGTTCAAGATCGAGCTTCGACGGGTTCAGGACCGCCTCGAACCCCAGAATGTACCCTTCTGCCAGCAGCCTCTTGAGCCTGACCTGACACGGCGTTTTTGACAATCCAACCCGCGCAGACAGCTCGGTCACGGGCAACCGGCCCTCACGGCTCAGAATCGCCATGATCTCACGATCAAATCGGTCTATCTGACTGTCTTGTTTCTGTATTTCCACTATTTGATCCGCCTTTATGGTATTTTTTGGTCTATTCGCCTCGATAGTAGTATGAATTAAGTCAACACGACCAAAGTGAAATCGCTATTCTGCTGACCAAACCGCGAACCGCAGGAATGAGTGGGGATCCCATGGCTGGACTGTCCAAAATCCGAGAAGAAATTCGCAGCAATCACCTGCGTGATGAGGCCGAGGTGCTGAGCGCGCTTCGGACAAAGGCTGGCATTTCTGCGCCCCTGCGCGCGGCGGCTCAAAACCGAGCGGTTTCGTTGATTCAGTCCATCCGTGCAGATGACAATCCCGGCCTGATGGAAGTGTTCCTGGCAGAATACGGTCTTTCCACCAGCGAAGGTGTGGCCCTGATGTGCCTGGCCGAGGCGCTTTTGCGTGTACCGGATGCGGATACAATTGACGCTCTGATCGAAGACAAGATAGCGCCATCCGCCTGGGGGCAGCACCTGGGTAACTCGTCCTCTTCACTGGTCAACGCATCAACATGGGCCCTGATGCTGACAGGCAAGGTCCTGCAGGAAGGGCATGGTGTGGTCGCCACCCTGAAAGGCGCCGTGAAACGCCTGGGCGAGCCGGTGATCCGCGCCGCCGTTGGACGCGCCATGAAAGAAATGGGCGCGCAGTTCGTTCTGGGCCAGACCATCGAAGAAGCCGTCAAACGTGGAAAGACAAAAGAGGCACAGGGATATACTTATTCCTACGATATGCTGGGCGAAGCGGCCCTAACTGCCGCGGACGCCGAAAGTTTTTTTGTCGCCTATCAGAACGCGATCTCGGCGCTGGCCAAAGAATGCCGATCGCAGGACATTCGTGAAAACCCTGGCATCTCGATCAAACTGTCTGCGCTGCATCCCCGGTACGAAGTGGGTCAGACAGATCGTGTGATGGCTGAACTGGTCCCGCAGACGCTGAAACTGGCCAATCAGGCCAAAGACGCGGGCATGGGGTTGAATATCGATGCCGAAGAAGCCGACAGGCTGGACCTGTCGCTGGATGTGATCGAAGCAGTGCTGCGCGATCCGTCTCTGGCGGGCTGGGACGGTTTCGGGGTTGTCGTTCAGGCTTATGGCAAGCGGGCTTCTTATGTTCTTGATTGGCTGAACGCGCTCGCCACCGAGTTGGACCGCAAGATCATGGTTCGCCTCGTCAAGGGGGCCTACTGGGATACCGAGATCAAGCGGGCTCAGGTCGAAGGTCTGGGCGGCTTTCCCGTTTTCACCCGCAAGGCGGCAACGGATGTGTCCTATATCTGCTGTGCCAAAAAGCTGTTGGGGATGTCAGACCGGATCTATCCGCAATTTGCCACACACAACGCGCACACGGTCGCCGCCATCCTAGAAATGGCCGAGGACAAACGCAGCTTTGAGTTTCAGCGCCTGCACGGCATGGGCGATTCACTGCATGATCTTGTGCTGGAAGGCGAAGGCACGCGGTGCCGTATCTATGCACCCGTTGGGGCGCATCGTGATCTGTTGGCTTATCTGGTCCGCCGGTTGCTGGAGAACGGGGCGAACTCGTCTTTTGTGAACCAGATCGTCGACGAAAGCGTTGCGCCTGAATCCATTGCGTCGGATCCGTTCGAAAGCACTCTGGCGCCGGAAAGCAATGCCGCCGTGCTGATGCCCGCCGACCTCTATGGTCGCGAACGACCAAACTCGCGCGGATGGGATCTGCATGACACCACTGATCTGGCAGAGATCGATCAGGCGCGCACTCCGTTCCAATCGAAAACCTGGGACGTTGGTCCGATGATCGCAGGCGATGTGGTCGGAGATCGGGTGCTGGATGTGATCAACCCGGCTGATCACGCAGATCAACTTGGCACAGCCAATCAGGCATCGGCAGAAGATATGGAAACCGCGCTTGGCGCCGCGTCCCCTTGGGATGCAGATGCGATGACCCGCGCCACCGCCCTGCGAAAAGCCGCCGACCTGTATGAAGAGAACTTTGGTGAGATTTTTGCGGCCTTGACCCGCGAGGCCGGAAAAACACCGTTGGACGCGATCGCCGAACTGCGAGAAGCCGTGGATTTCCTGCGCTACTACGCGGCGCGCGGGACAGAATTGGCGAACCCTGCTCGTGGTATTGTTGCCTGTATTTCGCCTTGGAATTTTCCGCTGGCCATCTTCACGGGTCAGATTGCTGCCGCGCTGGCAGCGGGCAACAGCGTGATTGCAAAACCCGCACAGCCGACAGCGATCATCGCCTCAATCGGTGTCCGCCTCATGCATGAGGCAGGCGTGCCGCGCACCGCCCTGCAACTGATCCCGGGCCGGGGTTCGGTTGTGGGTGCTCAGATGACATCCGATCCCCGCATCAACGGGGTGTGTTTCACCGGGTCAACCTTTACCGCGCAAACCATCAACCGCGCCATAAGCCAAGAAATCGATCCAGGCGCGCCATTGATTGCGGAAACCGGTGGCTTGAATGCCATGATCGTGGATTCCACCGCGCTGCCCGAACAGGCGATCAAGGATATCGTTGCCTCGGCATTCCAATCTGCGGGTCAGCGGTGTTCGGCCTTGCGCATCCTCTATGTGCAGGAGGACGTCGCAGACACGCTTTTGAACATGCTTTATGGTGCGATGGACGAGCTTGTCGTAGGCAATCCCTGGGACCTTCGCACGGATGTTGGTCCGGTCATCGACAGGGGTGCACAGCAGGAAATCCTGGACTACATCGAGGTCGCCCGGGGGCAAGGCCGTGTACTCAAACAACTGGCGGCGCCCAAAGAGGGAACCTTCGTCCCACCAACCGTACTGCGCGTTTCCAGCATTGCCGATATGGAAAAAGAGGTCTTCGGACCGGTCATGCACGTTGCGACCTTCAAATCGTCCGAGTTGGATCAGGTCGTCGACGCCATCAATGCGACGGGCTTTGGCCTGACATTCGGCATGCATTCCCGCATCGATGACCGGATTGAGCAGGTCACCTCGCGGATCAATGTCGGCAATATGTACATCAACCGCAACCAGATCGGAGCGATCGTCGGCTCACAGCCCTTTGGCGGCGAGGGTCTGTCGGGCACCGGTCCGAAAGCAGGCGGTCCGTCTTACGTCAGGCGGTTCACGCAGGGCCCGAGCAATAGCATTGCGGCTGAGCCCGGCAAGGCAGCCTCGCAAGCCGGTATTCAGGCTGCAATCAACGAAGCGGCAATGCCCGCACGGCTTGCCCTTGGTCGGACAGAGTTGCCAGGACCGACCGGAGAATCCAACGTGTTGTCGACTTACGGGCGCGGTAAGTTCCTGTGCCTTGGCCCAACGCTTGCTGCGGCCCGCCAACAGGCCGCCATCGCACAGGCCCATGGCTGTGCCGCTATCATCGTTGCCACCGGCGCGCAGGGTCCGGGAGCTGCGGACGGCACGATTGATCCCTCCTCGCTCGTGACGCTGGAAGGCATTGATGCAGTGGTTCACTGGGGGGCAGAACCCGATCTGCGCATCATCCGTAAAGCACTTGCTGAACGTGAAGGTGCTCTTGTACCTTTGATCACCGAAGAAGATTTTGGAGATCGCTGCCTGATGGAACGTCACATCTGTGTCGACACGACAGCAGCCGGTGGCAATGCCAGCCTATTGGCCGCTGTCAGCTGACATACGCAGGCGCAGGGGCAAGTGTCCGCCACCTGCGCCACAAAGGGAAGGTCATTCCGAATGCGTTTGGTTTTTTGCTGGGTGGCCACACATAGATCTGCCACGGCCTACGGACTAAACTGAGGGTTAAATATCGGTGGGGCGTTTGACAATCCACAGGTCTTGCCATTTGCGATTCAAAGTTTGCCCATCTCGGGTAGCAATCAACAAAGCTGTAATTGATCCACCAGGCAGAGCAAGCCAACAAGGAACGCTTTTCTGTCCGATGCTGCATCCTGCATGAAGGGCCGATACCTCGGGTGCGCGTCAAAAACGTGATAAAATCAATGGAGGTTTTCCCAAGAGTTTGTGGCGGAGATTTTTCATTGCTTTCCGGGGTTGTGTCGCAAGTGACAAAAACGACTGATTATCACAAATAGAATTTGTCCGGGGGTATATTTCTATCACGCAGGACTTTGTTGTTGTTTGCTTGGTGAACACAATCAGTTTTAAGCGCTCCAACCGCAAAAGAAGAGACAATCCGCTAAATGATGATGCGGAATTAAGTCAACCAGAAGCAGGGAGCACTGCCGGAATGGCAGTAGAACTACTTTCGCACAAATAGGCCGGACATACGGCGGAAATCCGGGCTTTCGCGTCGGTTCCATTGAAAAAACGGGCTGGTTTTGATATTGTTTTCGCATTGTTTGAAAAAATATTTTGAAAATTATTGGAGGAGCTGCGGATGAAATACGCTATTATTCCGGCTGCAGGGACGAAAGCACGCACCACCAGCAACAAGGCAGCCAAAGCCGATGGGTGGTGGGTTCAGTTCGGTGATACTCAATTGATTTACGCGGCCGCGAACAAGTGGGCTGGCGTTACATCCGCGATTGGTCGCGGTGGATTGGCAGCCGATGGTGAAATCAATAAGGGTGCCATGCATTTGGTCGTTCAAAAGGGACGCACCTTTCAACAGGCTTACCCAGACATTCCCGTGATCCTCGACAAGGGACGCTACCTTGTTGTTGACGTTCCCAAGGCGAAAGCCAAGACGCTCGTCCGTGATGACGAGACTTGCTTTGCCATCGAACCGCTGCAAGAGAATTCCATTGCATTTGAAGAGGTCACGCCGAAAGCCGCAACCACGCGAAGCGGCACGAGTGATCTGGTTGCAGCTTTGGATCAGGCGAGATTTATCGCAGATCTGACACACCTGGTGAGTTTCCCCACGCGTTTATCAACATCGTCCAATTATCAGGATGCCGCAGATTGGTGCCAAGGCCGCTTGTCCGGCATGGGTTATGTCACGAGCCAAGCGCCAGTGACCGTTCCGGGCGCCGGGCAGTCATCCAACGTCATCGGATTCAAGGCGGGCACATCGACGAGCCCTGATCAGGTGATCATCGTCGCGCATCTGGACAGCGTGAACCACCCGGGTGGCCCCACGTCACCCGCTCCGGGCGCAGATGACAACGGGTCTGGTTCTGCGGGCGTTCTGGCCCTTGCCCAAGCCATGGCCGGGGCGCAGTTTGAACATGATTTGACATTCATCCTTTTCGGTGGTGAAGAGCAAGGTCTGCACGGTTCTCAGCAATATGTCGCCGATATGAGCACGGCGGACAAAGCCCGCACCAAAGCCGTTTTGAACATGGATATGATTGGCCATGTGAATACGCCAGCGCAAACTGTTCTGCTTGAAGGCGCGTCGCTCAGCCAGTCTTTGATTGACGGACTATCCAGTGCAGCCGCTTCGTTTACATCGCTGAATGTGCAAAGTTCGCTTAATCCATTTGCATCAGATCATGTGCCTTTCCTGGATGCCGGTATCCCGGCGGTCCTGACCATTGAAGGTGCGGACAGCGCGAATGACGCGATCCATACCGAAAATGATACGCTTGACCGTGTCGACGTCGCTTTCGCGATGGAAATATTGCGTATGAACGTGGCCTTCCTTGCGGAGCAAGCCAGCGTGGTTGCCGGACAGACCACGCAGCCTGGCGAAAGTGGTTGTGGATGTGCTGGATGCGGGCCATCTGACGAGATGCGCCAGTTGGCGATGCACTATCAGATGCTTTTGGCTCAATACGCGCGCTTATCTGCTATGGGCGGATTGAACCAGAATGATCTTCTGCACATGCAACAGCTTCGAACGGAACACGATCGGCTGACAGGGCAATCTCAACTTTGAAGGAACCGAATGGGACAGACAGAAAAACTCACTGGCGCATGGGTCGAAATTCAAGAGCGCGGCGCAAAAGACCAACTGGTCCTGATGCGGGCAGATGCAAATGTTCCATCCAGCCGCGGCGGGCGGCGGCAATTGGAACTGGATCCGGAAGGCTGCGTTTTATCAATGGCACAAGGTGCGACTGATCGACTTGAGGCGCAGGCCGAGGGCGATTGGTCCATGATTGACGAGAACACTTTGGAATTGAAACTTGAAGGATGGGAGGGCGAATACACGGTAGAATCCATGACCGATACAGAACTGATCCTGAACCGGCGCTAGGTTACGGCGTCCGTGTCCCGGCCCTGTATTTAAGGGGCCTTATCGGGACCAGTCTGACTTTTGACGACAAGTTTTTGTAGAAAGAGGAGCAGCGCTATGGCTGACGAACACGCACACGAACACGGGAAGCCTTGCCGCGCGTGCGGCACGATGAAGAACCACCGTCGTCTTCTTGATACCGATCGAAACTATGCGCGGCGTTTGGCGCGAGCGGAAGACCACTGTTTCCGCGCGATCCAGTCCGGAATTACGATGCGACCGGGATGTACCCGCATTCCAGTTGTGGTTCATGTGGTTTGGAATACGCCCGATCAAAACATCTCTCAGGCGCAGATTGACAGTCAGATTGCCGTGCTGAACGAAGACTTCCGCAAGAAGAATGCGGACGTTTCCAATGTTCCCGCACCTTTTGCACCACTGGCAGGGGATGCGCGGATCGAATTTGTCCTCGCCAGTGAAGACCCCGACGGGAACCCCACCGATGGTGTCACACGCACACAAACGAACGAAACATCGTTTGGATCCAACGACGAGATCAAGTCATCGGCTTCGGGCGGTGCAGATGCCTGGGATACATCTGAGTATCTGAACATCTGGGTCGGACAATTGTCTGGTGGATTGTTGGGGTATGCACAATTCCCCGGTGGGCCGGCTGCAACGGATGGGGTCGTCTGCACCTATACCGCCTTTGGCAACACCGGCACGGCCCAAGCGCCTTTCGACAAAGGCCGGACAACCACACATGAGATCGGCCATTGGTTGAACTTGCGTCACATCTGGGGTGACGATGGGGGTGGTTGTAACGGGACAGACCACGTGTCCGATACCCCCAACCAAGGTGGTCCAAACACGGGCAAGCCAAGTTTCCCATCGGTTTCGTGCAGCAACGGCCCCAATGGCGATATGTTCATGAACTACATGGACTATGTGGATGATGACACGATGGTCATGTTCACCGAGGGTCAGATCGCGCGGATGCAAGCGTGCCTCGACGGCCCACGTTCGAGTATCGGTGAGACATTCTCGTGCAATCCGCTTATCCCCAAACCGATCGTTGGCGATCCAGGTGGCAAACCTCTCAAAGAGATTCCGAAGGACCTGCCCAAGGAACTCCCGAAAGATCTTGGGAAGGATGCCCCCAAAGACCCACCCAAAGATTTTGGTAAAGATTTCCCGAAAGATGGTCCAAAGGATCCACCCAAAGAATTGGTAAAGGAAGGCATCAAAGATGGACCCAAGGATCTTATCAAGGACGGTCCTTTTGATCCCGGTCCCAAGAACATTCGCGATGATCTGCCCAAAAACCTGATCAACGATCCACCGAAGTCCATCTTCGAAGGTCCGGCCAAAGGCATTTTTGAAGGGCCGCAAGTGCCTGGTGGTGGACTGCCGCGGCCACCTTTACAGCCAGTGCAGCCCGCGCAACCGATCATGCCATTTGTGCTTGGAACCGGAGCGGCGCCCAATGCAAGCACCGCAGCACCTCAGCCAGATCCGAATGCGTCTGCAATGTTGCAGCACTACGCTCAGCTTCTGGCAGTCTATGCTGATCTGTACCAGCGCGGCATGTTGGATGAACAGGGCATGATGGGCTGGCAACAGACCTACGCTGCATACGTCCAGATGGGTGGTCATTAGGGCCTCGCATCGCCCGGCGGTTTCCCTTCGCCGCCGGGCTCCTAGCCACTCTGCTTTTCTGGTGAATACCATGATCTTGATAATCACGTTTCCCAACAACGACCATGTGAACCGAGTGCTGCAGCATATCACCCAGCCGTATGCCTTGCTTGATCTGGCCGATTTCCCGCAGCGCGCCCGGATGCATGCCGCTGCAGGAGGGACCATGGACGCATTGTATTTGGATTTGCCCGATGGCCGTCGGATCGATCTGGATCAGGTGGGCGCGGTCTGGAATCGCCGGATCAGAGCATTCGACATTGATCCTTCAATTTCAGACGACACCGGGCGGCTTTTTGCATGGTCTGAAACAACCGAAGCAGTGAACGGGCTTTGGTATGCGATGGATTGCTTTTGGATGAACCATCCGACCGCCGACGAGATGGCGCTACGCAAAGTCACGCAACACCGTGTCGCGCATCGGCTTGGTTTGCGCGTGCCAGAGACCCTCGTCACAAACGGACCGGATGAGGCCCGCGCGTTTGTCGCACGTCATGAAAGAGCAGGTGTCGTTCGCAAAGCGTTCCGCAACATTCCCGAAGCGCCACGAGAAACCCTCAGAATTGGGCCTGCAGAGGTCGCGCAATTGGACGCCGTGCGTTTCGCCCCTGTGATCTTTCAAGAGTACATTCCCCTTGCCCTCGATCTACGCGTGACCTGCGTCGATGGAGAGATGTTCGCCACCGCATTCCGCAGCAGACCAGAGTATGAAGTTGACTACCGCAGCGGTATCGGCAGCGCCGAGGTGTTCCCATATACGCTTCCCGATGACATTGCGACTCGGCTGCAGGCACTGATGGATCATTTTGGCCTAAAATACGGGGCGGTTGATTTTCGCGTCACACCCGAAGGCGAACATGTGTTCTTCGAGGTCAATCCAGCCGGTGAATATCTTTTTGCGGCTGAACGAACGGGCCAAAAGGTCCCACAAGCAATTGCCGCAGCGCTTGACCGAAATGCCGGACGAACACCTATCCGCGAAGCTCTTGGGTGAGTTCAGTCGAAGATTTTTCTTGCTGGTTTCGGCACACAGGTTTTGGTCGATGGTTCGAGCCCGAAATAACTAATGCAGTGACACACACAATCGTTGCCGATAACGTGTTTGAGGCATTCTGGGTGATTTCATGACAAATCAGAAATCCGAAATCGAACGGCTTCGTGTTGAGCGTGATACTCTGAGAGGAGAACGTGATGCCCTCCATAAAGAGCTTTCGGGGCTAAAAAAGCATATCGAAGAAAGTGGATCCGCCGAGCTTAGATTACTCGCGATTCAGCTCTCGCGTGAGATCAAAGAAAAATTCTATGGCAACCTAAAGACGGTTCTCTGGATTTTGGCGATCCTTGTCGGTGTTGCGACCGCCGGAGGCTATTTCACCTTAGAGGCGCGTGTAACGGACGTGATCGAGAATTTCCAAGAGCGTACAGACGAAGCGATTGAGGGTATCGATAAAAAAGTGAGTGACCGCGTCGTGAGAGAGGTTGAAGCGCGCGAAGAAGACATCGCAGGTCTCACAGACAGCGTCATCGCCTCGGTTGTCGAGTTTCGAACAAAGGCTGCACTTGAGTTGCAGGCCGTTCGCAACGAGAAAGAAGAAACGATTAGCGAGTTTGCTGAAAGCGCTGAAGAGGTGCTGGCAGCAATTGAAGCTGAGCGAAGACGTGTCGAAAGCGAGGGTCGAGAGACCCGGGAGTATTTGATCGGCATAAGGGTAACACAAGCAGAGTTTGCTCAGGTCAACACAATCAGTAACGAAATTTTTAGGACGATTCCTGTAGTGGTCCATGTTGTTTACACCGGAAACCAAGGCAATATTTCAGATCAGCAGATTTCTAGTCAGATCCGCGCCCTTAACGAGGATTTTCAAGCGCGAAACGCTGATCTAATATCTGTTCCGGAGCCGTTCAAACCGTTAATTGGCAACGCTCGACTTGCTTTCGAACTTGCTCGCGTTGACCCTAACGGACGTCCCACAACCGGCATTGTACGGGTCGAAAGTGACAGAGCATCTTTTGACATTGAAGCCGTAAAGGCTGCGAAAACAGGTGGCTCCGACCCGTGGGACAGAGACCGCTACCTCAACATATGGGTGGCCGACCTGAACGGCGGCCTCCTCAGTGCTGCGCAATTTCCCGGAGGTCCGGCAGAAACCGACGGAATTGTGACTGCCCATCAGGCATTTGGCACAGAAGGTACCGTTCAGGAACCCTTTCATCTGGGGCGTGCAACAACGCAATCGGTGGCTCAATGGCTTGGCCTCCGACACATTTGGGGTGACGACGGCGATGGCTGCTCCGGTTCTGACTTCGTTGACGATACACCGAACCAAGCGGGCCCTAATTTCGGGGTTCCCGCCTTTCCAAGTGTTACATGTGATAACGGCCCTGCTGGCGACATGTTTATGAACTTCCTCGATTACACTGACGACAACGTCGCCGTAATGTTCACAAAGGGACAGGTATCACGCATGCACGAAACGCTTATTCGAGACCGCGGTGAACTCGGCTTGTAATGACGAGTGATCATTCACTGTTTCAACAACACACACTGTGCCATTTGACCAAAACCAAAATGGTTTTGTCACCGGAAAACACAACCGTTTGTGACATATCCGGAAACACCAAAGTAGACATTGGTGAAGCCGCAGCATATCGACGGTCTGTCCGCAACCTATGAGTTTGTTCCCAGAGCCAACATAGTTCCTAACGACTGCAATCCGGCACGTGACAAACAGGACCGTTGTTAAGGAACGGCCCCTCTTGCCGATCTGACTTAGCATTAAATTGGCGGATCGATCGCCGCAGGAAAACTACGGGTGCTAAATGGTAGAGCTTTGTGGCTCTCAATATTTGCAGTCTTGCGAATGCTCTCAGAAATATTAAACACTGCTTAACAAAGATGTACCTGTTCGACATATGCTGAAAGATCAGCTTATGCTTTAGGGAACCAAAAGCAGTGTCCATACGAATGCTCAGAACCCTGATCGCGGTTGAGAAAAACCAGACCTTCAGCGCCGCGGCGGATGAGGTCCATGTGACCCATGCCGCCGTTAGCCAGCAAATGCGCGCGTTGGAGGATGATTTTGGAGTGGCTCTGTTCGACCGGTCGAAACGGACACCGGAGCTGACCCCCATCGGCAGGGCCATTGTTGCCAAAGCACAAGAGGTTGTCAGTGCCTATGACGATATCGTGCCATCTGTTCTTGGGGATGAGGGCCTGAGCGGTGACGTTTCGCTGGGCGCCTTGCCGACATGTTTGACAGGTTTGGCACCGCTGTCGGTCAACCTGTTGAAGAAAAAGTTCAATCACCTGCATGTGCGCGTCAATCCTGGCCTGACCATGCCGTTGATTGCAGAGATTGAACGCGGTCGTCTGGATGCGGCGATTGTCTCTCGTCCACCGTCGCTGCCAGCACAGTTGACAGCCAGGTATCTGGCGGAAGAGCCGATGCAATTGCTGACCGCGCTCAACACGCCCGATGATGATCCCCTAAAACTGATCGCAAATAACCCGTTCATCCGCTTCAACCGGAACGCTGTTGTGGGGCAACTGATAGAAAACTGGCTGCAGGACATGAACTTGCGCGTTAATGAAACGATGGAGCTGGAAAGCCTTGAGGCAATTTCAAGCATGGTTGCGGCCAATCTGGGGGTCTCAATCGTGCCGCAGACCTGCGTCAAAAGCTCAAACCCCATGCCGATCAAACGCATCCCGTTAGGTGACAAGGCACCCAGCCGGGAATTGGTGTTGGTCTATCGGTCTGACAATCCGAGAACCCGCATTCTTGAGGCGCTGCATGCCACGATGCTTGAGGCCATTTCGATTGGCCGCCTCGAAATAGACCCACCAGCCGGAGCATGATTGCGTGAATACCCCGGATTACCTTCTAGTGCTGGCAGGTGCTGCAGCGGGCGGGTTCGTCAATGGCCTGGCTGGATTCGGTACGTCGTTGTTTGCACTTGGCTTTTTCCTCAGCGTGTTGCCGCCCACCCAGGCCGTGGCGCTGGTTTTGCTCTTGTCCGTCGTAACCGGGTTGCAAGGTATTTGGGTGGTTCGCGCGGCGATCCTGGACAATCCCAAACGCCTGTGCCGATTTCTGCTGCCCGCGCTTTTCGGCATCCCCTTGGGCGTTCAAAGCCTGCGCTATGTGGACGTTCAATCGCTGAAACTGGTCATCGCCGGTTTTCTGCTGATCTATGGTGGTTTCTTCATGGCACGCCGCAACCTGCCCAAGTTTGACCGACCGACGCCGACCGTCGATGTAACGGTTGGTTTCCTTGGCGGATTTCTTGGTGGGCTGGCCTCGCTGTCAGGTGCGCTGCCGACCATGTGGTGTTCCATGCGGTCCTGGCCCAAGGCGGAAACGCGGGCGGTTTTGCAACCTTACAACCTGTGCGTACTGGGCTTAAGCGCGGTGTTTCTCGCCTTGCGCGGGGCGTACACGCCCGAAACCCTGCGCTATGCAATGATCGCTATACCTACAGCGTTAGTGTTCGCCCAACTCGGCATCATCGTCTTCAAACTTGTGCCGGACAGGGTGTTTCAACGTCTACTGATCGTTCTGTGTTTTGTTTCTGGCCTGATCCTGATGGCGCGAGAGCTGCTGTAGGACAGCAGACACGTCACCCGATAAGCTCATCACCCCGATCATCGGTTTCGCCGAACCGCTTGAGAACGGCTGGCCTTGTGCCTTCATAGACGCGGCGGAGGTTTTCGCTGATCCGTTCGTTTTCGCGCTCGAACAGGCAATTTCCCTCAAGATCCGAGGCGACGATGAAAGGCCCCATCTTGTTGCATCGGATCACCCACATGGCCTGCGCCAGTCCCAGCTCTTCGTTCCAATGCACGGCTTCGACGTTTTCGACCCCACGCCCCAGCAGCGCGCCGGTGCCATAGCCAACGGTGGACAGATAGACCGCACCGTTAGGAACAAAATACTCCTTGTAGTCCTTGGACGACATCCCGCCCTTGCCAACGATCAGTTTCGCACCCGTCCTGGCCATCCATTCAGGCAGCCATTTGGCAAACCGGAATGAGGCCGTGGCCGTCACGGCACCCATATCAAAACTGCCATCGGTGCGGATGGTAGCAGCAGGGGAGCAATGAAAGTTCGCGGCTGACTCGGCGGGCAATTCCATCGGGATATTGGCCTTGTCCTCCAACGCCCGCATATACACGCCTTCGCGCGCAGTATAGAGCAACCCGTCAAGATAGACGATGTCTCCCAACTTCAGGTTGGCAATGTCTTCCGCGGTCGGAGTTGTGGACAGGCGGACCTCTCGCAGTTTCATGCTGTCGCCTCCAGTGCCTCAGGCATCCAATCGACGGTTTCACGTCGCTGATAGGGGGTGAACCAATCGGGATCGGTGCGGAATTCAACCCGCCCGTCGGGCCAGAGCCGCGCAACTGCACGGCGTGAAGACAGGCAGAACGCGTGAACCGACATTTGCATCCCGCCGGTGTGGCAATAACCCACCTCGATGTTGCAATCGATCACCATGTTCTTGCCGACAAAACCCATCGCGCCCATGCCGATCGAGTTGCCCAGCTCTTTGAACTCATCCTCAAGCGCCGCAATCCTGGGGTCCGAGTTGCGACTGCCGACCGTGCGCAGCGTTGCGGCACGTTTTCCAAGCACCATGCAGGTGTCTTTCGAACCACCCAACCCGATACCGATGATCGCAGGCTGACACGCCAACCCGCGTTTGCCAAACGCCACCAGACAATCCAGATAGAACCGTTTGATGCCCTCAATCCCGTCCGAGGGGAACAGCATACGGTAGTCCGTTCCAAACAGACCACCCTTGTGCACGGTGATCAGATCAATCCAGTCGCCTTCCGGTTCGAACCCATATTCAATCTCGGGCGCGCCAATACCCACATTGTTGTTGTGGTCAGTCCGCCACAAGGGATGCACACGATTTGGCCGCAGCGGCACACCGTTGGTGGCATTGGCCGTGGCCCGGCGCAGGGCCGTTTCCAGTGCGCACATGCCGCCTTCGACCCGGGCTTCGTTGCCCATTTTGACAAACCAGCGCGGTACGCCGGTATCGCCACACATGGCGCGACGGTCCTCTTTCGCGGCCTCATAGTTTTCCAACATCGCTTGCAGCACAAAGGATGAAAGGTCGCCATCTTCGGTCGCGGACGCAGCTTTCAGCCCGGCCAGATAGTCCTCGGGGATTTCAATGGCCGCCTTGTCCATAAGGGTTTCAGCTGTCTTCTGAATCAGATCGATGGCTATCATTGTTGCGTTACCAGTGTTTCGGGTTCGCCGTCGGTCAGGATGCTTTCACCCGGGCGAACGATGGAAAAATCGACTTGCTGCCGCGTGACCTGAACCGCGCCCTCTTGCTGCCGTGCCACAGTGAAATACGAGGCATCCAGATCGCCCGGCTCTGGGAAGTCCTCGCGGAAATGCGCCCCGCGAGAGTTTTCGCGGGCCAAACCCGCCTTGGTGATCACCTCGGATATATCACAAAGCGACCGCATGTTCAGCCAGTCGTGCCAAGTCAGGTTGAACGCCAAATTGTCTGCGGCGACACCGATCTCCATCAGTTCGTCCGAGATATCTGCGATCTGGCCCAATCCACGCTCCATCCCGGCTTTGGTGCGCATGACACCCACATCGTCCCACATGACGTCCTGCAAGGTTCGGCGCAGAGGTTGAATTGGCGCGGGCGTTTTGCCCAGCGGATAGCAAGCGCGTTCGATTTCAGCCGCCAGAACATCCTCATCCGGGTCGCGCAGCGTGGCCATCTTGCGAATATCAGCGCCCATCGTATCACCTGCGATCCCACCATAGACGGTCGAGTTTGCAACCCCATTACCGCCCAATCGGTTCGACCCATGCGCCCCGCCTGCATCCTCACCCGCCACATAGAGCCCTTCAAGGCCCGTGCGAGTATCCACATCGACGACAACTCCGCCCATGAAGTAATGGGCCGTTGGCACAACCTCGACCTTATCGGCGGCCAGATCAAAGCCACTGTCGGCGCAACGGTTGACCATGCCCTTGAACTTCTTGCGCACATTGTCCGGGCCCAGATGGGACATCGAGATAAACACGCCCTCCTGCTTGGGGTTGTTGTTCTTGCGCATCTCGGCATAGATGCCGCGGCTGACCACATCCCGCGTGGCGCGCTCGCCCAGCCCATCATAGTCGAACATGAACCGCTGACCTGCATGGTTGATCAGCTGACCCCCGGCTCCTCGCAAGCCTTCTTCAAGTACGGTGCCGGTCATCCGGGTGTGATCCCCTGCCAGCAGTCCGGTCGGGTGGAATTGCACCATCTCCATATCGCGCAGGCGTAACCCTGCACGCAGCGCCATCGCCAACCCGTCCATCGTCTTGTCACCGGAGGGGGTGTGATACTTGTACATGGTCGGGCCACCGCCCGTCGCCATCAGGACGGTTTTTGCGCGCACAAACCTGAAACGTCCGGTACGCATATCGATCATCAGCACGCCTGCCAAGGCCGCACCATCGCGGGTTGGAATCAAACCGATGGCGCGATGTTCCTGCATCTTCTCCACGGGTTGGGACAGGACCTGTTCCATCAGACGGTTGATGATCTCGATCCCTGTCAGGTCGCCCTTGTGCACGGTCCGGTCAGCGGTTTGCCCGGCAAACGCTTTTTGATGAAGGGTGCCATCTGGATTGCGGTCGAAAAAACAACCGACCTCATTTTCCAATTCGCGCACCCGCACGACCGCCTGTTCGCACAACCGCCACGCCATGTCCTGATTGGGCAGCCATTTGCCGCCCTGGATCGTGTCCATAAAATGCCGCTCGACCGTGTCGCCCCCGCCAAGGGCAACGTTGTAACCGCCCTGCACCATCCGCGTGCAACCGCATTTCCCGATCAGACCTTTGACGGCAGTCGTGATCTTTGTACCTGGCGGGGCCGATTGCTGCGCGTGAAGGGCGGCGAACAACCCTGCACCTCCGGTTCCAAGGATCAGGATATCCGTGTCATGCCTGTCTATCTGGGGTTTGACTGCCATGGCTCAGATCGCTTGCAAAAAGAATATACCGGACACAAAAAGCGACAGGCCAACCGCACTTGCGGTCAGTGATTTCTGCCGGTTGCTCCAGGGCAGGAACTCCAGCGCCAAAAGGCGCAGCCCGCCGAACATGTGGACCGACAGCAGGAATACCAGCCCGAATTCGGCAATTTTGACCAAAGGGTTGTCGGCGAATTGCAAAAGGCCGTCCAACCGCTGCGGCTGGGTCAGCGCCAACGACAACAACCAGAAATGCACCGGCAGAAACAGCGCAAGCACCACGCCTGACACTCGGTGCAGCACAAAGGCCAGCCACAGGGGATGAGCGCGCGCGGGACGCCTCATACCATTGTCACGGCCATCACGGCGCGTCCCCCCATGTAAAGAAGACCCAGACCGGCACCCCAAGTCAGCGTCTGCAGCGTATTCCTGCGCAAGCCCAACCATTCATGCGCGACAACACGCAGGCCAATCGCCGCGTGTATCGACACCGCGATGACAAAAAGCCCGTAGAACAGAAACCAAAAGATTGAACCCTGCGTCCGCGACAGAATCTCCGCCGCGCTCAGACCGCCTTGTATCGCATAGATCATTACGGCGATGTGGCCCAGCACCAACGGAGCCATGACCATCGCGCTGATCCGCTGCGCCAGATAGAGCCTCAGATCAAGCATTCCTGCGTCTCTTGAAGAAGGACCTTGCCGTTTCCCGTTTCAAACCGGCAATTGCGGCCATCGGGTCCAGGTCGTTCGGGCAATAGTGCGTGCAACTGCCCATCGCGTGGCAGTTATGACATCCTGCCACGCCAGAAACTGCGTCCAACATCGCCTGCTGGCTGTCATTCCTTGTGTCATTGAACAGCGTCCAGGCCCGTTGAAGCGCGGCGGGACCAAGATAATCGGGATTGCCCGCAACCGTGTCGCACGCCGCGTAGCAGACAGAACAGTTGATGCATTCGATCCCGGCATCGGCCTCGGCACGCTCGGCGCTATTGGGATCGATCCGCGCAATCTCATCCTCGCGCGTTTTGCTGGGGTGATGCTTGCCTTCTGCAGCCACCCATTTGTCAAAGAACGGGTCCATGTCCACCGCCAGATCCTTGATCACAGGCAAATTGCGAAGGGGCGCGAGATGCACCTTGTTGCCGTCCAGTACTTTTTTGACATGCGTCCGACAGGTCCAGCGCGGCTCACCATTGACCATCATCGCGCAGCTGCCGCACATGCCGACGCGACAGGCAAACCGATAAGCCAGAGTCGGGTCGCTGTACTGTTGGATCCACGACACGACGTCGAGGATCGTCTGGTTTTCATGCGCGGGAACATCAAACACCTCGGCTTTGCCGCCGCCTTCCCCACTTCGCTGAACGGTGACCTCAAGATGCACCTGATCCGTCCTTTTCAAATCGACCTTTGGATTGCGACCGCCTTCAGATCAGCTATACACCATGAGTTTTTCTAACCGAAATTTAGATTTGTTTATATTTTATGTAAGTAAATCTGACAATCAGTGTTCAGCCTTGGAATGCGTCACCAAATGCCCATAGTTTCTGCAACCGCCTTTTTTGCCGAGCCATTTATGAGTAACAATGACACCGTATTGCAGGCGCTGCGCGCCAAGTTTGGAAAGGACTCGCTGCCGGCCCAAACTGATCTGGACCTGTCCGCACTGTCCCACCTTGCCGACAGAGGATCATGCCGGGCGTTTACATCCGATCCTGTCCCGCGACAGACCATTGATATCCTGTGCGCGACGGCGCTTGCATCCCCGACCAAAAGCGACCTGCAACAACGGGACATTATCGTTGTCGAAAACCCGGCACTTAAATCCGAGTTGCTGACCCTGGTTGCGCATCAGAGTTGGACGCTGGATATCCCACATCTTTTGATTTTCTGCGGGAACAACCGGCGGCAACGATTGTTGCATGATTGGCAAAACATACCTTTCGCCAACGATCATCTCGACGCATTCTTTAATGCCACTGCCGACGCGGCCATAGCGCTGGGAGCATTCTGCGCGGCGGCGGATTCTGTCGGACTTGGCTGCTGCCCGATCAGCGCAATCCGGGACCATGCGCAGAAGGTCAGCGATATGCTGTCCCTGCCCGATCATGTGTTCCCCTTTGCGGGGCTCGCGTTGGGATATCCCAAAGCGGCGGAACCGCAAAACAGCCTGCGCCTGCCGCTTTCGGTCACGGTACACACTGACCGCTACCAAGAAGGTGATTTACAAGACGTGGTGCGCGCCTATGATCGCGACCGGGCACAAACACAACCCTATGAACATCAGCGCTTTTCGGACCGCTATGGAAGGAGCGACACCTATGGCTGGAGCCTCGACAAAGCGCGCCAATACAGCGTTGGTGAACGCGCGGGATTTGGCGACTTCGTTCGCGCCAAAGGGTTCAAGCTGTGACACCCCCGCGCGTCTGAACGCGTCCAGCGGCGACAGTATGCCCGCATGATGGGCGTATCGCTTAGCCTGCCGGAGTTGATCATCCCCTTTCTGGCGCTTTTGATTGCCGGGACGGTCAAGGGCACGATTGGCCTGGGCCTGCCAACCACCGCGTTGGGGATCATGACACTATCGACAAGCCCGCGTCAGGCAATCGCGTATATCCTGATCCCGATGATCGTCTCAAACGCCTGGCAGGTATACCGGTCCGGCGAGATCATACAGGCGTTTATACGCTATTTACCCTTCACTCTGGCCCTGATGCTCAGTGTCTGGGTGACGATCAGCCTGACGGCCGATGTATCCGAGCACATCCTGCTGGCTGTTTTGGGAACGGCCATTGTTGTTTTTGTGATCGTAAGCGTGACCAGCTGGGCCCCCGTGATTCCGGATCGTCTGGTGACAGCCGCCCAGATCGTCATGGGGACGATCGCTGGCGTTATGGGAGGGCTGACCTCGGTCTGGGCCCCTCCGATGGCGATGTATCTGACGGCCAGAGGGGTGGATAAAACGGAATTTGTTCGGGCCTCGGGCCTGTTGATATTTCTCGGCAGCCTGCCACTTGGCGGCGGCTATGTTGCCCAAGGATTGATAGACGCCAAGGTATTGCTGCTGTCATCCCTGCTGCTGATCCCGACCTTCCTTGGTTACTCGCTGGGCGAGTCCGTGCGAAACCGGATTGATCAGCAGTCTTTCCGAAAGGTCTTTCTGGCGGTCTTTTTCCTGATGGGGCTGAACATGATCAGGCGGGCAATGCTGTGATAACAGCAACTTGCCATAGGTGGCCGAACTGGTTTCACGCAATACATTGCCAAGCCATCATTGATCCGAAACACATCCTTTTCGACGGCGTCCAACAATGCAGATGAATTGTTTTGTGGGTCAGAATGTCAAGCGATGCGCGCGACCACGTTCGTGTAACATGCGATTCAATTCGTCCGCCTCCGGCGCGCCATATTCCAGCGCAAAAACAAAGGCGTGGGTCAAATAGAAACAGGCTGCTTCGTGATCCTGCCGTCGTTCTGCGTCTGCCGCCGCCTCACGATAAAGCCGGATCAGAGCGGGTATGTCCTTCTGTGCATGCGCCCTTAGCAGTTGTGCGTCCAGTTCGACCAGATCCAAGTTATTAGCCTTTCAACAAGATCGACCTGTTTCTGGTGTACCAGTCACTCGCCAAAACTGGGCGAATTCATCCAGACCTGTCATCTTTCGGCCCGCGGGCCTCATCCTTCTGCCCGCGCCTTTTCGATTTGCGTTGCAATCCAATGGTGGAAGCAATGGGTCGGGCCGTCCATTGCAGGTGAGAAACGGCCTCCGTCGAATTTTACACCATGTCTGCCTTTCTGCATGCCTTCCACTACAAAGACGTCTTCCTCGAACACGACCTTCCAAAGCGCGGCGTTTTGGGCGCGCAGTGCTTCGTGTTCGGGCGCATCCTCGGGTTTCTTGGCATAGTACAGTTCGATCCGCTCGTTCGAGCGTTCATGGGTTATCGGGTCGATAATAAACGCAAAGCCGTGGTCACGCTGAACGCCCAACAGGGTGTTGGGGTAGACCACGATGTATTCTGCACCTTCGTTCCAGTGTTCGCTCAGGTTTTTGAAATCGTCCAGCTTACCGCCATCTTCGCTTTCGAACTGGCGATAAACATAGGTGCCTTGGCCCGAATACTTGCCCAACTCATTGATGTTATAGTGGTCCTGCAGTCGCGAATAGCTGTTCAGACCAGGATGGACCCAGGGCAAATGATAGCTTTCGCAGAAGTTCTCAACCGCCAATTTCCAGTTCGAGTCCAACTCCAACCGGACGGATGCACCATCACCGCCGTGGTACATCGGTTGATCAAAATCCTTCCAACGCTCCATCAACTCTCCATGGACGTCTTCGAACGCAGGTGCGTTGCCATCCACGTTAACGAAAATCACGTCACGCCATATATAGGACCGGATACGGAACAGACCCAACTCGCTGAAATCCAGATCTTCGTGTTTGTTCTTGCCCGGGCCGCCGACATGTGGCGCGGTGCGAAGCTCGCCATTCAGGTTGTAACACCAGCTGTGATACGGGCAGCGAATGGCCCCTCGGATATTCTGGGGTTTGTCGACCAGGATCATACCACGGTGGCGGCAGGTATTCTGGAACACACCGATCTGACCATCGCGATCCCGCACCATCAAAAGCGGCATGCCCAGAAAATCAATCGGGTAGGCATCACCGGCCTCGGGAATGTCTTTGCCGAAACCTATTCCGGACCAATTGGCAAACAGAACCGCCTCGCGTTCCTCGGAGAAAATCGCGGGATCGATGTAGTGTTCATTCGGCAAACCCTTGGCGGTGTTCAGCGGGTTCAAAACAGAAGACAGCGGTGTGTGCTTGTTCATCGGTCGCTCCTGAGATCTGATATCTGTGAGTTAGTGTTCCATGGCAGCGGCAAAGGGGCGGCTTCAATATTGAAAATTCTAACCCAGAAGTGAGTTGTACTAAACCGAACCATCCTGAACCTCATCGATGAGCCATTTCTTGAGGCAATACGCCCCCTCGGAAAGCTGATCCTCGGGTCGCCCAACCAGATAAAAGTTGTTTGGTGCGGGAATGCTGAACTGCTCCAAAGTTACAAGCTTTCCCGACGCCAGCATTGGCTTGATCAGCCGTTTCCAACCCAATGCAAGACCCGCCCCCTTCCGGGCCAATTGCAAGGCCAGCGCATAGCTGTTCACCCTGGATTGCACCGGTATGTGACCCGTAAATCCAAGCTCGTGAAACCACGACGCCCAGGTGGTCCAGGTGTTGTCACCGGTTTCAAGATGAATCAGGCGTTGATGCGTCAGCTCTTCCAGCGTGGCGCCTTGCAATTCTTCTGCGACCTTGGGGCTGCACACCGGAGTAAGCGTATCGCGATAAAGCTGCGTATGCGGCAGAGGTGATTTTGGATCACGGCCATAGCGGATAAAGAAATCCAGATCGGGCCTGTCAGAAAAAGCCTTGTCCTGCGCCGTCTGGTTTACTTTCACATGCGGATAATCCTGCCAGAACCGAATGACCGAAGGAGACAGCCAAAGCGCGGCCACGGCGGTTGTTGACCCGACCGTGACGTGGTTTTCAGGATCACCACTACGAATTTGCTCCAGAACTTTCGATATCTGCGTAAAGGATGTGCCCAGCACCTCGTTCAATGCGGTCCCGTAATCGGTCAGCTCTACGCCACGGTGCTTGCGCACAAACAAAGCCGCCGACAGCTCATTTTCCAGCGCTTTGATCTGATGGCTGACCGCGCCGGATGTCACAGACAGCTCTGTTGCGGCATCCTTGAAACTCAGGTGCCGTGCGGCTGCCTCAAAAGCGGTCAGCGACGCGAGCGGTGGTAGGTTGTAGTGGCGTCGTGACATCGGGTCTGCTTGGCTGGTTGAACTGGCTTGAAATCAATTCATCCCAAAGCGAGGCAAATAGCAATTGGAAACGCCCGCTTTCACAGGCGCGTGCAATCAAAAGAACATCTCAATCCGCCATGGCCCGAGAGCTTTCCACGAAGAAACCGCACTGCTTTCGAGGTTCGAATGGTCAAAGACTATGCGCAGCCGAGTTTCTGCAAAAAGGCGGCGCCTTAGGTGAAACGCTTGGTGCTCTGCGCCCCATCCTCTGTGATGGTCATCAGGGAAAGGGTGTGATCCATATTCCTCATCCGATGGCGCAGCATCAAACGGGTCAGCCGGTTGAGCTCCGAGGAATATTCTGGCCTTTCTGCCACGTTCTCCATTTCGCCCTGCCCTTCGGCGTCAAATAGCATTGGCGGCAAATCCGCAGCGAACTCAACCAACGTAAAACGATCATCCCGCACGATGCCCAAACTGCTGTCGCTTGAGGTTGTACCCAAAACCTGTTGCCAAAGTGTCGGCTCAAGCGGTTCGGAGAAATCCAATTCCGAAAAGGAATATTCACGCCAGTCCTCGATTTTCTCTCCCCGGATCAAAGGCAACAATGATCGCCCGTCCATCGAATTCGGAACCTCTTGCCCGACCCAATCCAGGATCGTGGGCGTCACATCCACGGATTCCGTGATCTGGCCCACTGCTGAGCCTGCATTTTGCGTGTTACCCGGGATGCGGACGATCAGCGGAACATGATACGCGCTGTCATAGACGGTCATCTTGCCCCATGCGTGCCTGTCGCCCAGCATTTCACCGTGGTCAGCCGTGATAACCACCATCGTATTGTCGTATTGGCCCGTATCCTTCAGGAATTGCACAACCCGCCCGATGTGATGGTCAACTTCGGTCGCCAGCCCCAAATAAACCGCCCGCAACGTCGCGATGTTCTCATCCGTTGGCTCAAGGTCGGGAAAGCCTTTGACAAAACCCGCCACGGTGCTTTTTCGCAACGTCGGGTCAAAGAATGGATGAATTTCGCATTCCGCTTGCGGCCCGCTCAGACGCTGGGGCAGCGGAACCTGCGCGGGGTCGTACATGCGATTGTAGGGCGCGGGTGCCACCATTGGCGGGTGCGGGCGAATATATGTCAGATGCGCAAACCAGCTTTGGTTGCGATAGGCCGGCATGGTGTCCAGAAAAGAATTGGTCAGAAACGCTGTGTCGCTGTCTTCTGCCGAATAGAGCGCGGGATCGTTCAGCTTTGGCTTGCCACCATCGGGTGAAACGGGTTTGTAGACGTCCCAATAGTCCTCGAATTCATAGCCCTGCTTCATCAGATGCGATTGCCAGGGATAGGACATCTCCAGCCGCATCTCGGTCATTTCGTGAAATCCGTTCAAAGGATATTCATAGGTCTTCAATGCCGGATCATTCGCGTCAAAGACACGCGGATCCTGTGATGTGTCCGTGTACCCGAACAGCATCGGTAGATACCCGGCCTTGCGCATTTCCATTGCGATATTCGGGATGTCATGGCGCAGCGGTGTTCCATTACGGACCGAGCGGTGGTTCATCGCATACTGCCCCGTCAGAATCGAAGCGCGCGAAGGACCACATGGATTCGTCACAGAAAAATGCCGGTTGAAGGATACAGCCTCATTCATGAACGCCCTGAGATTTGGCATTTCAACATGTTCCGCCAAATCGCCAAACACGCAATCGGCCCGCAATTGATCAATAATGATGAAAAGAACATTTCTGGGAGAAGGGCGGCTCACCGGCATAATGTGATCCTTTCAAATAGGCATAAGGGTCTTTTGCCCTCTTTTTGCTGCACTTCTTGACAAAGGGCCAGAGTGCAACTGCCCTTTGGCAGAACTTTGGTTACGTTCTCCGGGTGCTCGGTCTGTTCGCGCGGATTTGGATACGTCGCGTTGCGGTCGGCTTTCGGCGGTCGCTTCAATGCCCCATAAGCGCACATCCACTTTCAACGGCCCCCAAAATCAAGTACCCCTTACGCGGAAATTGCACCGATCAGAGAGTGAGTGGCGGCCATGGATGATGCGCAGTACAAAACCGGACGATTGAACCTGCCATTTGTCGGCATTTCGACCTTTGCAAAATCACCTTACGTGGCGGATTGGGACCAGCTGGATGCGGATGTCTGCGTGCTGGGGGCTCCGTTTGACTTTGGAACCCAATGGCGCCCCGGTGCGCGTTTTGGGCCGCGGGCTGTGCGCGAGGCATCGACATTGTTCAGCTTTGGCCATGCAGGCGCTTATGATCACGAAGATGATGTCACCTATCTCGACAGCTCGGTTCGCATTGCCGACCTGGGGGATGCGGATATCGTCCATACCAAGACCGGGGCCAGCCATGACAACATCGCCTCCGGCGTTGGCAAAATACTGAAGGCCGGGGCACTGCCCCTGGTTATAGGCGGTGATCATTCGATCAATATCCCCTGCATCAACGCCTTTGCCGAGGATTGCGCGCAGAACGGACCGATCCATGTGGTGCAGATCGATGCGCATCTGGATTTTGTTGATGAACGCCACGGCGTGACCGCCGGTCATGGCAACCCGATGCGGCGCGCGATTGAAAAAGACTATGTCTCGGGCATGACGCAGTTGGGCATTCGCAACGTCTCATCCACGGCGAAGGAGGGCTATGAGGATGCACGGGCCCGCGGATCGGATATCCTGTCGGTGCGTCAGGTGCGCAAGCTGGGAACCGAAGCTGTATTGGCGCGTATCCCCGAAGGCGCGCGGTATTATGTGACGATCGACATTGACGCCTTTTGCCCTTCGATTGCCGCAGGCACCGGAACGCCCAGCCATGGCGGGTTCCTCTATTACGATGTGCTGGAGATTCTGCAGGGCCTGGCCAAGCGCGGGGATGTGGTGGGCATTGACCTAGTTGAGGTTGCACCAGCATATGACCCGACCGAAAGCACCCAGGTTCTGGCGGCTCAGCTATTGCTGAACTTCCTGGGTTTTATCTTTCACGAACGCGCCCAGCGGGCCTAGGTGGGGCTATTCGCCCCACCCGTTGTTTACGCGCCGATGATGTTGTGGCCGGGACCGTAGGGGAAACCGGTGATGTTCTCGGCCCCGGCTTCGCCGACCACAAGGATATCGTGTTCTCGATAGCCGCCTGCGCCGGGCTGACCTTCGGGGATCCACAACATCGGCTCGATCGAAACGACCATGCCGGGTTCCAGAACCGTGTCGATATCTTCGCGTAGTTCCAGACCGGCCTCGCGCCCGTAGTAGTGGCTGAGCACGCCGAAGGAATGCCCATAACCGAACGAGCGGTATTGCAGCAGGCCCTCATCTTCAAAAAAGCTGTTGATCTCGGCCGTGATGCCGGAACAGGTCGCGCCGGGTTTGATCAGGCTCAGGCCAAGCTCATGCGCGGCAACGTTGGCCTTCCAGATGCGCAGGCTGTCGGCGTCGGGCTCACCCAAAAACAGGGTACGTTCCAACGCGGTGTAATAGCCCGAGATCATCGGGAATGTATTCAGGGACAGGATATCGCCCTTTTGAAGCACGCGTTTGGTCACCGGATTATGCGCACCGTCAGTGTTGAGACCGGATTGAAACCAAACCCATGTGTCGCGGTATTCGGCATCCGGGTAGGCGCGGGCAATCTCGACCTCCATCGCGTCGCGACCGGCCATGGCGATCTCGATCTCGGTTGCACCTTCGCGGATGGCGGCATGGATGGCAGCCCCACCGACATCAGCGGTACGCGCACCGCCTTTGATCAGCTCAATCTCTTCTGTCGATTTCACCATCCGTGCGGCCATGGTGTCGGGCGCGATGTCGATCAGTTCGGGCTGGCCCAGCATGGCCAGCGCTGTGTCGCGCGCGGCTAGTGTCATGTGGTCGCTTTCAATCCCGATCCGCTTGGCCCCGCCAATCAGGCTGGCCACGGCGCGCCAGTAATTGTCGCGCTTCCAGTCGGTGTAGATCACATTGTCCTCGACCGAGCGCCGCCACGGCTGCCCCGCGTCAATATTGGCCGAAACGGTGGTGCAGGCATCCTGCGTTACGACGCAGCCATAGGGGCGGCCAAAGGAACAATACAGAAAGCCGGAATAATAGGCGATGTTCTGCATCGAGGTCAGCAGGACCACAGGGATATCCCGCGCCGCCATGATGGCACGCAGTTTGCCGAGACGACGGTCATATTCACCCTTGCTGAACGGCAGGGCGGCTTTGTCGCCATTGTGGCAGGTGAAGAATTCTGGGCGATTTGTCATATTCAGGTCTCTCATCATTGCCGGGCGGCAAACCCGGCCACTTGTCCCGGCGTTCAGGACAGGCGGTCTCGGGGTCCGAGAGCCGATCATCCCAGTGCGCCCGCGACGCCATCGCGGCTGGGATGAACGGTTAAATCGTTAGATCAGGCGTGCGCTTGCGTCAAGCGGGGGAAAGCCCCCGCAGACGCTCGGACCGGCGGCGCAGCAGTTCGACCGTGGTCAGCAGCGCAATCGACAGGACCACAAGGATCGTTGCCACCGCCAGAATGGTCGGGCTGATCTGTTCGCGCAGGCCAGTGAACATCTGCCACGGCAGCGTTTTCTGGCTGGCCGAACCGACAAACAGCACCACAACCACCTCGTCAAACGAGGTGATGAAAGCAAACAAACCACCCGAGATCACGCCCGGCAGGATTAGCGGCATCTGGATCTTGAAGAAGGTTCGCACTGGCCCCGCGCCCATGTTTGCCGCCGCCCGTGTCAACGAGCGGTCAAAGCTGACCAGCGTGGCGGTCACGGTGATGATGACGAAGGGAATGCCCAGAACCGCATGGGCCAGAATGACCTTCAGATAGCCCACGAAATTCTTGTTCATGCCCAGCGTCCCCTCAAGGAAGCGTCCGATATCGCTGTAGAAAAAGAACATGCCGGTGGCCGAGATGATCAGCGGCACGATCATGGGCGAGATCAGGATACCCATGATGGCGCGACGTCCCGGTACGTGGCTCTGGCTGAGGCCGATGGCGGCCAGCGTACCCAGCGAGACCGAGATGATCGTCGCAATCGGCGCGATGATCAGCGAGTTCTTGAAGCTGCGCTGCCATTCATTGTTGGTGAAGAAGTCACGGTAGTGTTTCAGCGAATACCCTTCGGGGTCCAGCCGCAGCATTTCGGGCGTGAAGGTAAAGAAGTCCTGCGCGTTGAACGACAGCGGCAGCACCACAAGGATGGGCGTGATCAGGAAGACAAAGATCGCACCGCAGATCACCCGGAACAGATAGTGATAGAACACTTGCTTGGCGGTCAGATAGGGCAGCAATTTGCGGCGATAGCGACCTTCATACAGCCAGTAGATGAACCAGCCGAAGAACCAGCCGCCCAACAGGCCCAGGACACCGCCCATCGGGCCGGACATCAGGAAGCCCACGATGCCAAAGCCAAGGATGGTGATCCAGCGGGCCAGCTTCTCGTTCTTCAGGACGGTGATATAGACCCAGGCCAATGCGGCGATCAGAATGGCTCCGCCAAGGATGCCGACAAAGACCGATCCATTGCCCGCGCCGACAAAGACACCGGCGAAGGCCCCTGCCAGCGCGACGCTGGGCAGGACCATGGACATGGGTTTGCGGGATATCGGAGTAAGTGCGGCCATGTCGATTATCCCAGCTTCACGTTATCAATGCCGACGATCTTGTCGTAGACCCAGTAGAGCAACAGCACGACGCCCAGAAGGATCGTCCCCAGTGCCGCCGCCAGTCCCCAGTTCAGCGAGGACGAAATGTGATAGGCGATCCGGTTTGAGATGAAGACACCCTTGGTCCCGCCGACGATTTCCGGCGTGATGTAGTAGCCAATCGCCAGAATGAACACGAGGATCGAGCCCGCGCCGATGCCCGGAATGGATTGCGGGAAATAGATGCGCCAGAAGGTCGTCCAGTTCGTCGCTCCCATGGATTTCGCCGCACGGGTGTAGGAATCGGGGATGGTCTGCATCACAGAATACATCGGCAGGATCATGAAGGGCAGCAGGATATGCGTCATCGCCGTGATCGTACCGATCTGGTTGTTGATGATCACCAGCCGTGCATCATCCGCCACCAGACCCAGCCAGACCAGCGTTTCGTTGATCACGCCCTGTTGCTGCAACATCACCTTCCACGCGGATGTGCGCACCAGAAGCGATGTCCAGAAGGGTAAAAGCACAAGTATCATCAACAGGTTCGACACCCGCATCGGCAGCGTCGCCAACAGGTAACTGACCGGATAGGCCAACAGGATACAGGATGCAGTAATCACCAGAGACATAAACAGCGTGCGCCCGAACAGCTTGATCAGGATCTGCTTGTCTTCGGGCTGCGACTGCGCGCCTTCGGGCGTGCGGCGCATATCGACCGCGTTCAGGAAATACCCGTTGGTCACGGCAGGCGAATGCGTCTTGATCACCGCCCAGGTGTTGGGATCCCCCCAACCTTCGTGAATTTCGATCACCTGATCCTTGAACGGCCCGTCGGTTTCGGGATCCAGCTTGCCCATCTTCCGGCCCGAGCGGCGGAACATCGAGGACATGCCGGTTTCTTCGTAATTCAGGCGCGAGCCCAACCGGGTATGGGTCTTGCTATCCACGGCGATAACCATGTCGCGGACAAAGGCGTCATAGACAGCCTCGTCAGGTAACTCGCCGCTGTTTTCGTCCCAGTTCTGCAACGCCTCAACCGTCAGAGGCAGAGTTTCCTGCACGATGCTGTTTTCCACCGACCGGAACAACATTGATGCAATCGGCACGATGAACGAGAAGAGGACAAACAGGAGCAAAGGAGCCACCAACATCAACGCGCGCAGCTTTTGCCGTCGCAAGGATCGTGCCAGCGATTGTTTGAGTGGCGTCCCGTCCGCGGCCAGCATGGGCCCTGCGTTTTGGCTTGCGTCAGTCATCGGTGCCCCTTGGATATTCCTTGGTCCGAGGGCGATCTAGCGCCCCCGGGTTCTGTCATGAATTCAGACGCTTACTGCGCCAGCCACGCCTGGAATTTCGCGTCGATATCGTCGCGATAGTCGGCCCAGAACTCGTAGTTATACAGGAACGTGTTCTTGGCGTTTTCCGGGTCGGTCGGCATATGCGGTGCCATGTCGATACCCAGTTCGGCATGCTGTCCCACCAGCGGAGCCGAAGAGGCACGGGCCGGACCGTACGAGATCCACTTGGCCTGATCCGCCAGACGCTGCGTGTCGGTTGCGAACATGATGTAGTCCAGCGCGCGCTGCTGACGCTCTTCGCTCAGACCCGCCGGGATGATCCAGCCGTCCAGATCGAACACCTGCGCGTCCCACAGCATGGCAACGGGCTGTTTCTGCTCTTCGATCACGCTGAACAGACGACCGTTATAGGTCGAGCCCATGATGACCTCGCCATCGGCCAGCAACTGCGGCGTGTCGGCACCGGCAGACCACCAGACAACGCTGTCCTTGATGGTGCCCAGCTTGGCAAGCGCCTGATCCTGACCTTCCGGAGTTGCCAGAACGTCATAAACGTCGTCCTTGGCCACGCCGTCACACAACAGAGCCCATTCCATGTTGTTGATCGGACGCTTTTCCAGCGACCGCTTGCCCGGATAGGTTTCGAGGTCAAAGACAGCGCAGATATCGGTCGGCGCGGTGTCGCCCACTAGATCGGTACGATAGCCGAATGTGGTCGAATAAACGATCTGAGGAATAAAGCAGTCGCTGACCAGCAGATCGCCGAAATCGTCCGAGGCTGACGTGCCGTCGGGGGCCGCGGCCAATTGCGTGTCAAAGTCGATTTCCATCGCCAGGCCTTCGTCGCACAGGCGAATCGCATCCGCCGCCACAACGTCAACCACGTCCCAGGTGATGTTGCCCGCCTCGTTCATCGCGCGCAGTTTGGCCACCGCTTCGGCCGAGCTGTCATCGTTTAGAATGGTGACGCCGGTCTTTTCCGAATAGGGCTCGTGATAGGCCTTGAGCTGCGATTTGGAATAGGCGCCGCCCCACGAGACGATGGTCATCTCTTCGGCAGAAACGCCGCCAGCCGCTGTCGCAATAGCAGCCGCTGTCAGCAGTGTTTTGGTAGTTTTCATGTGTTACTCCCAGTACTTCCCGTTTGTTGTTTGGTCAGCTGACGCACGGGTTTTCGCCAGCCGGTCCCTCTGTACAACCGCGCTTGTGCCGCGCGGTTTGGTCTATGCGTCAAGCGCACGACAATCCTTTGCCAGCCAGCCGATGTCGATCTCTTGGCCCGGTTGCAGGCGGATCGCATCGGGGGCGTTCCGTGTCTTGACGATGAACTCGTCATTGCCCGCAACCGACATGCGAAAGCGGAACACGTCGCCCATATAGATGAATTCCTTGACCGTCGCCTTCAGCGTATGCGCATCGGCATGCAGACGATCCTTGTTGAATTCCACCCGTTCGGGCCGGATCGAAACCTTGGTGCGTTCGCCCGCATTGTGCACGTTGATCGGCACCGCGTCGATTTCCGAACCGTCATCCAATTGCACCAGACAGGTGTCGCCGTCGATGGATTTCACCACACCTTCCAGGGTGTTGTTTTCACCGATAAACTGCGCCACGAAACTGTTCTCGGGCTCTTCATACAGCTGATCCGGCGGGGCCAACTGCTGAATGCGACCATCGTCAAACACCGCGACACGATCCGACATGGTCAACGCCTCGGTCTGGTCGTGGGTCACGTAGACGGTGGTAATGCCCAGCTCATGCGCAAGGCGCGTGATCTCGAACTGCATATGTTCGCGCAGCTGCTTGTCCAGCGCGCCCAGCGGTTCGTCCATCAGAACCAGTTCCGGTTCAAACACCAGCGCCCGTGCCAGGGCGATGCGCTGCTGCTGACCACCCGAAAGCTGTGCCGGGCGGCGGTTGCCAAAGGCCCCCATCTGCACCATGTCCAGGGCACGCTTGACCTTCTCTTCACGCATGGATTTGTCCATATTGCGGACTTCCAACGGGAATGAGAGGTTTTCGGCCACAGTCATGTGCGGGAACAGGGCGTAGTTCTGGAACACCATGCCGATGCCGCGCTTGTGCGGCGGGATATTGTTGATGGGTTTGCCATCTAAGAGGATCTCGCCATGGGTGGCGGTTTCGAAGCCGGCAAGCATCATCAGGCAGGTTGTTTTACCAGAGCCGGACGGCCCAAGCATCGTCAGGAATTCGCCCTTTGGCATTGCCAGGTTGAGGTCTTTGACGACAAGATTCTCGCCATCATAAGACTTTTGAACGCGCTGAAATTCAACAAACGCGGCGTCGTTATTTATGTCGGTCACAAGACCCCCTGTTGCGTCAATTGATTATCCGGTTGGTCCGGAGTTCATTGATCATCTCGAACATTGTTGCCGAGGCTAACAAAAGGTTTCAAGCCCGTAAAGCTGGTGAGCCGCCAATTACGTCTCATTTATTTAATTCTGCGACATGTTCAGGTGCCGCATATGCCACGCGAGGCTTTGGTTGCTCGACAGGACGGGTTTGCCGATCTGCGCTTCGATCCGTGGGATCGCGTCCAGCGTGCGCAAATTCGTGCAACTCAAAAAAACCGCGTCAATTGAAGCGCTTGACCCCAATCGGATCGCGGCCTCGACAACAGAGTCCGTCGAAATCCGCACAACCTTCGACTCTTCGGATTCGCCAAACGTGCCGAAAACATCCGTGCTGATTCCACTTTCCTGAAATTTTGCCCGCAACGCGTTGCTGACCTCTTCAATATACGGTGAAATCAAAGCGAATTTCGAGACGCCGAGATTCGCGGCACATGCAACCGCAGCTCGCAGAGGATTGGTAACCTCGGCTGTATTGCAGGTCCGTTTGACCATCTCGGCAACACGATCTGACCCGATGACCGAACTGGCTGAGGTGCATCCATACCCCACCACCCGATACGGCCTGGCTTTGGGCAAAAGGTCCGCCGAGGCGGCGAGGGCCGTCTCCATCCGCGCAAGGCTGTCGGTCGTCACTTCGGCCCCGCTGGGAATGCGGCTGACATAGATTGGGCTTTTGTCATCTGCGAAAAGCGAGCGGAACTCGGGTTCAATGGTTTCATCCGTTTGCAATACGATCAGGCCCATCGGCACGGCGGCGGGATCGTCCTGGTCAAGACTATAAGGCAAGGTTGTCATAGTTCAGCGATCTCCTGCCCGATACGGGGGCTTAGAAATTCAGGTGCACCGTCGGTGATCAGGATATTCTCTTCGTGGACAAGGATCTTGTCGTTGACGGCGATCCCCGGCTCTAGTGTCAGCACCATACCCGGCTGCAACGTTGTGTGATCGTTCGGAATAAGCGAGGGCCACTCAGTCAGCGACATGCCCAATCCGTGACCCAAACGCCCGGCATCCGTGCCAGCCCCACCGTCTGTCAGGATGTCATTCATGGTGTGAAACAACTGCGATGCCGTGGCGCCGGGACGCGCCTGCTCAAAGGCTGCATCCGAGGCCTCGACCAACCGGGCATGCGCATCGCGCACAGGCGCGCTGGCAGGACCTATCGACCAGTTCCGATCAAAGTCACAAAAATACCCGTCGCGAACCAACCCGGTATCCAGCATCAAGACATCCCCCGGCCGCAAGGGCGATTGCGTCGCCGGTGAGATCACATCCGTATATCCCCCTGGTTCAGCCCCACCGGCCAGATAAGGCACCCAATCGGCCCCTTCATCCAGGCAAAGCATCTGAAACTGCCGGAACACATTGTCCAGAGGAACACCCGCAGCGGCGATTTCAGGCACACGCGCAAAGGCCCGCGCAGCGACGTCGCAAGCCGCGCGTATCTTGGCAACTTCTGCCGGGGATTTCACCATCCGCAGCGACCGCAAAATTCCGTTGTCGCTGGCAACCATTCGGGCTCCGATCATGGATCGCAAGCGTTTCAAATCTGCCAGCGGCATCCTCACATGGGTCTCGTGCCCATCCGGGCAGCCAATAGCGGCCCCGTCCGGGGTCAGATCGACCAAGGTATCGGCCAACAGGGAAACCCCATCGTCGGCAAGGTCAGGGCTGCTCCAGCTCCGGATGTCATCCACCCAGGTCTGCGCCATCAAAGCCGCACCAATGGACGGGATCACAGCGACAGGTTTGCCGCTGGAAGGCAAAATAACATACCAGGGACGGGTCGGGCTTTCCCAGAACCGGGTCAAAAAGCCCGTGAAATAACGAACGTCGGTTTCGGTCGTCAACAACAGCGCTGACAACCCGTGGGCGCTCATCAAGCTTTGCGCGCGTTCGGTACGAGCCTGAAACTCGGCCTCGAGGAACCCTCTCGTTTCGCTTTCGATAGTGTCTTGCATGTACCGCCCGTGAGTTTGACCGCGACCGACCCAGTCATGTGTTTGCTGGGCGGTCTGCCGTATTGCTTTGAAGAGTTTCAGCGCCTCTTGAGATTGCGCTGAACTCGGACGTTAAGCGGCAATTGCCCGGCGACCAACAAAAAAATCAGGCCGCGCAGTGTCGGTTTCTCGCGCGTATCGGGAAATGCCGTGACTGGCATTCATGCGACATATCCGCATGAGGCAGCTAAAAATCGGCATTCTCCCGCATATTTTTGAAATTTTACTCAAACAATGCGGCGTCTGCGCTTGGGGAATCTGATAGCTGTTGCTGACTGCCGCAGAATACGAGGACCGCAGATGGCCAACCCTTCTTATGCCTACCAAGCAATCGCCAAAGCGACACACGAGCACGGTGTCGACATAATGTTTGGTTTGATGGGTGATGCCAATCTGTTCATGGTCGACAGCTATGTGCGGGATTGCGGCGGACGTTTCGTGGGCGCGGCGCACGAGGCCAGCTCGATTCTGATGGCGCTTTCCTACTCCTATATCTCAGGCAAAGTCGGTGTCGCGACCGTGACGCACGGACCGGCTCTGACCAATTGCACAACCGCTCTGATCGAAGCGGTGCGAGGCAATGTCCCGATGGTTGTGCTTGCTGGCGACACGCCTGTCAGCTACCCAAGACACCTGCAGGGCATCGACCAGCGCGAAGTGGTGAAAGTCACCGGTGCAGGTTTCGTTCAAATGCGCAGTCCCGAAACCATTGGCGAAGACGTTGCGCGAGCATTTTACCGCGCCCAGGTGGAACACCGCCCTATTGTTCTGAATATGCCTGCCGATTTCATGTGGCAGGAGGTCACGCACGAAACCCGCGTGTTGAATGTCTATCACGCGCCAAGGGGTGTTGCCGAAAGTGACGTTTTGGACAATGCGATCGGGATGATCGCTTCGGCCCGTCGGCCCCTTATACTAGCGGGTGCGGGCGCGGTTACAGCCAAGGACCAGATCGTCAAACTGGCCGACCGGCTTGAGGCCCCGCTTGCCACAACCCTCAAGGCAAAGGGCCTGTTCAACGATCATCCCTACAACATCGATATCTTCGGCACCCTGTCGACCCCTGCCGCATACGAGCTGATTGCCCAGTCCGATTGCATCATCTGTTTCGGGGCTCAGCTGCACGATTTCACAACGGATCGCGGCAAGCTGATGAAGAACAAACGGGTTGTACAAATTGACATACAACCTTCGGCCATTGGTGGTGGACTGCACCCAGATGCCGCACTGATCGCGGATGCGGGGCTTGCGGCTGAAACCATTCTCTATTGGCTGGACGAAGCAGAAATCCCGGCCAGTGGCTTTACGCGCGAGTTGGATGTGCCGTCGTTGACCGCGCACCCGGAACCTGCCGACAAAACCGCTGAGGGCCGGATCAACTATATCCACGCCCTGAACCGGCTTGAGGCTGAACTGCCCAAAGACCGGATCATGGTCACCGATGGCGGACGCTTTATGACAGAGGTCTGGTGCCGCTTGTCCGTGCCTGACCCAAAAAGCTTTGTGCCAACCGCAAACTTTGGCTCAATCGGGCTGGGCGTGCAGGAGGCGATAGGCGCCGCCCTGGCCGAACCGGATCGCCCCATCGTTCTGTTCTGTGGCGATGGCGGTTTTATGATGGGCGGGATCAATGAATTTAACACCGCTGTGCGACTGGGGCTCAACCTGATCGTGGTCATTGCAAATGACTCGGCCTATGGCGCTGAACATATCCAATTCATCGACAGGCGGATGGACCCTGGCCTGTCCGAATTCGACTGGCCGTCTTTTGCCGGGGTTGCAAAGTCGCTGGGCGCCGAAGGTGCTGAGGTTCGAACCAAAGAAGACCTCGAAGCCGCACTGGACGCGGTCAAGGATCGCAAGGGGCCGTTCCTGATCGAACTGCACCTGGATCCGCACGACGTGCCCCGGATGCGGATCTGAGGAAACACCGACCAACGGTGTCGGGATAAAACTCTTTGATCAGTGCCACTTGGCAACTGGGCTCTATAGGCCAGATGACTCGTAACGGCGCGACCTGGCGATAACATCTGTGAATTTCGGCGATCTCCGGTTAAAGGTCTCAGAAGCCGAAAGCCCGAGTGTATCGAATTGACCCAAGCGTTGCGAAAGCCGGAAATCATTAACATTGCCCGCCGAGAGGGCAAGGTCAGCGTCGAGTCTCTGGTCGAGGTTTTTGGCGTCACGCCCCAAACCATTCGCCGCGACCTGACCGAACTGGCCGAAGCAGGACAGCTGGAACGCATCCATGGCGGGGCGATGTTGCCGTCAAACACGGAAAACATCGCTTATGCCGAACGCAGGCGGCTCAACCACATCTCCAAGGTGGATATCGCGCGGGAATGCGCAAAGCACATACCAAATGACAGCTCAGTCTTTCTGAATATCGGCACCACAACCGAGGCCGTCGCCGCAGAGTTGACCAATCACAGAGGGCTACTGGTTGTTACAAACAACCTCAATATTGCGGTTAACCTGTCCGGTCACCCGGATATTGACGTCATCGTAGCCGGCGGCAATCTGCGTGGCAGCGACGGGGGGATGATCGGAGAGATTACGCGCGACGTCATCTCTCAGTTCAGGTTCGATTTCGCTGTGGTCGGATGCTCGGCCTTGCACGAGGGCGGAGATATCCTGGACTTTGACACGCAAGAGGTGGGTGTCAGCAAGGCGATCCTCAGCCGCAGCGAAAAGGTGTTCCTTGTTGCTGACGCGTCGAAATTCGAACGCAAGGCCCCGGCGCGGATCGCGTCGATGTCTGATCTGGATGCGATTTTCACCGACCGCGCGCCGCCGCCCAGATGTGTGGAATTCTGCCGCGAGGTCCAAACAAAGATCGTCATCGCTGACGGGCGTGGCTAAATACAGGTAAGGTCACGGGTTTTCAGGAACCGGGATCGTATTTTGACGGAGGGAAACATGTCGGATCGGTTTGAAACCGGTATGCAAACACGCCGCACGGTGCTGGGCGATGACCATGTGGATCGGGCCGAAGCCGCCAAGACCGAGCTCGACCTGCCCTTTCAATCCCTAATAACCGAGGCGGCTTGGGGCACTGTTTGGGCCAGCGACGGCATCAGCCTGCGTGAAAGATCGATGCTGACCCTGGCTCTGCTGGCTGCCACCGGCAATTTTGAAGAAATTCCCATGCATATCCGTGCCACCGCCCGCACCGGCGCAAGCAAGCAGGACGTGATCGAAGCGTTTCAGCATGTGGCGATCTATGCCGGCGTTCCGCGCGCCAATCATGCGCTGAAGCTGGCCAAGCAGACATATGTGGAAATGGATGCAGAATGAATGCGATTGCCCCGCAGGAAGGAGCCTTAGATGACCAAATTCGGTGACTTTTACCAAAGGGATCGCCAATGGCATCCTCCAGCTCTGGATCGCGACTATAAAACCTCGGTGGCCCGGTCGCCGCAGTATTCTTTGATCAGCCTTGAAAACTCGGCATCCGAAATCACCGGGCCGGTCTTTGGCCATCAGGACATCGACGAACACGACAATGACCTGCTGGTGAATTATGCACAGCCCGGCAGCAGCCCGATAGGCGAGCGGATCATTGTCCACGGCAGAGTTCTGGACGAAAACGCGCGCCCTGTGCCCAATACGCTTGTCGAGATTTGGCAAGCCAATGCCGGGGGGCGTTATCGCCATCGCAAAGACACTTATCTTGCGCCGATAGATCCGCACTTTGGCGGTTGCGGGCGGACGCTGACCGACGAGAACGGTTACTATTTTTTCCGGACAGTCAAACCCGGAGCTTATCCCTGGCGCAACTGGATCAACAGCTGGCGCCCGGCGCATATTCACGTGTCGGTTTTTGGCAGCAGCTTTGCGCAACGCCTGATCACGCAGCTTTATTTTGAAGGTGACCCGCTGATCGCGAAATGCCCGATCGTGAACACCATCTCTGATCCGGATGCCATCGACATGCTGGTTGCCCGGCTGGACATGAACGCAAGCGTCCCGCTGGATTGTCTAGCCTATAATTTCGACATCGTTCTTCGCGGTCGCCGCTCGACCCTGTTTGAAAACCGGCCGGAGGGGAACTGATGCACAACGCGCCAAAACATCTGAAAGAAACCCCCTCTCAAACCGCCGGTCCTTTTGTTCATATCGGTCTGGCCCCCGGCGCCGCAGGGTTTGACATCTATCGCGAAGAATTGGGCCATGACATCGCGGGGCCAAATGCTCAGGGTGAGCGTATTCGTATCGAAGGGCTGGTGATCGATGGTATCGGCAGCCCGGTCAAGGACGTTCTGCTAGAGGCGTGGCAAGCCAATGCGAAAGGTGTCTACGCCCATCCCGAACATCCCGGAACGGTCGAGGACGGGTTTCGCGGTTGGGGTCGCGTGATCACCGATTTCGAAACCGGCGAATGGGGGTTTGACACGGTCAAACCGGGCGCTCTTCCCGGCCGTGATGGCACGCTGATGGCACCGCATATCAACCTGTGGCTCGTCGCCCGCGGCATCAATGTTGGCTTGAACACAAGGCTCTACTTCGATGACGAGGCAGAGGCCAATGCCAACGATCCCATCATCAACCTTGTCGAATGGGAAAAGCGTCGCGATACCCTGATCGCCCGCCGGACGGAACGGGATGGTCAGGTGGTGTATCGCTTTGACATTCGTCTTCAAGGCGAAAACGAAACCGTGTTTTTTGATATCTGAGTCCGCAATGACCAAACCCTGTATTATCTGCGTCGCCATCACAGGCTCTGTGCCCCGCAAGGAAGACAACCCGGCGGTTCCCATTGACGTGTCAGAACAGATCGAAAGTACGCATGAGGCGTTTGAGGCAGGCGCTACCATCGCCCATTGCCACGTGCGCAACGCGGATCAGACACCGTCATCTGACCCCGATAAATTCGCCCGCTTGCTGGAGGGGTTGCATCAGCTCTGTCCTGGGATGATCGTGCAATTCTCGACCGGCGGGCGTTCGGGCGCCGGGCAGGAACGGGGTGGGATGCTGCCTTTGCGGCCAGACATGGCCAGCCTGACCGTAGGTTCAAACAACTTCCCGACCCGCGTTTACGAAAACCCGCCGGATCTGGTCGATTGGTTGGCCGCTGAGATGCAGACATACCGGGTAAAACCCGAGATCGAGGCTTTCGACCTCAGCCATATCCATCAAGCTGCGTTGATGCGCGCGGATGGCCGGATTTCCGGGCCGCTTTATGTGCAATTCGTCATGGGTGTCAAAAACGCCATGCCCGTGGACCGTGAGGTGTTCGACTTTTACATCAAAACGGTTCAGCGGCTGGCCCCGGACGCGCAATGGTGCGCGGCGGGTATCGGGCGGCACCAGATCACGCTGAACGAATGGTGTATTGCCGAAGGTGGTCATTGCCGCACCGGGCTTGAAGACAATGTGCGGCTGGACAAGGACACTCTGGCCCCTTCCAACGCAGCACTTGTGCGGCGCACGGTTGACCTGTGTGACAAGCATGAACGTCCTGTCGCCACTTGGCAGCAGGCACGGCAGATCCTGGGGCTACCGATGCCAGGCGACGCGGGCTAAGGTCGGGCGATGACGGCGGACCCTTTCTCTCATCCCTGGTTAGGCGCGATTTTTGGCGATGCGCAGATAGCCGAATTGATCGGCGCACCTGCGATGCTATCCCATATGCTGACGGTCGAGGCTGCCTATGCCAGAGCGCTAGGGGCGGTTGGTAACGTTGACGCAACGCTGGCCGAACAGGCTGCACGCGCGATTGAGGCCGCACCCATTTCTCCGGACGATCTGCGGCAAGGTACCGAGCAAGATGGGATGCCGGTTCCCGCTCTGGTACGATTGCTCAAGCGTCATTTGCCGGATGACTTACACTCAGCGTTGCACACGGGCATGACCTCGCAAGATGTGATCGACACAAGCCTTGTGTTGGCATTGCGTCCGATCCTTGAGGTTCTGAGGCAACGGTTGATCAACCTCTCGTCTGTCTTGAATCAACTGGAACAAAATTTTGGCACGGCCAAGATGACCGGACGAACCCGGATGCAGCTGGCCCTGCCAATCCGGGTGGCAGATCGTATCCGCGTCTGGCGTGACCCGCTGTCTGGACTGCAAGACGGTCTGGATGAACTGCAAAGCAAATTGCTGCGGCTGCAACTGGGCGGACCGGTCGGCAACCGAGAAACGTTTGGCCCGTTGGCCGATCAGATATCCGCCCATATGGCCAATGCCCTCGGGCTGGAAGGCCCGAAGCAGGCCTGGCACACTGACCGGACAGCTTTTGTGTCGTTGGCGAACTGGCTTTCGATGGTCTCCGGCCACCTTGGCAAAATCGGTCAGGATATCGCACTCATGGCGCAGCAGGGCGTGGATGAGGTCAAGCTATCGGGTGCCGGTGGATCCTCGGCCATGCCGCACAAGCAAAACCCGATAAAGGCCGAGCTGCTGGTCACCCTGGCCCACTACAACGCCGCACAGATCGGCGGAATGCATCAAACCCTTCTTCACGAGCAGGAACGTTCAGGCGCGATGTGGAGCTTGGAATGGATGCTGCTGCCTGGAATGCTGCAAACCACCGGGCGGGGCCTGACATTGGCTGAGGCACTTTTGGAAAGCGTGCAGAGCCTCGGCAGCACCTGAGCCATTGAACCAAGGCGTCCAAAGTTCGGCTCCACTCGACGTCATCAACAGAGCGCGCGATCGGGGTATCGCCAACATATTTTGATTGACTTTGGCAAAGGCCCCTCACTACCGTTAGCACACTAACGAAGGCAGGCTTTGCGGATGAACTATTCCCAACCAACCGAATTGCCCGACGCACTTGGCCTTTTGGCGCAGCCCGGCACCCGTATCGTGGCCGGTGGGACGGATATTTATCCCTCAACGCCGACCTGGCAGCACCCGAACACCTATCTGGATGTCACACGCATCGACGACCTGACCGTGATCTCCCAAGCGGAAGCCTTCACGCGTTTTGGCGCAGCGGTGACCTGGTCCGATGTCGTGCATGCCGACCTGCCGCCCGCTTTCGACGCCCTGAAACAGGCCGCCAGTGAGGTTGGCAGCCTGCAAATTCAGAACGCGGGCACCATGGCGGGAAATATCTGCAACGCCTCGCCCGCCGCAGACGGGGTCCCGCCGCTGCTCGCGCTTGAGGCACAGGTCGAATTGCAAAGCGCAAAGCGTGGCACGCAGATGCTTCCGCTGTCGCAGTTCATAACCGGGATACGCCAGACCGCCTTGCAACCGGACGAAATGGTAACCGCCATCCTGGTGCCCCATGCACCTGCGGGCATGGTTTCAGGATTTGAGAAGCTGGGCAGCCGACGATACCTGGTGATCTCAATCGCCATGACGGCGGCCAATATCGTGCTGGACAGGGACGGTCGCATCGCAACCGCGCGCGTGGCCGTTGGGTCGTGCTCGGCCGTGGCACAGCGTCTGCACGACCTGGAAACGGATCTGATAGGCCAAAACCCCGCGGAGCTTCTGATCTCGCCCGAACATTTAGGGCAATTGAACCCAATTGATGATGTGCGTGGAACTGCGGATTACCGTTTGCAGGCTGCAATACAGCAGATACGCCGCGCCATCGGAAAGGCGGTGCGCGCATGAACCGACATGTACCAGGCACACCGATCTCATTTCGCCTGAACGGGGCAGAGGCCAGCCCGCTTGCCTCGCCCGGGCAACGCCTGTCAGACCTGCTGCGCGAAGGCCTGGGGCAGCGTGACGTCAAGATCGGTTGCGACGCAGGCGATTGCGGCGCATGTACCGTTCTGGTCGATGGCGCGCCGGTCTGCGCCTGCCTGACACCTGCCCATCAAGTCGCGGGCCGGTCGGTTGAAACGATGCTGGGCCTTGCCAAAACCGATCCCGTCGCGGCCCGATTGGGGCAGAGCTTTCTGGATCACGGCGCCGCGCAATGCGGGATTTGCACGCCCGGCATGATGATCTCAGCCGTGGCGCTGCTGCGTGAAACGCCGGAGCCGGATGAGACACAAGTCAAAGACTCATTGGGCGGTGTGCTGTGCCGGTGCACCGGCTATCGCAAGATCATTGATGCGGTCATGGATGCACCCGCTGTTGCCAAAGGTTTGGACGGTCGGATCGGCGATGCGATCCGGCATCTGGACGGCGACGCCAAGATTTCGGCCACCACGCAATATGGGGATGATGTGGCCCCGATGGGGTGCCTTGAGGTTCTGCTGATCCGCGCGCCCTTTGCACGGGCAGCATTTGAGTTGGGGGACCTGGAAGCATTTGCGCAAAAGGCCGGTCTGACCGCGGTGCTGACCGCGGCAGATGTAAAGGGCGAAAAGACCTATGGCACAATTCCCGGGTTTGAAGATCAACCCGTTTTTGCAGAAACGGAAACGCGGTTTCGGGGTGAAGCAGTCGCAGCCCTTGTCGGCGCGCGCGAGACGCTGCGATCTCTGGACCCAGCAACTCTGCCTATCACCTGGACCGAGTTGCCAGCCGTTCAGGATGCCAAGGCGGCGCAGGTTTCGGACGCCAGCCAGCTGCATGAGGGGCATGAAAACAACATCATGTGCAGCGGCAAAGTCACCTGCGGCGACCCCGAAGGTGCTTTGATAAAGGCACATGTCACGGTCGAAGGCCGCTTTGAAAGCGGATTCGTGGAACACGCCTATATCGAGCCCGAGGCAGGCTTTGCCGAAATCGTCAACGGCAGGTTGGAACTGCATGCCTGCACGCAGGCGCCGGTCATGGATCTGGATAGCCTGGAACGCATCTTGGGCCTGGACAGATCGCAGATCCGCATCGTGCCCACTGCTGTGGGCGGCGGGTTCGGGGCAAAACTGGACATGACGGTGCAGCCTTATCTGGCGCTGGCGGCGCTCAAGACCGGGCAACCGGTAAGGCTGTGCCTGACACGTGCAGAATCCATGCAAAGCTCGACCAAACGCCACCCCTCGGACATTTCCCTAAGGATCGGAGCCGATGAAAACGGCAAGATTTGCGGGTTCGATTTTCGCGGGATATTCGATACCGGCGCTTATGCCAGTTGGGGGCCGACCGTGGCCAACCGCGTGCCGGTTCATGCCTCGGGGCCCTATCATGTAACCCATTACCTGGCCGAGGCGACGGGCGTTTACACCAACAACCCGCCCGCTGGCGCATTCCGGGGCTTTGGCGTGCCGCAATCCGCCCTGGCGCAGGAAACCCTGCTGGATGAATTGGCCGACAAGCTTGGGATGGACGCGCTGGAATTTCGCATTCTGAACGCCCTTGAAAACGGTGTGCCAACCGTTTGCGGGCAGGTTTTTGATCAGGGTGTCGGAATCAAGGCCTGTCTTGAGGCCCTGCGTCCAGCCTGGTCTTCCGAGCGCGCCGCTGCGCAAGCGTTCAACGCCCAGAACCCAACCTTGAAACGGGGCGTCGGTTTGGCAACGGGCTGGTATGGCTGCGGGAATACCTCGCTGCCCAACCCATCGACAATCAAGTCCGGCATTCGCGCAGATGGCACCGTGGTCATGCATCAGGGCGCAATGGATATTGGTCAGGGCGCCAATACGGTGATCACACAAGTTTTTGCCACGGCGCTTGGGGTGGATGCCCGCGATATCGAACTGGTTGGCGCGGACACCGATGTCACGCCGGATGCGGGAAAAACCTCAGCCTCACGCCAGACCTTCGTTTCGGGCAATGCCGCGCGCCTGTCCGGTCTCGCCCTGCGCGCGGCGATCCTAGAGCGTCTGAACGTCGCCGAAGACGCGGACTTGCGGTTCACGGATGGCAGGATTGTTGCGCAAGACGCGGCCGGAGAGCAGGTGCTGGAGCTTGGCACGCTAACCCCCGATGCCGATGGATTTGTCCTGCGCGCGGCAGAGACATATGACCCGCCGACAAAGCCGCTGGATCAGAACGGACAGGGGCACCCCTATGCCCAATTTGGCTATGCGGCGCATCTGGCGGTGGTTGAGGTCGACACGACCTTGGGCACCGTCAAACCCGTAAAGTTCGTGGCCGCGCACGATGTAGGGCAGGCCATCAATCCGATGCTGGTCGAGGGTCAGGTGCACGGCGGCATCGCACAGGGCCTCGGCATGGCGCTGATGGAGGAATACATACCCGGACGCACCGAGAACCTGCACGACTATCTGATCCCGACCATCGGCGATATCCCCCCGATCGAGACGATCATCATCGAAGACAAGGATGCCCATGGGCCTTATGGGGCCAAAGGGCTGGGTGAACATGTGCTGATCCCAACCGCACCCGCGCTGCTGAACGCCATAAGACGCGCTATCGGCGTGCGCCCGCGCAAGCTACCGGCGACCCCTAGCGCCGTTTTCGCGGCCATCCGGGATGCCAAGCAATGAACGATACTGCAAAACCGGAAAAGATCCGCTGCGATGCGTGCCCCGTCATGTGTTACATCGCCGATGGCAAGGCCGGAGCCTGTGATCGTTATGCCAATCATGGCGGCGATCTGGTGCGACTGGATCCGCTTACCATCATTCAGGGCGCACAGGATCTTGTGCCTTTCATGGGCAAAGGCGCGTCGGATGAATGGGATGGCGACATCATCAAAGGCAGCCGACCTTTCGTGACTGCTGTGGGCGCGGGAACAACCTATCCCGACTATAAACCCGCGCCCTTCATCGCCAGCCAAGAGGTCGACGGGGTCGACATGGTCACCGTCGTGACCGAAGGCATCTTCAGCTATTGCGGGGCGAAGGTCAAAATCGACACCGACCGCCACATCGGCCATGAACGGGATGTTGTTCGCGTGGACGGCGAGCCGATTGGCCATGTGATGACATCGGAATATGGCTCGAAAATGCTGTCGTTGGGCGGTGTCGAACACCTGACCGGTGGCAGCAAGAAAGAGGGGCGCGTCACCTGCGACGCGCTGCTGCGCCTGTGCAATCGCGAAGCCGTCACCATGCAGATCGGCGAGGGCGAACACACCACCGAGGTCGTTGTCGCCGCCGGTCAGCCGCCGATCATCAATGGCGTGACGGAAAATCTGATGCGCGTCGGCTGCGGCTCGGCCACAATCGGGATGTTTCCCAAACAATGGATCGGGCACGTGGATGAAGTGGTTGTGGTCGACGACCATATCACCGGCGTTCTGTCCGAGCATGAGACGGGCAAACAATTGGACGTCCCGCCAACCGGCATCCGGATCAAGGGCCGACGTTCGACCCCCGGGCGCTATTTCCAGGTCGCCAATCCCGGCACCGGCTGGGGCGGGACAGACATTGACGACCCGCTGGTCATTCTGGGCGATTTCAAGCCCGACATCGCGTGGCCCGGATTGCGTTTGTTCATGGTATCTACAACCGGAGAACAGTCTGCCTATTTTGAACTGGACGACGATCTGGTGCCACAACCCAAAGAAATTCCTTCAGCCCTTGGCGCTTCGGCCAATCTGATTGCCGAAAACTGCGAACCCTCAGTGTGTTCGGTGCTGTTCATGGGGGGTGCGGGCGGTTCCTTACGCGCCGGTGTCACCGAAAACCCCGTGCGCCTGACCCGCTCCGTCAAAGAGGCGCTGACCCATGTGTCCTGCGGCGGTGCTAACGTTTACGTATGGCCCGGTGGCGGCATCACCGTGATGGTCGACGTTCTGGACATGCCCACGAACTCGTTCGGCTATGTCCCCACCCCAGCGCTGGTGGCACCGATTGAGTTCACCTTGCGGGTCAGCGACTATGCAGCCCTGGGCGGCCATGTGGATCAGATGAAGCGCGTCAGCGAGATCAATTCAGACGCGGCCCGTCACGTCCCGCCTAACCCAAAGGCAGGCGACCCGATGGATCGCGGAAACTATCGCTGGAAAGTCGGACCGGGATGAAACCTGTTGCCCATCTTCTACCCGACGGGCAGCGTCTGCACCTGCAGCATGGTCCCAGCGACCTGATCGTTTGGGCCGAAGGTGCGCGGCAAGACGCGTATTCCGCAGCTACCCTTCGGTTTCAGACCATCATTGCGGAGGTCGTGGAAGAGTTTGAAGCTTTAAGGCAAATGCTGTCACCGTTCAGCACACCGCCCAAGGGTGTTGTTGCTCGGCGTATGCACGACGCCTGCGTTCCTTTCGCCAGAACCACATTCCTCACGCGGATGGCCTCGGTTGCAGGAAGCATTGCGGACGAGGTTCTGGACGCAATGGTTCGCAACGCTCAGGTCAACCGGGCCTATGTCAACAATGGCGGTGATATCGCCTTGCATCTGAGCCCAGGCACATCTTTTGCAACCGCGATCAAAGGCCATGACGGCACCGACCTGGGTCGGATCAAAGTGACAGCGGACGACGGTGTGGGCGGTATCGCAACCTCGGGTCGCCACGGGCGTAGCTTGTCCCTTGGCATCGCCGACAGCGTCACCACACTGGCGGGCACAGCAGCACAGGCAGATGTCGCCGCCACGTTGATCGCGAATGCGGTGGATTTGCCCGGTCACCCGGCAATTACGCGTGAACCGGCGTGCGATCTGGATGACAATAGCGACCTGGGCGATCTGCCGGTTGTCACCGGGTGCGCTGAGCTCAGCTCAGAAGATCGAAATCGTGCCCTGTCAGCTGGCCGCAAATGCGCGGCGGCATTCCGAAACCAAGGGCTGATCACTGCGTCAGCTCTGTTCCTGCAGGGCCAATCCGAGATGACCGGCCCTTTCCCCGACCTTTCCTTACCAGAGACGCACTATGCCAAACTATAATCTTCGCAAGACCGCTTATTCGGTTGAAGAGATCTTTCACGAAGGCGGTCCCACCGCGGACATTCCGCTGCGCCGGGCGGCAGCCATCGCGGTGATCGAAAACCCGTTTGCCGGTCGGTATGAACCCGAAATCCAGTGGTTCATGGAAGACCTCAAACCCCTGGGCCTGCAGATGGCATCCCGGTTGGTAGAGGTTCTAGGCGGTGCCGATCAGATCGAAGGCTATGGCAAGGGAGCCCTTGTCGGCGTCGCCGGAGAGCTGGAGCATGGCGCGCTCTGGCATGTTCCGGGCGGCTATGCGATGCGTGAAATTCTGAACGATTCCAACGCGATCGTACCGTCGACCAAAAAGGTCTCCGGCGTCGGTGGACGGCTGGACGTGCCGATCACTCATATCAACGCTTCATATGTCCGCAGTCATTTCGACAGCATGGAAGTTGGCCTGAACGACGCGCCCAAGGCGGGCGAACTGGCCCTGATACTGGTCATGAGCACCGGTGCCCGCATCCACGACCGGATGGGCGGTCTGGCTGCCAAAGACATCATCGGAAAGGATGGCCTGAGATGAACGCAAAGATCCGCAAAATCGCAGTCAACATCGAAGAAACCCATATCGAAGCTGGGCGTCAGATCGCGCCTGCCACGCGCAAGGCCGTCGCCGTCGCCGTCATCGAAAACCCTTTTGCAGGTCAGTATCAGGAGGATCTGAGCGCGTTGATGGATATCGGCGCCGAGTTGGGCGCGTTACTGGGGCGTAAATGCGTTCAGGCATTGGGTATCACTCCGGAACAGGCGGAAAGCTATGGCAAATCCGCGATGGTCGGCGAAAACGGCGAGTTGGAGCACGCCGCCGCGATCCTGCATCCCAAGCTTGGTGCGCCATTGCGGAAAGAAGTGGAAAAGGGCGCGGCTCTGGTGCCGTCTTCCAAGAAAATGGGATCTCCGGGGCAGGTTTTGGATGTGCCCCTGGGCCATAAAGATGCAGCGTATGTGCGCAGCCATTTCGACGGAATGGAAGTCAGCCTGAACGACGCGCCGCGCGCCAATGAGATCATGGTTGCAGTCGCCGTGACCGACAGTGGCCGCCCCCTGCCCCGCGTCGGGGGCTTGACCCACGAAGACGCGGAGGGCAAAGACGGTCTTCGTTAAATCAAGGAAAATGCATCTTGGATTCGAAAACCGGTTATCGCCTGAGTGAACAGGTCGGATATCTTCTCCGGCTTGCCAGTCAACGGCATGCCGTTGTTTTTCAGAATCGGATTTCCCAAGGGCTGACGCCGACACAATTCTCGACAATGGTGCGGGTGGCGGAACAGGGGGCCGTCAGCCAAAACCAACTGGGACGTCTTGCGGCCATGGACATCGCGACGATCAAAGGTGTCGTTGACCGTCTCAAGGCCAAGGGGTTGCTGCAGGTCGCCGCAGACCCGGATGACAAGCGTCGGTCCATCATTTCCCTGACCTCATCCGGCAAAGACCTGATGAACCAGCTTTACGAGGACGGGTTTCAAATCTCGGAAGAAACCCTGGCGCCCCTGACACAAACCGAACAAAAGATGTTGCTCGATCTGCTTCGAAAGATCGCCTGAAGCCTCGCTAACGCACCAGGATCGCGCGGAAGTCATTGACGTTTGTGCCGGTTGGGCCCGGGGAAAATAAATCCCCTATCGCTTCAAATGCCGAATAGGCATCGTTGTTGAGCAGATCCGCCGCCGGGTTGCGCCCTGCCTCCCGCATACGGGTACAGCTGGTGCCGTCGACAAAAGCGCCCGCGTTATCCTCGGACCCGTCGATGCCATCGGTGTCTGCGGCCAAAGCGACAATGCCCGGTTCTCCGTCTATCTCTTGCGCCAGCGACAGCAGAAATTCCGTGTTTCGACCACCCCTGCCCTGGCCCCGCAAGGTCACTGTCGTTTCACCGCCAGACAGAATAACCACGGGTTTTTCGAAGGGGCGGTTGTTGTGCCAGACGTTTCGCGCCATGGCAGCGTGAACCCGGGCGACTTCGCGGGCTTCGCCTTCGATCGCGTCAGAAAGAATGACGGCTGGGATGCCCTGCGCTTCGGCCAGCGCGGCAGCGGCCTCAAGCGACAGACCCGCCGACGCGACAACGTGCACCACGTTGCCCTCAAACTCGGCAGCATCGGGCGAAGGGGCATCCGCCTCTTCGCTCTGCAAATGCCGCATGATCGCATCTGGCAACTCGATGCGGTGATCGGCAATCAGACGCAAGGCATCTGCGCGCGTCACATGGTCTGGCACCGTTGGCCCCGATGCGACCTGAGCCGGGTCGTCGCCGGGCACGTCCGACACCACAAGCGACACCACACGCGCCGGATGCGCCAAGGCCGCAAGGCGGCCACCCTTGAGACCGCTGACATGTTTGCGGATCGCATTCATCACCGAGATCGGGGCCCCGGATGCAAGCAGAGCCCGGTTCATGTCCTGCTCATCCGCCAGGCTCAGATCACCCGGCGGAGAAGGCAGCAGGGATGAGCCGCCGCCGCAGATCAGGGCGATGACCAGATCATCCTCGGTCAATCCCTGTAACTGTTGCGCAAGGGCCCTGCCCGCCTGAATTCCGGCTTGGTCAGGTACGGGATGAGACGCTTCCAAAACCTCGATATTCCGACACTCGGCGCCATACCCATATCGCGTGACAACGACACCGGAATAGGATCCTTGCCAGAGTGCTTCGAACGCTTGCGCAAGCTGCGCCGCTCCTTTTCCGGCCCCGATAACGACCGTCCGCCCTTTTGGTGCATCTGGCAGCTGCGGCTTAAGGGCTTGGACAGGATCCGCAGCATCCACCGCGGCCTGAAACAGCGAAGTCAGAAAAGCTTTGTCTTCCATTACAACCCGGTATCCAAATCACAATATTCAAGGCGGGCCATTGAGCGCCCAAGTGTTTGGTTGTTTGGCGCAGCCCGTCAGCTTGGTCTGCATCCCTGACAGATACGCAGCGGAAGTCAAACCAAAACGATTTCTGATCCCAAAATGAACGTGGTCGAAAGCGGATCTGCCACCATCACAGCGATGGGTCATTCGGCAAGCGCACCCCGAGCGCTTGGAGGATGTCGCCTGTGACGGCCAGCACTGCGTATTCTGCGCGGCGGGCCTGCGCCTCAAGCTGGATGACGCGTACTTGGGCCGTGTTCAACTCTTGCAACGCATCCAGAATTTGCAGCAAACTGCTGCGTCCGATCTCGAACTGGCTTTGGGCGGCTTTCAGCGCGTCTTCACTGATCCCGACCGCACGGCGGGCTGTGGACAAACGCTGCTGGATCGAATTGGTTTCTTCCAATGCCCTGGTCAGACTGCGCTGGAGCTCACGCCGTAGTGCATCCTCATCCGCCTCACTCTGTTGCAGGTTCGCCCGGGCCGTTTGAATATTGGCGCGGGCGGTTCCGCCTTGATAGATCGGAATATCTACACCCAACCGAGCCTGAGCACCGTCCTGAATGCTTCCCTGATCGAAATCCGTTTCCAGGATCGCGGACAGCGTTGGCCTGGTTGCGCGTTCTGCGATCAGTACCTCTTGCGCGCGCAGCCTGCTGACGGCCACTTGTGTCCGCAATCGGGGGCTGCTGTCGATCAGCGCGGCGGAGATTTTCCGCCCCAAACCCGGCGCAGGGGGGATGGCAGGCGTTTGTCCCGGCGGAACATTGAAGATTTCGACCCAGTTTGCACTTGCTAAGGCGACTTCTGTTTGTGCTTGCGCCAGTTCGGTTTCCGCATTTGATTGCCGCGCTTGCCCGGTCAGGAAATCCGCCACCGATCCCGCACCTGCGTCGTGACGGGCCTTTAGATCGGCGACCAGGGCAGTGGTTCGTTGCAAATTCTGCTGCGCCTGCGCCTCAAGCCTGCGGTTTCGATCCAGATCGATGACTGTTTCGACGGCCTGGAAACTCAGCGCGCTCAACTCCGAGAGTTCGGTGAGCCAGGCCTGTTCCGCCTCAACCCGGCGCAACCCGACACGCGCTGACGTTTTTCCCCCGTCATAGATAATCTGGCTCAGGCGCAGGATCGGAACCGTATCGCCATGTGATGTCAGAGAGGTTTCCGCATTTAGCTGCGGCAGAAACGCGCCCTTTTCAGCGGTAATGCGCGACTGGGACGCAGCAAGACTGGCTGCACCAGCGGCTGTTGAAGGCGCGCTGGCTACGCTGTCGCGGATCAGCCGGGCGAATTCAGTCTGCGCAACCGTACTTGCCAGATTGCCGGCCGCGTTTGGGGTTTGCACCGGAATCGTTGCCGGCGACCGAGAGACCTGCCCCTTTGGCAAAGTATCGCTGCACCCGACCAAACCGGTCATCGCAGTCAAACAAAGCCCTGCGATCAGGTGCTTTGTCGCAAGCCTTAACACCGACAAATGCAGAATTGATAAATACGCAAAATGTGTAGAGGTCAAAACCATCGCTGCACCGTCGCCTTAAACAACTTCTTTGTCTTGGACGCCGTCAGCTAACCGCCTAACCCTTAAGATTTTGCTTAAATACCACCGGTGCTTTGCTTGCCAATGTCTGGGTCGTGCGGTCTGACCAAAGATCGCTTGCCGACTCATCTATATTTCTATATTTCATGAATTATGCTAGATTCGATCACAGAACAACTTGCCACTCTTGGCCATCCGCAGCGCATTCTCGTGTTCAGAATGCTGATGCGACGGTTTCCCGACAGCGTGCCCGCCGGAGAGCTGGCATCCGGGCTGGATCTCAAGCCCAGTACGTTGTCGAACTACCTGAACGCGTTGCAGCGCGCGGGGCTGATCGCTCAGCAAAGATCGGGAACATCGCTGCTGTATTCCATCGACATGAAAAACGTGCAGCAAATGCTCGACTATCTGGTTGTCGATTGTTGCCGGGGTCGCCCAGACATCTGCATGCCCTTTGCAACGGGAAATGAGGCTAAGGCGGATCGAAAATTCAACGTCCTATTCATCTGCGTCGGTAATTCCGCACGTTCGATTTTTGCAGAATCCCTGCTGCAATCGATCGCCGCAGACAAATTCAACGTCTATTCTGCGGGTATCCGGCATTTTTCAGAACTCAACCCCTTTGCCGTTCAGGTCCTGAGGGACAAGGGCCACGACGTATCCGGGTTGCGGTCGAAAAATGTGACAGAGTTCACCGGCCCGGATGCGCCCGAGATGGATTTCGTCTTTACCGTCTGCAACCAGGCCGCAAATGAAGAATGCCCCGCGTGGGAAGGGCAACCCATCAGCGGGCACTGGGGTATCGCCGACCCAGTGCAAGCCACCGGGACGGATGCCGAGAAAAGCCTGGCCTTCCAGAACGCCTATGGCGCGCTCAAGCGCAGGATCGAAGCCTTCACGTCTTTGCCTGTCGAAAGCCTGGACCGGATCGCCCTGCAATCCGCCGTGGATGAAATTGGCCGCACGACAGCCAAGGAACCGTCATGACAACTTATGCCATAAATGGTCTGGGCCGGATCGGAAAACTGGCCCTTAAACCCTTGCTGGATAAGGGCGCAAAAATCGCCTGGATCAATGACGCGGTGGGCGACCCGGGAATGCACGCACATTTGCTGGAGTTCGACACCATACATGGGCGTTGGGACGCCACTTTCGATTACGACAGTGACAGCGTGACAATCGACGGAACGCGACTGCCGTTCGTTGGCACCAAGGACCTGAATGCCCTACCGCTGGACGGGGTTGATGTTGTGATCGACTGCACCGGCGTGTTCAAGACCGAAGCGAAACTGGCGCCCTATTTTGCCGCGGGCGTGAAGAAGGTTGTTGTATCCGCGCCCGTCAAGGACGGGCCGACGGCGAATATCGTCTATGGCGTGAATCAGGACACTTACCACCCTGACCAGCACAAGATCGTCACAGCAGCTTCGTGCACAACCAATTGCCTGGCCCCGGTGGTCAAAGTCATTCATGAAAATCTGGGCATCCGCCATGGCTCGATCACCACAATTCATGACGTGACCAACACGCAAACCATCGTGGACCGACCGGCGAAGGACCTGCGCCGTGCGCGGTCGGCTTTGAACTCGCTGATCCCGACGACCACAGGGTCGGCCACGGCAATCACGCTGATCTACCCCGAACTCAAAGGGCGCTTGAACGGGCACGCCGTCCGGGTGCCATTGCTGAACGCATCCCTGACCGACTGCGTTTTTGAGGTCGAGCGTGTGACCAATCCAGACGAGGTAAACCGGTTCTTCGAGGCTGCGTCCGAAGGCGAGATGAAAGGCATCCTAGGGTATGAAACCCGCCCTCTGGTGTCCACCGACTATACCAACGACACCCGGTCTTCGATCGTCGACGGACCATCGACAATGGTTGTGGACGGAACCCAGGTCAAAATCTATGCCTGGTATGACAACGAGATGGGCTATGCGCACCGGCTTGTGGATGTTGCGCTGATGGTCGGAGCATCGGTATGACGACCCGCCCCGAAGGTTTGTCGGCCTATATCGCCGTTACGGCGGCTTATTGGGCCTTTATGCTGACCGACGGGGCACTCAGGATGCTGGTGCTGTTGTATTTTCACATGATGGGCTTTTCACCGGTCCAACTAGCCTATCTGTTTGTTCTTTATGAAATCGCCGGGATGATCACCAACCTGGCAGCCGGCTGGATCGCCGCGCGGTTTGGCCTGACCTCAACCTTGTATGCGGGGCTGGGTCTGCAGGTCGTAGCACTGTTGGCTTTAACGCAACTGGACCCGTATTGGGCAATTGGCGCGTCTGTGGCCTTTGTCATGATCGTGCAGGGCGCAAGCGGCGTGGCCAAGGATCTGGCCAAGATGTCCTCGAAATCCGCCGTCAAATTGCTGGCACCGTCCGAGGGTGGCGGGCTGTTCCGCTGGGTCGCAATCCTGACCGGGTCAAAGAACGCAGTCAAAGGCTTTGGCTTTTTGATCGGCGCCGCCCTTTTGGCCACGTTCGGATTCACCTGGGCCGTATTGTCCATGGCAATTGTTCTGGGCCTCATCCTGATTGCGGTCATGATCTTCATGCCACCTGGCCTGCCAAAAGGGCGCAAGGGGGCCAAGTTTTCCGAAGTGTTCTCAAAATCAGCCAACATCAACTGGCTGTCCGCCGCGCGCGTCTTTCTGTTCGGGGCGCGGGATGTTTGGTTCGTTGTGGGTATCCCGATCTATTTCTACGCGGTCCTGTCGAACGGCACCGCAGAGGGCAACCGCGCCGCCTTTTTCATGATCGGCACGTTTATGGCCGTTTGGGTCATCCTCTACGGTGTGGTTCAGGCTAACGCCCCAAGGCTTTTGCACGCCTCTGAACGGACCGAGAGCGACCTGATCCAGGCCACCAAAAGCTGGGCGGCGGCCTTGTTCTGCGTACCCGCCGCATTGGCCATAGCGGTCTGGCTTTCAAGCGGGCCACAGACCTGGCTGACGGTTACTCTGGTTTTAGGCCTGCTGGGATTTGGCGCCATCTTTGCGGTCAACTCATCCCTGCATTCCTACCTGATCCTGACGTTTACCAAATCGGAAAGGGTCACGATGGATGTCGGATTCTACTATATGGCCAACGCGACGGGACGGCTTGTGGGAACCCTCTTGTCCGGCTTGACCTATCAGGTTGGCGGTTTGCCTCTGGTTCTGTCCACGGCCGCCATCATGATCGCCCTGGCCACGCTGACCACAGGCAAACTCGCCGCTGACCCTGCCGAGGCCATTTCATGAGTAGCTTTGAACGATACCTGACCGTCTGGGTTGGACTTGCGATGATCGGCGGCGTTCTGATCGGGTTGGCGGCCCCGGGGCTGGTCGGATTGGTCGCGTCGGCTGAGCTTGCCAGCGTGAACCTTGTCGTAGCGCTGCTGATCTGGGCCATGGTTTATCCGATGATGGTCGGCGTTGATTTCAGAGCGGTCGCAGGCGTGGCACGACAACCGCGCGGCCTGATCGTCACGCTGGTGGTCAATTGGTTGATCAAACCCTTTTCCATGGCTCTGCTGGCCGTGCTGTTCTTCGACTACGTCTTCGCGCCCTGGATTCAGCCCGAAGATGCCGCGCAATACACGGCGGGTCTGATCCTGTTAGGTGCCGCGCCCTGCACCGCAATGGTTTTCGTCTGGTCACAACTGACCAAGGGCGACGCGACATATACGCTGGTTCAAGTGTCCGTTAACGACCTGATCATGGTTGTCGCCTTTGCGCCCATCGTCGCGTTCCTGCTTGGCGTCACCGAGATATCGGTGCCATGGCAGACCCTGGTTCTGGCAACCGTGCTCTATGTGGTCCTGCCGCTGATTGCCGGATTGCTGACACGCCGAAAACTGGGCTCGACACAAGCGATCGAGGCGTTTTCGGCCCGCGTCAAACCCCTTTCGATTATCGGGTTGATCACCACAGTTGTCATTCTGTTTGGTCTTCAGGGTCAGACGATTTTGGCAAAACCTCTGGTCATTGTCCTGATCGCGGTGCCAATCCTGATCCAAAGCTACGGCATTTTTGCACTGGCTTATGGGGCCGCGTTCATGCTGAAGGTCCCTCACAGGATTGCGGCCCCCTGCGCCATGATCGGCACGTCCAACTTTTTTGAACTGGCCGTCGCCGTCGCTATCAGCCTGTTCGGGCTGAACTCGGGGGCGGCTTTGGCAACGGTTGTCGGTGTTCTGGTCGAGGTTCCGGTTATGCTGTCGCTGGTGGCTTTCGCCAACCGCACACGATCCCGATTTCCGGAACCCGCGACCTGAGCGGGCTATTTTCCCTTCCAGACAGGATCCCGCTTTTCCGCAAAAGCCCGCGCGCCTTCCAGTTGATCCTCGCTGGCATAGAGAACATCGACACTGCGCAGCTGCCGTTTGGTGATGCGGTTCATGGCATCCTGGAACTTGGAATCCTCGGCGTCGCGCACAATCTCTTTGATGGCCGCGTAAACCAGCGGCGGGCCGGAGGCTAAGAGACGCGCAAGCTCCCAAGCGCGGTCCATCAGTTGATCGGCTGGGATGATCTCATTGACCAATCCCCATCTGTGGCCTTCTTCGGCATCGAACCAGCGCCCGGTCAACAGCAGCTCCATCGCGATGTGATAGGGGATGCGTTTGGGGATTTTGACACTTGCCGCATCGGCCACTGTGCCTGAGCGAATTTCCGGCAAGGCAAATGTCGCATGATCCGCCGCCAGGATCATGTCGGCAGAGATCGCCAGCTCTAACCCGCCGCCACAGGCAATTCCGTTAACAGCTGCGATAACTGGCTTGTTGAGATCGCGCAGCTCTTGCAGGCCGCCGAAACCACCTACACCATAGTCGCCGTCTACCGCGTCGCCATCCGCTGCGGCCTTCAGATCCCATCCGGGACAAAAGAATTTGTCGCCGGCACCGGTCAGAATGGCGACACGCAATTCGGGGTCATCCCGAAATTCGGCAAAGACCTGGCCCATGACCCGACTGGTCGCCAGATCAATCGCATTGGCCTTGGGCCGGTCCAGTGTGACCTCAAGAATAGCGCCCTCGCGCCGGATTTTGATCGGGTCCATGTCTCAGGCCTTTCGGATCAGGGCATCCACCGCAACAGCCTTTTCCGGCGTGCAGAGAAGCGGGTTAATCTCGACTTCGCAAAGCGTATCGGCATGTTGCAGGACATAGGCCTGAATTGCCTGCACAGCGCGCAGTATCGCATCCATATCAGCCGCCGGTTGGCCGCGATAGCCTGACAGCAAAGGGGCGATCTTCAACCGAGCCAATGCAGCGCGGATGTCATCATCGGAGCTCGGAACCAATAGGGAAACGGTGTCGCGCAGAACCTCGGTCAACACGCCCCCTGCGCCAAGCGTCAGGACAAAACCGTGCGCTGGGTCACGAATGACGCCGATCAACAGCTCGGCCACGGCGTCGGTTACCATTTCCTCGATCAGGCATATATCCGTGTCAATCTGCGCGACAACTTCGGCAACTTGTGCGGCGGGCACGTGCAAACGGACAGCGCCGTGTTCGGATTTATGCGCCAATCCGACAGCTTTGACGGCCAAGGGCGCAGCAAGCGTCTGCGCCGCCGCCAAAGCTTGTTCTGCGCTCCTGACCTCAAGGTTTTTGGGCACCGGCACGCCGTATTGAGCAAGCACCTCTTTGGCCGCAGCCTCGGTCAGCGTTTGTTTGGCGTCGCGCTTTCCCGGCAGGCAAACCGGCAACGCGGAAGGGGCCGCAACCTGACCAGCCGCACGGACCGCCGCAAGCGCCTCTTGCAAGCCCATGAACGGCACAACGCCGCCTTCCATCAAAGTGGTTGCAACCTCAACCGGCAACAATTCAGGCAGGGTCGCCACGATGGCAAAGCGGGCGCCGGTATTTTTTCGAACCTGCAAGGCCGCCTGGGTTGCGCACGTCCAGTCCGTCGGGTCGGTTGTGGGGTAATCAACGATGGAAAAGGTCAGATCAATATCGTCGCCCGTCATGCCGGACCAGGCCTCGGCCATCGCAGCCGCGTCGCGCCAGATATATGTGTGATAATCCAGCGGGTTATTGAGTGCCACCATGGGTCCCAGTGCGGCGCGCAGACGGTCTGTCTTGTCATCTGTCAGGTCCGGAAAGTGCAGCCCGGTTCCGACCGCCATATCCGCGATCAAGCTGGCCTCGCCCCCCGAACAACTGATTGAGGCGATATTGCTGCCCGGCAAGGGACCATAGCAGTGCAACAGTTTCAGCGTCTCCAGAAGTTCGGGCAAGGATGACAGGCGCGGGATGCCCAATCGGTCCAGAAACGCCTGCGCGCCTGCGTCACTGCCCGCCAGCGATGCTGTGTGCGAAATAGTGGCAGCCTGCGCCTGTTCTGACGCCCCTACCTTGAGCGCGATCAACGGCACGCCTTTGTCCCACGCCTTTGCCGCCAGCGCCTCCCACTCGCGCAGATCGCTGAACCCTTCGATATGCAGGCCAACCGCGGTAACACGCGGATCGTCGATCAGTGCCGCTGCGATCTCGGCCTGCGAGGTCTGGGCCATGTTGCCACAAGCGACCATGTAAGCAATTGGCAGAGCCCGTTGCTGCATGGTCAAATTGATCGAGATGTTCGAACTTTGCGTCAGAATCGCAACGCCTTTGTCCACCGGCACCGCACCGTGCTGATCGGGCCACAACAAAGCCCCGTCGAGCGCGTTGATATAGCCATAGCAGTTTGGCCCAAGGATCGGCATATCCCCCGCCGTCGAGACCAATTGCGCCTGCAAACCGTCACCACTGTCATCCTCAGCGGCAGCCTCTGAAAAGCCGGAGGCAAAGCACACAGCTCCACCCGCGCCCATGTCGGACAAGAGCTTTACCGCCTCAATCGTGGCACGGCGGTTGATGCCGATGAACACCGCGTCGGGGGCCGCAGGCAAATCCTCGATACCCGCAAAAGCCGCGTGGCCTGCAACTCCGGCAGCTTTCGGATGGACAGGCCAGATAAGGCCGGAATACCCCATCCGTTCGGATTGACGAACAACCTGCTCACACCAGGCGCCGCCACCGACCACCGCGATGGACGCAGGACGCAAAAGACGGCTGAGGTCTTTCGCCATGCTCAAGCCCCCAAAGGACGCAGTAGATCACGGCTGATGATGTGGCGTTGAATTTCGCTGGTCCCGTCCCAGATACGTTCAACCCTGGCGTCCCGCCAAAACCGCTCAATCGGGAAATCGTCCATCAGGCCCATCCCGCCATAGATCTGCAAGGTTGCATCCGTAACCCGCGCCAGCGCCTCGGACGCGTAAAGCTTGGCTGATGCGATCTCACGGTTTGAGGGTAGGTTTTGATCCAGACGCCAGGCTGCAGATAGGGTCAGCCAATCGGCGGCGTCTATTTCGGTGATCATGTCGGCAATCTGAAACCCGACGCCCTGAAACTTGCCGATGGGCTGGCCAAATTGCTTGCGCTCGGCGGCATAGTTCAGCGCGTAGTCAAAACAGCGACGCGCCCGACCAACAGAGAACGCGGCGACGGTCAGGCGTGTGGCATAGAGCCATTCGTTCATCACGGCAAAACCGCCATCGACCTCACCCAGAACCTGCGCATCCGGCAGACGGCAATTGTCGAAATAAAGGATGTAATTCTTGTAGCCCTTGTGACTGACGGAGTTATACCCTTCGCGCACCTCGAACCCCGGTGTACCGCGATCGACCAGAAAGGTGGTGATCCGCTTCTTGGGTCCTTTCGGGGTCTCATCCACGCCGGTCGCGATGAAAACGATGAAGAAATCCGCGTGCTCGGCACCTGAGATGAAATGTTTCGAGCCATTGATGACCCAATCGCCGCCATCCTGAACGGCCTGACATTTCATGCCCCGGATATCCGATCCCGCATCCGGTTCGGTCATCGCAAGGGCATCCATCTTTTCGCCACGCACCGCCGGCAGCAAATAGCGCTCGCGCTGGTCTTCGTTGCACGCCATCAGAATGTTCTGCGGACGCCCAAAGAAATGCGTCAACGCCATGGAACCGCGTCCCAACTCGCGCTCGACCAGCGTGAAATCGAGATGCGACAGGCCAGCACCGCCTACGTCTTCGGGGAAATTACAGGCGTAAAACCCCAGATCGATGCACTTTTGCTTGATCTCTTGCCCCAGTTCATGGGGCGCTTGCCCTGACCGCTCAACCTCAGCCTCGTGCGGATAAATCTCGTTTTCGACAAAGCTGCGCACGGTAGAGACGATCATCTCTTGCTCGTCGGACAGGCCAAAATTCATCGGGCGGCTCCTTGAAAGAGTGGTTGACGGATGAAACAGCAGGTAACTAGAAATTGGCGTGCAGACTTCGCCGTTTCTTGTGCAGAGTTAGGAAAATTTTGCCACGCATATTCAACATTCTCTTGTTTGACGGGTTTTCGAACCACTGCCTGGCCAACTTGGTCGAGCCGCTGCGCGCAGCAAACACACTTGCCCGGAAAGAGCTGTATGCCTGGCGTTTCTTTGCCCCAACCCAAGATCCTGTGCAAAGCTCAAGCGGGTTGCAGGTCTCGCCTCATGCCGCGTTGGGAGCGGAGACCGGCGATTTCCTGGTGATCATGCCGTCCTACGGGTATTTGCAGCTTGGAACCGCCAGCACCTTGCGCGCCATCCGTGCGGCTGCGCAGCGTCACAAACAAGTGGCGGGGCTGGATACAGGAAGCTGGCTGATAGCCCAGGCGGGGCTTTTAGACGGCCACCGCGCCACCATCCACTGGGATGAGCTATCGCGGTTCGAAGAGACCTTTCCCAACGTGGACGCGGTTCGGGACCGTTTTGTCATCGATGCCGACCGGGTCACCTGCTCTGGTGCCATGGCCGCTTTTGATCTTTCCACCGCACTGATCAGCGCGGATCACGGGGCCTTGTTGTCGATGGAGGTCTCGCATCTTCTGATGAGTCGCGGAGCGACAGATCAGAACAAGCGTCCCTTGCGCACTGAGGATTCAGTGGTGAACAAAACCCTTTCTCTGATGCAGGAAAATCTGGAAACGCCGCTGAAAATCCAGGAAATCGCACAACAAATCGGACTTTCGCAAAAGAAAATCGAGAAACGCGTGCGGATTCAGCTAAAAATGACACCACAAGCCCTATACCGTCGCCTGCGCCTGAACCTTGCCCGTCGGCTTACGGAAGAAACGGATCACTCTATCACCGAAATCGCTGACCGGTGCGGTTACGAAAACGCAAGCGCCATGACCCGCGCGTTCAAAGCCGAATTTGGACAGACCCCGAGCGCTTATCGTAATTTAGGATAACGTTTGTATCCGGCCTAAAACGAATGTCTGGACCTTAAATAGTTGCTTCGTTAACAATTATGGATGTGGATCAAGGAAAATCGCGACGAGGTGATCATGGATTGGGATGAGTTTTCGCATTGGGGGCAGCATATCAGTCGCTGGGCCGCCGACTATCACAAGACCATCGCCGATCGCCCTGTTCGCGCGCAAACCGCGCCCGGCGACATCGCGGCGCAACTGCCCGCCGCTCCGCCGGAAGGCGGCGAGGATATGCAATCCATCCTGACCGACTTTGAACAAATCGTCATGCCCGGAATCACACATTGGCAGCACCCAAGGTTCTTTGCCTACTTTCCAGCCAATGCCGCGCCACCCTCGATGTTGGCAGAGATGCTGGTCACCACAGTCGCCGCGCAATGCATGTTGTGGCAAACCTCACCCGCCGCGACCGAGGTCGAAGGCGTCATGGTCGATTGGTTGCGTCAGGCCTTGGGTTTACCGTACGGCATGACCGGAGTGATCCAGGACAGCGCGTCTTCGGCAACGTTGTCTGCTGTGCTGACGATGCGGGAACGCGCGACCGGATTTACCGGCAATCGCGAGGGGTTGAGCAACAAGGGCGCGTTACGCATCTATTGCTCAGATCAGGTGCATTCCTCAATCGATCGGGCCTGCTGGGTCGCTGGTATCGGGCAGGACAATCTGGTCAAGATCGACACGTCGGGCCCGACACACGGGCTGGAGCCTGCCCAATTGGAAGCCGCGATTGAGGCCGATCTGGCCGCCGGTCACGTCCCGGCGGGAATCATCGCCATTACCGGCGGAACCGGGATCGGGGCCTGTGATGATCTGCAGGCTGTGAATGCGATCGCAAAGAAATATGATCTCTACACGCATCTGGACGCCGCCTGGGCCGGATCGGCCATGATCTGCCCAGAGTTTCGCGAAGCACTTTGGCAAGGCGCCGATCAATACGACTCGATTGTCTTCAATCCGCATAAATGGCTGGGTGCGCAGTTCGACTGCGCCATTCAGTTTTTGGCGGACGCCACGCCGCAGCTCAACACACTAAAAATCGAACCCGAATACCTGAAGACAACCGGGGCCGAGGTCACCAACTATTCCGAATGGACCATCCCGCTGGGTCGCCGCTTTCGTGCGTTGAAGATCTGGTTTTTGCTGCGTTCATACGGGCTGGAAGAGCTGCGCAACCGTATCCGAAACCATGTGACCTGGGCCAATGAGGTCTGCGAGATTCTGCGCGCCACCGACGGGTTCACGATCACGTCCGAACCGATCCTGAGCCTATTCAGCTTTCGCTGCCCCGGTGATGACGAAATGCAGCAACGTCTGGTGGACGCGATCAATGACGATGGGCGCATCTATCTGACACAAGGGATGTTCCAGGGCCAAAAGGTGATCCGCTTTACCGTTGGGCAATTCGACACGACCCGAGACCATGTCTTGATGGCCCCGAATGTGATTCAGGAAATCTGGCAAAACATTCAACCTCAGACGCTTTGACACCTGCGGAGAAGCGCTAACCCCGGTTTCAGCCCTGACACCCGTCCAGAGCCCATCGGCGCAGGTTGACTTTTAGCCCACCTCCGAATGGATGCTGTTTGGTGACATTCCCCGCAGCTGGACGCTGAATATAGGTCTGGCCTTGATCGCACAGCGCTTCGGAGGTCCATTGATGGCAATTGGCGCAGGACTGACCTTTCCAAAGCTCGTCCGGCAACCCGTCAATCGGTGGGAATTGAGGAGAGCTTGCAACCAGTTGTTCGATTGTTTTGCCGCGCACGTACTTGTTTCCGAACGTCAGCACAGATTGCAGCGTGACGGCGCTGGCCTGTTCAGTCTCATCCGGCTGGGCGGCCTCGCCGCTGGGCTCGGCCTTTCGCGTCACTTTCCCCGCCTGGTCGCGCAACGCAGCCAACCGTTCGCTTGCGTCCTCTGAAAAGGCCCCGTTCGGGAAACTGTGCAAGTAGATTTCGTATGAATGGATCGTGTCATCCGTTTGCGCCAACTCATACATCAGTCGATCTGTTTCGGTCGCTTCCTGCACCGGCTCTTGCACGGGTTCCGCGGCGGGCGTTCCGGACAAAACGGTGCCGAAGGATTCCGCCAGGACCGATTGCAACAGCGCGTTCGCCTCGTCAACATGAGCGCTTTCGGGGTAGCTGCGCAGGAACATCATGATCTGAACGGGATCGCGCGAGGTTATGGCCTCTTGCCAGTGCTCCGCCTCGGTGCGCGCGGCGACGATCTTGGTTTCCGTTTCAATGGCAAAGGCGAAATCCTGCGTCAAAGACGAGGTATCCCAAGGCGTCTGAAGGCCCCGTGTCTCATCCAACACGTCAACGCGAACCTTCTTGAACAATTGCTCAATCGCCATGCCCGGCGTGCTGATATGTTCCGCAAGGCTCAGCGTGAAGGGGCTGTTGCCGGCTTCGCCATCCAAAGCGACACCACCCGGATCCGTCGCATAGGCCAGGAACGTCCCTGTCGGTGCCTTCATTTCCGCCAAACCGTTGTCGTCCATGTCGGCGAGATGTTCGAACGGATTGTTCCGGCAGGCATCCAGAATCACGATATTGGTCCGGTTCTTGGCTGAAGCCATCTGATGGAGGACCGAGCGCGCCTCAACCGCCATCAAATCAAGATCGGCGGGATCGCTCAGCGAAACATCCACCGGCAGCAGGTAGTTGGAACCAAAAGACTGAACCCCATGTCCGGCGTAATAGAACAGGCCAATTGCCGTTTCGCCGCCATTCCGCAGATCACGGCCGAATTGCGCAATCGCCCGCTTCATTTCGATCTGGTTGCTGTCAGACAGATGACGAACGTCGAACTCGAGCTCTCTCAGTTTTTCGCTGATCAGCTTTGCGTCATTCACAGGATTGTCCAACGCGGAAACTGACCCGTAAGCAGAGTTGCCGATGACCAACGCAATGCGCGGTTCGGCCACCGCTTGCGCAGCCCAAAAAATGGAAAAAACGACACAGAAAACTCTGTATATTCCTGACACGCCTGATCCTCTGCCTTGCATCAATGACGCCCGTGACCCACGCGCATCATGTGCTTTCGTTTTGTTCTATTCGTCCATTTTGGCTTTCTTGTGACCTTCGCCTGACATATCCCGAAGGTGGGTTCAAGCAGAGAGAGGGCCGCCAATGCCGCGTTCAACCGTAGTGCGAAACATTTTTGCCATAGGCCTGCTGGCGCACGCAACCGGTGCATTTGCTCAAAGCGCGGACCCGTTTGAACATGGCTGGAAACTGGATGCCGAGGCCTCGGAATTGCAGTTTTTGTCGGTAAAAAAGAATTCCGTCGCCGAAAACAGCGGTTTTGCCACCTTTTCTGGCGTGATCAGCCCTGAAGGTGCAGCCGAAGTGCGCATTCAGATGGACAGTGTCGACACCAATATCGACCTGCGAAACGTGCGGATGCGGTTTTTGTTCTTCGAGACCTTCAACTTCCCCGAAGCCGTAATCACCACTCAGCTGCCAGCCGATGAGCTGGTGGACTTGCACAAGACCCGGCACAAGATAATTGAGCTGCCCTATACCCTGCAACTGCACGGTCTGTCGCAGGATCGGGTCGCGCAGGTTGCGATTTCGCTGATCGACAACGACCGGGTATCCGTGTCCAACACCACACCCATCGCAATCGCCTTGCCGGATTTCAACCTTGAGGAAGGGCGCGCAAAGCTGGAAGAAGCCGCAGGCGTTGACATCCTGCCGTTTGGATTTGTCAGCTTTGGGTTTGTCTTTGACAGGGCGCAGGCGGGCACACCGCCGCAGCTTGAACTGGCCGCGGCAACACCTGGGGCAGCGGCGCTGGAAACCAAAGGGGATCTGGACCGAGAGGCCTGTGAAGGGCGCATGGAGATTCTGTCGCGCACCGGCAATATCTATTTCAACTCGGGCAGTGCGCGCCTGACGCAGGACTCCATTCCTTTGTTGACCAACCTGCATGACATCGTCAGCCGGTGCCCGGACCTGAAGATCGAGATTGGCGGACATACGGACAGCGACGGGTCGGATGCGGCAAACCAGACGCTGAGCCAACGTCGCGCGCAGGCCGTGAACACCTACCTTGTGGATCAGGGCATCGCGCCGGAACGGTTGGTGACGGTTGGGTACGGGGAAAGCCGTCCGGTGGTGTCGAATGACACTGCGGACGGAAAACGGCGCAATCGCCGTATCGAATTTGTGCCCGTGAACTAGCTCAGTTCGACGCCAGAATGACCGGGTCGAACCCGCCGCTGCGCCATTTCTGCAGCGCCGAGATAAAGTTCGGTCCGGGCAACCCGTCAATTGTGCTGTCGTAATACCCGGCCTTTTGCAGCAGCTTTTGCACTTCGGTCACCGTCTCGCGTGACCATTGGTCGGACGCCAGCGATAACTGGTCAATGATGGCACCGTCATCCTCAGCCGCACCGCGCAGCAATGTGCGCGCCGCTTCGGCTGGGTCCTTCGGAACACCACGTCCTTCATCCAGAAGGATGGCCGCAGCAAGATAACCCTGAAACTCTCCGTCACGGGCCGCCCTTTGGAAATAGCTCAACGCATCCGATGGCTGGCCGGTAATCCCGTCCTGCGCCAGAACCCCGAGGTTGAATGTTGCTTTGGCCGACCCGCCGTCTGCGGCCTGCTGCAAAAGGGCAATCGCGCGGGTATCGTCTTTGGGTAGGACCTGCCCTTCAAACAGCGTTACCGCAAGGTTGATCATTGCATCAGCGCTGCCGCCTTGGGCGGCCAGTTCATAAAGTTCCAACGCGCGGTTCACATCCTGCGGAACACCGGTCCCGCTTTCGTGCAGCTGCGCCAGCGAAACCATGGCGCGCAGGTCGCCCTCCGCCGCCGCTTGTTTGTACAAGGTCACCGCCCGATCCACATCGCCTGCGGCAATCGTTGCGCGCGCCAGCAGGGCAACATAATGCGACAGGTCCGGAGATTGCGCCGCCGCCGCGCTGCACGCTTGAATCGCCGTCATCGCGTTTTCCTGCAATCGCGTGAACGGCACGCCGGGGATGCTGGCCGTCCGATCCCTGGGATGCGTCGCCAGACGCTCGCATATGCCGCCAGGGGTACTGTCTTCGGGCCTTGGAATGGAATCGATCAGCCGCTGCGCCTGCACGGCATGAGATCCGTTCGGGTATTGCTCCAGATAAAACTCCAGCAATGGCCGCATCCTGCTGCGTTGAGCCAGTTTCCAAAGCCGTTCAGCCTGATCGTCCTGTTCCCCAACATCCAGGGCACGCGTCAGGGTCTCGCCCTGCCCGGCCCGGTCCAGAAATGCCATCACCTCGTTCATATGCGCGCCCTGCGGATACCGATCCGCATAAAGCTGCATCAGCGAGGAATCCTGCGCATTCGAGGCAACCTGCCAAAGCAGTGTCTCTTCCGATGCGGTAACCGGACTGTTGTCGAAACGGAACTGCCGCGTCAGCGAGGAATTGTCCCACGGGATCTGGCGCCCGCCGGTCGATGCAAGAACGTCCTTGCGGACCGAAATCATCAGGTCCGAGATATCCTGACCCGGCGTATAAATGTGGCTCAGCAAAGCTTCGGTGAAAAAGCTGTTTCGACCGGTGCCGTCAAAGGCCACATTGTCTGGCTGCGTGGCATAGGCAAACATGAAATCCGCCGCGCTGCCGACACGGGCCAGACCTTCGCCGCCCACATCGATCCCGGTATCTTCAAACGGGTTGTCGCGGCAGGCATCCAAGAACACCAGCCGAATGCCATCGGACCGCTCCATCCGGCCCACAAATTCTTCCATCGCGATGGTCTGGTCCGGAATATCCGCCGCCGAAGACAACGCAGCATCTACGGGCACCAGATAGTTTCGCCCATCCACCTGAAATCCATGACCTGCATAAAACAGCAGCGACACATCCGAATCCGCGGCCGTTGCCCCGTAGGATTCAGCCAGCGAGAGCATTTCCTCGCGCGTCAGGTCGATGCCCAGAAAGACATCAAACCCCAGCCCTTCCAACGCAATCGCCAGATCCGAGGCATCGTTGATCGGGTTATCAAGCGGGTTGATCGTCTCGTAGTCCGAGTTCCCGATGACCAGAGCGACACGCTTGTCTGCCCAGGCCACACCAGCGGCCAGGACCGTCATCAGAAATACCGCAAAAACCCGAAGCAATGACACTGTTACAAGCCTCTGAAAGGGTTACAGACCAATCGCGCGCGTCAGTCCGATCTCAGCCTGACCAACAGCCGCCACTATGGTTTCTACCTGCTCGTTCTGGATGCTGACAAGCTCGGGATCGGTCGCTCTTATCAAAGTGATGGCTTTGCGGATCTCCCGTTGCGCTTGTCGAATCTCGCGGCGCGCCTGCTGAACGGCTTCGCGGCGGATCGCGGAGCGCTCCTCGGCAGTTGTGGCAAGCGCAAGGCGGCGGTTGGCTTCTTCACCTGCCGCGCGAACACCTGCGCTTGCCCCGCGGATGATATCACCAACAGATTCAAGCCCCGCGGGCAGGCCCTTGACGATTGTGTCCAGATCAGCGGCATAGTCGTCCATTGCTTCGGCCAGACAGGCCATATAGGCGCTGATGTCTTCGCCGTTTTCTGCACAGGCGGCAATTTCGCTGTCAAATTCCTGCGACGCGTTTTCAACCGTGGCCAGCGCCGCCTCGGCGTCAGACACGGTCGTGACCGCGGTTCCGCCGCCGCCACCGCTGTTGATCGTGGTATCGACAGTTGGCGTGATCTCAACCGTCGGGGTTGGCGGGATACCGATATCGATGTCATCCTCGACGATGACGGCCGTGCCTGGCAGCGCCGAGACAACATAGACCTGCCCATCTGCGCTAACCAGATTTCCGTCGTTCAGCGTAAAGGTCGTCGTTCCTGCATCCGTGCTGGCAAAATTCAAGGTTCCGAACACAGAGTCGGTGTTCAGCGAATCGCCTGACGGGCCGAACCGATAGACCGACGGACCGCCGTAAACCGTACCTGTGGCCGTTACGGTCGACACGTCGCTGACCGTCGTGGTGATTTCGTCCGGAATGACAAAAATCACGGGCGAGGTCGTGTAATTCGCCGGATAGGTGCTGCCGTTGCCCGGTGCCCAGGTCGTGCGGAAATTCCAACCCTGCCGCGAGGCGCGGTTAAAGAAGCTTTCGGTATCTTGCAGCTGGGATGTGCTGAGGCCCGTACCCCCCGCACTGCTGCTTTCACCCGAGGTGTTTCTGTCCCAGAACGACGCGCTCACGCTGCCGGTGTTGACCCCGACCAGCCCGCCGGTATTGGGCGTGCCCAGCCCGGAATAGTCAATCGAGCCCGTTGAATAGGTGCGCGTGATTGTCCCGCCATTGTTGAAACCGACCAGCCCACCGAACCGCAGATCATCACCCGGCGCGCTGGATTGGTTCACACCGGAAACATCCGAATGCGAATAGGAATCTATGATACGGCCGGAGTTTTCGCCAACCAGACCGCCAACGTCAAAGTCACCGCCAGTAAGGCCTGCCACAGATCCTGTGCTGTGCGAGCGCCGGATTGTGCCCGTGTTCTCGCCCACAAGGCCGCCCGCCAAAACAAAATCCGCTTCGGTGGTCACCACGGTGACCGTAGCGGTAGAAAAGCTGTCGACAATCGTTCCCGAATTGGTGCCAACCAGACCGCCTGCTTCGAAGTTCCGGCTGGTATAGCTGCCCGATGTCATGACGCCCGAAATCGTCCCGTCACTGGAACCCGCAAGAATTCCGCCGCCATCTGACGTCACATTCGCATTGGTGACGCTCAGATTCTGGACCGTGCCATCGAGGAATTCAAACAGCCCGCCGAAATTGAACGTGTCGATAAAGAGCCCGTCAATTGAATGCCTGTTGCCTTCAAGCGTTCCGTTGAAATTGAGAGGTTCAAAACCGTTGGTCCAACCCGAGGTTTCGGACGCGTCAATGTCATTCACAAGCTCAAAATTCAGGTCGTTCAGGCTGGATCCGCCGATGCCCTGCAAACCGTAGATATCCGTCAACCGATAGGGGTTGCTGGCAGACCCGCTGCCACCGGTTGCCCGCAGGAAATTCGCCCCGGAATCGATCGTGAAATCACCGGCAGCGAAGGCGGGCAAGACACTGCTGACCTGCTGCCAGAACCCATTGATCAGTGTGAAGGTCCCAACATTTACTGTACCCGCCGGTCCGGTGGTGATGATACCCGCCGCGTCGATAACTAAGCCGCCAGCCGGGCCGTTGATCGCGGCGTTGATGACCACGTTATTGTCCGCCAACAGGATCAAATCAAAGCCACTGGCCCAGGAAATCGAGTCATCAATCGTGATATTGCCGACTTCGGTGTCGTTACCCCCCAACGACGTTGTGCCGTCAAAGCTGATGATCGCGCCTGCGCCTGCGGTCGTCAAAGTCACGTTGCCGCCTGCAAGGTTTGTCTGAATCGTGGCAACATCAATCGTTGCCGTTGGATCGTTGGACACCACTATGTCTGTCGGGTCCAACAGCAACGTGCCCGCTTCGCCATTCGGGGCCCGTGTGTCGGTAAATCCCGCATAGCGCAGGCTCTCTTTGCCTGAGACTTCGACAAAGCCGCCATCGCCGCCCAAATCACCGCCACGCGCCGAGTTGGTGCCGGAGAATTCGGTGAACACATCTGACCAGACAATGATGCGACCCCCGTTTCCGGTTTCGCCGCCGTCGGCTCTCAGAACGCTTGCGTCGTCAACGGTTGTCGTCTGCGCCCTTTGCAGGTCGCCGCCGCCTTGATAATCCCCACCCACGCGGATAGAGCCACCATCACCCGCGCCGGATCCGTTGGCGTCTAACGTGGCTCCGGTCAGGGTGATCGCCTCACCTGTCACCGTAATGTCGCCACCCCTTTGTGGACGCGCAACTGGCCTGAGAGAACTGGTCACAAGCGTTTCCGCCGCGGAGGTATCAATGCTACCGCTGATCTCAACCGCGCCACCGCCGCCGCCCAGAACGACCGCGCCTGAAACGCCACTGACGGTGCGGGCCTCGATCACACCGGACATGTTGATGACCTGCCGCGCGGCATCGCGGGCGCTGGCGGCCTGCAGGTGGACAATGCCGCCATCCGCTTCGATGCGGCCAGAGTTTGTGACCAGCGCTTCCATCGACTCATCGTCACTGTCTGAGGGCACCGCCACTTGCAGGAACCCGTCGCCGGACACGTCCAGTGTCACCTGCTCGCCCGCTCCAAGACCAACCTTGCCCAACGGAACCCGGATCAGGCCCGAGTTCTTGACCCGCCCACCGATAAGTGCGGCATAGCCACCACGGCCAATCGAGATGACGCCGGCGTTTTCAACAGTTTGCGAATGGCCGTTGCCATTGTAGCGATAGGCACCGTTCAGAAAATCTTCGTCCGTGATATCCAGGGTCGACGCCACAAAACCCGATGCGCTGACATGCCCCGTAGGACCGATGAAAATCCCGTTAGGGTTGACCAGATGCACCTGACCATTGGCGTTGAGCTGACCGTGGATCTGGCTGCTGGTATCCCCGGTCACCCGGTTCAGAATGACACTGTCGGAATTGGGTTGGCGAATGTTCACCTGAGATCCGCTGCCGATCGAGAACCCGTTCCAGTTCACGATCGCCTTGTTCGATCCCTGATTGATGTTCAACTGATTGCTGTTCGGCTTGGATATGTTGACATTGCCCGAGGCAACCTTGCCACCATTTGGCAGGTTCTGGGCCAATGCCGTGGTCGCCCACAGCACCGCCGTCGCCGACACGACAAAACTGAAAACCGCTGTCGCAGCCAAAGGTCGCTTAGAAGCGGCGGCTTGCAACGATGCTGAACCTATCTCCGTCTTCGCCCAGATCATCGCGTTCACCTCTCCCATACTCCAGCCTTAGCGACCCTGACCGATAGGCCGAGTCCTCAACTGAAAACAAATCAATACCAACACCATACGAATAGGCTTTCGTGGTGCTCTGTTCAAAAATAGTTGGCTGCTCCAACCCTAGCACGCCATACGCACCAAACAAATACGGCTTGAAAATCAGCGGGAACCCAGAAACTTCAGCCTGTTGCGACCGGCCCAGTTCCGTGCGGAATACCCATCCGTCATCGCCGCGCAGCGCGCCTGCATCAAAGGCGGACAACTCGCCCGAGCTGGCGATGCTGAACTGTTCCGATGTCACCAGCGGATCGCCAAAGTTTTCCTGAATGCGCCCGTTCACTGAAAGGGACCAGTTTGCGCTCAATGGGCGCTGATACTGCGCCGACAGAACAAGTTTGGTGAATTCCGCGCTGGCCCCCTGACGCGACAACGGCGTGTCGCCAGGGCCAATCGATGTGCTGGCACCAAAGGCATCCAGACCGCGGGACAGCACCGCGCCGGCGCGGAAGAAACCACCGTTTTCGTAGTTCCAGCTGGCGTCCGCCGTGGCGCGCAGAACGCTCAGATCATCGTCATAGACCGGCAGGTTCGTTGTCGGCGCCAGAATATCCTGCGAGTCGCTGACCCGGTCCAGAATAAGCTGCGAGGAGAAATTCAGCCGACGTGTCCTGATCCAGGGATAGTACAAACGCAGCGAAAACCGCTCGAAAGTGCTTTCATTCGGGATGAAATCGGTATCCGGTTGCGCCTTGCTTGAGGTCAATTCTGCGTTGAACGTCAATCCATCATAGCCGATCGGGAACACAGCCCCCGCTGCAAGGATGCGATACTGTGCATCGTCCGAGAAATAGCGCACAGGCGATCCGCCCGCGCGGAAATAGAAAGTTTCACCCAACTCCAGCGCGCCGTTGACCTCAAAACCCAGGCTCAGGTTAACCGGGCCAAGCTCGTCCGACAGCGTGTTATCGAACCCGTAAGAGCCTGTGTATTGCTTGAATTGTCCGTCCAGAATAAGAACCGTGCCACCCCGCGCATCGCCTGCTGTCAGGGTCGAGGCCAGGCGAATACCGAACGTGTCACCAGCTAACAGCAAGGCCCGCTCGATTTCCTGCAGCTTGATGCCTTTTCGCCCGATCAGCGGCTTTGTGATCTCGACCACCCGCGCCTTTGCCTGATCCGGAACCTTGTTGGCATCGATCCGTTCGATGAACCCGTCGATCACGACAATCCGAAGGGTACCCCCATCACGCAGGGTCTGTTGGGGCAAAACCACGCGGCTAAGGACAAAGCCCGCGTTCGAATAGGCGCTTTCCAGCTGGCTGGTCGCAGCGAACACTTCGGAGACCGCGACGCGCTTTCCGGTCAGCCGCTCCGAGAACCCGGCATTCGCGGCTTCCATCTGGGGCAGCGCGCCTTCGATCTGAACCGCGCCAATTGTCACGAAAAGTTGATCGGCGCCACGCGGGGCTGCAGCACCCGGATCACGTGCAACCGTTACCGGCCCAGTACTGCGTTGATTCTGTGGCTGAAAGGTCGAAGGCGCCAGGTTCGAGGCACTTTGCGCCTCGGCCCTTTGTGCAAAGCTTGTACAAAGAACAGCAACGACAAACGCCAGACAGGATAGCTGTCGGATAATGGTCATTTTCTGCGGTGCCCCAACTTTTACCCGACCGTGAAAATAAATTTATTTAAAGCAAACAAATCCTAAACGACTTTACAGCGCAAGGTCTGCAACGCCGAATTTCTGACGTTGTTGGAAAAGCCTCACACGCGGATCAAGCGGTCGAATTTCTTGTTAGATGGTCACAGCAAACCCTGATCAATCCATTCTTCGATCTTGTTGCGGCTGACCTCGAAATGCATGGAATCCTCGCGACCCCACGCTGCGCCCCACACCCATCCTTCTTCGCGAAAGAAATCCGCCAAAATGGTCAGACCCAATTGAGTCTTTCCATCACCCAATGTGTCCAGAACACCATCGATGTTCAGATCCACGGCCAGACCATAGGCATGGGCCGAGGCCGACGAGGTCGCGCCCCGAATCCGGCGCACACACAAGGATCCCGCCGTATTGATGCGCGCGTAAAGGTCAGGATCCGTCCGTTGAATGTTTTCAAAAACGGTACGCAGGGACTCGACCGCCGGTTTCAGCATGCGAACGCGCACCGGGCCAACCTCCTCCAAAACCAGCAATTCCTCTAGCCGCGGGTTTGTCATTGACTGACATTCATCCGTCAGATCTTCCCGCGGAAGGCCAAATGTCGACTTGAGAAAGGAGGAACCCGCCAGCTCAAGATCTTTGTTCACGTTGTTGCGGTTGGCGATCAGGACCACCTGCGCATAGGCATCGATGATCTCATTGGGGCTGTTGCTGTCGAACCCAAAATCATCCGCCCCGTCCGCGCCCTGTGGCACATATCCACCGCTTTGTGAACGCGTCAGCTCAAGCGAGAGCTGTTCAATCTGATTGCGCATGTCTTCGACCTGCTGGCTCAGCATTTCGATCTCGATCCGGGCGCCCGAGTCGATTGCGGGCCCTTCATAGTTGTCTTCGATCGGAATGATCAGCGGAAACACATACCAAATGATCGGGGCGAGAATAATCGCCACCGCCAGAATTATCGCTGGAACGACGCGCATATCGTTGGGATTTCCTGTTTCCTGCCATCTTTGCGACAAAGCCTAAGTGCGGATGCCAAAGATGTCACGCGCTTGCCCGAAAAATGTCCATCCTGCATGCCAGAATTTACTTTCTTCATTGTCGCTGCACCGAGGCAAGGTTAGTCTATTGACCAAACAGGTAGGGAATATGTTCATGTTCAGAATTTCTGCAATCAAACTTATCGGCGCGTCGTCCTTTGCGGCACTTCTTGCCATCCAGCCATCCTTCGCTCAGGAACTGACGGCTGACGAAATTACCGACGCCTTCAACAAGCAAAAGACACGCGGGCTGGTGATCGTACCCTCGCAACAATCCGAAAGCGCGGCATCTGACGCCACGGACACCACTGTTGCCGCAGCGCCAGCGGAATACCAGCCTGTGGCCGAAGAAGATCAGGTCAATATTCAGGTCAGCTTTGACTTTGCATCGGCCGCTCTGCGCGACGATCAGAAACCAAAACTGGCGTCGCTGTGCCAGGCGATGAACTCGGTCGATGTCAACGTGTTCCAAATCATCGGCCACACCGACAGCGCCGGGTCTGCGGAATACAATCAGAACCTGTCCCTGTTGCGCGCCAAAGAGGTCAAACGCTATCTGGTTGGCGATTGCGGCATTGCCGAAGAACGTCTTGAGGTGCTGGGCGTGGGCGAGGCCGAGCCGCTGAACAAGGAAAACCCGCGCGCGGATGAAAACCGCCGGGTGGAGTTCCAGGCCCTGGGCTAAGCACGCAATCGATAGCAATAAGAACGTGAGGGCAGCATGACTGAATCCCGCGCAGGCGACCTGTTTCAACCGGGCGATCTGGTTAACAATACCTACCGGATCGAAGCCATTCTTGGGCGGGGCGGTACATCTGACGTCTATCGGGCGCGCTCAGAAATCTCCGGGCGTCTTGCGGCCCTCAAAGTGCTCAAGTCCGAGTTTTCCAGCAACGAAGATTACCTCGTCCTGCTGACCCGCGAGGAAGAGATCCGCGATATCCGTCACGACGCGGTTGTGCGCTATTCAGAAAACAACCGGACGGCGGATGGTCATGTCTATCTGGTGATGGACTATGTGGACGGCCCCGGTCTTGATCAAAAGCTGAAACAGGGGCCGATGCCCGCGGGCGATGTGCTGACAGTGTGCAAACGTGTCTGCGAAGGGCTTGAGGCCGCACATGCCCGCAACATCGTCCACCGGGATCTGAGCCCCGACAACATCATCCTGCGCGATGGTGATCCGGCGCAAGCGGTGATCATCGATTTCGGCATCGCCAAAGACACCAACCCGGGTGCTGAAACCATTGTGGGCGGAGAGTTCGCGGGCAAATACGCCTATGCAGCCCCGGAACAATTGTCGGGCCAAACCGACCCGCGAACCGACATCTATTCGCTTGGCGCGCTGCTATTGGCCAATTTCCGTGGGAAAAAGGCGGATGCGGGCAGCAACCTGCTTGAGGTTGTCGAAAGCAAGAAAGGGCCGCTGGACACCGAAGGGGTACCAGAGCCCTTGAAGTCGATCATCGACAAGATGACGGCCCCCAACCCCGATGACCGGTATCAATCCGCAAGTGAGGTTTTGCGTGCCCTTGCTTCGGCCCGGGCTGGAACCCCGGCTCAACCGGTCGAAAGTACCGACGATGATGCCACAATCATTGTACCCAAAAGCAAATCGCCTGCGCCCGCCACACCACAGCCGGAACCTGCCGCAACCCCAAGCCCCACACCGTCTGCGCGCAAATCCGAACCTGAACCCAAGAAATCGCGCGCGGGACTGATCGGTGTTGTTGCCGTTGTTGCGGTACTTGCCGCGGGTGTCGGTGGTTATGTTTCGGGAGCGTTCGACAGCCTGCTTGGCCCCAGCTATCCGGTTGCAAACCCCTACACCCTTGTTGCCGACAAGCGAGAGGGTCTGCCCCCGCGCATTGTCGGGTTCGTTCCATCCGAGACCGCGCGGGATACGCTGACCGGCGAGATCACGTCACAGGGTGGCGAGGTAGATCTGACCCTGGCCTCTGGCGATATCGCCGAGAACTGGGGCAGCGCGGTTGGCGATGTCATCGGATCGGCCATGGATCTGGATGAGTGGCGATTTGTTGCAGACGGCAACACCGCCCGGCTGACCGGACGAACAACGAATGAGGCGCTGCATACCGAGATCGAACAGCTCTACTCCGCCGGTCTGCCTGCCGGGCTGGATGGTTCTGCCGAGATCGAGCTTGTTCCCTTGTTTCTGCCTGCGTCCGCGGTTCAACCAATTCTTTCAGGTCTTGCCGATTGCGGACCCTTGGAATTGGTCAATGCCCCAACCACCGGTTATGGGCTGGAAACGCCCATCGTCGTTAGCGGCACCCTGGCTTCTCGCGACAGCTTGATTGGACTGGAAACCGCGTTGCAGGCGCTTGCGGGCGCCCGTCCCTTGAATCTCGATCAAGTCGTTTTGTTAAACCCCACGCTCTGCCTGATCGAGAACTTTCTGCCGGCAGCGCCGCCCAGCGATATCGCGATTGCCTTTTACAACGGCGAACAGAACGATGCACCTAACCCGACTGGCGACTATGTTGTAGGCCAAAACCCAGTCATCGACATCGACTTACCGGACCATGTTCTGGACGGGTATCTTTCGGTTTCTGTTCTGGACGTTTCTGGCAACGTTTTTCACTTGTTGCCCAATGTGACGCGGCAAGAGAATGACATTGCCACTCTGCGAAACGGTGACGAGGGGCCTGTGTCGGTGCGTGTGGCTTATTCGATACCGGAAAGCAAAGAAAACGGGGGCATCGCCTTTCAGGTTGACGACAGTACTTTGGGCAAAAGCAAGGTGATCGTTCTACATACGGACAATCAACTGTTCAGCACATTGCGGCCGACAACAGAGTCTGCGGCTGGCTATGCCGAAGCGTTGCGCGAGCAAGATCGAAACGTTGCAACTCAGATTCTGTCACTGGACAGCCGGATATTGACCACTCTGGCGCAGTAATCTGTCATCACCAACGAATTACAAAATGTCAACAACAACCGCCGTGATGTTGTCGGCCCCGCCTCCGTCCAAGGCGATCTGGATCAGTTGATCAGCCACCGTTTCAATCGGCATTTCGGTCAGCGCCTTTTCCAGCATGGCGAAGGTTGCATATTTGCTCAGCCCGTCCGAGCAGATCAGGAACCGGTCCCCCTGCTGGACTTCGCCCCGGATCTTGTCGAGCTCAAGCTCATCTCCGACCCCAACGGCCCGCGTAATGGCGTTAGACTGGGGATGTTGTTCGGCCTCATCCCAGCTCATCTGACCTGCAAGAACCAGATCGGCGACCACGGAATGATCCGTAGTCAGCATCTGAATCGTGCGATCCCGCAGCAGATAGATACGGCTGTCACCAGCCCATAGCCCGACGAAATGCCCGTTAGCGAGCATCAGGCAGGCCACCGTACTGCCGATTGTGCTACCGCCGCGCGCCTCGACCTCTTGCCGGATCACCTGATGGGCTTTCTGGATAACATCGCGCAAAGCGGCCAACCGATCCGAAGGCGCAAGACCTGGCGGCATCGCGGCCACCATGTCCGCAATCAGGCGGCTGGCATAGTCACCCGCTTCGTGGCCGCCCATCCCATCGGCAACAAGCCAAAGGCTTTCTTCGGGCAATGCCAGCACCGCATCTTCGTTGATCTTACGCTTGAGCCCCACATGGCTGCGCGCATTGTACCGGACGCGGTGACTTGAGTTCATAGTGGTTTCGCCTCGGTCCAGAGTGCGGAGTTCAGGTTGAACAAGCCTTGCATGTTTGCCCCAACCGGTAAACCTTCGCAGACCATCATCCGCGGCACTTGCCCGATTTCGGTGCTCCAAATACTCGGGGTGCGATATCTTTGCGACATTAATCCCGCAGCAAGGTCGGGCAACAAACTGTCCGACGCCTCGCCCCGTGTCAGCACAGTGGTCGTTCCGCTGGACCTGACGGGCGCAGTGGGTTGTTGAACCGGAACCGGAAGCTCTGCCAAATCAGCCTCTAGCTTCTCTTTGGTCATGTCGTCTTCCAGCGCGGCCAGCGCGATCTCTTCCAGCTTTTGATAGGTTTCGGTCGCCCGAAAATGCGCCAGAACCGCCGAACCCTCGTTTGACAGCCCGGCCACCAACGTTAACGGAAAGCGACGCCCCACGCGATCCACAGACGGCATGAGAACGCCGAACATCTTTTGCGGCCCAGCCAGCCCGGGGGACAGGCAGAACCGCCAGATCGGGGCGGACATATAGTGCTCATCCCAGGCAGGGCCCAGGAGTTGCGAGGCCTCAAGCATGCTGCGCTGAATCCATTCGTCCCAGTGCTGGACAAAGGCAGGTGACACTCCAAACCGGAAAAAGTCACCCACTGACGGCATCTTGCCAAATGCGCCAAACCCTGCTTGCTGCATCAGAACGACTTAGGACAGCTGAACTTTTGCAGTGCCGGCAGCGCGAACGGGTTGATCACCGACCCCGATTGCAGTTGGAAGATCGCAATGCGCCCACCCACGTTGAAGATGACCTTTTTGCGGTCCGACACATTTGTCCGGCGCACCTCGGCCGCATCCAGCAGGCGGAACCAGGCCCATGGGCCGTCCTTGGACAGGACACTTTCTATGTTGCGTTTTTGCGGTTCAAACGTCACCCGCGCCAGTCCTACCGACCCGGGCCAAGTGACAGCCAGCGGAGAGGGCAGACCGCCCTTATGGCGAAACTCCAGCGACTGACCATCAATCTCAAGAGTCACGCCCTTGGCCTTGGGATCCAAAGCTTCGGGCATGATCTGAAACTGAATCTGAGGTGTTGGACCGTTGGCAAAGAACGCCTCCTTGATCTCGGCCGCGTTCTGGAATTGCGTCAGAACAGCCTGGCTGATCCCCAGATCGGTCTCGTTCACGCCGGACTTCCACGACCAAGGGCGCGTGCGCATATCCACATGCTTCGCCAGATTGGTGGTGAAGAATGTGTCAATCAGACCCTGCGGGCCAAAGAGCTTGGCAAAATCGCCCATCGCCACATCGGCGCCAGAGCGTTTGTTGAACGGATAACGATCGCTTACCACCTGTTCGCAAAACGGCAACACGTTGGATTGCCAGCGCGTATTGATCGACGAACGCGTGCTGTCCGACGTAATACCGGATGAGCCATCGATGATCTGGACCGCCCAGCGTTCCATCGGGCCGGGAATACGCGCGGCTTCCTGCTGGAATTGTTGCAACGCCTGCCCGGTCTCACCGCCAGACACGCCGCTGAAGGACATCTTGTTCAGTTCCTGATACACCTCGGTCAGCGAACCCATCAAAAGATCAAGTTGCGAAGACTGGCCATCGGGGCGTTCAACCAACTGGTGCAACCAGTCAAACCGATCCTCGACATATTCACCCGGTGCCTTAGCTGGTTCGTCCGAAAACGCTGCGCTGGACGCGGAAAGAGCTTCTATTAGCAACTGGGTTTGGGCCGACATGGAAGACTGAACTTCGATCCCAACAAGGGTGGAAACCTCGTCATTGACCTCGTCATTGCCGAGAACCGTCCGATCCTCTGTCAGTTTGGTTTCTTCTGAAATAGAATTCAGGATATTGACGATGGGCGATGTGGGACCGGACAAGACATTCGTCACCTCGACCGCGTGGCTCAGGCTTTCCATGGGCACGATGTCGATGTCGCCCAGCATCGCGTCATAGCGGGCGATGTAGTCGTTGTAGTAGAGGTCAAGAACATCTCGGCTGAGCGCCGCGAGGGCCTGTTCGGTTTGTTCGGCTTCGCCGCGCGGGCCCAACACCCAGCTTTCTTTCTGAACACGTTTGGCCACACCCAAAGCTTCACCCAAAAAGACGGTATTGAAGCCGTTATAGGTAAAGATCCCCTCGATCCCGTCATTGAGCGGCTTGCCCGATGAGCGAACCAGAACACGGCCCACTGCCGGGCCGCCCACCTCGGTGATCCGCCATTCCTGCAACGCCGTGGCCGAGGGGCTGGAGATGATGCCGTTATAGACCCGCTGCGCCAGTGGCAGTTCCGACAGGATGCCCTGTATCTGCTCGACCATCGGGCCGTTCAGGGCCACCTCTTGCATCGGCTGGCTGAGCAGTGCGTCGAGATGATCGTTCAGGTCCGTGCGGAAGTCTTCGCGCGAGGGGCCGGGGAAGGAAACGGACCAATCGATGTTCATCCATTCCTTGACCAGATCCTGATTCATCGGACCCTGCAGGCCCAGCATCAGATAGACCTTGAGCGCTTCGTACAGCACATCCGGGTTGTTGATGTTCGCGCTCATCTGTTCTTCGAGACGCAGCAACAGCCGCGGCAGGAATCGCTGATTCAACGCCGCGCGATATGTCTGGGCGGCCTGCGTGCCGATCACATCCCCCTGATACAGACCATAGGTCAGGCGCGTCTCGGGGTCTGGGTCGCTGAGCGTCGGGTTGGCAGGCAGGTCGCGCAACGTGTTCAACGCCTGCACAACCGGAACCAGATCTGTGTCGCCCACCGGGCTGGGTGGCAGAGTTGCAGCGGCTGCCTGATAAGCTGACACGCCCTCCTGCGCCTCGGCGATCAGATCTGAATTGCCCATGAAGCTGCGCACAAGCAACGCGCCCACACCAATCGCAGCCAGAATGGTCGCAGCCATTGAGACCCATTTGGTGATCTTATAGCGCCGCTCAACTTTGTCATCGGCGCTGACCAATCCAGCCTCGGGGAAAATGACCTGATCAAACAGACGCGTCAGGAAGTATGACCGGCCAGAGCCCTGACCCGACCCGATGGCCTGACGACCAATACCAAAGGTACGCGCCATGCCAAGCATCAGACGGTCAATCGGGGTACCTTCTTGCGTGCCGGATGTGAAATAGACACCGCGCAGCATGTGGCGGTGCTGATAGCGGCTGTCCTGGAACACTTCGGTCAAAAACTCATGGGCAACCTTGCGCACTGATGCGACCTGCATCGGGAAACCCGCAATCAGCGCACGGCGCTGAGGGTCGGTTTCGGTTTGCATCCGCTCAAGCGATTGCGCGTTCAGGCGGCCCAGAAGCAGGGCGAATTCTTCGTCAAAGGCCGCAACCGGCGACTGTTCCGAACGGGATTTGTCCAGCGGCAGAGTGAAACCCCAGACTTGCTCGCGGTCTTCCTTGCCCAGATTGTCGTAGAACTCGGCAAACCCGGCGATCAGGTCAGCTTTGGTAAACAGGATATAAACCGGGAAGCGAACACCCAGTTTCTCGCGCAGCTCTTCCAAACGGCGACGCACGGCTTTGGCGTGCTCTTTCTGCGTGATCTCGTCCTGCAGCGACAGATCCGAGAGAGAGATCGCGATCATCGCACCATTGATCGGCTGTCGTTTGCGGTACTTTTTCAGCAGGCTCAAAAAGCCGATCCAGGCCGCATTGTCGACCTGCGCGTCGCTTTCCTGCGTCGTGTAACGCCCGGCCGTGTCGATCAGCACGGCGTTTTCGGTGAACCACCAGTCGCAGTTTCGCGTGCCGCCCACGCCTCCGATTGCGGTTTTACCCATCTCATCCGCCAGCGGAAAGTTCAGGCCTGAATTCACGATGGCCGTGGTCTTGCCCGCACCGGGCGGGCCGATCATTACGTACCAGGGCAATTCGTTCAAATGCCGACGCCCGTTCTTGGATTTGCGCAAGGCGGCCATCGCGGTTTTCAACTTGCCGCGCAGCTCCGAGATTTCGCTGTCGATCATGTCGCCGCCGTCGCTGACGGATTCCGTGATCTCTTCGGCCAGTTTCTTGTCGCGGCTACGGCGCACGAAAAAAATGATCAACGCGATGATCAGGAAAAAAGCGTAGATGCCCGAGCACCAGATCAGGCGCGTGCCTACCCCGTCCAGCGGCCGCCACTCATCTGATCCGATCAGCGGCCCCAGATAGTAGAGGCACAGCGACAGAACCGTGGCCGTGAAGAACAGCACGAAATAAATCGACAGGAACACGTTTTTCAAAAATCTGAAGAAAGCCATCAGTTCTGCTCCTGAACCAGCAAGACTTCGATCCGGCGGTTTGCCGCCCGCCCTTCTCTGGTCGCATTATCAGCTATGGGTTCACTGTCGGCCCGACCTTCGGCGCTTAGCCGGTCGGGGTTGGTCAATTCGCCTGCCATCTGGTTCATCACCGACTTGGCCCGCGCCAGCGACAGCGCAAGGTTGGACGGGAACCGCGACGACCGGATCGGCACATTGTCCGAATGTCCCGCCACGATGACCGAGCCGGGTTCTTCGTTCAACGCGACGGCCACGCGGCGCACAGGTTCCTGAAACTTGTCCTGCAGGTGATCCGACCCGGACCCGAACATGCCAGACCCTTTGATCCGAATAATCAGCGTATTGCCCTTTTCGAACACCTCAACCAAGCCTTCGTCGATCTCTGGTTTCAGGAATTCGACCACTTTTTCGACCTGCGGTTGGGCCTGCGGTGGCGGAGGTGGCGGCGGCGGAGCGCGGCGTTGCAGCTCGGCCACGGGGCCCGCATCAATCACCGACATCTGGCCGACAAGGTTTTCGGTCTTGTTAGACAGGAAATAGGACAAGCCGCCAAATTCGATCATCAGCAATAGGGCTGTCACACCCAGCGCGATCCAGACCGGTTTCCAAAGGCTGAGCGCGCGATAGGGCTTATCGACGCCTTCCCAATGCGGTGCCAGATCGCGTTCGACGTCACCCCGCTGTGCCCTGATAATCCGCGCCAGACCCTGCCGGATTTGCATATGCTTGTCGGGTCCGCCCTGTTCGACACGCAATCGCCCTTCGAACCCAAGGGACAGGCACATGTACACGAATTCCAAAAGCTCGATGTTATTGGCCGGGTCCTGTTCGAGCCGCGCCAACAGGTCGTAGAACCGATCACCGCCAACAGTTTCACGGTGGAACGTGCCGACCAAGGACTGCGTGGCCCAGCTGGATTGCCCGCCCCATGGGGTGTTCAGAACTACATCGTCCAACGTCGCACATAGCGCATAGCGCGCCACTTTGACCGTCTGCGCCGGGATCCCGGCTTGCAGGGCCGCGTTTTCAAACGCGCGCACCTCGGCCACCACGCTTTGGCGCAGCTTGTCCGGGTCCATGTGCTGCGCCCGGTTGCGGATACGGCTGATCAATGAAAACAGCGATGCGGCACATGCGTTCAGGCGGTTCATCCCCGTCACTGCAACAGCTTCGCCGCCTTCTTTCGGCGGTGCGGTCTGCTGGGTCTGCGCCGGAGGTACGCCATATGCCGGGCCACCACCCTGAGCCGGTTCCGCGGGCGGAGGTGGTTGCATCGGATCCGGATAGCCCTGCGGTGCCGCAGGTTGCTGAGGAGCCGTTCCCGCCTGACGCCGACCGCCCGGATTGGGACGGATCACCGTCTTGTCGGTATCGTCCGGTTCAGCAAATGGATCATTGTCGGACATGTTTTGACCTGTTTCCTCAAGGCACCCTGCAAGATGCCAATCATCATACTTTAGCGAAGCCGGATGTTACCATTAATTCTACTGGTTCCGGATCGCCCATAGTTCCATCTCCAGCCCCGGATACTGCCCCGAGACATGCACCGCGATACCGCCTGAGGTTGTCATCTTGCCCCAATACGGGCTTGCCGCATCAAGCTCAAAATAGACCACGCCCGAGTGATAGGGGATCTGGCGCGGAGCAACCGGCAACGGACGCAAGGTGATCCCGGGCAGGGCCGAGTTTACCAGCTGGCGAATTTCCTCGACCGGGCCGGTCTTGGCTTGGCCTGCGAAATGACGGCGCACATCTTCAGCCGGTATGTCGGCCTTGACCGCAAGCACGAAGCCCGAATTGCCGATCAGCTTGCGATCTGCGATCACGCCGACGCTGATGCCGTATTTCCGCGCCTCCAGCGGAATCGACACCGCCGTTTGTTCCAGAACCGAGCTAAGGTACTGACGCAGAGTGCGGATGACCGGGGCAAACGACTCGGTCAGTTTATCATGCTGATAAGCCGGGAATTGCGTTGCTTCCTTTTCTGCGCTCATGAATGTGGCCAGCTCGCCGGCCAGTGCGGCGCAGACGCGATAGGCAAGCTCGGGGTGCACATTCTCGATATTGGCAAAATGGCGGATGACCGGCAGGTTGCGGTTGATCACCATCAACAGCAAAAAGTCCGAAATCTCAGCAGCGCCCTTTGCGGGTCCGCCTTCGGACAATCGGCCAGCAAGGGCCTGCATCCGGTGCGACAGCATCCCTTCCAATTCGTTCATGAAACCGGCCAGCGCCGATGCCGCGCGCACGTCCAGCACCGACGGCATAAAGCCCCGATCCAGAATGATCTCTTTGTCAGGGCGCACCTCGATGATCCGCGCGATCGGAATGGCGAGCTTGTCGGCCAGATCATCAACCTCAAGCGCGAATTGCAGCCGCAACTTGCCCACACCCAAGGTCACCGGCTTTTTCTGCTGGCTCATCACATCCGTGATTTCCTGTTCAGCCGGGCGCAAACGGCTGACCGATTGCTCAGCTCCGCTCAGGTCCACTTCGGAGGCACCTTGCCGCCGCTGCGGAACCGTCAGGTAAACGATGCATTCCTTGATCGTTTCGGGCACTTCCAAAGCGGGGGGATGATCGTCTGCCTGCGGCACCCGAAACACCTGCCCGTCCGGTGTCAGACCGGAACAGGATTTCAGCGCAAACTGCCCGACCTTCAGAACCTCGTCATCAATCTCAAGCGCGCCAAGACCCCATGCATAAGGGGTCACCCGACGTGCCAAACCGGCAACCAGCGACTCGGTATACCGATCCGCCTGCTGAAAGTGATGGGGCTGCAGAAACAACCCTTCGGTCCAAAGCACTTTGCTGTCCCAGGACAATGGCTGCCCTCCCTTGCTCTTGCTGCCCTAAAAGGGCGCTATTTCAGCTTTTCCAGCTGTTCTTTATAGGCACGCGCGAATTCCCGGCTGAAGAGATCGTGAAAATCGTTCTCGGCCTGATCCGAAATTTCTGCGTACATCTTCTCATAAACTTCCCAGTACTGGGCCTTTTTACCTTTGAAAAGTGACCCAAGTTTGCCGGAACCTTCAATTTTGCCCGCAAGGATTTCCGGGTCCAGCCGGGCCAGCACGCCTTTGAGCGCGGCCTCCATCCCCGTGACCATGGCGACCTCGTGAGCTTTGATGTCATTCAACGCCTGTTCCGTCGCCTCTTCCGCGGCCAGATACCCTTTGACGCGCGGCTTAACCAAAGCCTCGATGGCTTGTTCCGCGCTGATCGAAAACTTCAGCGGGTTGTTCCCGCCTGCATTGATCATCGTCTGGTCAATCCGGAACTCGGACTTGATCGAAGTGCGCGTCATCAGGATTTCCCGCAGCCCCGAGATCATGGCCCGCAGCACGCGGCCCATGCGGCCCATCGTTGCTGGCAAATCCGCGTCTTCAATCTGCAGATCGTCAACCTCAAGCGCCTCTAGCAATGCGCGCGCGGCTGCGTGATCAGATCCCGAAGCCGCAACCGGGGTCGGTGTATCCGGCTTGGTCGCTTCTGGCGCAGGGCTTTGCACCGGTTGCGTTCCCGGAGAAGGTTTGGCCACAGGCGCCGGGTCAGGCTTTGTATCCGCCGGTTCGGCAAATGGGTCCGAGCCCGCGCCACCGGATGGCGACAGCAAATCGTCATCCCAATCATCGGGGATCAGGTTTGCCCCACCGCTGGCCTGAGGTGCCGAAAACGCATCCGTGGGCGAAGGATTATGCAGCGGATCGCTCCCTCCCATGTCCTCATGCACATCTTTCGGCTTGGCAAAAAACGGGTCATCATCGTCTAAGGGCGGCAGCAATTCATCCATCGGATCCGGCGTTGATATCTGGCCGGGCCCTTTGGGCGCATCACCCCCAAGCAAATCATCCAGAAAGTCCCCGCCTGGTCCGGCGTCGTCCAGCAAGGCCAAAGGATCAGGCGCGTTTTGCGACTGACCGGGTGACACGCCCGCCTGTTGCATCGGCTGTGGAATCGACTCTTCGAAAGATGGCAGATCAGCTCCGATCTCGACCACCATTTCATACCCACCAGCGGTCAGCACATCGCCATTGTTCAACGGTGTCGGCGTGCGCCCAAGTGCAATCTTGGAATAGTTAAGAAAGGTCCCGTTGGTCGACAAATCCACGATCAGAACATTTCCGTTGTGATCCTCGATCACAAAATGGCTTTTGCTGAGCGTTTTTTCCGGGTCCGGCAGAACTAGGTCGTTGCTTAGGCCGCGCCCAACGGTCAACGAGCCCCCTTTCATCGAAACAGGACGCCCATCACCCGGCACGATGCCGGTGGATTGAAATTTCAGCGTGACCGTCATGTTTGCGTCACTAACCTCCTACGGCAACGGTTAATTCGCCTTTGACGATCGGCCCACCGCAGGCACATGTATCCATGACCCGGGCCGCCGGCAATTTGCCGATCAACACGGTCGCCGACCCTTTGACGATCGGATGCGGGAATGCGGGCGTTGCTAAATCCGTCACACGCGCCGCCGGAAGCTTTGCAACCAGAACTGTCAGGCAGCAAGGCGGCATGATGGGCATCGGCACAGGGGCCGGTGGCGGCGGCGCAGGCGGCGGGGCCGGCAAGGTACAAGCGTGTAAATCGGTCACCCGGGCTTGTGGAAATTTCATGCTTAACCCTCCGTCTCGGAACCGGCATCCTCACGGTCCAGCTTACCGTTCCCACCCCGAGCAATATCGACGCCACGATCAATCAGCAACTGCACATACGCGTCAAAGTCGCCCTCATGGTTGCCCATCGCCACCACGTTCATCGCGAATGCAACGGTTTCCGCTGCGCCGGGTGGCGATGGAATGGATGCCAGTTCGCCGGTTCCCAACGTTCCGTCCGAGTATAACACGCCCATGGCGCAGTTCACCGTCTCATCATCGGGATCGGCGAGCTCTATGGTCGCACCCGCCTTTTCCCGATTTTCCGGGGTCGGGCGGAACACCCATTCTTCGGACGCAGCCAAAGATCGCGTGTTGTTATCCGGCGCCTCGCCAATATAGTCCCGCGCGGCAAGACATGACCACCAAACGCGTTCGCGCGCTGGCAGGGCAACGCCCAGCATCCGCAACATGTCAATGGTGGCGCCTTTTTCGTCCAGTTCCGCCAGCACAACATCCAGCGGAGCACTTGCCGGCGCATCAAGCTTTGTCGCAAGCCGTGCACTGGCATCCACCAACATGCGCGCTGCGGGCACTTGCGGAGTTTTGACCATTCCTGAAAACCGTTCAGTCATCTTTCAATACCCCTAGTTAATCAACGTCAGAGCGCCCTTGAGGGTCAGCATGGCATCACCATTGACGGTCGTCATCGGGCTTTTCGCGTCCAGTTTGGCGTTGGCCTGGACCTTGATCATCGTACTTTTGATCGTGACAGAGGCCGGGTCCAGCTTGATCGAAGAGCCACCGACCTTCAATTCGATGGATTGCATCGCAGTCATGGTGATCTTGCCAGCCTTGGCGTCGACCTGAATGTTGCCCATCTTGACCGTGGTTGTCTTGTTGCCGCTGTTGACATTGGTGGTCATGTTCCCGGTTTTGATGGTTTCGGTATCATTGCCCGTCACAGTCCGTGTCGACTTACCTTCGACGGTTTCCGTCTGATCCGTCTTGATGCTGATCGTCTGGTTGCCCTTTTCGATCGTAAACGTGTGGTCACCTTCTTTGATCGTCTCGTCCACGTTCTTTTTGACCACCTGGCTTAGACACCCGTCGCCACCATTGCCACCCTTGTCCAGCTTGTCGTATCCGATGGTGATGGTCGATTTGTTCTTGACCAGCTTTTCGTGGTCCTTCTGCGCCTGGAACCGCACAAGTTCAGCGTCTTTCTTGTCTTCGAACATCAACTCGTTAAACGTGTCTGCGCTGCCCTTTTTGGAGGATCGGGTTTTGATGCCCGACTGCGTCGCGTTGGCAGGCAGAGCATAGGGCGGCATCGTATCCGCATTATACAGCATCCCGGTACAGATAGGCCGGTCCGGATCACCTTCCTCGAACTGGATTACCACTTCCTGCCCGATCCGCGGTATGCTGACCATACCCCAGTTCTTGCCTGACCATGGTGTCACAACCCGCACCCAGCAAGTGGTCTTTTCATCCTTCTTGCCTTCACGATCCCAATGAAACTGAACCTTGATCCGACCATATTTGTCAGTCCAGATCTCTTCGCCTGATTTTCCGGTCACGATCGCCGTGTGCAGGCCTGAGATTTCGGGCCACGGTACAGTTTTAAGTGACTTGAACGCGGTTTTGGCAGGTTGCGAGTCGAACTCGACCATGAACATCTCATTGCTGTCGTCGGGAAACTCAAGCGCGCCGGTGTCCAGATCCTTGTCGTTCTTTTCGAACCCATACCCTTCGGTGGTCTGTAGGTAATAGGTCGCGCCGGTGATCAGGTAATCCGCATTTTGCGACTTGTCCGGATGGTCGGTCAAAGTGAACTCAGACCCGGTGGCCAGTGACCGGACCGAGGCGCGACCACGACGGCGGTCAAACATCGCGTCATGCGCCGTCAGGCTGACTTTTGAACGCTTTTCCCCGTCCTGGGTCTCCAGGTAATGGCCGGGCGTGTCGTAAAGTTCGAGCTGGTCCTTGAACCCGTGTTTGGCCTTGGTCGAGGTTTTGGACCGCACACCCAGCGCAGCCTTCGGTTTTTCGAAATCGTAGTCGACCAGGGATACAACCCCCGGAACGATGGTCTCGGACATGGCCCATTCGGTTACATAATCGCCAAGGCGCTGTTTGTAATCGTCACCGCTGCGGTATTCGACATTGGCATTCCCCTCGATGGGTTTGTGCGCCGAAGACCCATCGCACAGAACCAGTTTTTCCGGCGAATCGTTCGCTCCGGAATAGTCAAAGAAATAGTAAATGCCTTCTTCCTGCATAAGGCGCGAGATAAAGTCGAAATCGGACTCTCGATACTGAACGCAATAGGTTCGGGGCTCGTAAGTCTCGGTCAGGACTTTCTTGTAATCCGAAAAATCATTCTTGTTACTGAGGATGTCCTCGATGATCTCGACAGCCGTTTGTTCCTGGTAGATCCTGCTGTGTTTCGTGTGTTTCAGCAGCCACAGCCACGGGCGCACTTCGGCCAACAATTGCACATATCCGTCACGAAGCGCCAAACGTTCGATGCGGACAATTGTGCCTGTGAATTTTCGGACGGCGCCATCTTCTGCCGCGACATGAATTGTCATGATCTTTCCCAGGAAACCGTTCAGCGAAACGGATTTGTCTGCCGAGAGAAACTCGACCTGAATTTCGGTAAGTTCGCCGAGTTTTTCCTTAACAATTGCGCGTCGGATGACGATGTCTTCCTGTTTGCCGGAATAAGTTCCGGTGATCCGAAGTGGCCAATCTTTGCTTTGCTGACTTATTGCCATTTACCGTTCCTTCCAAATCTCGCACAAATACCCGTCATAAATCGGCCAACAAGGCCGCCAATCCCGGGTCCATTTTTTTACTCTTCATGTCTTCGTCAATGTCGTTGTGTTGATCGCCAGTTTGGATCCGGGTCGTGACGACGGGATCAACACCCGAGCTGGCCGTTCCAAATGCAAAACTCATCTCCAGCGAGGGGATGCTTGGCGGTGCACCTGGCACTGCATCAGCCGACCACGGCCCCTTGATCTCGGGGCCCGCAACTGAATTGAAAGACCCAAGCCGGATCTCATCGCGCCCCTTGACCGAAATCACCGACATGTAGCCTCGCTGGATCGTTTGTTCATGTTTGGCCAGCGTTATGTTCCGATCCGTACATGGCAGTGCCACCTGATCGCCGAACCTGTCGCGGACGATATGATAGGGCATTTCCCCAAGGCTCATGATCGAACCCAGGTTCATCTGCAGGCCATGCGCCTTGAATGACCGGGCAAGCAATATCGCCACTAAAACAGCCGGATTGGCCCAAAGCATACCGCGCAGACCTTCGGCCTCGGTAAACTCTTCGAACTCAAATTCATAGATCGGCTCGCTTTTCGGACCATAAGGCCGCCGCAGCAAAAACCGTGGGCTGGCAAGCCCCAGATACGCAGCTTCGGGCATCGCGCGCAGGGCGTCCCACGCATTGATCACCTCTTGCGCGCCTTCAGCCTCATCCGTTTCAAGGAAAGTGGGTGCGATGGCACTTATGAACGGGGCACCGGCATGGGCCGCGACACGGGAAATTCGTGCCAGAATATCGGCATGTGTGGGCGTTTCCTCAAAGGTATACAGACCAACAATGGCCGAGAACCCGCCACGCGGGTCGCCCTCTGCCCTGCGGTTCAGCAACTGCGCCAGCCCGGTTTCGGAAAGAACATTCGTCGTTGACAGGTCGACCGCAATTTCATCCGCGGATACGTCAAACAGAGTCACATCCAGCGTTACATCGTCTTCAACGCGTCGTGCAATCAGGTCAAGGCTACGCCACTGGGCTTCGATGGCCTGAAACTCAGGATGGTGCAAAACCATCCGCATTGCCGAGCTGATTGCCTCGTCAATGGCCGCGTTCATGGCTGAAATGTCCGGATCCGGCAGTTGGCGAATATGCGGACCAACCACACGTTTCAGCAAGTCTTCCACTGGCGAAGCCTGCGCCAGCTGAGCGCCCGTGTCCCCGATCAGCTTTTGAAACTCACTGAGATGCACGTCGGTCCGAACGGCGCTGCCCGCAGATGATTTGCGGGGCGGCTGTGTCATTTGGCCATGCGCCTGACCCCAGTCCCTGAGCTGACGAGCTGCATGTTCGGCAGTCGCACCGGCGCTTAACTGACGCTTGAGGTTGCGCAAGCCTTCAAACAGGGCGACCTTCTCAAAAAGCTCATCAGGATGCAGATCGTCGAGTTCGTTTAAACTCACTTCAACACCTGCGCCGTCCTTGCCAATCGGAAGGACCAAGGTGGTCGCAAATCCTTGGATCACATCCTCGATCGTGTCCACATCCAGAGAAATCGCGCGCCGTGCTGCAAGGGACGCTCCGATCTCAAGCTGACCCCGGGCAGAACGCCCGGTGAAGTCGCCAAGGATTGCAATGCGGAACCGATCAGCCATGCCCCTGCCCTTTCAGTTCGGCCACTTCCAGTCGCAGGGCTTTGACCTCTTCGATCAATTGCAGGACATGTGCGTCAACACGTTCGGATTCTGCACGCATGACATCCTGCAAATTCGCGGCTTCTTCTTCGGCCTCTTCTTCCACAGCCGTTTGCATGGTGTTGACCAGCAGGCCGATGAACAGGTTCAGCACCGAAAACGCCGTGATGACGATGAATGGAACAAAGAAAATCCAGGCGGTTGGATGCGTCTCCATCACCGGGCGCACGATGCCCATCGACCAGCTTTCCAGGGTCATCACCTGGAACAAGGTGTACAAAGACCGCCCCAGCGTGCCGAACCATTCCGGAAAGTCCGGTCCGTACATCAGCGTCGCCATGACCGAGAAGACATAGAACACAATCGAGATCATGATGATCACCGCGCCCATGCCCGGCAACGCATTCAGCAAGGCCTGAACCACGGCGCGCATTTGCGGGATAACCGACAGCAATCGCATGGCGCGAATGACCCGCAGCCCCCGCAACGCCGACAGGCCATCGCGATTTGGCAGCAGCCCCAATGCAACCACCACCAGATCAAAGATGTTCCAAGCGTTTTTGAAGAACGCCAATCGATAGGCAAAGAACTTCAACAAAAGCTCGACAACAAAGATGCCGAGAACGATCCGGTCGAATGCCGTCAGAACATGGCCGACACTTTCCCGAACCGCCGGAGACGTGGACAGCCCCAGCGTAATTGCATTGAAGATGATCACGCCGAGGATGGTGTTTGTCACGGCCTTGCGCTCGACAAACGCGCGCACTGCGTCGCGCAGCGTTTCTTGCGTTTCAGACCGTGTTTCCACTGCAACCTCCCTTAAGTTTCAGTCGCTTATCAAATCGCGTCGTTCAGCTTGTCGACGAGCTTGTAGATGCCCTTGACCGACGTGACCGTGTTTTTGGCTTCTTTCATGATGGTCATCTTGTCCAGGTTCTTGACCTTGTCGACAAAGGTGGTGTCATCCACCTTCAGCCCATTTGCCACCATCAGAGACTCCATCTCGGCCAGGAATTTCTGACGCTCTTCCAGCTTGGCCGATACGGCGCTGGCGGTGCGTTTCACCGACATGCATTCGGCACCGATCCGGATCCCGTCCTTCAGCGTTTTCTGCGCCTTGGCCGACTTCATCAGCTTGTCCGCCGTCAAACCCAGCGAATCCACCTTGTGGCGGGTTTTGGTTGTGTGTTCGCGGTAGAACTTACGTTTCTTATCCGCGTCCTTGTTGTAGGAAGACACCGCCTTGATGGTGAAATCCAGCATGTCCTTTGCGACCTTCTTGGGGTCTTTCGGCTTGCCATTTTTGTCGAGGTTGATCTCATCCCCCATGGCCTGCAGTTTATCCGAGAACTTTTTGAACGCCTCCATCGGACGCTTAACCGAAATACCCGAAGTGTCCGTTATGCCCTGACGCTCGGCGGCCTGCATGATCGCGGTGCCACGCAAATCAATATATTTCTGGATCGCGCTGATCAGTTCCTTGCGCAGCTTTTCTTCGCCTTTCAGCTGCTGCTGCAGCTCTTTGCCCAACGAATACAGGTCTTTGGCGATGCGTTTCCAGGCATCGGCATCTGCACCGCTGGATGCAACAAGGCGCGCGGTGTTCAGGCTGATCTTGATCGCGGTATATGTGACCTTCAGCGTGGTTTTGACCCGCGCCTCTTTCAGCAGTTTGTCCTTGTTGGACTCGACCTTGATCTGCTTCTGAATCGCGACCTGCGCTGCGCCTTCTGCCGAATTGAGCGCATTCTTGATCGACATGTTGACGCCCTGGATCAGCTTTTCAGCCTCCGCCTGCGCCTTGGGGCCCGGCGTTTTCATCAAAACGCCGATCTTCTTGTCGAGCTTTACGGACTCTTCCGTAATGATCTTTTCGTAGCGTTCCAGCTCTTTCATGCCGGCCGCTTCGAAACGTTTCAGCGCCGTCGAGGGAACCGGATCAGGTTTCCTCAGCTTGCCGCTGGTCGTGATCTCAAACGAAACATCGACGCGGTATTTCGGGATCTCGATATATTCGAGCTTCGGTTTCTTCCGTATCAGATCGACGACGTAGAACTTGTGTTTTGTAACTGTTGTCTTTGCCATTTGCGCGTTCCTCAGCTGGCATAAATTTCAAATACGATAGGCGGGGTGGCCCGACCTTTTCGGTCAGTCAAACCCATAGGTGAAATCGTTGTCTTTCACGTCGATCACCACCTTTGAGACCTCTTCGCCTTCCATCATCCTTTTCAGGAACTCGGCAGAGATATCGGGCAGCATCGTGTTGGTGACGATCGCGTCGATCATACGGCCACCGCTGTCGAGTTCCTGACACCGGTTGACGATCTCCTCGACCACGGCATCCGTGTATTCGAACGGCACGCCGTGCGCTTGGCTGACGCGTTTCTGAATGCGGCCCAGTTGCAGTTTGGTGATCTCGCCCAGCATATCGGGGCTGAGCGGATAGTAGGGAATCGTTACCAGACGGCCAAGCAATGCGGGCGGGAACACTTTCAGCAGCGGATCGCGCAGCGCCTTGGCCATGCCTTCGGGGTCTGGCATCAGATCAGGGTCAGCGCACATGTCCATGATCATCTCGGTGCCAACATTCGAAGTCAGCAGAATCAGAGTGTTCTTGAAGTCGATTACACGACCTTCGCCATCCTCCATGACCCCTTTGTCAAAGACCTGAAAAAAGATCTCGTGCACATCCGGGTGTGCCTTTTCGACCTCGTCCAGCAGCACCACCGAGTAGGGCTTGCGCCGCACCGCTTCGGTCAGCACACCGCCCTCGCCATAGCCGACATAGCCCGGAGGGGCCCCTTTCAGGCTACTGACCGTGTGTGCCTCTTGGTATTCGGACATGTTGATGGTGATGACATTCTGTTCGCCACCATAGAGAACTTCGGCCAGAGCCAGCGCGGTCTCGGTTTTGCCGACGCCGCTGGTGCCTGCCAGCATGAAGACCCCGATGGGTTTGTTCGGATTGTCCAGCCCTGCCCGGCTGGTCTGAACCCGCTTGGCGATCATTTTCATCGCGTGGTCCTGTCCGATCACACGTTTAGCCAGACGATCTTCAAGGTTCAGGATTGTCTCGATCTCGTCCTTGACCATCCGACCCACGGGAATTCCCGTCCAGTCGCCGACAACACTGGCCACGGCCTGATGATCGACGATGGGCAGGATCAGGGGGCTGTCGCCTTGTACCTCTTCCAGCTCTGCGTTTTTGGCCTTCAACTCGGCCAAAAGCGCCTCGCGATCGATGGGCTGCGCATCCGGCGCTTCTTCGGTCGCGGCTTCGCCTTCGGCAGTGCCGGTGCCTTCGACCTCCTGCCCGCCAGCGCGCAACTTGGCCCGCAGGTCGAGGATTTCTTCGACCACTTTCTTCTCGGCTTCCCAGCGTCCATTGAGTTCGGCCAACCGCGCCTCTTCCGCCTCTTTAGCGGCGTTCACCGCCTCGCGCCGGTCGGCAACGTCATAGCCTGCGGTCTCATCGCGTTCGATGATTTCCAGTTCAGTGGTCAGTGCCTCAATCCGGCGCTGGCTGTCATCCACCTCCGCCGGAACCGCGTGCTGAGACACTGCAACCCGCGCGCAAGCAGTATCCAGCAGGCTGACCGACTTATCCGGCAATTGCCGCGCCGGGATGTAGCGAGCCGACAGAGTTACCGCGGCTTCGATCCCTTCGTCCAGAACCTGCACGCGGTGGTGTTTTTCCAGCATCGAAGCGATGCCGCGCATCATCAGAACCGCCTTGGGAATGTCGGGTTCTTCCACATGCACCACTTGGAAGCGCCGCGTCAGGGCCGGGTCTTTCTCGATATATTTCTTGTATTCGGCCCAAGTCGTCGCCCCGATGGTGCGCAGCGTGCCGCGCGCCAAGGCGGGTTTCAGCAGATTGGCCGCATCGCCGGTTCCGGCGGCACCACCTGCGCCGACCAGAGTATGGGTTTCATCGACAAACATCACGATCGGTGTCGGGCTGGCCTGCACCTCGTCAATCACCTGACGCAGGCGGTTTTCAAATTCACCCTTCATGGACGCACCGGCCTGCAACAAGCCCACATCCAGCACCAGAAGGCGCACATCTTTCAGGGCTGGCGGCACGTCCCCGCGCGCGATGCGCAGGGCAAAACCTTCGACCACGGCGGTTTTGCCCACACCGGCCTCACCGGTCAGGATCGGGTTGTTCTGGCGCCGGCGCATCAGAACGTCGACGATCTGGCGGATTTCCTCGTCCCGACCCACGATGGGGTCAATCTCGCCATTGCGGGCCTGTTCAGTCAGGTCGGTGCAGAACTGTTCCAACGCCTCACCTTTGCCCATCGCGCCGGGCGCCATTGCACCGCTGGCCTCGCCGGGCTCCGCGCCACCACCCACGTTCGAGCCATCCTGCGCGCCTAATGTGTCCTCGGGCGAGCCATCGGTGGCCTCACCAAAGCTGTCAGCCAGATCATCGGCACCTATCTTGGCCAGTTCTGGCGACATGCTGGCCAGAATGTTGCGCAGCGCAGGCGTCTTGAGCATGCCAAGGATAAGATACCCTGTCCGCACCTTGCTGTCGGAATAAAGCAGCGAGCCCCAGACCCAACCGCGCTCCATCGCATCCATCAGATGATCGCTCAGGTCCGAAATCGAGGACGCCCCACGCGGCAGCATGTCCAAGCTGCGCGTCAATTCCGAGGCGATCTTGCCGGGATCAAGATCGTAGTGCTGGATGATGCGGTGGATGTCGCTGTCCTGGCCGTTGAGGATCTGGTGCAGCCAATGCTGAACCTCGACATAAGGATTGCCCCGCATCTTGCAGAACACGGTGGCCCCTTCGATCGCCTGATAGCCCAGCTTGTTCAGCTTGCCAAACAGCGAAACGCGGCTGATTTCCGTCATCTTCAATACCTCTCGTTGGGGGCCATTGCGTCGGCCTCAAATTCTTGTGCCATATAGGCAGGATACAGGATCAGGTCGTCCGCATCGGGACGATCTGCATCAGGGTCATCACGGGTTTTGATCCAACTGGTGTGACCCAGTTGTGTCGTCCCGCCCAGCGAGGCGCGCGGAACTTCGTCACCGGCCAGAACCAGATTGACCTCCCAATCCAGCGTGTCGCCCACATAGGTGCGAACGATCGATTCAAGCCGCTTTTGCGACACGCCGCCAGGCAGCAGGCGTTTGTAATCTTCCAGCGACAAAGGTCCGATGCGGATGCGAAATTTGGCCGACCTGGACCAGACGCGGCTGCCAATGCTTGTCGATTGACCCAGACGCGCGAGCCCGCCCAGTTGCCATGTGTCATCCGGTTCAAGCTCGAGCCAGGAGCCGACAAATTGCTGTAGATGGACGGTCACTCCGAAATAGTCGGACAGGATCGAAATCAGGCCCTCGACCGTCTTCGGGCCCGACCCCAGATGCCCGGCGAAAAACCGGCGCAGCATGTCGGGCATTTCGTCCCTGTCCGAGTAATTCCGACCTTTGAACCCAGCCAATGCTGCGACGCGTTGTTCAAACGGATCATCCCCGCGATCAAAGCTTGGGGCTGGTTCCGCCGCAGACCATGCACGGTAGAGCAGGCTCATCAGCCGATGCGTCAGCATATCTGCGAAGGCAACGAACGTCGGATCGCGATGGTTGCGTTGCCGGTCGCGTGCAAACTCGGTCAGGTGCAGCGGCAGCGGTCCCTGAGGTCCGAAGAACCCGAAGAACAGGTTGTTCAACCGCCCCGGCTGCGTATCCGTAGCGGGTGTGAACCGCGTCAGCGTATTGGGTGGAAAAGCAAGCGAAACGTCCTGACCAAGACGGATCTTGTCTTCGCGGGGCCTGCGCGATTCACCTAGCCTGGGCGCATCCGCATAATGCGCTTCAACAATTCTAAGCGCCTGAAAGACATGATGTCTTTCAGGGTCCGCCGCCAGCGCGGCAAGCAGGTTCAAATGATCCTGCCCAGACCGGCCGCTGGTCGCCATCTGGCAATCTCTCCTCGTTTTTCGGTTTTCAGAACCGTTTCGGTAAAGCTGTTGATCGTCGAGTATTTGCGGAAGAACCGTTCGAGAACGGCACCCAGCACATAGACGCTGGTGCCTTCGTAGAAGCTTTCGTCAAAGCCCAGAGTGATTTCCAGGCCTCGTACCGCGGTGCTGAGCACTTCGTCGCTCATCCGTCGCACAATCGGGCGGCTTGAGACCGAGACGACGCCCTCAAGCTGTTTTTCCGTCACTCGATTGCCAAGCGGGGCATAGATGCCCAGCAGCTCGCGCAGCGCGCCCGCACCACCTTCCGCGCCTTCGCCCGCAACAGACAGATAGTTCAGACTCAGGTGGCTGATCAGCTTCCACGCAGCGTCGCCCTGGGCCAGCGTTGCGTGTGGCCGTGTGGGCGTGACAGGCGTGCGCACGGATTTGACGGGCCCACCGTCCGGCAGGTGAAACACGTCACTGCCCCCCGCTGCAAGCAGCATCGGCAGATCGCGATTGGAACACAGCGCCTCGACAGCCAGTTGATCCAAAGATCCGGGATAGGGTGCTTCGGCCCGGTCGACCAGAGTCAGATACACTTCCGACCCCAGATATGACGTCCGCACACCGCGCAAACGTTCTTTTTCGTTGCGCTGACGCATCCGCCGTTTGACCGTATAATAGGCTGAATGGTTGTCCCCTGCCGCGGTCAGATCCGTATCGCTGTAAAACGGCCTGAATCGAATGTCGCCTTCGTCTTCCGACTGAATGCCGGTCACGCGCTGGATGGAAAATATCTCATAATCCAGACCTGCCGTGCGGTTTGGCACAATGTGATGATGCGTGTCCGTTTGCGTGACGTGGACACGGTCGCATCTGCGTTTGAACAGGTTCACTGCGGGAACGGCGTTCAGGGCAAAAGCCGCTGGAGTGATCGCTGGCGCCACGTCGCTCATGCCTTCGCGTAGCAGGATGTAGATGTCGACATCCTCACCCGCCGCCTGCTGCAGGGCCGGTTTCAGACCCGTCAATTCGACGAACAGAAACCGTTCGGGCATGGCAAAATATTCCTGCAACAGCCGGTACCCGTCAAAGGACTGGCGCGGCGTCGGCAGCAGCGCCTCTTCCGCAGAGAACCCCTTGGGCAGCACATCAGCACCGTCCAGCCGAACCGTCCAATCGGCGCGACGGTCGGTCGACCTGCCGGTCAGACCAACGCATTCGGTGCAAAGCAACTCGTGCAAGGACCAGGCTTTGCCGCTTTGCGTGTCGAGATGCAGAACAAGGCTGTCCATCTCCAGCTCAGCCATCGGCTCGCCATCGGTACGCCGCAGCCGCAACCGAATGCCAGCCCTTGCATCGGTTTCACGCGCAACCCCGGCAGCGACCAGCTCACCGCGCCCGTCAATGTATTCGGCCTCAGACACTTCGACCGGCCAAAGCGTCAGGTCGGCTGAGGTCGTGAATTCGCAAGCTGTCTGCTCACCTTCGGCAAGATGGGCCCGCAAAGACGTTCCACGATGAATGGGATAGCCTTCCTTCAAAGCTGCATTGCCCACATCCGGCTCTAGCTGCGCGATCATCATCGACGGCGTGGGCGCCAGGTAGTGTGGATATACGATCTCAAGCAGGTTCGAGGTGAACGTCGGGAACTGCATTTCCAGTTCCAGTTGCACCCGCGCGGCCAGAAAAGCGCTGCCCTCAAGCAACCGTTCGACATAAGGATCGACAACCTCGATCCCTTCCATGCCCAGGCGCGACGCAATCTTTGGATAGGCGCTTGCGAACTCGGCGCCCATCTCGCGCAGGAAAGCCAATTCTGTTTCGTAATGTTTGAGCAGTCGAGTATCCATGCCGCCTAGCTCCGCTCAATCGCAACTTCGCCAGTGGTCACATCGACCCGGCTGCGCAAATACAGCTCAAGCGGCATTGGCTGTGCCCACATCACGGCCCGAATATCGAACTCGACATGCATCTCGCCCGAACGGGTTTTAGACCGCAAGTCAACCGCAACCGAACCTTTCACGATCCGAGGCTCGAACACTTCGATTGACTCGGAGATCGACTTTTGAATGCGCTGCGCCTGTTGCAAAGATGAAAACGAACCCGAAGTTTCCCGGATGCCGTAGTTCAGCACCGATTTCGAGGCATAGGGATAGGTATCCTCATCAATCAGATCCGACTGGTCCGTTGTGTTCAAAAGCATCGAAAGATCGCGCTGAATAATCTCGCGCAAACGACCGACATCGATCACCCGCGCATCGCGGCCTTCTTTCTTGTCCTCAGGTGCGTTGTCTGTCAGCCGGTCCAGAAGGGAAGGCTGCAGACGTTCCGCAAGCGTCTTCTCAGCCATCTCCCGCCGTTTCCCCGGCCGCAGGCTCCACGTCCAGAACAAGTTCGCGAATGTCGAGCAAGGCGACGTCGGACTGATCCGTGGTCAACAACCGTTGCCCCAGACCAACGAAGGCGCCCGCCCCTGCATCTTGCCAGCTTGTCGCCCGCGCCAGACGTGCAGCATCATCGCCCTGTTCGGTGGTCCCGGCATATCGGGTCGGGATCAACGCCGCCAGTTCACCACCGCTGGCGACCGTCAAGGTGCAAGCCGTCCAAACCGCATCGCGCAGGTCGCTGGGCTCTTCGATATCCAGCCGCACGATCTGCGAGAACGGCAGCCAGAAATAGCGACCGTTCACGATGATTTCCAGAACCGGGCCCAGCCGCATATCCGCGTCTGCAATCCACTCAAAAGCTTCGCCGTTCACAGTCCCCGAGGTCGCGGGCGCTTCTTCAAAAGCCTTGCCACGCAATTCGGCGGCCTGATCAAAATGTCCGCCTGCGGTCAGTTTCTGCGCCTCGATCAGATGCGCCAGCCATTCCTCGGGCTCGCCAAAAATCATGGGTGTTTTCTCACCCGCAAAAACCTTTTCGCGATAGACCTCACAAATGATGGCCTCGCGATAGGTCTTGGCCATCATCGTGGCCTCTTCGTTCATCTCGGCGCTTAACTTCAACTGCGTGATGGCGCGCTTCCAATCGCCCATGACACAGAGCAGTTGAAACAGAAAAATCCGCAGCTTGGCATCCGCGGGATTGGCGCGAACCTTGTCTTGCAACGCCGCCAATGTGGCCGCCAAATCGCCTGATTTGAGATGCTCTTCCGGCGTCATGAAACCCTCGCGCAGTCAGGATAAAAAACAGTAAAGGCTCTGGCGATCATGCCGCCAGAGCCAAATGGTGATACGAAATCAGCTGACGTCGCCGGTTTCCAGGTTCCACAGGAACTCGTTTTCGTCGCTGAGTTTGCCGGTCTTGAAGTCTGCGATCTTGTATTTGATCGAGATACGGCGATACGCGACGGTCCAGTTTTCCGTCGGGATCGACTCTTCGCCACCTTCAACCGAATAGCTGTCGACAATAGCGTCGGTCAGCGTGATGATCAGGTAAGGCTCCATGCCTTTCTTCTCATCATCGCCCGCCCGGCACAGGTGAATGATCATTTCACCGTTGGACTTGCCGGATGCCACGTAGGTCATCAGCTTTGCCGACGCCTTGCTGAGTTCAGTTGACAGGGTCACCTTGCCGAAGTTGGCGTTGGCATAACCACGCTGCGTGGTTCCCATATCCGCCATGTCCAGCGTACGGGCAACTTCCCAAGAGAAAGACTTGATCGCAATCCAGTCGGTATGCTGTTTTTCGCGGGCTTCGCCCGGGAAGTCCATCTTTGCAAATGCATTTTCCATTTTACGTTTCCTCTAGTTTTGGAATTCAGAAGTTTAGGGTTAGGTCTTTCGCGGCAGGCAATGAGTTCACCTGCCACATTTTGTGTGTGAGAGCTTATCCCGCCTTTTCTGACGGCAGCTTCGAGACCAGTCGGAGTGAAACCGACAGCCCTTCCAGCTGGTAATGGGGACGCAGGAAGAACTTGGACGTGTAGTAGCCCGGGTTCCCTTCTACGTCCTCAACCACGACTTCGGCCGAGGCAAGCGGCTTACGCGCTTTTTCCGCTTCGGCAGAGATGTCGGCGTTGAAGTCGACATACTGGTTGATCCAGTCTTGCAGCCAGGATTCCATGTCCTGACGGCTTTTGAACGAACCGACTTTGTCGCGCACCATACACTTGAGGTAATGTGCGAAACGGCAGGTCGCGAACAGGTATGGCAGACGGGCTGCCAGGTTGGCGTTCGCGGTTGCATCCGGATCGTCATATTCGGCCGGGCTGTGCAGGGACTGCGCGCCGATGAAGGTCGCCGAGTCGCTGTTTTTCCGGTGGATCAGAGGCATCATACCGTTCTTGGCCAGTTCCGCCTCGCGCCGGTCCGAGATCGCAATCTCGGTCGGGCACTTCATGTCCACGCCGCCATCGTCGGTCGGGAAGGTGTGGGCCGGCAGACCTTCGACGGTGCCGCCGCTTTCCACGCCGCGAATACGCGAGCACCAACCATATTCCTTGAACGAACGGTTGATGTTCACCGCCATCCCATAGGCTGCGTTGACCCAGTTGTACTTGTCACTGGTCGCACCGCTGGTGTCTTCCTCAAACGCGAAGGCCTCAACAGGTTCCGTTTTGGAGCCATAGGGCAGACGGCCAAGGAAGCGCGGCATTGCCAGACCGACATATTTGGCATCTTCGCTGTCACGCAGCGACCGCCAGGCCGCATATTCCGGCGTCTGGAAGATCTTGGTCAGATCGCGCGGGTTGGCCAGTTCCGACCAGCTGTCCATCTGGAACAGGCTGGGCTTGGCGCCCGTGATCAGCGGCGCATGGGCTGCGGCAGCGATCTTGGACATCTCGCCCAGCAGCTCGATATCCTGCGGGCTGTGGTCAAAGTGATAATCCGCCACCAGCGAACCATAAGGCTCACCACCGAACTGGCCGAATTCTTCTTCGTAGAGCTTTTTGAAGATCGGCGACTGATCCCATGCGGTCCCTTTGAACTTGCGCAGGGTCTTGTGCATGTCCTTTTTCGAGATGTTCATCACGCGGATTTTCAACATCTCGTCGGTTTCGGTGTTGTTCACCAGATAATGCAGACCGCGCCACGCGCTTTCCATCTGCTGGAAGTCTTCGTGGTGCAGGATCAGGTTGACCTGCTCGGTCAGCTTCTTGTCGATCTCGGCGATGATACCTTCGATCGACCGCAGCGCGTCGTCCGAAATCAGTCCGGCATTGGCCAAAGCTTGCTCGGCCAGTGTCTTGACAGCACTTTCAACAGCGGTTTTCGCCTGATCCGACTTGGGACGGAATTCCTTGGTCAGAAGGGCTTCGAAATCTGACGATCCAAAGGATGTTGCGCCTTCTGCGGCTTCGACTTGGGCTTCTTCTTCGGCCATCTCTTATTCCTCCTCGGACGCTTCGTCGCCCGGCTTGGGCTGCGCTGCCAGTGTTTTCAAAAGGCTGGGATCCTGCATGACCTTTGCGATCAGGTCTTCGGCGCCGGTTTTACCGTCCATATATGTCATCAGGTTGGACAGCTGTGTGCGTGCATCCAGCAGCTCTTTCAGCGGCTCGACCTTGGCGGCAATCGCAGCGGGGCTGAAATCATCCATGCTTTCAAAGGTGATATCGACCGCCAGGTTGCCTTCACCGGTCAACGTGTTCGGCACGGTAAACGCCGCGCGCGGAGCCATCGACTTCATCCGGTCGTCGAAATTGTCGACGTCAATCTCAAGGAACTTGCGATCTGCAACCGCGGGCTGTTCCACTTCGGATTTGCCTGCAAGGTCGCTCATGACGCCCATGACAAACGGCAGCTGAACTTTCTTCTCAGCACCATAAAGCTCCACATCGTATTCGATCTGAACCCTCGGTGCCCTGTTACGGGCTATGAATTTTTGTGAACTATCGGCCATCTGATGCTCCTCGATTCATCCATCAGTGTTTCTTTTCAACCCTTTGCCCGGCACCGCCGGACAGGATCAATAATCGTCGTCTTCTTTGAGACCGCCAATCTGGCGGACTTCGTCCAGACCTTCTTTCGCCATATCTTCGATAATCGTCAGAAAATCGGCATTAACAAGGCGCTTTGCCCTTTCCAGTATGATCGGCAGCGGGCTCGAAGGCTCGCACCGCGCATAGTAGTCCATGATACGGTCCAGCATCATGGTCACATCATTGGGCGTATTGATCGCACCCCCACCTGTTGCCCCGGCAGCCGCCGCCTGAGCGGGCGCGGCAGTGGACCCATCGCCATCGTCGGCGCTGTCGGGCTCAACCTCGCCAACATCCGCGTATTTTGCCATCGCCTGCTGAATGGTTTTCAGCGCGGTCATCAAGGGATCAAGATCAGGCCCCTCACCCGGCGTTTTTTCGCTGAACACCGCATCAATCGCAGCAACATGGTCAAGCGCTTGCGACACCGCCTGGGCGTTCTGGGTCAGCACCTCTTCATCCGTGTCCTTGAAGGCAGCCCCAACGCTTGTCGAATCCGGGGCGTCGTCCATATCCGCAGGCATGTTGATCCGGCCTTCTGCCACATCCAGGTGACGCAGACTGATACGTCCAAACGTGCGGCTGTCGGTCAGGGCGGTGCGCCGCAAAGCGCGAACGATCCGATCCGTCGAGGCCAAACCACGCACCGCGTTGATCCGCATCGTGGCGTCCCCATCATCTTCGTCCAGCTCTGGATGACAGGTATCCCAAAAGTCTTCCAACAGTGTTTTCACATATTCAACGGAAGCTGCGAAGGCAGGCAGCCCTTTGGTGTGCAAGACCGCCTCGGCCAGAAAAACGGCGGCGCGCGCATCATGGCTTTTGTCCATGACGACCAGCGCCTTTGATTCGACGTCGCCCCAGTCCTGTTCTTGCGCGGCAACAACCTCGTCGCCCATCTGGCGCTCTTCACCTGGTTGTGCGGCAATCTCCAGGTCGGTGAACTCTGGATCATACTCCATGTTCTCACCACTCGGAGGCTCATCCGCCCTGGGTTCTATATATGCTGTTAGATCCATGTTCTCCCCAATGCCTACTTTTTTCAGCTGCCAGCTTTTGTTTTTTCTTCGTTATCTCAGCTTCTGCAGCTTTGTGTATGAATTAATTCACACGCCTGTGAAGGTGGCAAAACTTCTGCGATTTGTACATCGCTTATGTGCTTAATCAGCCGCACCGGGTCATTAAAGTCAAACCTATTCGCCTCGACCATATTTTCCTGAAAGACGACGGCAGCGCACAATTCATCCCGAGTTTCAGCAACAAAAGCGGGCTTGCCTGCTTTTTCGTCTTTGCTGACGAGACCCGAACCTGCAATGATCATGCAAGCGTCACTCAGATCGCGGGTTTTTGTGGCAACAAACGTGTGTGTCATCTTACCAATTACCAATTGAACTCGTCCAACAGTTGAGCAGGATGACGTAAGGGAACAAGGGGGAAAAAACGATGAGAAATGGCATAATTAGCGTGATTGCGCTGTTATTCTCAGCCTGGGCTGCGCTGGCGGATGAGGGCAAATTATCCATAGAACTGAACAAGTTCGAACCCGGTGAGGAAGGCGGCTGCCGAGCCTTTTTTCTGTTCCGGAATCGCACCGACAACAGCTTTGAAAATTTTGAAATGTCCCTTGCGGTTCTGGATGGAAACGGCGTGATCGATCGCCTGTTGTCTATCGACGCCTCTCCGCTGCCGGTACAGCGCACGGTTTTGAAGCTGTTCGAGATACCGCAAATCGATTGCACCAATATCTCCGAAGTTCTTCTGCATGATCTACCGGCGTGCAAACCGCAGAATGCCGACCCGATTGATTGCTTCCCGCTGTTGACACTGGGCAGCAAAACCGAAGCAAGACTGGCGCAGTAGATCATGCCGGGGATCGAAAATCTGGGCACCGGTGGCCCGATCATCGCCGTACTTGGCTTGTTGTCACTGCTGTCTCTGACCCTCATCGTCGTCAAGATCATTCAACTCGCGCCTGTACGATCCGGGATCGCCACGCGCGACGCAGCCCTCGTTCAGTGGGCCAACGGCGACCGGGCGCCCGCGCAAGCTGCGGTCGCTGCGGGCAAGGCGCCAGCCGACCGGGTATGCGCCTATGCCATGCAGGCCCTGATCGATGGGTTCAAGGGCCCGGCATTGATGGCGGAACTGACGCGGCGCGGGAATCAAGAATTCGCGGCGATGACCACTTGGATCAGAGTGCTTGAGCTGATCGCCATGATCTCGCCCTTGCTGGGTCTGCTTGGGACCGTCACCGGGATGATCCAATCGTTTCAGGAACTGGAATTGGCACAGGGTGCGGCCAACGCATCCGTCCTGGCCGGTGGTATCTGGCAGGCGCTTCTGACAACCGCCGCCGGTTTGCTGGTAGCAATTCCGGCAGCCGTAGGCGCATCGCTTCTGTCCGGTCGGGCCGAGACCGGGGCACAATCCATCGAAGATGCCGTTGGTCGATTGATGGTGATCGAGGAACGCGGCGCGCAGTGATGGGATCGGTCATGTCCAGCGAACTCAGCCTGCGCAGACGTAAACCGGCACGCGCGCTCATATCGCTCGTGCCGATGATTGATGTCATGCTGATCCTTCTGGTCTTTTTCATGGTCACTTCGACCTATCTGAACCTCGACATGATCCCGGCCCTGTCGCGGGCCGATGCCCCGGCGCAGGGCGTATCGAGCACCGAGGCGACAGCCCCTCTTTTGATCCGCGTCGGCGCCGATGGCGCCCCCTATTATCGCGGTCGTGCGCTTCAGGCCGAAGACCTGACCCGCCTTTTGCTAGATCAGATCGAACAGGACCCGGCCACCCAGGTCATTATCCTGCCCACAGGCAGCGCAAATATTCAGGCGCTGGTCACCGTGATGGATCTGGTGACGCGCGCAGGCATCACAAACATGCGCGTGGTCCGGTTGGAGGGCGCGCCATGAGGATCACCCGCCCCGCCCCGCGCAATCAGCCCGAAACGATCATCGCCCTGATCGATGTCGTCTTTTTCCTGCTGGTCTTCTTCATGCTGATCGGGCGCATGGATGCCACCGCCCCGTTCGAGGTCACGCCCCCGGTGGCCCAGACCGGCGCAGACATGCCGGCAGGCGGCATCACCCTGTCCGTCAGCGCGTCTGGCGATTTGGCCCTGGACGGGATCGGTCTGGGCCGCGATGCGGTGCCGGCTCAGATTGAACAAGCGATGAATGAAGACCCCGATGTTCTGATCCGCATCAATGCCCATCACTCAGCAGTTCTGCGCGATATTCTGCCCCTGATCGCGCAGTTCGAAGCTTTGGGCGCGCGTGATGTCGTACTCGTTGTCACTCCGCCCGGGCAGGGCCCCTGATGCGGTCGCCGCTGACATGGGTGATTGCCGGGCTGTGCTCACTTGGTTTGCATGGCGCTGTCGGCGCGGCATTGATCTGGTCCGTAGACCCAGAGCCTGTGAATGACCAGCCGGTCCCCGAAACGCAGATGAAGTTGTCGGCTCATCAGGTCCAGCAGAGCAAAGCGGCAGAGGCGCAGCCAGAGCTTGAAGCCGCCGAGACAGAAAACGCCGAAGGGTCCCGGCTGAGCGCAAACACAATCGCCCGCTCACAAGCGATCGAGACACCGCCGCCCACACAGGAACTGACCGCAGCAGAGCCCGAGGGGCTTGCCGTTGCAGCCGTTGAGCAACCCGGGGCGCAGATCGCCGCAGTTGAGGCCACGGCTCAGATTGCGACAGCCATCAGCGCCAGCCCTCAAACCGTTTCCTCGACACCGGTTGCAGCCGAGAACCTGTCGGTGACTCCTGCCCCCACTCAGGCCGTGGCACTTGCCCGTCCCACAACGCAGGTCGCCATGGCGCTTGAAGCAGAGCCCGTGGCTTTGACCCAAACAGTCCCTGACATCCCGGTTGCCAAAGCGTCAGACGTGTTTTCGGCAGGCGATGGGTCCACCATCGATCCGGTCAGCCTGGCGGCGTTTCAAAGCTTCATGAACCCCGAGAATGCCGGGCAGAGCGCCCAGGACCTGCGCGACGGGATCGACGGGCTGTTGGACCAAGTGCCCTGCGCGCGCCTTCAGGTGCAGTTCCAGCCGGAAACCAACACGCTTGAACTGATCGGGCATATCCCGGAAGACGGGCTGCGTGCCCCTGTGTTGCAGGCTCTGCAGACGCAAATGGGCAACAACATCCGGGTTGCCGACAACCTGCTGATCCTGCCGCGCCCGCAATGCGGCGCGCTGAGCGGGATTGGGAATGTCGGCCTGCCCCAATCCACCGACCAGATCACCAACCCGCTTTTGGTGGGCGAAGACGTCCATGCCCGCGCCTTCAAGTACACGCAGGGGCAACAACTGGTCTTGGAACTGACGGGTGCAGATTATGACGCCTTTATTTATGTCGATTATTTCGATGCCGACGGACAGGTAATCCATCTCAGCCCGAACGACTCGGTGCCGTTGGAATTGGTGCCTGCCAAATCCGCGCTGCGCGTGGGCGCGCAAAATCAGGGCGATCCCGGTCTGTTTATTACAATCGGTCCCCCCTACGGACAGGAAATCGCCGTGGCATTTGCCGCGTCAGAACCTTTGTTCGACGACCCGCGCCCTCTAGTCGAACCGGCAGAACCTTACCTGCAATTCCTCAAAACCCGGGTTGCCGAGGCACGCGCCAGGTCGCAGGATTTCAAGGGAGAGTGGGTTTATTTCTTCATAACCACCGCGGAGCGTTAAGCAGGTTCCTCACCCTTTGTCGCGCAAAGGTGCAGTTGCCTTTTGCATCGCTAGGATCAACGCATCCCGTTTCTCCGCCATCTGAGCCGCGGATTGCCCATTGGCCGCCCGCTCTATCCCGGCGACCAATTGATCGGTGACGTCTTGGTCCAGATGGACCTCGCCCATATCGTCCCACCACCCGTTGAACGTGTCTGAGAAGTGATCACAAAAACCCGCCAGACCGCCCTGCCCTGCGCCGAGGTGAAACAGCATTGTAGGCCCCATCGCCGCCCAGCGAAGACCAGGCCCGGCCCAAACCGCCTTATCGACGTCATCAACACTGGCCACGCCTTCGATCACAAGGCTGATCGCTTCGCGCCACAAAGCGGCCTGCAAGCGGTTGGCGACATGGCCGGGTTTTTCCTTGTTCACGCGAATGGTGGTTTTTCCAAGCGATTCATAGAAACGTTCAGCCCCCTCAACGGCGCTTGCCTCGGTTCTGTCGTTGCCCATCAGCTCGACCAGCGGAATCAGATGCGGCGGGTTGAACGGGTGACCCAGAACAAAACGCGCCGGGTTGGTCCATCCTTCTTGCATCTGGCCCAGCATCAGCCCGGATGCTGAACTTGCCACGATCGCATCGGGCTTCAGAACCGGTTCAATCTCGGCAAAAGTTGCATGCTTGATCGGCAGCCGTTCTGGCACGTTCTCCTGCACAAAATCCGCGCCTTCAACTGCCTCGGCGGCGCTGTTGTGAAAAGTGATCGCATCCGGTGTTCCGTGTTCTGTCAGGCCGAGTTCAGACAGAGTGGGCCATGCCATCTGGACGTAATCCCGCACCGATTTCTCTATCGTTGGTGAGGGATCATAGACCGCAACCGAACGGCCCGAAGCCAGGAACAAAGCAGCCCAGCTTGACCCGATGACACCACCACCAAGGCAGGCGGTATGGGGAAAACCAAGCATCAGAACAACCCCGGGTTCAGGGGCGATGCGGCGGTCATACCACCGTCAACCGTGAAGCACTCGCCGCTGACAAAAGAGGCCTTGTCCGATACCAGCCACGTCACCAGATTGGCGATGTCCTGCGGCTCTCCGAACCGGCCAACCGGATGGCGCGCCAGAGCATCCGCCATCGCGCGGTCCGGGTCATCGGCCAGTGCAAACGCATCCTCGGCCATCTCTGTCATGATCCAGCCCGGCCGGATCGCATTGCATCGCACCTTTGGCCCATGGTCCACCGCAATCGAACGCGTCAGGCCATGCACAAAGGCCTTGGACGCATTGTAAAGCGCCATGGATGGGTCAGAGACAACGCCCGAGATCGACCCGATATTGATGATGTTCCCGCCTGTATCCTGCATCTGGGGCAGAACGGCGCGGCACATGTTGAAAACACCGCGACAATTCACGTTGATGACCTGATCCCAATCCTCATCGCTGCTATCCGCAACGGTTTTTTCAACCTGAACCCCAGCATTGTTGACCAATACAACTAGGGTGCCAAAGGCCTTGCGCGCTTCGGTCACGATATATTCGGCATCATGGGGGACGGATACGTCGGCGGTCAGCCACAGGACCTGTTCATCAAGATCCTCGGGTCGCATGCCTCGTCCACAGGTGGCAACCGAATATCCCTCGGCTGCCAGTTGATCCACAATGGCGCGGCCGATACCGCGGCTTCCACCGGTGACAATTGCCGATTTCTCAACCCGTTCGCCCGGGTTTGAAGTTATGACCTGCATGGCGCCCCCCTTGTCAGAGCTTCATTTGCTGGACCTGGGCCGACAGGCCGCCGTCCAGAACCCACAATTGTCCGCTGGCATAACGCGCCTCGTCGCTGGCAAGCCAATTGACCAGATTGGCGATGTCTTCGGGCGTGCCATAGGTGCGCATCGGGTGCACGTCCCGCACCGCTTGCTGCAATTGCCCGATGGTCTTGCCGCCCGCACCCGAGCCGTCGCCTTCAAAAAAGCTCTGCAGCATCGGCGTGTCTATATATCCGGGGCAAATGGCGTTCACACGGATGCCTTCGGGCCCGTGATCGCAGGCCATCGCGCGGGTCAGCGCGTGAACGGCACCTTTGGTGGCACAATAGGCCGCCAGCCCGGGATCCGCGATAAATCCGTCATATGAACCAAAATTGATGATCGACGCACTGGTGCAGGACCGGGCCGCCTGTCGCATCAAAGGCAGGGCGTATTTTGACGTCAGGAACGTGCCGGTACAGTTCACCGCAAAAGAACGGTTCCATTCCTCAAGCGAGGTATCCTCGATTGTTTTTTCAATCTCGATCCCTGCCGCGTTGACCAGAATGTCCAACTTGCTGCAATCGGCCTGTACCTTGTTCATACCGGCCTTCACAGCCCCTTCATCCGCCACGTCCATGGGCAGAAACCGGCTGCCGTCATCGTCATGTTCGGCCAGCGAGCCCTGTTCGCTCAGGTCAGCGGCATAAACCGTGGCGCCTTCACGCAAAAAACGCGCGACAATCGCGCGGCCAATTCCGCCGCGCCCTCCGGTGACCAGAGCGCATTTACCCTGCAATTTCATTCATCCTGTCCTTCCTTGAGCGGCGGAAATCGGTATCTGGCCGCGGCCAGGGTCCAGTCCATGTGGTTGCGCACATATTGCTGAGAGGCATCCGATGGCGGGTTATAGTCCCACGCCTCTCCCGCGCCGGCCTCCATCGCGGCATGCAACGCGCGTCGGGACCGCTGCGTTGCAATGATCGCGTTGCGCATTTGTGCGCTGTCCCAACGCTGCGCGACCTCGGCCGCGAACGCGTCGGCGGCTTGTGCATAGGCCGGATCCAATGCGACGTTGTTCTTTTCCTGCGGGTCGCGCGCCAGATTAAAAAGTTGCGGGGGATCCGCGTCGCAGTGAATGTATTTCAAAGCGCCACGTCGGATCATGAACACAGGGCTGGGCGTCATCTCGGCACAGTATTCGCCAATTGCCTCATCGACAGGGTCCGCTTCACCGCGCGCCAGAGGCATCAGGCTGCGCCCGTCGACGGGCTCTCCCAGCATTGAGGCATCGCCACCCGCGATGTCGATCAACGTAGGCAGCATATCAACCAGCGAACATGCATTTTCAGCTGCCCCCTGCACGATCCCCGGCCCTGCCATGATCAGGGGCACGCGGGCCGAGGGTTCGAAAAAGTTCATCTTGTACCACAAACCACGCTCACCCAGCATATCCCCATGATCGGCGGTCACGATTACGATTGTGTCGTCCAAAACGCCCATTTCCGTCAGCGTTTTGATGATTTCACCGACCTTGCTGTCGAAATAGCTGACATTTGCCAGATAGGCGCGGCGCGCGCGGCGCACTTCCTTATCCGTCAGAGGCACATAGCTGGCCTCAATCCCGTCCATCAGGCGGCGCGAAAACGGGTCCTGGTCCGCTGGCGAAAGGGTGAAATCCGGCAGGGCGATGTCTTCATCGGAATAGAGATCCCACCACTCGGGCTTGGCTACATAAGGGTCGTGCGGGTGGATGAAACTGGCGACCATGGCAAAGGGCGCGTCATCGCCTGCGGCCTGATCGCGACCCCGGTCAATCAGCCACCGCCGCGCGGCAAATCCAACCTCATCATCGTAATCGGTCTGAAACGTGGCCACCGCGACGCCACTTTCCTTGACCGTCTGCATATTGTGATACCATTTATCGATCCGCTCATCCGGGGCTTCCCAATCCGGGGTCCAGGCAAAATCGGACGGGTAAATGTCGGTGGTTAAACGATCCTCGAACCCGTGTTTTTGATCGGGCCCGACGAAGTGCATCTTTCCGGACAGGCAAGTACGATAGCCTAGCGCCTTGAGGTAATGCGCAAAGGTCGGCACCGAGGCCTTGAACTCGGACGCGTTGTCATATGCCGCGATCCGGCTGATCAATTGCCCGGACATGAATGAAAACCGTGACGGCGCACACAAGGGCGAGTTGCAATAGGCCGCGTCAAAACGCATTCCGCGCTCCGCCAACGTATCGATATGCGGGGTTTTGGCTACCTTGTGCCCGTAGGCCCCGCAGAAATGCGGCGCAAGCTGATCCGCCATGATGATGACGATATTGGGGTGTTGCGGCATCTGGACCCTCCGTGATCCTGCCAGCATGTGCTGGTACGCTTACAACAAACGCGGCGGGGTTTTGGATCGCTGCCCCGGGGTCATCTGGCCGCGGCCTTATAGGCATCCAGAACAAGGCCATGAAAGTGATGCACCGCGTGTTCCGACTGACCGGACCCATCCGCATCATCTACAATGCGCCCCTGCGAAAAGGCCGGAGTGTTCATGCCCCGCTGCACGCTTTCTACCAGATTGATATCTTCGACCTGCAACACCTCATCAAGATACTTGATGATCTCAAGCTCCATGTCGTTGGGCTCGGGCGTTTCCAGGAAAAAGTCATAGGTCTCAAGCGTGCGATCAGGGCCGGCGGGGATGATGTTCAAAATGATCATCGACGACCGCCCCGGATAGCGCATGATGCAAGTGTTGGGCCACAACCACCAAACCGCATGGGTTTTCACGGTGGCGTTCGACACATCATATGCGTTGTTGGCCGCGTTATTGCCCGCATCCGCCATATGGCTGGAATAAATGCCGTAAGTGGTCACCTTGTAGGTGTCCATGTCTACCAGCTCGCAGAAATCCTTGTGCGCGGTTGGGCAGTGGTAACATTCCAGAAAATTGTCGACGACATTCTTCCAGTTCGACTTGATGTCATAGGTCAGACGATGCGCAAATGTCAGATCCTCGATGTCCGGCGCCCAATGGCGTATCTCGGTTTCCAGATCACCCGAAAGCTCTCGGAGGGGTTTTGCCGACGGATCGAGGTTCACATAGATGAACCCGCAGAACTCCTCGACCCGAACCTGATCCAGACAAATCTCTTTGGGGTCAAATGCTTCAAGCTGTTCGGTGTGAGGTGCGCGAACGAGCTGACCATCCAGCTTATAGACCCAGGCGTGATAGGGGCACATAATCCGGGTCGTCTGACCCTCGCCCGACAACAGCTCATGCGCGCGATGTTTGCAGACGTTGTAGAATGCGCGCAGCGTGCCGTCTCGATCCCGCACAATGGCGATCGGACGCCCGGCGATGTCGGCTGTCACGAAAGATCCGGGCTCACGCAGCTTTTCCACATGGCATACCCATTGCCACGTCTTCGCCATCACCGCCTCGATGTCGGCATTGTACCAGGGGAATTCGACATAAGCCTCTTTTCGCAAAGAAAACGATCGCGACGGGTTCGGGTCATAGCCTTTTGCGATAGCGTCAAATTCCTGGGCAGTTGGCAATTGCGTCATCGTGATCCTCATCCAAACAACAATGGCTGATGCAGGTGTATTCTGGCATCGCTGTTGTGCTATTTCTTATCATTGGTCGCCAAGAACTTAACAATATTGGTCAGATCACCCCACCTTTCCGATGCATGGGCCATGCGCGAAATTCGAACGGAATGCGACCTTCGGTTCTGTCCTTGATCGGTGGCAAGCCAAAACGCTCTTTGTAGGCCCGGCTAAAGTGGACATGGCTGGAAAAACCACAGGCAAAGGCAACCTCGGACAGCGGGAGAGAGGTTTGCGTCACCAGCCCCCGCGCGCGATCCAACCGGATATCGCGGTAATAGAGGACTGGTGTTTTTCGCAGGTATTGCGCGAACAACCTGCTCAATTGGCGTTGAGAAATTCCAGCAACCTCGCATATCCGCGCTATTGGCATCGGCTCCTCAAGGTGCTGTTCCATGGCCTGGATCGCCTGGCGCACCGCATCCGGGATTTTCCCACCCAAAGGCTCGATCAGCTGAGGGTTCTGCGGCGTTCCCCGATCCCGCAGAGTCGGATGAAACACATAACGCGCGGCCTCGTTCGCCACGGCATAGCTATGCGTGCCCTGAAGAATATGCAATGCAAAATCCGTTGATGCCGACCCACCGCAACAGGTCAGCCTGTCGTCGTCAAATTCGAACAACGCCTCGGTGCAATCGACCTTTGGGTAGAGCTCTCGAAAAGCATCAATATGTTCATAGTGAACGGTCGCGCGGCGGTTATCGAGCAATCCTGCAGCTGCCATTATGAAAGCGCCAGTATCCAGGCCGCCAATCGGGATCCTGCGCAATGCCGCTTGCCTAAGCTCTTTTCTGATCGTGGATGTATCATGCAACTCGGGCGTCCAACTGGACGATACGATCAGGAAATCCGCCGGACGTTGCGCGGTTTCTGGCAGGGTGAGGGTTTCGATACTGGCCCCGTTGCTTGCGCGGCAAAGCCCTCCGTTTTGCGAAGCAAACTCCCAACTGAACAACGCTTGCCCTTCCAGGTAATTTGCTGCGCGAAACGGGTCCACGAAACTCATGGTGGCAGACAGATTGAAACTTGGCGTTACGATAATGCGCAAATGCAGCGGGTGGGGTTGGGTCACCGGTTTCGTCCGTTGGCGTTAAACAGATGTCCAAAAATAAAAAAACAGATCGCAGTTTGACAACAACGAATGAAACAGGCTGACGATGATATGCGCGTCCTGTGCTCTGCGCTCCGAGCATGGCACATGAAAAAACGGCCTGGTAAATACCGGGCCGTTTCAACTTAGCTCAGGGGTCATTCGACCCAGTTAAATCCTTAGAAATGCGCCGAATTCGTCGTCGCTGGCTTGTCAGCCAGAGGTGCAAATTTGGTCAGATCGATGCCTTTGACGGCGGTCTTGTATTCCTCGATTGTCGGAGTTCTGCCGAGAATGGCAGACAGCACGACAACCGGGGTCGATGCCAGCAGACTTTCGCCTTTCTTGTCCGGCGCATCGGCCACGACGCGACCCTGAAACAGGCGGGTCGATGTGGCCAGAACCGTATCCCCCTTTGCCGCTTTCTCCTGGTTGCCCATGCAGAGGTTACAGCCCGGACGTTCGAGATACAGGATGTTCTCATACTCGGTACGCGCCTGCTGCTTCGGGAACAGGTCATCAAATTCAAAGCCCGAATATTTCTCAAGCACCTCCCAATCGCCCTCTTCCTTCAACTCATCAATGATGTTGTAGGTCGGGGCAGCAACCACCAGCGGGGCCTGGAATTCAACCTTGCCGGTTTCTTCCTCAAGGTTTTTCAGCATCTGAGCCACGATCTTGATGTCGCCCTTATGCACCATGCACGAACCGACAAAGCCCAGATCCACATGCTTTTCGGCATTGTAGTACGAGATCGGGCGGATGGTATCGTGCGTGTAGCGTTTGGACACATCGGCGTTGTTGACATCCGGGTCGGCAATCATCGGCTCGACGATCTGGTCGAGATCGACGACAACCTCGGCGAAATACTTCGCATTGTCGTCTGGTTGCAACGCAGGTTTTTCACCGGATCTGATCTGAGCAATCCGCGCATCTGCGATGTCGATCAGCTTTTGCAGCATGCCGTTTTCATGCTCCATACCCTTATCGATCATGATCTGGATGCGCGATTTCGCCAGTTCCAGCGAACCGATCAGGGTTTCGTCATTCGAGATACAGACCGATGCCTTGGCCTTCATCTCGGCCGTCCAGTCGGTAAAGGTAAAGGCCTGATCGGCCAGCAGCGTCCCGATATGCACCTCGATCACGCGGCCCTGAAATACGTTGTCGCCGTGCTGTTCCAGCATCTGCGCCTGCGTTGCGTGAACCACATCACGGAAATCCATGTGATCGGCCATATTGCCCTTGAAGGTCACCTTGACCGATTCCGGGATCGGCATCGAGGCTTCACCCGTCGCAAGAGCCAACGCGACAGTCCCCGAGTCCGCACCAAAGGCGACGCCTTTGGACATGCGTGTGTGGCTGTCTCCGCCGATGATGACAGACCAGTCATCCACGGTGATGTCGTTCAGCACCTTGTGAATCACATCGGTCATCGCGTGGTAAACACCTTTGGGGTCGCGACCGGTAACAAGGCCAAACTCATTCATGAACTTCATCAAACGCGGCGTGTTGGCCTGCGCCTTCGCATCCCAGACCGAGGCCGTGTGACAGCCCGACTGATAGGCACCATCGACGCTGGGCGACACAACCGTGGCGGCCATCGCCTCAAGCTCTTGCATGGTCATCAAACCGGTCGTGTCCTGCGAGCCGACAATGTTGACCTTGACCCGAACGTCCGAGCCTGCGTGCAGGGTCTTGCCGGGCGTCGTTCCAACGGCATTCTTGTTGAAAATCTTCTCAACCGCGGTCAGACCCTGGCCTTTGTGGCTGATCTCTTTCGATGGGGCAAAAACCACAGGGGCTTCGACGCCCAAAGTTTCCGCCGCAATCGTCTGCAGTTTCTTACCGAACACGATGGCGTAGGACCCGCCGGCTTTCATGAACTCCACTTTTTGCGGAGTGAACGACGAGGATACATCGACCAATTCGTCGCCATCCTCGCTCAGCAGCTTGTAGTCTTCGGTGTTGATTTTCAGCACGGTGCCTGTGGCGACCGAGTATTTTTCCTCCAGGATCGGGTTTCCGTCGTTGTTCAGGATCGCCTTGCCGTCCTGATCAACCTTCTTGACCCAGTTTTTCAGATCGACACCGATGCCCCCGGTCACCCCAACCGTGGTCAGGAAGATCGGGGAAATACCGTTGGTGCCCGCCACAACCGGCGCGATATTCACGAAGGGCACATAGGGGCTGGCTTGTTTTCCAGTCCAAAGTGCCACGTTGTTTACACCGGACATGCGCGAGGACCCAACGCCCATCGTGCCCTTTTCAGCAACCAGCATGACGCGTTTGTCAGGATGCTGACGCTGCAATTCCTGAATTTCCGCCTGTGCTTTTTCCGAGATGAAGCACTTGCCGTGCAGTTCCCTGTCAGATCGCGAATGCGCCTGATTTCCAGGTGAAAGCAAATCGGTCGAGATGTCCCCTTCGGCCGCGACATATGTCACGACTTCGATCTCTTTTTCGATGTCGGGAAGTTTGGTGAAAAACTCTGCCTTGGCATAGCTTTCTAGGATCTCTTTCGCCGTCGCGTTCCCAGCGGCGTAGGCGTCAGCAAGACGATCCGTATCCGCGTCATAGAGGAACACCTGAGTCTTCAAAACTTCGGCAGCTTGCCCGGCAATACCCGCGTCTTCCCCCAAGGCCAAGTCAAGCAGGACATCGACCGAAGGCCCGCCCTTCATGTGCGACAGCAACTCAAAAGCAAACGCAACCGAAATCTCCTGGACCTGAACGTTTCCAAGGGCGATCTCTTTCAGGAATTTGGCCTTTTCACCCGCCGCGCTGGTCGTGCCTGGCAACGTGTTATAGATAAAGAAATCCAAAGCGCCTGAGCGGTGCGGGCTGTTTGTATCTTTGATTTGATCAACGATTTCACGGACCAGTGCGCCGTCATCGATCGGCTTGGGATTCAAGCCCTGTTCTTTGCGTGTTGCAATCTCATTTAGGTAGTCTGTATACAGGCTCATGGCTATCCCGGCGAATTGGCAGTTGATCAAGCGTTGGCATCAGAGGCAAAGGGAAGAAACCCGCCTAAAACGCCATTTGTATGCCGCGGTATACTATTCGGATCGAATTGACAATAGATCAAAGCGCCATTGCGAAACCTTGTCCGGGTCTGCCCCCTCGTTCACCAAACCGGACCCCTCTCGCCCTTTGTCACACAAACTGGATTCAATCCATGCTATGCTGCGCGGATTAGCTATAGATTTTTTCGGAGAATGACATGGGTGCCCGCGACATTTCTTTTGCCAGTTTCAATTTGCTGAATTTCCACCTGCCGGGACGGGCAATATATGGTGACACCGACGGCTGGGACGCACATACCTATCAGAAAAAGCTCGACTATACGACCGACATGCTGACGCGCCTTGATGCGGACGTCATCGGGTTTCAAGAGCTCTGGGCCAAAGACGCGTTGCAGCCCGCTTTGGACAATTCCGCACTTGCAGGAACGCACGAACTTTTGGTTCCGGACAACCATACTGACAACAAGATTGTCTGCGCCGCTGCCGTCCGCTCTGACATGTTGGTGGACGAGCCGGAATGGATCGAGGACTTCCCGGAAGAGTTTGTCCTGCGCTCAACCGGAGACGACCCGCAGCAGCCTGATATCTCAGTCTTGCTGGAGGGGTTTTCGCGGCCCGTGATGCACCTGAAGGTCCGCCCCGATCGCCGCACGCCGGTAATTCACGTCTTTGTATGCCACTTCAAATCCCGACGCCCTGCCCAAATCTGGCGCGAACGGGTTTGGTACAAAAAGGACATTCACGGACCACACGCAAACGCCCTTGGTTACGCCATATCAACCGTGCGCAGAACCGCCGAGGCCGCCGCGCTGCGGGTCATCATCACAAACCTGATCAAAAAGACCGACACACCTGTGGTGCTGATCGGCGACATGAACGACGGCAAAGCCAGCAACACGCTGAATGTCCTGTCGGAACAGCCCACCTATCTGTCGCCGCTGTCCACAGGCGGCGGAGACAATGCGCTATACACTGCGCAGACCATGCAGGAATACCGCTCGATCCGGGATGTCTACTACACCCACGTCTACAAGGGTCAACGCGAAAGCCTGGATCATATCCTGTTCAGCCAGGAGTTTTACGACAACTCCAAGAAGCGTTTGTGGGCGTTCGATGAAATGCTGGTCCAGAACGACCACCTGAACCACGACGACCACAAAGAAAGCGGCAGCACCGACCACGGAATCGTGCGCGTTGGTTTCAAGTGGAAACCGGCAGCAGGAAGTTAAAGCAAATCTGACCAGACGCTTTCAGTCGGCCACACAATTCGTCCGACCTATCGGTTCGGCGCACCGCGTTGACCATTTACCAAATCCGCCAACAGTTTGGCACTGCGGGTGGACGCAAAGCGGTTCTGTATGGTTTCCCGTCCCTTCTTTCCAAGTGTCGCGCGCAGCTCTGGCGTTGTCATGACGCGACGCATTGCTTCGGCCAACGGATCGAGATCGTTCGCAGGGACAAGTAGCCCGTCTTTGTTGTTCTCGATAAGTTCAGCCACGCCCCCGGCGTCTGTTCCTATTGTTGGCGATAAGCCCACAAAACCTCAAGTGTAGACGGCACAGAACAACCGTCCGCTACGGTGAGCGCTGTTACAAACGCAGCACCAGCATTGAGATAATGTATGGTGGGTAAAAGAAAGGAGCTGCGTGGCATCCCAACATGACAAATGTTCAATTGTCTTTGAACAATCGCTCTTGCCGCACTCGTTAACTACAGACTAATAGCCTTGCGCCTAGTTTCTCACTTGTCAACGAACAGACATTTGCCAACACCTAAGCCGAAATTAGGTGCAAAAAATAAAAAAATCATCAGCTGCGTTTCTTACGCTGCGCCTGTGATCCCGGGAACAATGTCATTTCTTTGGGGCCACGAGAATTACTCTGTTTGCGCTTTGGTCGTACAAATTGTTCACAAAATCCCATCAACGCCCCGGCGGTTAGAAAGGTCAACGGTGTGAGCGTTGCATTGGGGATCAAGTCAATCAAATTAAGCGCTAATAGAATGCATAGACCGCTTGTAGCGAAGGGAATTTCTTGCCCACGCTTTGAAGCTAAGAAAAAGAGTGGCAAGCACAACAGCCCGAATTGAGCGATGTAGCCCAGCCACCCAAACGACCCCAGAGCGATGATCCAAGCACCATCAGTGATACTAGTGCTTTGACCGGTTTCAGGGTCAAATAGATTGCTTCGCCCCCAAAGACCCCAACCGGTTATCGGCTTTTCAAGCGCGCGAGCAAGGAGTGCATCTTCGTTGTCGAGTCGGGTTTTGAATGAGTAGGCGCGATCTTCGCTTATGCTCAATGCAAAGTCGAATACAACATCAACCGGGACCAAGTCAGCGCCTCTTAGTACCGGGTACACCAAGACACAGACAGCGACCACACCGGCTGTAAGTCGTAGGACGCGTCCACTCGCAAAAAGCACCAAAGGTAGCAGGAGAACAGTGAGAGCGAACGCTCCCAGCGTTTTGGAAAGGTAGAGAACAAAAAACAGCCACAGGGTTGAATATAGCCAAACCAGACTGTTGATTTTCTTTCCCTTTTGCCGCCATACGGAAGCTGCCGCAAGAGTAGCTGTGGCCATAAACAAACCAACCCACAACCCATGAGACAAGAACACAATTGGGCGAAACCCCCCATCGCGAATATGCTGTTCGAAACTATGAGCGAAATATCCGTAAACCCAAGTATTGAGCTGTGGGCTCAAGCGCACTTCGACTAGAATCAAAAAAGAGTAAATAAGTCCGGCCAAAACATATGCCCGTAGTAGAAGCGCGTGGCCTTCTTGGTTTGCCAGCAGTCTCCGACCGATAAAAAACGGTAGCATGGCAACCATTAGATCACGAAATACTCCTAAGGCATCATAAAGTGTAAGCCCAGGAATAAACCGTCCCGGAAATACGATCGGCTCGGGGTTGTTTTGGACAGTAATGAAAGGCCCAACCAACAAAAGCACGACTAAGAATATCAGAAGTTTTGATGCTCTATGAGTATGAGGATTTGTCGTTTCGTCGCCACCACCTCTAAAAACAAAAGCCGCAATGACCACGAAGACACTGGGCATGAAAGCTTTGTCAAGTTGCGGTAAAACGGAAAAATCCACACCAAATCTTGGAGGAAGAAACAAGTAGCCAGCTAAAATCGACCAGATCGCCGCGTTCGGGCGCGACAACAACTTAAACAGCGCGAAAACAACCAACGGCCACCCAAACAACGCGCAATATGCAATAATATTGGGCGACATCCTCAGCCCCTGAATTTAGGCGCGCTAGTTGCCGTCACCGCCGAAGCGTAGTCTGAAAGGCAGTAGGTTTTGGTCATGATTTGGGCCTTCCAAGGGCACCGCGATCTTCAAGTGTCAATCAGCTGTAGCCATGTACGACCTATGTCAGGGTCGCCACGCAAACTCCCTACCGATAGAAAAGAAGACAAGTGGACTTCTTGAACGACCCACACCGTCTTCGTCCCTAATCCGATAGTTAAGGCCCGCATTCAAAATCCATTCAGATTCTAGCTCATAACTGTAGACCGCATTTAAATCAGTACGCTCTACGCGCGGGTCAACGTCTGTTTCATCGGTAAGCACTTGGGTAACAGCAAACCCCAAACGCGATGCGGGGCCAAGTCCAAGGATATAGACGACGTCCAAAATATACTCATCTCGAAATACATCGTCATCTGTAATGGCGACATCCCTATTGAAAAAGAACTGGAGCTCGTTTTCGCCATATACTTGCGCATAACTTAGCGAGCCGATTGGCTCTGTCTTACCGCCGTCCGTATGGGCCACCCCAAGCGTCGCAGAAAAGCTCCCGCCGAGGACATCTCGGCTGCCACCTATCCAAGCTCTGTTCAAGCGCCCGGCAGTCGCCAGTTCTGTTTCGATGTCGAAGGTCGCGGTGCCGTTTGGCGTATCGCGCTCAAGGCCTATTCGGCCTATTGGACCAGTTGTCCTGACATCGCCCGCTACGTCACGTCGATCATCAATATCTGTATACCCAAACCCAAATTCTGCGCGCGTACGGGAATTGAACTCATGTGTTAATCCCAACACGACATCGCTGGTTCGGCGATCACGCTGATCTTCATCGTCTTCCTGAAAGCGTTCCGCGCTAAAGTCCAACGTGGCAACTGTAATTGGCGAAAGGGTGAAGCTGACCCCTGCCCCGGCACCAACCGTGCTATTGTCAAACAATGTTGGGCTCGTTTGATCTATATATCTGAGCTCGCGCGCATCCAGCTCAAAATAATAACCGATAAGATCGCGCCGCCCGAAATCCATCTGGAATGCGAGGCTGTATTCCTGGCGTGTGCCATCGCCGGTCAGGTCCGGGAAATCGGATGGGATCTCAAGAACGCCATCTTCATCTATGAACGTCCGAAGTGACCGAGAGAATCCAATGTCATAGCTGGAAAAGTCAGCGCCAAAATCCAGCCCTGCATTGGCACCTTCACGAACGTAACCGAAATTAAATATTGAATCCCCGAAGTCGAACTCATTTCCTCTGTCCGGCAAGTCAGACCAACGCAGCGCTGTGACGGCATCAAGACTTATGCTTTGGATCGGCGTTTCGCTGGACAATCCAAAGGACAAAATGGTCGATGCGATCGTGCCATGGCCCTCTTCCGGTACATCAAGGGTCAGGTTTTCTCCGGATTCTATGCGTTGTGCGAAACCCAAAGTTATCTGAGTCCCGCCGGGATCAAGGTCCACGTCTTGTGCGACGGCCTGATCGTTCAGGTTGGCGACCAGAAAAACGGCGCCAAACACCGATGTTTTTAGTATTGAATTCAGTTTCACGGCTGTGCCCCTCTTCGGGCTTATTCAAACAAGCGCCGTTCGGGGATGACAATAACGTCACCGTCGGCCAGCCTTGTCGATCCCCCGGTTCCCGTGCCGTCCAACATCGCGTCGTAGTTAAACTGATACACAGTTTCTTTGCCTGTTTTGTCGGTACGGCGCAACATGATGCGCTTGGTCGCAGCAAACCTGGAAAATCCACCCATCTCTCCGAAAAACTGAAGAAGTGTCGTGCCGCGTTCCGGTGTGTGCCGACCAGGTGTTCCGGCTTCGCCTATGACAAACACATCGATAGTGCTTCGGAAGGGTTCCCGGGGCTCATTGAGCGCGCCCAGCGATACAAAGACATTCGGTTGTGAGGCAAAGTTCGGCGCCAGCAACCTCGCCAGTTCATCACTGACTTGTTCAACGCTTCTGCCACCCGCCCGCAGTGAACCGGCCAGTGGGACATTGATCCGGCCATCAGGACGCACCAAAACTTCGCGGTTCAGGCCTTCGTCTTCGAGAACCTCAATTCGCAAAGTATCACCGGATTGAATGCGATAACCTTGCGCCGCGGCTGAGTTTGCCACGACGCCTAGAACGATTGAAACGAGTAGCGCTACGATAGATTTCATATTCGACTCTTCCATTTTGACACGAGCCTTTCACGCCCATCCGGCGCAGACTCAGATACCCCTTACCGGATCATTCTTACGATGTTCGCGCCAGAATTCTATGATTTCTTCTGAGCTGTATCAGAAATACCCAACACTGACGCAGATGGGTTACGCTGCATGTATTCAGTTGCCGCCTACGAGTCGCATTCGGCATTCTTGTGTAAGTATTTGTCCCCTCGGTTTGTTTCTCAGGTATTAAGATTTTTGGCAAAATGCAGGTCCAGCAGGACGCTGCCTTATATATCGATCTGCTCACAACCTCAGCCCAAAGACCGGCCGACTTTCAAAGCAATAAATCAATGCTCAGTCGGTGAATTTATTGTTTCCAAACAAGAACCGACAGACACATCCAAAGATTCGCTGACCTCAAAGTGGGAACACACAAAATTGAGAACGGTTCAAGCGCAACTCTAAGATGACTTCTTGTAGTTTGGGCGCCTTTCGAACGACTGGCGATTGGAAAACTAAGCAGGCAAACCAAGAAGTGCCGATGTGTAAGGAATTGCCTAAAAATACAATCTTAATACAGAGAAGCCTCGAATATCCTCATTGTTCTATGCAGCTAGGGGTCGTTCGGTCAGGCTTCCACATAGGAGCGTTTGTTCGAAAACGTCCGAAACGCGAGACTCTGCAAACATTTTCAACGCATACGCGTGCTAGAGCGCGCAAAGAATTGTTTTGCCGCGGGTGAATTGCTAGATAGGAATCGTAGTAAGAGTAGTAGGGCCCGTTCTGATCATTTTCGGGTCTTGTTTTGGTTTCAAGGTGCGGCGACTTGTTTGTATTGGGTCGCAAGCACCACTTGGTCAGGAGAATCTAAGTCAGATGCCCCCTCAGCTTTTGCCTGGCAATGAAAATAATCCATCGCGTCAAATCCAGAGGCGCAAATGGAGGCAGGCCAGCTTCGATGGGGATATTCTCGAACCACACCAAAAAAACAGAAATTTGACAGACGACGCGGCACAAGGTCCTATTACGAACGGCAAAAGGACGATGCCCACCAGTGTTTCAAAAGACCTTTCAAACGCAAATAAGAGCAAGGACTTGACAGATAGACCTGACCAGATGCCCGGACCGCCAAATACGGGCAGCTCTCTTGACATTTATACCGCACATTTTGGCCTCAAAGAACGGCCATTTTCGTTGGTGCCTGACCCGGAATTTCTGTTCTGGTCACAAGCGCATTTGCGGGCATACACCATGCTGGAATACGGCATCCTGACGCGCGCGCCGATCACGGTCATCACTGGAGAGGTGGGTACCGGCAAAACGACGCTGATGCACCATCTGCTCAAATCGGTCGGCGATGACGTGAAAGTTGGCCTTGTGTCGAACGCACACGGCGACCGCGGAGAGCTGTTGCGGTGGGTTCTAATGGCGCTGGATCAACCCGCCCCGGCTGATGCGACTTATGTTGATCTCTTCGCAACCTTTCAGAAGCACCTGATTGAGGAGTACGCGCTGGGGCATCGGGTTATTCTGATATTTGACGAAGCCCAGAATCTAAGCGCAGAGTCTCTTGAAGAACTTAGAATGTTCACGAACATCAATTCCAACAAAGATGAGCTGTTGCAGCTGGTTCTCGTCGGACAGCCAGAATTGCAGGAGATTATTCGCCGTCCTGAAATGCGCCAGTTTGCGCAAAGGGTTGCCTCAAGTTTCCACCTGAGGGCGATGGATTCCAAAACCGTTAGAAAATATATTGGCCACAGGCTTGAAATCGCGGGCGCGGAACGGAATTTTTTCAGCCCTGCTGCGACCGACCTCATTTTTGAAGCGACGGGCGGAGTACCGCGGCTGGTCAACCAGATTTGCGATCTGGCCATGGTCTATGCATTTACCCGAGGGTTACAGGGCGTTGTGAGAAATACCGTAGAGATGGTTTTGAACGATGGCGCTTTTTTCGCAGCAAGTTTACCTCCTGATCAAGTTAGGCACTCATCATGATGAACGAAGTGCGGTTTTACTTTTCGCTGTTTCTGAAGCGGTTGCCGCTCATGACTTTCATTGTTCTGGGTTGCACTGCCGCAAGCATTTTTGTCGCCTTTAGTTTACAGCCCACTTACAAGGCCGAAGCCACGCTTGTAGTTGAATCGCCCCAGATTCCTGGCGAACTTGCGTCGTCAACAGTTCAGGCAAGTGTTGTTGAGATCCTGGAGGTGACGCAGCAGCGTATTCTAACCCGGGCCAATCTTTTGAACTTGGCTCAGCAATTCGATGTTTACGCAAATGTGCCTGATGTGACACCGGACGCGATCGTGATTAACATGCGATCGAGAATTGAGATGCAAATTCCTCCTCACTCGTTCAACAGGGCGTCATTTGTTACAGTCTCTTTTGCCGCGCCCACCGGTGAAATGTCTGCGCAGGTTACCAACGAACTGGTGGCACAGATTCTCGAAGAAAACGTGGCCATGAGAACAAGCGCCACGGGGCAAACACTCGACTTCTTTACGCAGGAAGTTCAGCGTCTGGATGACGAACTCGCCGAACAGGGATCCAAAATCCTGGAGTTTCAAGAAGCTCACAAAGACGCGCTGCCCGACAGCCTCGACTATCGGAGAAACCGACAGTCCTCCCTACAGGAGAGGTTGTTGCAATTGGACCGGGAATTATCGGGGCTCAGAGACCGCCGCGCACGGTTGGTTGAGGTCTATGAGCGCACCGGGCGTTCCGATCTGGCGGGTGAAAGTCTAACACCTGAACAACGGCGTTTGCGGCAGCTGCAAGATGAAAGGGCTTCTGCGCTTGTCATCTATTCCCCAGATCACCCACAGATAAAGTCTCTGGATGGCCAAATAGCAGCGCTGGAAGCTGCAAACATCAAACTGGGTTTGGGAACGGAAACTGCTCCAAATTTCACGGCGTTCGAGCTTCAGATTTCTGACATTGATGGTCAGATAGACTTCATTGAAGAACAAAAGGAAATCATAAATTCTGAATTGGATGAACTCGCCGCTTCCATAGAAGATACGCCAACAAATGCAATTGCTCTGGGCACGCTGGAACGCGACTATGAGAACCTGAGATTTCAGTATGCGCAAGCAACCTCTAGCCTGGCCGAAGCCCGGACGGGCAATCAAATTGAAGCCCAATCCCGCGGGCAGCGCATAACGGTTACCGAGCAGGCAGATGTCCCGACTGAACCAGCCAGTCCGAACAGAAAGCTAATGGTTGCCGGTGGGTTTCTGGGCGGCGTTGGTTTGGCCGCCGGGATTTTCCTGTTGCTTGAGTTGTTGAACAACACCATTCGCAGGACAGTCGAACTTGAGCGCCGTCTCAATATCACTACGTTCGCGACTGTTCCTTACCTCAAGACACCTGGCCAGGCCGCAGCGCGCCGAACCTTGGTTGCGACACTCATCCTGTTGCCTATTCTTGTCGCAGCCATTGGAATTTATTTTGTCCATACCTACCAGACACCCGTTGACCTTTTGATAGAGGATCTCACGAACCGCTTGGGGCTTGAGGACGCTCTGGAAAAACTTGGTCTCGGGTAAAGGAAAGAAATCGATGGAACGCATTCAATCGGCAATACAAAAAGCTCGGGCTGACCGAAATGCAAACACTGATATTCGTTCTTCTGCGTCTACAGAACAACGCAGCCCGGCGCGTGAAGGTGGCTCTGACGTTTCTTCACTTTGGAAGTCATTGCCAAAGCTGCAGCTCAACAGGCGTTCCCTGACCAAAGCGCGAATTGTTTCTGAGTCCTCTAATGTTGACGCAGTTCCCTTCGACACTCTCCGCACTCGCCTGCTGCATCAAATGAAAGCCAACAGCTGGCGGCGCGTGCTTGTCACGTCGCCGGAATCCAATTGTGGAAAAACGACGTTGTGTCTTAACTTGGCATTCAGCACTTTGCGCTTGCGTGACCAATCAAGCATTGTCATCGATTTTGACATGCGCCGCCCTTCAATTGCCAAAACATTGAACATTCCGAATAATCAGAACTTCTCTAGGGTGCTTGAAGGTACGGCACCAGCAGAAGAACATATGGTTTGTTACAATGACAGATTGATTTTCGCTTCGAACCGCACCCCGATTTCGAACTCATCAGAACTGCTTCAAGAACGCGAAACCGGTTGGGTTATTGATCAAATTGAAGAGCGCTATCAACCGGACCTGATGATTTTCGACTCGCCGCCCATGTTGGCCTGCGACGACGCCTACGCGTTTTTTGATCAAGTCGATTGCGTCGTTCTGGTAGCCGAAGCCGGCAAAACCACTTACGAAGAAATTGATAAGTGCGAACGCGAAATTGCCGGGCGCACCAACTCTCTCGGTGTGGTTCTGAACAAGTGCCGTCACCTGGGAAAAGTGGGCGGATACGGATATTGATGAATCCTAGATACTGTAAGTAATTCCCCATTCAACTTTCGAATTAAGGGCCAGCGAGCGGCTCTCCCACGTAGCCATTTCCATCTCGCTGAAGATGGCTTGGCATGAAATCACATCTCAGGTCAGTCGATGGCTCAGATGTCATCCGAGGTGTAAACATCTGATCCTCTGCTGTTTTGATAGCTTGTAACAACGTCCTGCACCATTAGCTTTAGGTATGCCGCAATTTCGGGGCTCGGAACCAAGTCAAGCGGCTGCCGATCGGAGCCTCCTCCAAACCTGGTCGGCACATTTGTCAAATCGACCTGGTGGATTGCTGCAAGGTGTAAAAGCGATATCATGTAGCCACCCAAGTGATTTGGGTGAACATCATCGCCAAAAAATTCCTGGATGTTTGCAACGCCGGGAACAAGCCCTTGCTCGATATCATCGTAAAGCCGCGCCATAACGCGATGACCTGGAATGATAACAACCGGTGGAGCTTCCGAAGGGCGCTTCTCGTTGGCATAGTCCGCCATTGCTTCCCATTCAACGCCATCAATGTCCAAACGCTCTCGGAAACCGGGATCAGACACCTCTAAATCGGTCCACACGGAGAAAAGCATGGTAGCGGCGCCGTTTCCGTCATTGCCATTGCGCCAAGCGTGATTAACCCACCTTGAAAACTCTTCGCGCCTTTCCAGCCTGTATTCCGCTTTGCGTCCTGTCGGATAAAGTGCTTCCGGATAGATGTCATTTCGTTCGGTAATGACCAAAAGTTCAAAATCAGCGATATCTTTCCAAGCATTAGGGTTCCCATAGAAAGCGGAGTCCACTGATTCGCGACGCCAACGCATTTCGCTTCCCGGAATGGTTGAGCGCGCAACCCTGTCTTTTTTCCTACCAAAGCTATTGATCATGTTGCCCAACTCCCACCAAGAGTTAGTGTGGGAATCTGTTAAGCTATGGCCGCTATGAACTTGTCTGACATCTAAATCATAACCGGTATGTGTTGTCTCTTTTGCAAGTGTGTATTGGGCGAGCTCTCTTGTAAATTCGGGTGAAGCAAGACTGATCGCACGTGCGACCGAGATATTTCGGAAATAGTCTGCGTTTGTACCGGTTCTGCTAATTTCGTCACCATCTAGAATTCGATTAATCCAACCGTTTTTAGCAACGACATCAGCCTGCGCAAGCCGGGCAAAATTCTGCCATGGCATCGAAGTTTTGAATAATTCAACGAAGGGCTTCTCGGTCGAATAGGCGCTTGAACAATTCAAACCCGATTGAAGAGTGTCGTTTGAAATCGCAAGTGACACTTGTCCCAAGGGCACATGAACACCCGGAATCGAAATGTGTTCTGAATTGGAAGCGTTGGCTGTCCAGTCTGTCACCGCAAGATGGGACGCAAAAAGACCTACGAGTACAGCCAACAAAGGAACCCCACCGCGTCTGCGTTCAGCGACCTTCAAGTTTCGAAAAGGCACTTTCCCGAATTGCATATCAACCCTCATGAAAAATCTACTGTGTTCAGAAGCACAGAACTGGATACTTGCGGATGGTATTTTGACTTTAACCCACTAGATAGAGCGTAGCGCACAACAGCTTCAAACCCATAGTCAAATTTCTCATTGATCCAACTACATCGCATCTACTGGCTATGCGCTAAGGGCTGATATGCGTATCGTAGAGTTTGTTCACGAGGGTCTGAGTTTGCTGAGATGAAACGTTATCTGCTTGCCTCCATTCCGATTGTTGCCGCGGCGATCGTTGGCTTTGTTCGATTTGGATCCACAAAACCAATCGATATCAACACCTTCGAAACTCTCTATGACGCGCCTGCGCCTGCGCCAACACTGCCGCAAACTGTTTTTCACCTTGGGCACAGTCTCGTCGGGCCTGACATTCCGGTTATGCTGAAGCAATTGGCCGGGGGCGAGCACGACTATAGCAGCCAGTTGGGCTGGGGTACGACGTTGAAAGCACATTGGGAACCCGAAGAGGAGATCAACGGGTTCGAGTTGCGCAATATGCCCGAAAGCTTCAACAACGCTTCGGAAGCGATATCTTCCGGAGACTATAATACGTTTATTATGACCGAGATGGTCGAAATTCGCGACGCAATCAAATACTTCGACAGCGCCAAATATCTACATGAATGGTGGCAGCTTGGAAGACAGTCGAACCAAGACATGCGCATATATTTCTATGAAACTTGGCACCCGTTGGATGACGAAGAAGGGTGGCTTGACCGCCTTGACAAGGACTTGGACCGATATTGGGAAAAAGAAATCTTGCGCCGCGCGATGGCATATGAGGGCGATCCGGAACCCATCTATCTGATTCCAGCAGGCCAAGTCATGGCTCAATTCGTCCGAGACGTTGAAAGTCGTGGTGGTGTTGGTCCAATCGCCGACCGTAACGATTTGTTTTCCGACAACATCCATCTCAGTGACTTGGGCAGTTATTTGGTCGCTTTGACCCACTACGCGGTGCTTTATCAGGAGTCTCCGGTTGGACTGCCGCATGAGCTGCTGAAAGCTGATGGCACAGAAGCACTCAGCCCCGGACCGGAAGCGGCGCAGTTGATGCAGGAAACGGTCTGGGATGTGGTCAAAAACAGCAGGCGCACCGGAGTTCCAGCGGACTAAGTGGCGTTTGACCTACAGCGCAGTTACGTAATCGCAAAACGTTGCGCGGCGATCAGATGCTCAAAAATCTTTGCAATGCTAGGAATCTCTGGCATCAAACCAAAGCAATTCGAGAACATATATTGATGTGAAAGAGTATGAGCGGCTCAGGTAAATACGAACCCAGCGCGAAAGGTGATGAGCCAGTTTCACAGCGTCCAGTATTTATCGTCATCGCCGCCCACAATGAAGAAGATTATATCGGCAGATGCCTTGAGGCTTTGATCAATCAAGACGACCGCGCCGGGCTGGTTCATGTTGTTGTGGCTGCAAATGCATGTACCGATCAAACTGTGGCAATCGTCGCGGGCTGTGAGGAGCGATTTGTTCAGCGAGGTTGGAAGACAGAGCTGCTAGAGATTGAGAGCCCCGGGAAGTTGAATGCGCTCAACATGGCTGATCACTATATAGATCAAGAATCCTCGGCCAGCCCACGTATCTATCTGGACGCGGACGTGATCTGCGACCCGAATATCGTAGGTCAGCTTCGCGAGGTTCTCTCAAATTCGAAAGCGACTTATGCAACCGGGAAACTGCAAATGTCTCGCGCCGAAAGCTGGGTGACAAGGCACTATGCAAGAGTATGGATTCGACTGCCCTTTATGCAAGAAGGTGCCGCAGGTGCGGGTCTTTTTGCCGTAAACGCGGCCGGTCGATCCCGGTGGGGGGCGTTTCCAGACATCATTTCAGATGACACTTTCGTAAGACTGCAATTTAGCCCGGCGGAACGCAAAGAAGTACCTGCCCTCTATCAGTGGCCCATGGTCGAGGGCCTTTCCAACCTTGTGCGTGTACGCAAACGCCAGGACCTTGGCGTAGAAGAAGTCTTTCGGCTCTATCCCGAGCTGAACAAAAACAATAGCAAAAGCCCGATGACCGCGCCTGCACTATTTGGGTTGCTCCTTAAAGAACCCATTGGTTTCGTAATCTACGCATTCGTGCATCTATTGGTGCGCATTCAACCTGCCAACACGGAGTGGACACGGGGGCGGTAATGTCCGCAAGACTGGCGGATGCTTCCGCGATGACATCCCGCACTCACTCAAGTGTTGAACAAGCCAGACACAAAATGCTGAGCTGTCAGCCCTGCAAAAAAGCCACTTGTTTGCCAATTACCCCTACATTCCCAAAAGGCGCAGCTTAAATCGCGCCGTATCATCATACCGACCAATACCTATGCGCGACAAAGTGTATTGATCATTTGCGTGGGCGAGCAACTGATCATCCAAAACAACCGCGGACGAAAAGCCGGCCGCTGCCACGGCTGCTTCTACCTCTGGATTGTGGTTTCCATTGGGATAGGCAAAGTGGCGGACCTCCTGCCCGGTCCATTCCTGCAACAACTGGCGGGACGTAAGGATACTGGCTTTGGCGTCTTCAATAGGAATCTGGTCCAGCAGGTTGTGACAATGACTGTGCGCCCCAATGGTGACATTTGGATTTTCAGACAATGTCCTCAGCTGGTCCAGCGTCATAGGATGAAGGGAACCTTTGGGAGTATCTGAACCCGTCGCGGCAAGAGAAATTCTGGCGGATACAGCTTCGCGTTCTTTCGGGGGCAGAGTTTTCAGACGTTCAAGTATGCTTGAAATGGCCAGCCACCGTTCAGGATCTTTTGGCGTTCCTCTACTTGCCGGTATGACACCCCGACCGAGCCCACCCACGCTTAAATCCATCTCAAATTCATCTAGGTTTTGCAGGGCGTTGATAACGCGATCAAACCAATAGGGCTGAGCGGTTTGAATTTGCGCTGTTGCGACATAGATCGTGACCGGCAACAGTTCGGCGCGCAAAACCGGGAGTAGAAAATCGTACAAGCCAACGTCGCCGTCGTCGAAGGTTAGCACCGCTTTGGGTCGGTCACATACATTGGAAGGCTCTAATGCCTGATCCAAACTGACCACATCATAGTGACGACGTAATACCTGCACCTGCTGACGAAAATCGGAAACGCTTAAAACGGTCCAGGAGTCCATCGGTTCAGAGTCCGCGCCTAGAGTGTGGTAGCAAAGAATTGTAATAGGATTTCCGCCTAAAACCCTGCGCTTTAACACCCCGTAGATGGGTGCGGACGCTAACATGGACGTGGCGAAATTCTTGACCAGCCTGTTCATTGCGCCTCGGCGAACAATCCACGCAACTTCTCTACCTCACTCTGAATGCTGTGACGCTGATGCACGCGTTCCCGTGCGACTTCTCCCATCTGAGACAGCGTGTCACCAGAGAGTTCCAACATCTTACACATTGCGCTTGAAAGCGCGTCAGTGTCGCCCGCGGGAACAAGAAAACCGGTTCTTTCGTCCTGAACCAGCTCGGGTATGCCGGCGACATAGGTAGAAATTACAGGACGCTCCTGCGCCATTGCTTCCATGATTACAACCGGCAGCCCTTCGATAAAACTGGGCTGCACCAGGGCATAGCAGGCACGAATTTCATCAAGGACTTGATCGGAGTCGATCCACCCGGTGATCCGAACTGCGGCGGACAAATCGAGTGCATCTATTTCATCTTCAATCCTGGATCGCATATCGCCATCGCCTGCCAGTACCAAACGAGCATTTGGATAGTTCTGAAGCACCTTTTTAAAAGCGGGGATAAGGATCAAATGACCCTTCTCAGGGCTCATTCGCCCGATACACAAAAAGACCGGAGGCGATGAAGCGTCGATTGGTGTGCAATCCGAAAAAGCAAACGACTCGAGGCCACAATGGACAACTTTCAGCTTGGGCCATAGATCCGCAGAGATGTGTCGCATAAGTTGGCTGCGTGTGTAGGCACTGACCGTAACAACAAAACAGGCCTCTTTGACCTTGTGTTCAAAGCCAAGCTTGATGGCGTTGTCGGCTTCGTCCATACCATGAACTGTAAAGCTAAATTCTGGGCCCCCTAACAGCTTCAAAAGCAGCGCGACTTCGGCAGAATTCGTACCAAAATGCGCATGCAGATGGGATACAGGCTTCTCATCCAGCCAACGCCTGATCCGGCAAGCATGAGCCAGATATATCAAATGGTAAGGCCATGGGCGAACCGAATTGCGAGACAACGCCAACGCAGTTTTCAACGCTCGGAAAAAAACTTTTGGGTTTTTGGCTGCTTGTCTGAGCGTGTCTTTTGCAAGTGAAAGCATCCCGTCCTGCAAAGTATATCGGGTCTTTTCCTGCTCTACCTTATCCTGCGCATCTGCAACCTCGGCATCCCAGCCACGCAGTGAAAACCGCTCGACCTCGATGCCTTGCCTTTCCATTTCCAGAATTTCACGCCGGATAAATGTATGGCTGACTTTAGGGTACTGGTTAATCAGATAAGCAACGCGCATAGAAGAACATCTTCATTTGGTTCTGGAAAGACTGATACGTGGGTCTGCGAAACCTCGCAGAAGTAGATGGCAAAATCATGGACCTTGGGATTGTTGCCGCTCACTTATACTCGATCAGCTTCGCTTTATGCCCCCTAAATCGACGCCAATGATACTCAAACCAGCCCAATGCCTCAGGAAAATTGCCCAATGTCAGGAAGAACGCGACTTCCCAACTCACTCTGTTTTTGACCCCAAACCTGAAGGCCAACCGCAATACCTGAAGTGGGTACACAAGCCAAAGCAGCAGGGCCCAAGGGGAGGCAAAAACAGCCAAAGATGCTATGGCCAAAGGTATGAACACTGCCCACCTAAGAAGTCGTCGCACATCAGAGACACCATGACGTTCTGGCAGCTCACCATGTAGCGCAACACCTTCTGCAAAAGCATGACCACTGCGCCGGGTTCGTCTCCACCACTGAGAAAAACGCGTAATTGCCGCGTCATGCGATGTCATTTCTGCGTCCAATCGCCAAACCTCCCACCCCAATGCGCGTATGCGAACGCACAGCTCAGGTTCTTCGCCCGCGATCATTGTATCAAGAAAGCCTCCTGCCTGTTCAAAGGCGTCTGCACGGATCATGGCATCGCCACCGCAAAACTTGGCTCGACCAACCGGCGTATTCCATTCCCAATCACAAAGACGATTGTACACTGTGGCCTCGGGGAAGCTCTCGCGACGACGACCACACACCACGGCAACCTTCGGATGAGTGCACAGGAATTCCTCGGCTGAATTGAACCAATTGGTGTTGAACTCGCAGTCACCGTCTACAAACTGAACAAAGTCCGGCGCGGCCTTCCCTGTCAGCGCTTCAAAACCTGCGTTGCGCGCCCGTGCCGCCGTGAATGGCGACGACATATCAAGGTCAACAACTTCTGCACCCGCGTCCCTCGCAGTGCGGACGCTGTCGTCAGTTGAACCGGAATCGACATAAACCACCGGTTTTATGGTTTTGGGAATAGACAGAAGACACCTGCGCAAACGCTCGCCCTCATTGCGACCGATCACTACGACAGCAGTAGGAGTTGATTTCACCATTGCATCCCGGCTTTTCAAGACAGTGCCACCAAATACTCATAATTCATCCAAAATGCACAAAAGCTGATTAGGTAGCCAAAACAAAATCCTGCCAAATCATGCCACCCGTCCCATGAACCATTCTTGACTGCCAAAACAACGACTGCTGGATACGCTAGAAGGTGATACGCCGCCATGCCGAAAAGTGCGCCCATCAACCCGTTAGTTTCTACCCCTACCCAAATAAGAAAGATATATATCATTGCTTTATAGGCCTGTAGAAAAAAGAAACTGCGAGAGTTTCCCGCAGCCAGCGCCGATGGCTCATAGGTAAAACTGATGACACTGGGCGCCTGCATACAGGCGAGGGCAATAACGACAGCCCCTGCGGTAACAAACCGATCATCGTACAGAAAGTTCACAATTTCCTGCCCAAAAAACATGAAAGGAGACAAAAGAAAAAAAATCCCGACCGTTAGGACAATTCTCATTTTTCGAAGGGCTAAAAAATTGGACGTGGAAGCTGCAGGTGGTCGTTCTCGATACAGTGGCAAAAGTACGGTTTTGGTCACGGATGCCGCCAGCCCAATGGGGAAAGTCGCTAAAACAAATCCGATATTGTAGATACCTAAGCTACTTGCGCTCAAGTATTTTCCCAAGATTGCCTTGTCGCCTTGTGTAACTAAGAACCCGCACAATGTACTCAAGAAAATCCAAAAACCGAATGTGATTAGTTCACGCAACACCGTTCTATTCCAACAAAAACGATTCAACGGACCGGGAAGAAAAACAGTCAATACAATTAGGTAAATTGCTGAGGAAATTACGTTTCCGAAAACCAATGCCCAAGGCGAGTTCAAAGCCCAAGACATAGCAATAACGATAGGTACCATGACAGTCTGGCAGGTCACAGTGAGCAGTGAGAGCCTACCAACACTGAGATGCCGAACCGCACTGTGCATTTGCGTCGGGCTGAACCCTGAGAAGATCAGCGAAATTCCGGCTACCGGTAGCGCCGCAGCCAAAAATGGCTCGTTGTAGAAGCTAGAAATGGGAATCGCTAAAATACAGCAAAACACCCAAAGGCAAAAACCGCGGATAACTTGCACTGTCCATGCGGTGTTCAAAAAATCTGGATCATCCCCATGCTCACTTCGCTGGATTGAGGGGCCGATGCCCACATCTGAGAGCATCTCTAACCCGACTATGAAAACCATAACCAAGGCCATTAAGCCGAATGCCTCGGGAAATAGGATACGTGTCAGAACTAAGTTGGTTCCGAGGCGAAGCGCCTGAGTTACCAATTGCAGAGAAAACGTCCAGAATGAACTCCTCAGAAAACGCGCCTTTAGCTGAGTTCCTGAAAAGCTTTTGAGAACTGCAATCATTTACTTCATTCGCCTTAAGAAGCTTGGCGCTGGTTACGGTACTGCAAAATAGTAATACACTCATTCCTGGGACGTAAATGTGGCACCGGGAGATTTCCATTTCACAATGTCAACGGATATACGGAAGCCGGAAGTCACGCTGACAGGATTTTTGCGTTGCCAGTAGAATCTATTGCGGCTTCGAGCCTCGCACATTGACTGATACTAGCGTCGCGAAACGCGAACACGCCGTTTTTCGAACCCGAATGAGTTTCCTCACATAGGTTGAATCGCGGGGCAGAATCCATGATGGCGGCTCCTCGTTCATTTAGTTTGCGCACGACATACAGCCGCAAAGTTGGCCGACAACAAGTCTCCTATAACCGGTTTGTTTTTGGTGCCGTCGAGCACTGCATCGAAAGCGTGGAGAGATGCTCGATGCACGGTTTAGAAATCGTCACAGATAGAAGGACATAGGTTCACCAGTGCACCTTCGGGGTTTGTGCGGGACGTGAAAAAATAGAACTATGCTGAAGGAAGCACCTATAATAGTCAATAAATACTCTTTTTGACCACTACACAAACACTTCCATAATTCGCTCACTTCAAAGCGCCCAAGATGTGATCTAGCAGCGCGTCCGCATTTTCTGGCGAAAACTCCTTCCCTGAAATTTTCAGCCGCATTTCTCCCGACGCCAGTTCTGCCTTAACTTGAATTCCGTTCTCAAGCTGGCGCTGCGGGAGATGTTTAACTTCACTCGGACGACCGCCGCGAGACGATGATTTTTTGGGAGCCGTGTTTAGAGCTGCCTCCAGCGCAGCCCATTCAGATTTGGCGTCTGCCACATTCGCCTCAGCCAACGCCTCGCGCAATCGGGCTTGAGATCCGTCGCGCAAAGCCGCGGCCAATCGCAGACCTGCCTTTTCGGAAAGTGCTATTGGAAATTGAAGCAAGTCGCCCAGGGCTTCGTGGACCTTGGCAAACCCTCTCACTTTTGATCGCTTGGCTTTGGATGCCGCAGCAAACAGCACGTCGACGGCGGCATCGGAGCTTGGAAACACCCCCTGCCCTGCGGCCAGCACAGCGATGCGCCCCCTTTCATAGGGCGTCAGATTAGAGCGAAGCTCGTTCTCCTCGACCATCGAAACGTAGGCGCCCTGCCCTGTCCCGGCCTCTCGGACAAAAGCCGGGATCGTGTCGAACCGAGGATCCGTGGCGGCCAAACGCTGAAAGGCGTTCAGACGGCGGAAGCCTGAGATCAGACCATAACCGTCGGCGGATGGTGTGACTTCGATTGGCGTTCGCAGACCGTGTTCGCGCAATGAGGCCAGCAATTCTTCCATCGCTTCTTCGTCGTCTTTCATTCTGTCTCTGCGAATGAAATCGGCGGCGATCGCGTCCAAAGGCAATCTTTGCACCACCAAACCGTCAGCCTGCGCATCCCTCCAAAGGGCCGCGTCAGATTGGTCCTGCGCCATCGAAACGCGGTCGGTCACTGCGGCCATACCTGACAACGCCGCCGCCTCAGCAGCGACTTGCGCAATCGGCGGAGCGGCAGAATGCCCGTCGAATGGGTTGAGCGAGGGTTTCGCGGCGAAACCGGCTTCGAGTTGTTCCAGATCCGTCGCGTCCGGGGCCTTCAATCGTCTGCGTTTAGCCATTTGCCTCTCCTGCCATCTGGACGTCGCGCCACCAACAACCAATCAGAACTTCTTTGAATTCGGCGTATGTCCGGTCAAAGGTTTCGCGACCGCGCACATAGGTGTCCCGGTTGAAGTCTCGGTAATCCGCCTCGTAGATCCCGTTCACTTGCTCACCCGCCTGCCCCACCAACGCGGTAAAGTCCTGTCGATACGCATTCATGAAATCGCCAAAATAGGCCTGAATGACATTCGCCATGTCGGTCTGCTGGCTCGCGTCAAATCGCGTGATAATCGCGCGCACAACGTCCCACTCGAACTTAAGTTCCGGCAGGCCCGCCGCTCGATGCGCTGCATTTTCACCGTCCTCGATACTGGCGAAGGTGGTGTAGAGCATGTCAAAGAACCGGCCGGTCGAGTCAAACTCCAAAAACGACGCCCCCAAGGGTACCAGCAAAATGTCCGCCGCGGCCAAAGCGTTTATCGTTAGGTACCCAAGTGCAGGAGGCGTATCGAGGAAGACAATGTCGTAATCATTCAGGATGCCTTCATCTTCGAGGAAATTAGTCAGCCCATCCCAGAGGGGCCAGCTGCGCAGGCCCATGCGCCAAACCGGAATCTGAAACTCTGCCCAATACAGGTTCAACTGTGCGCCGATCAGGTCGATATTGGGCCAATGCGTTTTTTGAATAACGTCATGGGGCAGGGTGGTTAATGCTTCGCGGAGCGTCTCATCGAGCGGGATTTCCGGTTGTTTCGCCGCGGAACGCACCTGATTTTCCGCCTGAACCGCCCGCGCATAGTCTTTTGCGATCAACGGAAATACAGTTTGCCACTCATCTGCTACTTTACCGCCCAGGATTGATGTCATTGACCCTTGGCTGTCTAGATCGATGACCAGAACTTTATATCCATCCAGGGCTGCGGACATTGCCAAATGGGCCGCCGTGGAAGTCTTTCCGACACCTCCCTTGAAATTGGCCACAGAGACGACCTTGGCCGGCATACCTTCGGGACGGTAGGGTAGGTATTCTTTTGTGCTGACACCTTCGGCCGCAAAGAACTGTCGCAGCTCTAGGATCTCCTCCAAGGTAAACCATTTTGATCCGGCCTCTCCCTCGCCCTGGGGCAGGGAGGGATTGCTTTTGAGGACACGGCGTAGATGGGCTGGAGCAATCGGGATGAGGTATTTGGTAATTTCCCAGATGGAGAATTTTCTAAGCCTCTTTTCGCCGTCAGGAGCATAGCCTCTGCGCGCGAGGTCTTCTCTGCCTTTAGCACAGAAAGCTGCTGCTTTTGCGAATCGAGACGTTTGAATAGGATCTGGTAACTTGGATGCCGCGACCTGTGGGTTCAGGTTCAGATATGGGGGAACTGGAGGTTGGGGTGATCTGCTCACAATCTTTGCCTCAAGAAATGTTCGTCATTGTTTAGTATATTCGGTATTATACCGCACATATTTCGTCAACGCTTACTTAGATTGTGCGCTTATACGATTTCAGTGGAGAACAGGGAACGTTTCGCGACGAAACCACCCTTTTCTCAGATGAAGAGGCACAAAAACTGTTTTATTGATTTAGTTAGTTTAAGATATTTGGCTGTATTTTATTGTTTTGTATCAATATCCTGCGCTCAATAGGGTGCCCGAAGACAGGTTAAAAGGTACCAGCTTACGGGTCTTTAGGGACCCATACGCAGGACGAAGGGTTACTGAATCCGGTAGATGTGGTGCCGATTCTCAGGATTGACCGAACGGCGCTGAATAGAGAGCCTAAATAACGACATCTCAGAGCCAATGGAGATTGCGAGAGAGACGACCTGAAGGGTCATCATGCTTTTTCTGGGGATAACTCTGTGGGTAAGGATGTAAGGTGCCTGGTTACGGGATTGGCGTTGTCCTGTATTTGGGCACCTAATAGGTATTGAAACGCAGGTACCTATTGTGCACACTATCCGAAAAAGAGCAGTCAGGCAGAATCATGCCAGAAAAAAAGTTGGACATGGATCAACTGACCGGAGCATTGCGCCGAGAGTCAGTCAGAAAGAACGTTGCCGCGATTCACATCAGTGGCAAGTTGACCTTGCTTCAGCGCAAGTTGTCGAATGTTCTTCTATTGAACGCCTATGACATGCTGACGACAGCAACAACGCATACGATCGATGCGCGTACCCTGGCCATGATGGTCGGGTACAACTCGAACGATTTCGACACGCTCCGCGCCAGTCTGAGGGCCTTGGCAGAAACCGTTGCCGAGTGGGATATGCTGGACGAGCAGGGCAAACAGGAATGGGGTGTTTCCTCATTGCTGAGTTTTGCCAAGCTGAAAGGGGGGGTCTGCGAATACGCGTATTCGCCTGCATTGGCGCAAAAGCTTTATGATCCCAAGATTTACGCGCTGATCAATGTGCACATACAGCGGAACTTCAGTTCGGGGCATGGCTTGGCTCTTTACGAGAATTGCTATCGGTTTGTCAGAACTGGATCGACGGGCTGGTGGACGCTTGATGTGTTTCGCAAACTCATGGGAGTTGATGAGAGCGACTACTACACGATCTTCAAACACCTGAATGCGAAGATCATCAAACCTGCCGTGGCCGAAGTGAACAAAAGCTCGGATATTCTGATCGAGCCCGAGTTCAAAAAGAAAGGCCGTTCTGTGACGGACATCAGATTTGTGATCAAGCCGAACCCTCAAATGGCGATGTTCGAAATAGATGACGGTGATGGTGTTCGTAGTCTTCCGGTTTACGCGACATTGCGCAGACAGGGTGTGTCTGACAGGCTGGCCCGGCAATGGATTTCCGAACATGGTGAGGACTACGTTCAGCAAAAGCTGGACTACGTCACGGAGCAAAAGGGTATTAAATCCACCGTCGGTTACTTATCTGCAGCGCTGCGCGATGATTATCGGCCGGCAAACATAAGTGAGGCCACGCCGCCGAGTCCCGAAGCGATTGCAGCCGCCAAGGAACGCGCCAAAGAAAAAGCCAAAGAAGACGAAGCTTTTGAGGTGAGGTCTGCCGAGCGCGAAGACCGCTCGCGTAGGCTGTCAATTGTAGAAACGCTGGTTTCGCGGCGAAACCCAACGCAGCGAGATGCGGACAAAAGACTATTTCTGGCAAGCCTCAAAGATGACCTTGACCGAGAGCACTTCCGTTCTCACGGATGGCGATCTGGATTGAATGCCTCGGCAATATTCGAATTCTGGCAAGAGCTTGAGCCGGAGGCTTTTGAGTAACGGCCGAACCTAAAGAGGTGCGACCTGAACATCTTGCCTCATACTTAGGCTGGGCTGATGAATCAAGTGCTGTTCATAATGTTAATATTTTGCACAGATAAGGTCTGTGGCCCATAACTGGTGCAGTGAGAAGTCGACTAGGTATTTGGCTACAAGTGAAAGATGCTCAGTTTATATCCGTTCTTAAGGTTCAGAGCGCTTAGGACGTAGGGCAGGAGTGCTGACCTTGGAGGGCAGGGGGCCTTTGCGCCCTCATCCAAGGTTCCCGATAGTTTGTGATGCAGCGCCTGTTCCCTAGTGTGAGCTCACTGGGATGGGCTTCGAAAACTACGCAATTTTAACGTGCATAAGGTCTTGACGTCTTCTGCCGATACGGAAAAAGTGCAGCTGTATTCGAAGAATAACGATTAGGATTTTCCCCGAATTAATGCGTCTGGTTTCAAAGCGAACTCTGATCAAACCCGCCGGTCGCAATCGGCTCTATGAAATCGAATTGATCGAAACGAACGGGCTGTTTTTGGTCAACTATCGCTATGGCTGGGAAGGGTCCGCGCTGGATGACGGGACGCGTACTCCGGATCCCGTTTCAAGGGATCAGGCGGATCGAATTATCGATAGCCTTGTGCTGTCGTGTACGGAACGCGGGTATTTTGAACAGGGTGATGTGCCATCAGGTGTTCCTCCCTTTTCGCCGGTTGAGGTAACCGAAACGACGGGTGATCCCTACGATCGGGTGATGTTGCATCGCCTCCAGCATTTGCCGGGATTGCATGATAGGCAATCGGCTAAGCTGCTTTGGTCGTTGGGGTTGCGGCGCGTGGTTGACGCTCTGCCTCGAGTGCTCGACGCTGCGGGTGGATTTGATACTGCCCAACATCCTGCGACCTGCCGGGCATTGCCCTATGTCATCTGGCGACTGCGAGATCCGGACTGGGACAGCGATCGCCAAGAAGTGTTGCAAGACCTCGCGCGGTCGTCCGACCCTGCCACATCCGAGGCCGCGCAATTGGTGTTGGGAAAACTGCAAGGCCAGCCGGTTCTGACCATGGCCGCCGAGATGCAGGCCCAGCTCGAAACAGAATCCGCTGAGGATTGGATAGCCGCGATGAGGCGCGGGGATAATTGGTTTCACGAACAGTCATTGGCGCTGTACGCTACCGGGCTACACGATCCGAAAGCCGCGAAATTCTGTCTGAAAGTGCTTGCTAAGTTGCCGTTCTCAAAGGGCGGGTTTCGGACGGTGCGTCGGGTTTTCAAGGCTGCCGAGGCGTTTGACGATGCGCTGACCTTTGGGTTGCTGGCCCAACGTTTTGCTGCCGAGCCCGTGCAGCCGCAATATTACAGCCGACAACGGGTATTTACCGGCGCAACAAAGTCTTATCTGAACCGAAGGGTTGCGCGCCACTTGCGCAGCCAGGCCGGGTTTGGGCGCAATAGCTTTGTGGATTTGGCAGCGACCTGCCTGATGGATCAGCGATTTGGGTTGCCCGCCTCTGCCAGCATCTTTCCGGCCCGGGAAATGGTTTTGTCTTGGGGCGAGGATTTTGCCGATCTGTGGTCAGCGTCTCCGGGGCATCTGTTGGAGATCGTTCAATACAGCAATCACCGGCGTACAGTCGAATTCGCAGCGAATTTGTTGCGCAAAGACTCCGACTATACCGCGCGTATTCGATTATCGGTTCTGAAGGGGCTGTTTGAGCATCCCGTCGCTGCGGCACAGAACCTGGCGCTTTGGATAGCTGAACGTCGCGCGGCTGATGGGCAGATGGATATCGATCTGCTGTGCATTTTGGCCGCTCAGCCGCTGGAGGCCGCGCAAACTATAGTGCGCACCGCCCTGAACCTCGCACCCGAGAGTTGGTTGCGAGATCCAGAGGATGCGGCGCGTCTTTTGCTTGCCATTCACCCCGAACATTATCCTTGGTTGGACACTTTCCTGCCCGCCGCACCGTTGGATGTTGAAGGCACGGCAAACGCTATTCTTGGTCGTCTCGAAGAGACCAATTCACCCGTCGCGCTGACACGAGCACAGGCGATGGGTCTGGCAAACACTTTGCGGTCCAGTCTGCAGGCAGGGTTCATTGCGGCACCGGCAGAGGTTTTTATTGCCCTGTCGCAGCACCCTGATCCGCTGCACCGTCTGATGGGAATACGCCTTGCGGCTTTGCGCCCGGACGGGGCGACTTTGTTTGATGCCCAAGCTTTGGCTGAAACCGAAGATGGTGATCTGCAGGCCAGCGCAGCGGCGCTTGTTGCGGGTGCAGACACCCAGGTTCTGATCTCGTCCGTCGGTCTTGTGTGCGCTTTGCTGTTGGGCCCAAACCCGGACGCACGCGCCGACGCGTCCCTGGCTGTTGAACGGCTGGCGGCAGATAAAGAGGGCAGGCCGGTGCTTTTGGCATCTTTGCTGGATGCAACCTATCACGAGGAACCGCACGAAGGTGTGCATGACACTCTTGCGGACCTTTGGGGGTTATCAGATCCTGCGTCGGACACAGAAACCGCGAAGGTCCTGCGCCAGGCGGTCGCTGACATGGGCCCGAACGTAGTTTGGAGCTTGATACGTGCAAGGGTTGGGTTGGCACGTCGCTTGGGGGCTGCGGTTTTGCCATCCATTGCGCCAACGTCGTTCACGCTGCGCAAGATCGCCCGGATCGGTTGTTCGGATCAGAAGATCGCGCGCGACTGGGCCATTGGTGCTTTGCGCCTGCGCCTGGAAGAGGTCACCCGAAATCCACAGGACACATTCGCTCTGCTTGATGGCGATTGGGCCGATAGCCGAGATGCGGCCTACGCGCTGATCCGGGAAACCGGGGCTGATGACTGGCCGGACGAGGCTGTTTTGGCCTTATGTGATTGCACCACGGCTGCAGCACAGGGTTTTGGGCGCGAGCTTTTGGCCCGGCGCATGACACCCGAGGCCGCCCCGGGCTTTTTGATGCGGCTGGCTGAACATCCGGCACCGGCCTTTCGTCTGACCATCGCACGTTTGATACGGGACTATGCAGGGGATGATCCGGCGCGCTTGCGCAGCCTGATCCCGGCTATGCGCCGAATGCTGCAGCGCGTGCATGCCAGCCGCGCCGCCAAGGAACAGTTATGGCGCTATATCGAAGACCGTATCTGCAATGGAACCGATGCGACCCGCATAGCTCTGACACCGTTGGTCACTGACATGGCCGCCTCGGTCATTCGCGCGGACCGGGATCGTGCCATCGCAGCCTTGATGACCTTGCACCGCTACGGAAGCGCCGAGGTGACATCATGAAGGTGACGCATCGTTATGCCGGTCAGTCTTCGGCCTCGGGTGGAACCCTCAGCTTTGCGCCCGATCTGGGGCGGGAACCTACATACTTCGTCGGAACACTGGGCAATACCGTTGCATTCCGAGAGTCGATTTCGGTTCTGCATCAGGTCGTGACACATGATCTGAGGCCGAAGCCGACCAATAAAGATGCCTATTTCCGGTGGCTTCAGGGGCAACGGGCGGAGCTTTTGGCCCAGGCCCAGACGCAACGGGAAAAAGACGGCGCACGGCTCAGGGAACTCCGAACTGAACTGACCGAGCTCCGCAAGCAAGAACAACAGACCCTGGGTGCTTACCGCCGCGCTGAACAGTCCTATTTCGATTGGCTTTATAAAGTAGATCGTGCGGCTTGGTACATTCTGGACCCGGTTGTCGCAGTTCACCCGGATGAGCTGTCTTTTGAATGCTTCTCAGAAGATGAAAGCGTCTATGGCCGTCTGAGCGTGGATCTGGAAATGTTCGAGGATATCTCGGAATTCCAAGTTGGTGTGACCAATGTCGACTATAGCCAGCGCCTTTACGATGCGTTTCAGCAGATGCGCAGCCACAGCCGGGCCGAGCTGCGCGTAAACCCCGAAGGTTTTGCTGCGGATATCGAGGCCGGACAGGAAGTGTTCGAGGCCAAGATAGACTTACCCGACAGCTGGATGCGTGGTTTTTTGCAAGTCAGCGCGGCGATGACGTTGCCCATGTCCAAGGTGCGACTGCATCCGATGGACATGCATAACATCTGCGCGCGGTTGCGGGCCCGAAAGGAAACCCACGGTCCGCGTTCGCTACGGTTTAGGCTTTGCCCCGGTGCCCCGGTTGAGGTCGTTTTTGAACCCTGGAACGAAATTCTGCAGTGTCCACGCTCAATCTGTCATGTGGAAGAAGAAGGCGAAATTCGTCTGTGGGGGCGCCGTCGGTTGCGCATCCTAGAACGCATGGTGCCAATTGCGCGTCATTTTGATCTCTATCTCTTTGGATCGGGAATGCCGAGCTTTGTGCTCGCTGATCTGGGGCCGATGCGGTTTACCCTGGGCTTGTCCGGCTGGACATCGAATGATTGGGGGCAGGCGGGTCACTTTGACTTGCTGGCGCCGCGCCGTCGTGTGCCGTCGACCTTAAGTCGCTCTATCCTTGACCACCTTCGGGGCAACTGGATCGGAACGGGGGATGAAATTGCGCGGGCGGTTGGGGCTGATCCCAGTGATGCTGCCTCGTCCCTGACCGCGTTGGCGCAGGCGGGGCGGGTGATGTTCGATCTCGACAAAAGGTTCTGGCGTTTGCGCGAATTGACACAAGAGCCTCTGGCCCTTGCGGACCTGCGCTTTTCGGATGAAACAGAGCGTCTGGCCGATCGGTTGTTTGCTGCAAATTTGGTTGAATTGGAAACCATGGCGCCCAACCGCCTTGCCGGGCGCGTGACCGAAGATGGCCGCCAACACGATGTGTCGCTGACGCTTGATGCGGACGAACGCATCAAGGGCGGCAACTGTACCTGCTGGCATTTCCGGCAGAACGCTTTGCGCAAGGGGCCATGCCCGCACATGATTGCGTTGCGCCGTGCGGCAGAGGCTAAAAAATACAGCTCAAAGTTGATCCAATTTCCGGGAGGCCCGTCGTGAAATTAGGTCTTTCCGCACCCGTTTCAGGCTTGCGCGTGTCTCGCAACGCGCCTAGCCTGACCCCCAAAGCAAGAGGCTGGGAGCCTTGCATTTTGGGCGGTGTTTCGCCGTCCGCGCCAAACGACTGCACATGCATCGCTGGCTCAATCTTCACAACGCGACCCCAGCCACCCCTATGCGCTTGCCGTTTGAGTTCGCAGAACTCAAGGCGCATAGGGGTGGCGGGGTCGCTGGGAGTTGATCGATCCAGCCCCGAGAGCTGTTCGAAGGCCCCGGTCCTCTTGCTTTCCTTCCCTGCCGCGCGGGGGTGCGCGCGATGAGCAGCGTAAACACCCTTCGGACACGTATTTCAGACAGTTCGCTCGACCAGGTGGTGCTGGAAGAGATGATCCGCCATGGTTTCTGGGACCGGGGCGCGGAAATTGGCGAGATGCCCGCGGAATTCTTTGAACGTCGCGCCGCGTTACAGGCTGAAATCGCCGATATTCTGGCGCGCGACCGGCGTCTGGCCGATCCCGACAAAGCGCTACAGGCCGTGATGAAAGAACGGATGCGCCAGGCGCGTCTGAAGCGGGTCGAGACCAAACGCAAAGCGATTGAGACTCGCAATGCCCGCGCCGCAGCGTTCGATGCACGTAAACGGGCTGAGGTGATCTCGCTAGGTGATGTGTCTTCGGCGCCGCTGTTGTGGAAAGAGGCTGATACTGAGCGATTGGCCAAGCAGGGGCTGCCCGTAATTGAGGGCGCGATTGCGCTTTCCGAGGCGATGGGCATCGGTCTGCCGGAACTTAAATTCCTGGCCCATGACCGCAAGGTTGCCCGCGTCACCCATTATCAGACCTTCGAGATTCCCAAAAAAGCAGGCGGGGTACGTGTGATTTCAGCCCCCAAGCCACGTATGAAACGGGCGCAATATTGGGTGATGGAAAATATTCTGTCCTGCGTGGCTCCCCATGATGCTGCCCACGGATTCAGGGCCGGGCGTTCGATCCTCACAAACGCCACCCCGCATGTCGGTCAAGAGCTGGTCGTCAATATGGACCTGCGGGATTTCTTCCCGACAATCACCTATGGCCGGGTAAAGGGGCTGTTTGCCGCGATGGGCTATGCTGAGTCGGACGCTGCCCTTTTGGCGCTGATCAGCACCGAGGCTCCGCGGGAAACGATTGATGTGGACGGAACCACCTGGCATGTGGCGACGGGCCCTCGCGCTACACCGCAGGGGGCACCAACCAGTCCGGCGATCGCCAATCTGGTGGCCCGAAAGCTGGATCGTCGTTTGTCAGGTCTGGCGCGACGGTTTGGATTTTCCTACACGCGCTACGCAGATGATTTGACCTTTTCAGGGGACTTCCCCGGGGATCAGGGACTAAAGGCTTTCCATGCGGCGGTGCGTGCGATCACCGCAGACGAAGGATTTGCACTGCATCCCGACAAAACCCGATTTATGCGGCGGGGCGGACGGCAGGAAGTGACCGGCCTGACGGTGAACGACAAGGTCTCGGTCCCCCGGTCCGAGCGGCGCAAATTTCGGGCATGGTTGCATCAGGTTGAAAAAAATGGTGGACCAATGCACGCCTTCCGCGCTGGCAACCCGGTGACAAGCGGGCAGGGCTATGCGTCGTTTCTGTATATGGTTGGCGGCACCGAAAGCTTGGCGCTGGCAGAACGTGCCTGGATGCTGCTTGGGCGGCAGACCGGTGTCCGCGCCGATGAAGTGGAACGCGCAAGCGCCTTTCGGGCGGCAAGTGGCGAGGGACGTTTGCCTCATCCCGATTGGTGGCAACCTGCTGATCCGCAACCGCTCGAACCCATCCCGCTGCCGGCGTTTGACCGCAAGGATCAGGACAGGAAAGACGTTCAAAGCGCGATCCCCAAGGCAGGGACACGCACAAGGCGAGCCCCCGCTGCACTGGAAAGACCGGGGCAGGAGGCCCGAACGCGTGCCGCGCTGGCCCGGTCAAACCGCGTTTGGGGTGGGCGCCAAACACCGTCGACATCTGAAGAAACGCGTCCCCAATTCAGGTGGTTCAAATCTCTTGTCGCCTATTTCCTGCAGCTTGTCCCAGCGATTGGCTTTCCGCTTGCAGTCATCGCGCTGTATTTCATCTGGCGACCCCGAAAGGGCCAACCTGGATCAAGCATTGTGGGAAAGGTGTTTCTGGTCGTAAAGATCGTGGTCTACTTGTTTGCGATCGACTATTTGGTTTGGTCCGCGTTGATAGTCTTGCGATATTGATCCTGCAATTTCTTGCAAGGGCCATTGATGCCTTTTCTCGGAACCCTTCTGACCAAACCATCAGGACGCGCCGGTCAGATCTTCTGCAAGCATAAGCGCGTTGCCGTCAGGATCGTAGAATGTGGCGGTCTTGACCATACCCTCGACCACAATCGTTTCGCCATCGAACTTCACATTCGCCTGTTCAAGCTTTGCGCGCGCAGTATCGAGATCGTCGATCCCAAAGACCGGCACACAATTTCCCGGCACAGGTTCCGTGTGCTCGCCCAGTCCGATTGTGACACCATTGGTCATTGTGCTGAGCTCGGACCAGCCCGCTTCATCTGCATGATAACTGGCCTCAAACCCCAGCATGGATGAGTACCATTCAGCGCTTGCATGGCGGTCGGCAACTGACAGCGCAATTGTGATTGTGTTTTGTAGAGAAACCAGGGACATCGTCTTTCCATTCGTTAGAAAATATACTAACTATACTTTATGGACATAAATCTGCTTGTCAATATCACTTCGCGTGCGTGGGCCTTGCCCATTCTGGCAAGCTTTCATTCCGGTGTGCCGGGGCGGCAAGCGGCACTATTAACTGCGACCGGGGCAAGCAGAACGGCCTTTGGGCAAAGCCTGGACCATCTTCTTCAAATCCAGCTGATTGAACGCAACCCCGGCCATGGTCATCCTTTGCGACCTGAGTTCCGTCTGACGCCTACGGGAAAGCAGGTGGCTGAGATTGCCTATAAGATCCGGAACGTCACGCAGGATGATGATCAGCCCTTGCTGCGCCGCACATGGACTGTTCCGATTCTGGCGTCGCTTCACAGCCCCTGTCATTTCAATGAAATAGGCAGAAATCTAGGCGCGATAACGGACAGAGCCCTGTCGCAGTCTTTGAAGTCCATGGAGGCCAAAGACTGGGTCAGCCGCAACATATCCATGGCTGCGCGGCCGCCCAGGTCTGTCTATTCAGCGGTGAATGCCGGGGCCCTGATCAGCAGGGCTGCAACGTCTGTCTTGATCTGAACCGACGCGGTCTTGCGGCTGAAATTGTGTTCACACGCCGGGCGAAACTTCGTGCACCGCGGAGCCATTGAAAAGAGGTTGTTGGTTCATCTGGTGTCGCTGCACAAGTTTCAGGACGCGCTTGCCGTGTTTTGGGATATGCCGCGCGGAAAGTGGGTAGAAATCGGGGCAGGCGCATTCGGGAAACAACTGGGTGATTTCTTGCCGCGCCTCAAAAGATACGGATTTCAGCGCCTCTGGCCCCAAAAACAGGCTTTCAGTTGGTGTTCCGTTGGACCAGATCACCTCATGCTGATCGAACAGGATGTGGAAGTACTCAACACCCTCAGAACTGGTATCCACAGTTTCAACACCGGTCAATGACAAGAGCTTTTTTGCCGGAACGAGAACATCATCGCAGTCAAACATGCGCCGGGCGATGGCCGAGGACACAAGGATCCGGTGCTGCGGTGAAACAACAAGATCTTCGCGTGGATAGCCGGCCCCCAATGCGTCGGCGCGAATAAGAATGGGTTTGAGACGCGGGCGCGCGAACAACTGTTCCGGGCCAATGTAACACGATCCGATCCAGCGGATCGGTTTATGCCCGTTGTCATAGGTCAGAACGCTGTCCCCGATTTCAAGGTCTTCGACACGCTTCGGGCCATCCCGGGTTTCGATCAACGTACCTCGGGCAAAGCAGGGCACGTCATCAAACTCACCCGCTGCGTTTGTGGGCCCCGTTATGGACTGATCCAGAACAACCGAATTGGTGCCAGCATCGTTCCAGGCGGCTGCAATTGCATCTGTGTTCACTGTCAGCCCATTGAACAACTCCAGCGGTTCAAGGGGGCCATTGGCCACTTTCACACCATAGAGCTCGATGGTGCCATCCGAGTTGACGATCAGTCGGACAACGGGTTCGCCATTCGTATTTCCCAGCTGCCAGACAGCAGGCGTGTTGATCTCGTACCTGTCGCCATCTGCGAACCGCACCGTTTGTCCCGCGGTGCCTGGGATCTGAAACTGCAGTTCGTTTGGTGCCCCTGCTGGGCCACCAACAAACAGATCAACACCGTTGATCTGTAGGTTGAAACTGTTGTCCAGCGTGTCAAAGTCGATGATAAAGCCGTCTTCGGGCGTCGTATCCACAAATGCGACGGAGTTCCCGTTTGCAATGCTGAAATCTACCATTCAAGTCCCGCCCTGTGGTGCACGTTCCGACCCGCATGTAGGCCTGAAATATTGTTTTATCCGAACCAGAACTTTGTTCATTTCGGGGCAATAAGATCTTCGAACGCTTAAGGCTTCACAAAGAAACGTCGGGCCCGTTCAGCAACAGCGGGCAAAGTGCCCGATTTCCAGGCAGGTAGATCGTCGAAGCCGGTAAGCGGCGGCGCGTTTGCATCAACACGCCGCCATGGCCGCCTTTAGCGGGCCCCAATTCTGCGGACACCGCCATCAAATGTAGGAAGGGTCATGATGAATGGGTCGGTTGGATAGCAGATGGCCTGTTCTTCCAGCATTCCTATCGCAATCTCTTCGCCCATCCGCAGGCTGTCGTAGTAGTCGGTGAAATAGTGGACGCCGCCCATGTTCCGACCGATCGAGATGTTGGCCGCAAGCTTGTTCAACTCGCCCTCAAGGGTCAGGAAATCACCCGAGGTGGACGGCACCAGGCTGTCACCAAGGCTGCCCGCCGCGTCGTTAGGCGTGTATGCCAAGGGCAAATCACCGGGTTGACGACGATCAAAGGTTTCGGTGCTTCCACGACGTACGAATGCAGAACTGGTGTCAAAGAACGCTTTCAACACAGTGACACAGGCACCCGCAACGGTCGCATGACCCGCGCCATAGGCCGGGTGCATGGGCGAGCCTTCTTGGAAGGCCATCGGCAGCAGGCTGGTTCCCGAAGCATTGATGGCCTGAATCTCGGCTACCGTGGGAGCAATCGATGCGGCCAGCGCCTGAAAGGCTTCGGCTGCATGCGGAAATTCGTTGATCATGTCCGGGTCGGCGGCATATTCGATCCGACCGGCCAAAGCCTCGGGCCGCAGGCGCATGTGAACGTTGTATTTCTGATACCGAACGGCTTTGAGCGCGCGGGTTGCGACTTCGGTCACCAGGGTCAGGATATGGGGCCCGCCATAGAGCGCAAAGCCAGCGGCCTGCGGGTTCAGGCCCGCATGAACGTTGTTGGGCTGCAACTGGAACGGCCCGCGACCGCCCGAAAGCTGGTCGAATGCAGGATCAAACGGTGCACCCATGCTCAGCAGGATCAGACACGCGTTCAGGTAAGCCTGATAAAGGGCATCATCATGCACATAGGTGGCAAGGTCACGTGGTGTGGTAATGAATCGCCGCGGCGCGTTGGTGAACAAGGTGTTATTGTCGCGCACATTTCCACCGCGTTGAACCTCTAACCAGTCGCTGCGCGTGGTCATCCAGTTCTGGGTGTCTGCGACGGCCACACGCTGATCAATCGTGTGTGCGCCAAAGGCGATCTGGCCGCTGGATACGCTGTCGGTCCCATTTCCGGCACGCAAATCCGCGTTGCCGATCAGCATGAACTGGGACAAATAGGGTCCGACCTCAACACCCGGTGCCGATCCGCGGAACACCGTCTGTTCGGTCAAGTCTCTGGTTGCCGGGTCGACCTTGCGGGGCCTGCCGCTGCCGTTGGTTGGATCATAGGCAAGGGCGTTCAGGCGGCTGATACTGCCTTGAACGGTTGCATTTCCGCCGCCCTGTTCCAGGGCCGTGAAGGGCTCGTCGCGAATGATGGCCAACTCGTAGACCTCGGCCATTTCATAGGCCAGCTCATCGGACCCAAGCGCCGGGGCAGGGGCCATGGTCACCGCCTGCGGGTCGGGTCCTTCAAGGTCATAGCTGACGCCTGCGGTCGGCGCCTCCCACTGACGGCGGGCAAAAGGTTGCATGCTTGGGCCACCAACAGCGACCGGAACACTGGTGCTGAAGGCATCGATAAAGCCTTCGTCAATGGCCCTGCGAAAGGCCTCAAAATCCTGTGGGTCCGCGATCAGCCCGTGACGGGACCGATGCGGCAGCCCCTTGGTAAAGCTCATGGCGTAGTTTGCCGATGACCACCTTTGTTCGTCCCCGTTGGCCAGGTGTTCAGGGTGTACCCGATCCTTCGCCATTTCAGCAGCTTGCAGACGGACTTCGTACGCAGAGTTACGACGGTTGATTGCCATTTTTGGCACTCCTAATAAGTTGTAATAAAAATGAGCGTGCAAAATAAACAGCACAAACGAGAGTTTACCATCGTTTTGCTTAGACAATATGATCTAATTCACGCAAAAGCGGAGCACGCGCGGTTTTTTGCCAATCCACGTTGAATCAAGGGCGAAATGCCCATCGAAGCAGGCGTCAACACAAGGGCCGTCCTGTCAGTTTCGGTCACACCCCAAGATGGCTAGAACGGCAATCCCACGTAATTCTCTGCCAGGTCTTTCCGGGCGGTTTCGGATTGTGACAAATGCCTCAGCGTTGCTTTGCGCATCTGCGCCGCAAAACTGTCTTCGCCATCAAACCGGTGCAGCATGGTGGTCATCTGCCAGCTGAACCGCATGGCTTTCCAGATACGGTCAAGAGCGCGACCCGAGTAGCGGTCGATCCCGGTATCATCGCCCCGTTTGATGGCATCTATCAATGCGAGATGCAGATAATGCACGTCCGACACCGCAAGGTTGAGGCCCTTCGCCCCGGTCGGTGGCACGATATGCGCCGCGTCGCCGACCAGAAACAAACGGCCCCAGCGCAAAGGCTCGCTGACAAAGGACCTCAGCGGTGCGATGGATTTTTCAATCGATGGCCCCATTTCCATCCCTTGGGCTATGGGCTGTGGCAGGCAGCTTTGCAGCTTGTCCCAGAACCGCTGATCGCTCCAGTCTTCGACCTTGTCGGTCAGGGGAACCTGCACGTAGTACCGGCTGAGGCTTGCGCTGCGCATAGAGGCCAGCGCAAATCCGTTGGTGGAGTTGGCATAGATCAACTCATTATTCGCGGGCTTTGTTTGGGACAGGACGCCAAGCCAGCCAAAAGGATAGGCGCGTTCAAAGGCGCGGCGTTTGTCCCGCGAGATCGTCTCGCGGCTGACGCCGTGGAAGCCGTCACATCCGGCGACATAAGCGCAGCTAAGGGATTTGCTTTGACCATGCCAGGTGAAATGCACTCGCGGGTCCGTCGTATCAGCCCCTTCGATCACGACATCCGACACGTCATGCAAGATTGTCGTACCCATGGCGTCTTGAGCTGCATAAAGGTCCGCGGTCACTTCGGTCTGGCCGTAAACCATCACCGATTTTCCCGTCAGCTCCTGAAAGTTGATGCGCACCATCAGGTCATCGTCGGTCAGATAACAACCCGCATGGGCAATGCCGTCGCGGTCCATGCGATCAGCAACGCCAGCCTCGCGCAGCATGTCGACGGTGCCGTTCTCTAATACGCCAGCACGAATGCGGGACAGAACATGCGCGCGCGCGCTGCGTTCCAGGATAACCGTCTCAATCCCCGCCTTGTTAAGCAGTTGCGACAACAACAATCCCGACGGGCCACCTCCGATAATTGCCACTTGTGTCTGCATGAATTCTGTTCGCTCTGTCATGGTCTTGACGAAGCTAAAGGAGAACAAGATATTTGATCCACTTTAATTTGCGAATGTTCACTATTCACAATGGAAATAAACTTTCGCTCTCTCGACCTGAACCTGTTGCGGGTTTTTCTGGCGGTTTGGACATGTGGTTCGATCTCTGGCGCGGCGGATCAACTGGGCCTGAGTCAGCCTGCAACAAGCAACGCGTTGGCGCGGTTGCGCCGCGCCACTGGCGATCAGCTATTCACCCGCACGAAACAAGGGATGGTGCCCACAGCCTTTGCGTTGCAGGTGCTGCCCGTGGTGGAACATCATTTCAATGGGCTTTTGAACAGCCTTGAAGGTCACGGTACGTTTGAACCGGCCCAAAGCGCGCGTCGCTTCAACCTGTCGTTGTCCGGGGTTGGAGAGTTGGTGTTTTTGCCGCGTCTCCTGCAGCGGCTATTGGCGACCGCGCCCGGGGTCGGGCTTTGCAATCTGGCGACACCCAGCGAAGAAATGCAGCAAGGGCTGGCCCGCGGCAGCCTTGACCTTGCGCTCGGCCTGCTGGACGTCAAAGGACCCGGTTTGCAAAGTCATGATCTGTTTCGCGACCGCTACGTGGCGGTCGCAGGGCGCGGTCTTGCGACGGACCCCGCGTCCATCGACGACCTGAGGCAACAGCGGATTGCGCTTTCGGTTCCAGGCGGCAGCTATGCACAGGACATGGACAAGCTGATCCCAAAATACGGACTTGCGGAAAACGTCCAAGTCCGTTTGGCGCATTTTGATGCGCTGGTCCCGGTGTTGACCGAGTTCCCGTTTGTCTCGTTCCTGCCCGCTTTGTTTACCAAACAGCTTCAAGCGTCCGCTGGCATTCGTATACTGCCTGTGGCGATTGAAGAGGATATTCAGTCCGCCGTGCGACTGGTCTGGCATAATCGGACGGGAACAGACCCGGCCTGTACGTGGTTGCGCAAGTTGATCATAGATGAATTTGCACAATCCTGATCGATGGGAGTGACAGCTTAATGGCGAAGAAAACGGTTCTGGGTATTGCGGCAACGACCGCAGCTTTGGCCATGTCAGCGTCGATTGCTTTGGCAGATGCAAGCTGGGACTGTCTTGCGCCCGCCTTGTCCGATGAGTTGACGCGCAAGTTGACCTTTCAGGATGAGCTGGCGGCGTTGATCGGTGCGGAACGCCCCGAGTTCACTGATATCGCCAATGTCGCAGCAGCCGCGACCAAGGAGAACTTTCAAATACGTCTTGAGCGGATCACCTGGCTTTGGGCCGTGGATCCGGGCAGGTTTGCCTCTGCCAATGACATCTGGGTGTTGGATTGGCGCGACGAGGATATGGCGGCTTGGCTTGCCGAAAACTCGGAAAATGCGGCCACGGAAGAACGGCTTTTGTCTTTGAATGACCAACTGGCCGAGCATCCTCAACTCGGTTCCTTGCGCGAATTTCTGGCAAGCCATCAAGGTCAAAACCCGTTTCTCGAGCTGTTCACGACATTTGGTCAGGACATCTCGGCAGACCGGGAAATCGTGGCATCCTGCTTTGAAAACTAGGCGTCTGCCCATGAATGCGCGGCGGGCGTACCAGTAGGGCTGAAGCGCGCGTAACCCCATCGTCGAATGTCGCCGGAATTGGCCGTTTGGGAAACAATCCAAATTTTTTCGTTGCCGAAACCGGTTTCGGAACTGAAAACAGACAGCATGAATACGAACTCTGAGCATAAAAAGCGCGAATCGGTGCGCCCGCATGTCCCCGGGGCGGGTCGTGTAAAGCTCAATGAGTTGGCCGATCATCTTGGGCTGTCCAAAAGCACTGTGTCCCGTGCTTTGAACGGGTATTCCGATATCTCCGACAGCACCCGCAAACGGGTTGAGCGTACCGCCCAGAAGATGGGGTATCGTCCCCTGAGCCATGCACAGGCAATCCGTACGGGGCGGGTGCGCGCCATTGCCATGGTCTTAAACAGTGACGAGCCGGATCGGCATAATCCGTTTTTGCAGGACTTTCTGGCTGGCGCTTGCGAAGCAGCAAGTGCGCTGGATTGGACAATGACCATTTCGACTGCAAAATCCGGCAAGGATGTGCTTGATGTTCTGGGTCGACTGGTTGCCGAACGCAAAGCCGATGGATTTATCCTACCCCGGACCGAAGTTGACGACGCGCGGGTTGGGTATCTCAGCGATCTGAAGGTGCCGTTTATCCTTTACGGTCGCACGGGATACGGACAATCGCAGCCGCAGGACGAGATTTCGTGGTTTGACATTTCCGGCGAAACCGCGACGCGGGATGCGGTCGGACGTCTCGCAGGTCTGGGCCATACGCGTATCGGCTATGTCGGCAGTGACCCGAAATTCAATTACAGCCACCTGCGCCGCGATGGTTATCTGGAAGGGCTGCGTGCAGCGGGCCTGGAACGGGATCCTGATCTGATCCGCGATGGCGCACGTACCAGAGATGAGGGTGCGGTCGAAGCGCGGGCTCTTTTGCGCCTGGAGCGACCGCCGACTGCCATTGTTTTTGCCACCGATCTTGCGGCGTTGGGCTTTTATTCTGTGGCGGTCGAACTGGGCCTGGAGGTCGGGTGCGACGTTTCGGTCATCGGATATGACGGCATACCCGAATGCCAGTACGTCCACCCCGGCCTTACAACCTTTAGTGTTGATTCCCAGAATGCTGGCAAACGCCTTGCCACTTTGCTGATCCGCCAGATCCGCGGGGACGCACCATCCAGCCTACGCGAAATCAGCGACGCGGTTCTGATTGAACGCGCGTCTGACGGGCCACCAGTTTTGTCCAGTGAGGAGCTGGCCGAAAAAATAAATCGATCGTAACCGGGGAGGAAACCGACGATGAAACGCATACCAAATACTGCCAGATTGATGCTGGGAACTTCTTTGGCACTGGTTCTGACCGTAACCGCTTCTTATGCGGATACGATCCGCTTTTGGACGACCGAGGAACAGCCCGAGCGTCTTGCCAAGCAACAGGAAATGGCGGATCAATTCAAAGCTGAAACCGGCACCACGGTCGAAGTGATCCCGGTAACCGAAACCGATCTGGGCACACGCGCCACCGCAGCCTTTGCCGCCGGCGACCTGCCGGATGTGGTCTATCACCCGCTGCAATACGCCCTGCCCTGGGCCGAGGCTGGTATTCTGGATACCGAAGCCGCGACCGAAGTGATCGAAGAGCTGGGCGCCGATACCTTTGCCCCGGGCGCTTTGGGAATGGCCGCCTTCAACGGCGAAACCGCGTCGGTTCCCGTGGATGGCTGGACCCAGATGGTCGTCTATCGCAAGGACCTGTTCGATGAGGCCGGGCTGGACGCGCCGAACACCTATGCCAACGTTCTGGCGGCACTGGACAAGCTGCACAATCCACCGGAAATGTACGGTTTCGTTGCCGCCACCAAAGTTGACGAGAACTTCATGAGCCAGGTTCTGGAGCACGTGTTCCTTGCCAACGGCGTCAGCCCGGTGGGCCCGGACGGGTTCCAACCGCTGGACGAAGCCAAAACCACCGAGGTGCTGGATTTCTACAAAGCGATCTCCAAAGCGTCCCCTCCGGGTGAGCTGTTCTGGAAGCAGTCGCGTGAGTTGTATTTCGATGGCAAGGCCGCGATGATCATTTGGTCGCCGTTCATTCTGGACGAACTGGCCGGCCTGCGCGACAGCGCCCCGCCAACCATCAACGACGACCCGACCTCGCGTGATCTGGCGGGCAAGACGGGGATCGTGACGACCTTCTCCGGCCCGTCCAATCCCGACGGAGCGGCCTGGGGTGACGTTCGGTATTTCGGCATCACCAACGATGCGGATACCGATGCGGCGATGGAGTTCGTCAAATTCGCGATGGATGACGGCTATACCCAGACGTTGGCAATCGCGCCTGAAGGCAAGTTCCCGGTGCGGCGTGGCAATGCGGACAACCCGACCGCCTTTTCCGAAGCCTGGGCAGAATTGCCGGTTGGGGTGGACCGGAAAGCACCGCTGGGTGAGCTGTATGAACAGGCGATGATCGACGAAATCGTTGCCGGTCTGGATGCGGCGCAACGCTGGGGTGTGTCCGAAGGTCAACTGGCGCTTGCGTCCAAGATGATCAACGGTCAGGCCATCAACCGGGTTGTGCGACAGTATATCGATGATGAAATCGATGCGGCCGCAGCGGTTGCAGCCATGAATGAAGAGCTGGCGAAAGTTCAGTAACCTTCTGTTCAACCCGGCACCTGCAGCGGCACACGTGTCGCTGCACCCAACCTTCTGAGGTTTCTCATGTCTTCGGCCATCCCTCCGACCGGGACCGGAGCGTTAGCCAAACGCGAAGCGCGTCTGGCCTGGACGCTGCTGGCCCCCACGGTGATCAGTGTGTCGCTTGTGGTGATCCTACCGCTGCTGGCGATCTTCTGGATCAGCTTCAAGCCCTTTACCTTGTCCGACCTGCGCCCACCCGCGCCTGTCGTGCGCGAAAGTCTGCGTGGATCGGGTGATGATCTGCGGATCGAATACCGGGTCCGCAATTCAAGCCAGGAAATAGCTGTCACGGGCGTTACTCTGACGGACCTTCTTCCTGAAGGTGTGACCGCAGCCGGGGTCGAGGCACCTTGTGTGCTGGATGGCCAGAACTTGTTTTGCGATTTTGGCACCTTGGAAGGGGGACAACGCGAACGTATTCGTATTCCTGTTTCGGTGGACGGAGATCCCGACGCCTTTGAGGACGCCATCGAAGGGTCCGAACCGGATTTGACCGGGGCCGGGCCAAGTGTTTTGACCAATTTCGAATTCAGCCTGGAAAACTATGCCCGTGTCTTTGACGGGTCCGAATTCTGGGGCGTTCTGTGGGTGACCTTGTTCTATACCGTGTTCGGCACCATTGGCGCGTTGGTCATGGGGTTGTTTGCCGCCTTGTTGCTGAACAAAAGCTTCCGGGGGCAGGGGTTCATCCGAGGGCTTTATCTTTTCCCCTATGTCGCCCCGGTCATTGCGGTGGCGTTCACGTGGGTAACGCTGTTTGATCCCTTCTCTGGCTCTGCCAATGCGCTTTTGGTGCAGATGGGCCTCAGCAACGAGCCGATCAATTTCTTTGGCGAACGCCCACTGGCGCTGATCATGGTGACGGTATTTGAAATCTGGCGCTATTTCCCGCTGTCATTCCTGTTCATTCTGGCGCGGATGCAATCCATCGACAGCAGCATGTATGAGGCTGCGGATATGGATGGTGCATCTCCGTTCCAGAAGTTCTGGCTGCTGAGTATACCGCAACTGCTGGGCATCCTGTCGGTGCTGTTCCTGCTGCGCTTTATCTGGACCTTCAACAAGTTCGACGACATCTTCCTGCTGACCGGTGGCAATGCCGGCACCCGCACGCTCACTGTGAATGTCTATGAACAGGCCTTTGCGATCTCAAACATCGGGGCAGGGGCGGCGGTGGCCGTGGTCATCCTGCTGTGCCTGATCACGTTCAGCTTTTTCTTCTTCCGCTTCATCAGCCGAGAGGAGGGTTTGTGATGCGCAATGGGTTTGTAACAGGCCCGGTTCTGGGTGCGCTTTGGCTGGTGGTGATTGCAACCACCGTCGCAATCACAATGTCCTTTTCGACGGGTGCCGCCTTTCGGCCTCAGGTTCTGTTGGGCCTTGTTTGGGGCGCGGCAGCCGGATTGGTCTATGTCCGCTTTCCTGACAGGCACGCTCCGGCCCGGCTGGTGGTGTCCGCGCTGTTGGGATTGTCCTGCCTGACGGTACTTGGCCCGGTTCTCATCGGTTCCGAAACATCTGTGCTGGCGACAGCCACTACCGTGCTGGGTCTGGCCATCGTCATGCATCTGTCGATGGCGGCTATCCTAACGGACACCCCGTTTGGTACGCTCACCCGGCACGAGTTCGAAGATGCGGTGATCCGGTTCTGCACCGGCTTCGGTTACATCTTCTTTACCGCGATCGTGGTTATCCCGTTCTACGTCATGGTCATGACCAGCCTGAAATCGCAGCAGGCGTTGCTACAGAACCCTCTGGATTTCTCGCTGGATCTGGACCAGGGAATGGCGCTGTTCCGCAGCTATACCGAGCTGTTTCGGGATTTCAATTTCGGCACCTATCTCTGGACGTCGCTTTATGTCTCGGTGCTGACCGTGTTCATCACGCTGCTGTTCAGCGTGCCGGGCGCCTATGCCGTAGCACGGTTCCGGTTCAAAGGGCAAAAGGCCTTCTCGCGGTCGATCCTGTTGATCTACATGGTGCCGATGATCGTACTGGCACTGCCGATCTATATCGCGTTTTCGCTGACCGGGCTGCGCAACTCGATCCTCGGCATCGTGATGATCTATCCAGTGACCACGATCCCTGTCGCATTGTACATGCTACAAGGTTATTTCCGAGGTCTGCCGACCGAGGTGGAAGAGGCCGGTCTGATGGATGGTCTGTCGCGGTTGGCTGTGATCTGGAAGATCACCTTGCCACTCAGCCTGCCGGCGCTTGCCTCGGTGTCGCTTTATGTCTTCATGATCGCCTGGAACGAATTCCTTCTGGCTTTCATGCTGCTGGATGATCCTTCGAAATTCACCCTGACCCGAGGGGTCACGATGTTGAACTCGTCTGAAATTCCCCGTCAGCACCTGATGGCCGGTGCGGTAATCGCAACCGTTCCGATCATGGCGCTGTTCCTGGGGCTCGAACGCTTCATGACCAAGGGCCTGACTGCGGGGTCCGTCAAAGGATGACACACATGAACCAACATACAAATCCCGATCGAGAGGCGCGCAATATCCTGATCGCCAATGACCGCGGCGGATACACAATCCCGACCGAGGGGCTCTATCCTTATCAATGGAACTGGGACAGCGCGATTGCCGCCCTTGGCTTTGCCGAGTTCGACATTGACCGCGCCTGGGTCGAGCTTGAGACTTTGTTCTCGGGCCAATGGGACGACGGCATGATGCCCCATATTCTGTTCCACAAAAACGATGACGGCTATTTTCCCGGTCCGGATGTCTGGGGGGGCCATGGGCCCATTCCTTCGTCTGGAATTATCCAACCACCGGTCGCGGCCACCGTCGCCCGCAAGATCTGGGAAAACGATCCAACCTTGGGCGAACCGCGGATGCGCGCCTTGTTTCCCGGGTTGCTTGCCTGGCACCGCTGGATCATGAAGTGGCGGCTGGACGATCAGGGGGCTGTCTGCACGACCCATCCGTGGGAGGCCGGTCGCGACAACGCACCAGACTGGGACAGCGCCATGGAAGGCGTGGATCCTTCGGGCGTCGGTGAGTACCAGCGCCGGGACACAGGCCACGTTAACAGCGCCGACCGGCCAACCAAGTACGACTATGACCGCTACATCAAGCTGGTCCAGATCGGCAGCGGAGTGCATTGGGATCAACAGAAACTGCTGACCCTTAATCCGTTCCGGGTCGCTGATCCCACCATGACCTTCATCACCCTGCGCGCGGCGCGGGACTTGTTGCATGTGGCTGAGCAGCTCGACATCTCGGCCGGGGGACTAAGCGATGACATTCTCACGCTGGAACGTGGGGCGCAGTCCCTTTGGAACTCTGATCTGGGATCCTTCGATTCGCGCGATGCCCATTCCGGCGCATGGGCCGAGAGTGTGTCGAACGCATCTTACCTGTGTTGGTATGCCGGTCTGCAATCCGAGCCTATGCTCACTCGTCTTCAATCCGCTTTGGAGGCCGTTCCCTATCCGGTTCCAAGCTATGATCCGGCGATGCCGAAGTTTGATCAGCGCCGATATTGGCGGGGCCCAACCTGGGGCTTCATGAATATGCTCATCGGCTTTGGGCTGGATGACATGGGGCACGGGGTTGAGGCGGAGGCGTTGCGGCAAAGAACAGCGCAGCTGATCGCAGCCAGTGGCTTTGCCGAATATTATGATCCGCTGACCGGCAGCCCCGCCGGTGGCAATTCATTCACATGGACAGCAGCCGTCTGGCTTCATTGGGCAGGGAGGGGCTAATGGGTAGCATCGAACTAAAGTCCGTCGAAAAATGGTTCGGCTCGGCACAGGTCATCAAGGGTGTCGACCTCAAGATCGAAGAGGGCGAGTTCATCGTCTTTGTCGGTCCCTCGGGCTGCGGGAAATCCACTCTGCTGCGCATGATTGGCGGGCTCGAAGATATCTCTCGCGGGTCCTTGCTGATCAATGACAGCGATGTCACCGACCATCCGCCCTCAAAGCGTGGGTTGACGATGGTATTCCAGTCCTACGCGCTTTACCCGCATTTGACGGTTGCCGAGAATATGGGTTTTTCGCTCAAGGTTGCCGGTGTTCCGAAGGCCGAAATCAGCGAACAGGTTGGTAAAGCCGCCGAGGTTCTCAAGCTGGGTCCATATTTGGAACGGCGGCCCAAGGACCTGTCCGGCGGGCAACGTCAGCGGGTGGCCATTGGCCGGTCCATCGTACGGGACCCGACTGCGTTTTTGTTTGACGAGCCCTTGTCGAACCTTGATGCGGCCCTGCGGGTCGAGATGCGGTACGAGATTGCAAAGCTGCACCAGAACCTCAAACGCACGATGATCTACGTGACCCACGATCAGGTCGAAGCGATGACGCTGGCCGACAGGATCGTGGTTTTGGAATATGGAACCATTGCGCAGGTGGGGACTCCTCGCGAGCTTTATGAACACCCGGCGAACCTGTTTGTCGCTCAGTTCATTGGCAGCCCGAAAATGAACATCTTGCCCTGCACGACTGAAGGCGGACGTTATACGTTGGAAAATGGCGGCAGCGGTGATTTTGCATTGTCATCCGACGCCACCAAACTGGGAATTCGCCCCGAACATATCGGTGTGGTCGAGGCCGGTGGCGGCCAAACAGATGGCGTCATCGAAGTGATCGAATATCTGGGCGCTGATACGTTCCTGATCGTCGACTGTGGTGCGGAAGATAAGGTCACCGTCAGGCTCAACGGTGATACGGACCTGCAACCGGGCGAAAAGATCGGGCTGCAGTTCCCGCAGGACATGCTGCACTTCTTTGACGCGTCCGGTCAGGCCCTGGACAGGGGCAAATAGGAAAATCGACGCGCTGCCGCTTTGTCACAGCGCGTCGAACAGTCGTCCTTGTGCATTGTCGTGGCGAGGCAATTTCAACGCACGCATCAGGCAAAACACCATTGCCTGGTTGGAGGTCACAACCGGCTTGCCCAACCGCGCCTCGATCCGCTCGATCGCTTCCACCGCGCGCATGTCGGTGCAACTCAGCACGATGGCTTGTGCGTCCGGGTGATCGGCCCGACAGGCCAGATCGTAGACCTCGACAGGTGTCAGTTCACCCTGTCCGTAGTTCCCCAGCGCCCGCCCGATATCGGCACATTGAACTGTTTCGATACCGTTGGCCGAAAGGAAGTCGAGGGCCTGAGTGTTGACCTCGCCCAGGTAAGGTGAGGCAAAGCCCACTTTGTGTGCCCCCAGCGCTTTGATTGCCATGATCAATGACCCGGCAGCGGTCAAGGAAATCGTCCCTGACGCGGATTTGATCTGTTGCGCTAGGTCGGCGTCAAAAGCTGGGCCGTGGGTCAGCGTTGCAGAGGTACAGCCATAAAGCACAATATCCGGCCTGACCCCGTTGATCATTCGCAAGTCGTGTGAAATGTCCGACGCCCCCAACCCGGCCATCTGGTCCGAGCCGGGGATTTCATCGACGTCGTATCCCCCCAATCGCTGGAAATGAACGGTCGTGCCGGGTGGGCGCAGCAGTTCCATATCAGGCTCTAGATTGGTATTGGTGAAAGGCACCAGAACCCCGATCTTGGCGGTTGTACGGCTCTCGGTCATTTCAAGGCTTCCTTCATCGCGTCGTGGGCCTTTTGCATGATATCCGGCGTGCAGACCGTTGCGCGCAGACAGTTTGCCAGGCCATAGCCGCCCATCCCGCGCATCAACAGGTTGTTGGTGCGCAGGGCGGTGTCAATTCGTTGGGCTTGAGCCTCGGATTCAAAGCGGATCAGCACGAAATTTGTGTGACTTTGCGGCACCCGCAGCCCCATGTCGCGGCAGCCCTGGGCGAACCGGTCGCGAACGCGCGCTGTTCGCGCGACCACATCCTTCATATGGTCCTGATCGCGCATCGCCGCCGCAGCGGCTGCCTGCGATGCTGTGGAAATGTTATTGGGGTTGAGCAGCTTGCGCATCTCCGTCGCAATCTCTGCAGGAAAATAGCCCCATCCCGCCCGCGCTCCGGCCAAACCAAAAGCTTTGGAGAATGTCCGCGTAATCACCGTGTCACCGCGATCAACCAGTCGGAATATTTCGGCGGGATCATGTGCGCTGTCAGCAAACTCGGCATAGGCCTGATCAATGACCAGCAGCACGTCTTTCGGCAGGCTTTGGCGCAGGCGAGTAATCTCGGCATTCGGGATCAGGGTTCCGGTGGGGTTGCCGGGGTTGCAGACAAAGACGACCCGCGTGGCGCCGGTCACCGCGGCCAACAGGGCATCGACTGAAACGGTCAGATCGACCTCGGGTGCCGCGACATAATCTGCCCGCGCTTGTGCTGTTGCGGAGGCGACAAAGGCATAGCCAAATTGCGTACCCAACACCTGATCACCCGGTCCCGCATAGGCGCAGATCAGGCAGCCGATGAGCTCCATTGACCCTGCGCCGCATAGAATACGACCCGCTTCAAGACCATGGATTTCCGAGATCGCAGCACGCATTTCAGGCCATTCGGGGTCAGGATAAAGCGGCATGTCCGCCATCGCTTTCCGGCCGGCGGCAATCGCGGCAGGACTGGCAGGAAAGGCGCTTTCGTTTTGGGCGAGCGAAATCGTTTGTGCACCGCCCAGATCGGCCAGCGCATAAGCTGCCATCTCGGCAACATGAGCGACAGGTTTGATCATGTGTCACCTCTGTAAAGTTTCGCACCCTGATCGCTGACCAGACCTTGCCTGAGGTCCTGCGCCAAGGCTGCGGGGTCGCGGGCGGCAGGATCGCCGAACCCGCCACCGCCGGGCGTATCAAAGATCAGGTGGTCGCCGGGCTCGACCCGCAGTTCGCCTTTGCCGGGTATGTCGGCCCTACCATCGCGCATCCGAATGCGACCGGGTGCGCCGGGTTTGCCGCCCATTCGGCCAAGGGCAGGGAATTTCAGTCGCTCAACCGACAGAAAAACCAGAAACGGTGCCGCATTCGCCGCGCTCATTTCGATCCGCTGTCCCAAGCCGCCGCGAAACTGCCCGGCACCGCCCGAGTCGGGCCTGAGTTCACGCCGCCAGACCGTCACGGGGGCCACGCTTTCGGTGATCTCGACCTGGCTGCCGAATACACCCGACGGAAAGGCCGTTGCCGACAATCCGTCGGCTGTTGGCCGCGCGCCCGTGCCGCCATTGTGAACCAGTTCCACAGCAAATTCGCGCCCGCCATCGCGGGCCACTTCGGGTGCGTGTCGCATGGGCAGGTCGAACATGCAGCTTGCACCCTCGGCGGGCACCCGGTCCGGCACCGCCTGATGCAAGCACCCCAGAACCAGATCAGGTGTCACCTGACCCAGAGTATGCCGCATCGCCACCGGCACCGGGCGTGGCGCGTTCAGGATGCAGCCTTCTGGCCCATCCACGGTGATTGGCTCCAGCGATCCGGCATTGTTGGGAATGTCGGGGCCGACAATGCAGCGCAGCGCAAAGACGGTGTAGGCCGTTGCGTAGTTCAGGGGCACGTTGATGCCTTTGCGCGAGCATCCGGATGTGCCGCTGAAATCCACATGCATTCCGGACTTTGCGACAGTTAGCGTCGCGTGCAGTTCAAGCTCGGCCTCATAGCCATCCATCTTCAGCATATTGCGATAGACGCCTTCAGGGATATCGGCGATGGCCTGCAATGTACCGCGGCGTGAGGTGTCGATGATATAGGTCCCGATCTCCTCAAGATCGTCGAGGCCGAACTCGTTCATCATCGAAAGCAAACGCTCCGTGCCAGCCTCACAGCAGGCGATCAGCGCATAGATGTCGCCTTCATTTGCAACCGGTTCGCGGCTATTAGCGCGGATGATATCCAGCAACAGCGCATTTGGCGCTCCGGCTTCGACCAGTTTGCAGGGGGGGATCAGCAACCCCTCATCGAAGATATCCGACCCTTCGGGCCCCATGCCCAAGCCACCCAAATCGACCAGATGCGACGTGCAGGAGGTAAAGCCCACAACCCTGCCATTCCGGAAGGCAGGCATCATCAGGAGAAAGTCGTTCAGATGCCCAGAAGCCAACCACGGATCATTGGTCATGTAGATGTCACCAGGCTGCATATCCTGCACCGGAAAGGCGGCACGCAGGTGCTGAACCGCTTTGGCCATCGTGTTGATGTGCCCCGGCGTACCGGTGACGGCCTGCGCCAGCATACGCCCCTGGGCATCAAAAATCCCGGCGGAAATGTCCCCGCATTCCCTAACAATCGGGCTAAAGGCCGCGCGGATCAGAGTTTGACCTTGTTCTTCGACTACGGCCAACAGACGGTTCCACATCACCTGCAACCGTGCGGCAGAGTTTTTCGTGGCTGTCATCACAGCCCTCCTTTCTGGTCCTGAACCAGTACGAGGTTACCAATGGCATCCACATGAGCCGAGAAATCCGCTGAAACCAGCGTGGTTGTTTGCGGCTCATAAATCAGCGCTGGTCCGTGTAGGTGATCCCCGGGGCGCAGATCAGATCGGGCGACAAAACCCGCCTGTTTTGTTGCGCCATCCAAATCGCAGGTAATTGAGCGCGTATCCGACGCAGTGATCGATCTTTGGTCTGGTGTACTAGCCAGAGTTGGCACCACTTGTTCGAAGGTCGCCACACGAACAGCCCAATTGAGGATTTCAATTTTCATCCCGGGCACGGGGCGCGAAAACTGTTTTTGGTATTCCCGCTCGAATGCTTCGGTCAGCGGCGCAATATCACAGGATGTAAGGGCCCGGTCAGGTAAGGGGATTTCGATCTCGTGCCCTTGCCCGTGATAGCGCATGAACGCGACACGCCGGGTCTCGGTCGGTGCATTACCCGCCCCCTGTGCAACGACATCCGCCGCCTCTGAGATCATGGTGATGAAAAGGTCATTGACCGCCTCAAGGTCAAGATCGTCCAGCATGGAATAGCGTGAGCGCACGATCTCGAACGACACTGGCGCAAACAGGAAACCCACCGCAGACCCGACACCGGGATTGGGAGGGATCAGGATGCGCGTGACACCGGCGGATCGTGCCACACGGCTGGCGTGCAAGGGTCCGTTCCCACCAAACGCAATCATGGTGCGTTGTCCAAGGTCCTTGCCGGATTCCACCGCATGCATCCGGCCTGCGCTGGCCATGCTTTCATCCACGATGCGGCTGACCCCGTCGGCTGCCCCTGTGGCGTCGGTGTTCAGCGCAAGTCCCACCTTTTCCTGCAATGCGTGCCGCGCGCCGTTGGGATCAAGCGGGATATGCCCCTCGGCAAAGGTGCCTGGGTCGATATAGCCCAAGGCGATGTCGCTGTCTGTCACTGTTGGCTCGGTTCCGCCGCGCCCAAAGGCCACGGGGCCGGGCTGGGATCCGGCGGATTTTGGCCCGACAGTCAGCCGCCCCAACCGGTCGACCCCTGCGATCGAACCGCCGCCCGCCCCGATCTCGATCATCCCGATCACCGGAATGCGTACCGGCATCCCTGATCCTTTGATGAACCGAGCGGCACGCGCGATTTCGAACTGCCGCGATGTTTGTGGACGGGCATTGTCGATCAGGCAAAGCTTGGCGGTTGTGCCACCCACGTCAAAAGACAATACCTGATCCAACCCGGCTTGCGCTGCGATGCGCGCGGCCAGAATGGCACCGCCTGCAGGCCCTGATTCCACCAGACGGATCGGAAACCGGGCGGCGGTCTCGACCGTGCACATGCCGCCCCCTGCTGTCATCATCAGGATGGGGCAGGCTACCCCTTGGGCACTGAACTGCTTAGCGAAACGGCGCAAGTAGGACTGCATCAATGGCTGGATATAAGCGTTGGCGACCGTGGTGCAGAGGCGGTCGAATTCCCGCGCTTCGGGGCTGACATCGGATGAGATCGAGACCGTCAGACCCGGGCGCCTTTGGGCCAATACATCGCGTAATCGTCGTTCATGCGCTGGATTTGCATAGGCATGCAGCAAGCAGATTGCGACCGCCTCGGCACCGCTGGCGTCGATCTCGGCCAACAGCGCCTCAATCGCTGTGTCCTCAAGTTTGATCAGAACGTCGCCATGGACGGACATGCGTTCCCGAACGGTCAGGGCACGCTCACGCGGAACCGGGAAGTCGGGTTTTTCCAGATTTATGTCATATTGCGCATATCGCCGCTCATACGCGATTTCCAGGATGTCGCGGAACCCTTCGGTGGTGATTGTCACGACAACAGCCCCGCGCCGTTCAATCAGTGCATTTGTGGCCAGCGTCGTGCCGTGGATAAAGCCGGTCACGTCCTGCAACTGGCAACCGGTTTGCTGCATCACGCGCTGCGCGCCTTCCATGGCGCCGTCGGCGGGGTTGTCATGGGTCGTCAGTGTCTTTGTCGACGCCAGAATGGTCTCCTTGCCAGAGACCAGAACCGTGTCCGTGAAGGTGCCGCCAATGTCGATGGCCAGACGCAAGGCTTGAGATGTCATGAACGTGTCCGATTTGTCCGGGATTGCGTGAGAAACCAGCAGGGCCAAAGGCCCGATGGATCACTGTATGATCACCAGATCACAGCCGGTTGCACGGCGGTCCATTGGATTTGGAACACAAGTCATGAGAGTAGTGTGACCGGCCCAAACTGCGCGGGCAAGCCTGTTTGCGACATTTTGCTGCCGACTCGGCTATGGCGTTGGTGCCGGACCAAGGGAGCCACGCCATGATATGCGGACATCCAGTTCCGTGTCTTCTGACTGGGTCAGACCGAGGTCACCGTTCCTCATCCCGATCAGCATCGATGCAGCGATATGGCCCATCTTGCGATGCGGCACATGGACCGTGGTTAATCCGGGGGACAATATCTGTGCGATTTCGATATCATCGAACCCGGTGATCGAGATGTCCTGCGGAACCCGCAACCCCTTTTCACGCGCGCGCATCAACGCACCCGCTGCCAGAACATCGTTGCCGCACAAGACCGCAGTCGGGGGATCATCTGTATCAAGCAGGGCTTCGAACGCTGCCGCACCGTTTGAAATCGAATAGGGTGTTTCAAGGATAGGCACAGATTTGGGGTCCAGGCCATGTTCCGACATAGCGTCGAGAACGCCCTGACACCGATCCCGGGCCCGGTCATTGCCCGCCCGGTGGGCAGAAATTACCGCCAGATTTCGGTGCCCCAATCGAAGGACTTCGGTCGTCAGGGCCCGCATGGCCTTGCGGTTGTCGAAACCGACAGATGTGCGGCCGGTGCCTTCGCCCAGCGACCAGGCGATGACGTGCGGTATGTGCATATTGTCCAACATCGCATAACTCTGCGGTGTTCGGTCGTGGCCGATCAGCAAAAGGGCATCCGCACCGCGTGCGATCAGGGCCCTGATCTGCTTTTCTTCCAATTCTGGGCTGTAGGACGAACTGGAAACCAGCAGAGTAATGCCGTTCTTTTCAAGCTCTTCCTGAAATGCCTGTAAACCCCGTGCAAAGATGGCGTTTTCCATCGTCGGGATGATCGCCCCGAAGGTATCGGTCCGCTTGCTGGCCAGGGCGCGACCGCCAAAATTCGGGGCATATCCCAGATGATTAACAGCCTCCATCACCTGATTGCGAGTTGCTTCGCTGACCCGCGACGGGTCATTCAGGCAGCGCGAAACCGTCGCCGTGGACACCTTGGCCAGTTGAGCCACATCCTCCAGCGTCGGAGGGGTGCCGGGCTGTGCGCTGCGTCTTTTTCTGGGCGTCTTCTTCAGCACTGATGTCGTCCGGCTTTGTTGTCGATCAGGTAACCATGTTGCCGTCTACCTCTAGCAAACAACAATCACGGGTACAAATGTAAGCGCTTGCATGAAACTATGTAAGCGCTTACATTTGTTCCGAATCAAATAAGATGGGAGGGACAAATGTATCTGGGCACAGCGATTGTTTTGTTCTTGGTCTACGTTGCGAATGTGGCAATCGGCGCGTTCGACGGTTCCCCCTTTCTTGGTGACATCGGTGAGATGGTGACGCTGTTCGCGGCATCCATCGCATTTGTTGTCGCAGTTCTGCGCCGGGAGGAGGCAGCAAAGAAGACCGACTAACCAAAAATCGTGTCGTTTAGGGAGGAAGACATGGACCGTGAAAAAATGGGATTGGCCTCGGAGGAGCGGCGCAATTTCCTGAAACTGGCAAGCACCGGCAGTTTCACAGCCGCAGTTGTCGCAGGGGCAGGGGGATTGCTTTGGTCAAGCGAAGCAGCCGCGCAAACCGCCAAGGAAGAAAAAGACCGAGAGGCAGCCGCAGATCACGTGATGACCCTGGCCACAGCCTATGTTCTGGGCGCGTCGCGCAGCTATCCGATCATGCAGCTGGACCTGAAGGAAAACATCCAGAACGCCACCAACGGCAAGGTCTATGTCAAACTCGCACCTGGCGGACAGCTGGGCGCTGGCGGAGCACTTGCTCAGGCGGTGCAGACCGGCACGATCCAATGCGCGCAGCACTCGCTGTCGAACTTCGCGCCGTTTGCAAGCGCGGTTGACCTGATCAACATGCCGTATTTCTGCGGCTCCAATCAGCGTTTTACCAACCTTGTTGGGTCGGATGCCTGGAAAGCCGAAGTGCATCCAAAGATCGAAGCCTCAGGCTTCAAGGCGCTGTTCTACGTCGTCATCGACCCCCGCGTTGTGGCTGTGCGCAAGGGCGGCAACAAGGTGCTTACGCCTGCCGATCTGGACGGCGTGAAATTCCGCGTTCCCGGTTCGAAGATGTTGCAGCAATATTACCGCATGGTTGGCGCAAACCCGACGCCTGTCGCCTGGGGTGAGACCCCCTCGGCCATCAAGCAGGGCGTTGCAGATGCGCTTGACCCGTCGGTTGGCGCGCTCTTTGTGTTTGGCTTCAAGGACATCCTCAGCCACGTGACGTTTACACAGGCTGTTCCGGACAGTCAGGTCTATTCGATGAATCTGGAATGGTTCAATTCCCTGCCTGCCGATGTGCAGGAAGGTATCGAATGGGCAGGCGAGATGACCACTGACCAGAACCTGGCCAAAGTGCCGTCGGCGCGTACCTACGCGATGGCAGAGCTGGCCAAGGCAGGTGTCGAATTCCACAGCTTGTCGGATGACCAATTGGCCGAATGGCAGGCTGCCGGTGGCTATCAGCTGCCCGATTGGGATGAGTTCAAGGTCGAGCTTGCAGGTTCGATGGACAACTTTGCCAAGCTGGAAGAGGCCGCCGGAACCATGGGCCGCCACTACGTCCACGACGCCTAAAGCACGACACAAGGGCGGCGTTCGCGCCGCCCCTCCGTCCTTTTTGGAAAATACGGACCGCCGGGTGCTGAAACGCGTCCGACAGACGGGAGAGTTACATGTCGCGGATACTTCGACTTCTCGACCAGAACGCCGAGCGCTGGCTGTTGCTGGTGTTTTATACAATGCTGGTTGCGACCATGTTCATCGAGGTTCTGCGCCGCGAAGTGCTGGCCTATTCCTCGATCTGGGGCGAAGAGATCGTCCGCTATTCTTTCATATACCTGGCCTGGATCGGTGCCGCTGCCGCTGTGCGTGAACGCGGGCACATCCGCATTGATGTGATCATGCAATATGTCGGCTGGCGCACCAAGGCTGTCCTCTACATCTTCGGCGACCTCATCATGTTCGCGGTCGCGTTGGTAGCGTTCTATTGGTCGCTTGAGACGGTTCTGGTCTCGGCAAAGTTTGGATCGGTTACCCATGGTCTGCGGATCAGCCAGGTCTGGTTCCTGTCTGCCGTTCCAATTGGGTTTGGTCTGGTCATCGTCAGGCTGATCCAATCCTTCATCCGCGATTTCAACGATCTTCGTAACGGACGCCCCGTCTACGAAGGCGACAAGCTGTTCGATTGAGGAGATCGCAATGCTCTGGAATCAACTCAATCAAACGGTCGAACTCGGCTGGGACTTTTACGGCCCGGTTCTGATTTTCGTTGTCCTTGTCGCTCTGGCCGTGCCCGTTTGGGCGGCCATCGGGTCGGCGGCCATCGCAATGCTAATCCTGTCGGGCGCGTTGCCGCTCTCTTTGGTCGGTGAAAGCCTGTTCCATGGCATCGACCACTTCGCGCTGACAGCTGTTCCGCTTTTCATCTTGACCGGTGACGTGCTGGTGCGCACCGGGCTTAGCCGCAAGTTTCTGGATGTGGCCGAAGCCTTGACGCAATTCGCCAAGGGCGGATTTGGTTCGGCCACCGTGCTGGTCTGCGGCATGTTCGCTGCGATCTCGGGCTCGGACGCGGCGGGTGCTGCGGCCGTGGGTCGTATGACCATCGACCGACTGGTCGAGTCGGGCTATCCACGCCCCTATGCCTGTGCGCTGGTCGCAGCCGGTGCCTGTACCGGCATCCTGATCCCACCCTCGATCGCCTACATCATCATCGGCCTTGTGTTGGGTATTTCCGCCTCGACCCTGTTCCTGGCGGCTGTCATTCCCGGCCTTGCCATTCTGATCTCGATCCTTGTGACCAACATCATCATGAACCGGCTTTATGGTTGGGAAGGTGGCGGCAATATCGGAATGTCTGAGTACCTATCGCGTCTCGGTAAGGCTTTGAAATCCGGCTGGTACGCCTTTATCGTTCCCGGGATCATCTTCTACGGCATCTTCTCGGGCCGTTTGACCCCGACTGAGGCTGGTGCGACCGCTGTGGTCGTGACCATCATCATGGGGTTCATTCTGGGCACGTTGAAACTCAGCGATTTCCCGTCAATGCTGGTGAGCTCCGCCAAGGTGAACGGGGTGATCCTGCCGATCATCGCATTCTCGCTGCCTTTGGCGCAGGCGCTGGCCATTCTGGGTGTTCCCCAAGGCTTTGTCGCCGCCGCAACGTCCGTCAGCGAAGAGCCTTGGGTGCTGATCCTAATGATGATCCTCATCCTGATCGCCGCGGGATGCGTGATGGAGACGACGCCGAACATCGTGATCCTCGCACCGATCCTCAAGCCGTTGGCCGACAATGTCGGAATGAACGAAATTCAGTTCTGCATCATGATGATCACTGCGCTGGGTGTCGGGTTCATCACGCCACCCCTAGGGCTCAACCTGTTCGTGGTGTCGGGGCTTACGGGCGAATCCATCCTAAAGATCGCCTACAGGGCCATCCCGTTCGTGCTGTTCATGCTGATCGTGACGCTGTTCATCGCCTATGTGCCCACGATTTCAACCGTCTTCCTTCCTGACATCTATAAATAGGTCCGCCCATGCCGAGAGAGTACCTCAAGAAAGCGACGCTGACGTCCAAAAGCGATGCCTCGGAAACCAAGAAAATCGTTCGCGAGATCCTTGATGATATCGAGGCCGGAGGTGATGCCAAAGCGTTGGAATACGCGGCGAAATTCGACCAATATGACGGCGAGATCATACTATCGCCCGAGGCGATAGCGGCCGCTGCAGCTCAGGTGCCGGACAAGCTGCGTCGTGACATTGAATTCGCGCATCAAAACGTGAAGAAGTTCGCGCAAGCGCAGTTGGGAACCGTTGCTGATTTCGAGATCGAGGTCGTCCCCGGTCTGATCGCCGGGCAAAAGGCGATCCCCGTCGCGGGAGCCGGGTGTTATGTGCCCGGTGGACGCTATAGCCATATCGCCAGCGCGATCATGACGGTGACCACAGCCAAGGTCGCTGGGTGTCAGAACATTGTCGCCTGCTCTCCGCCTCGGCCCGGTGTCGGGGTTGCGCCCGCGATTATCTATGCCGCGCATGTCTGCGGGGCGGACAAAATCCTGGCCATGGGCGGTGTTCAGGGCGTCGCCGCGATGACCTTTGGCCTGTTCGGGCTGCCCAAGGCAAATATCCTCGTGGGCCCCGGCAATCAGTTCGTGGCCGAGGCCAAGCGGATGCTGTTCGGACGCGTGGGTATCGACATGATCGCGGGCCCGACCGACAGCTTGATCCTTGCGGATGGCACAGCAGATGCGATGATCGTTGCAACTGACCTCGTCGGGCAGGCCGAGCATGGGTACAATTCGCCCGTTTGGCTGGTAACCGATGATCGCGATCTCGCCGAAGAGGTGATGCGTCTGGTTCCGGTGCTGATCGATGATCTGCCAGAGGTCAACCGTGACAACGCTGCCGCGGCATGGCGGGACTATGCCGAGGTTATCCTGTGTGGCGACCGCGAAGAGATGGCCGCCTGTTCGGATGACTATGCCCCGGAACACCTGACGGTTCAGGCCGCAGATCTGGACTGGTGGCTGGACAGGCTGTCCTGCTATGGCTCGTTGTTTCTGGGTGAAGAGACAACCGTTGCCTTTGGTGACAAGGCGTCCGGCACCAACCATGTGCTGCCGACCTCGGGTGCAGCCAGCTATACCGGCGGATTGAGTGTGCACAAGTACATGAAGATCGTGACCTGGCAGCGTGCAACGCGCGAAGGTGCCAAGCCGGTGGCCGAGGCAACCGCCCGGATCGCCCGGCTTGAGGGGATGGAAGGCCATGCGCGCACCGCCGATATCCGGCTGAAGAAATACTTCCCCGGAGAAAACTTTGACCTGTCAGCCGATGGCTAGCGAGCCTTCTGATCGTTTCAGTGTGGCCGGACGCGTTGCCTGTGTAACTGGCGCAAGCTCGGGCCTGGGACGCCGCGCCGCACAGGTTCTGGCCAAGGGCGGAGCGTCGGTCGTAGGCGTCGCCCGCCGTGCCGATGCGCTGGAAACGTTGAAGGACGAAATGAAAGGTGACTGCGCGACGGTGCAGGCCGACGTGTCTGATCGAGACAAGATCGAAGGGTTGGCGGAGCGGGTTTCCGCGCCGTTCGGTCCTCCGGATATTCTGGTGCACGCTGCCGGTCTGAATACGCGCGAGTTTGCGGATGACGTGACCCCGCAAGGGTGGGACGCCACCATAGCCGTGAACCTGACTGCACCATTCTTTCTGAGCCAAATGTTTGCGCCCGCGATGCAGCGGAAAGGTTGGGGGAGGATCGTCAATTTTGCCTCTCTTCAATCCTTTCGCGCGTTCCCAGGGGGCTTGGCCTATGGCGCAAGCAAAGGGGGTGTCGCGCAACTGACACGCGCGATGGCGCAGGCTTGGTCTGCGCAAGGCATCAACGTCAACGCACTGGCACCTGGGTTTTTTGAAACCGAACTGACGGCTGCGGTGTTTGCAGATGCGGAGCGCGCGGCGCGTAATGCGGCGCAAACCTGCATCGGCAGAAATGGTGAGCCGGAAGATCTGGATGGTCCCTTGCTGTTCCTGTGCTCGGACGCATCGCGATTCGTGACCGGGCAGGTGCTGATGTTGGACGGGGGGTATACTGCGAAATGAAGGCGCTTGTGTATGAAGGCCCCGAAAAACTGGGGTTCCAAGATGCCCCGGATCCTGTTCCGGACATAGGTGAGCAGCTTATTCGCGTCGATGCGGTTGGCATCTGCGGATCGGACATGCATGCCTATCTGGGTCACGATGATCGCCGTCCGGCCCCGCTGATTCTGGGGCACGAGGCCGCGGGCGTGATCATCGGAGGCGTGCGCGATGGGGCGCGGGTGACGATCAATCCGCTGGTCAGTTGTGGCAAATGCCCTGCCTGTCAGGCCAGCCGCGAGAACCTGTGCCCGCACCGCCAGATCATTTCCATGCCGCCCCGAGAGGGGGCTTTTGCGCAATTTGTGAAGATGCCCGACGACAATCTGATCCCGGTGCCGGATCATGTGCCTTTGGCCAAGGCGGCACTGGCCGAGCCGCTTGCCGTCAGCTGGCACGCCGCGCGGCTGGGCTTGCAGGTGCTGCACCCTGCGTCCGAGCGGCGCGCCGTGATCATCGGCGGGGGCGCGATCGGGCTTGCCGCGGCGTTGGCTTTGCGGGCCATGGGGTGCGCAGACGTGACTGTTGTCGAACCCAACGAAACGCGCTGTCGGTATCTGATCGATCATTGCGGTGTCGATGCCGTGGAGCAGGCGACTGAGGCCGCGCCTTTGGTCGTAGATGCGGTGGGCTATGCTGCTACCCGCGCGGTGGCTTCGGCCATGACCTCTCCGGGTGGGGTCATTGTCCATATCGGTTTGGGCGAAGACACGGGCGGTTTGGACATCCGACGCATGACCCTGCAAGAGATCACGTTTATCGGCACCTATACCTATACGGTGCAGGATTTTCGCGACACATGTGCGGCGCTTTTTGACGGCCATCTCGGGCCGCTGGACTGGGTCGAACACCGCCCCCTGTCCGAGGGCGCGTCGGCGTTCCAGCACATCAGATCCGGCGCCATCGCCGCGCCCAAGATCATACTTTTTCCAAATGACTGAGCTTTAAGGAGACCTCCAATGGCAGAAATCCCGCACCTTCTTGTGCATGAACACAACGACAATGTCGGTGTGGTGGTGGTCGAAGGGCTGACCGCTGGCACCGACATGTTGTGTTGTATAACCCATGACAACTCGACCTTCCGCATGACCGCAGGCGCAGATGTACCCATCGGCCACAAGATCGCACTGGCGGATCTGAAGACCGGCGACACGGCGACCAAATATGGCGAGGACATCGGCAAAATCATCGCCGACATCCCCAAAGGCGGTCACGTGCACACCCACAACTGCAAAACCAAACGCTGGTAAGGAGCGCGCAAGATGGCATCGAAATATTCCAACATGACCGTCAAGGGCTACCGGCGGGAAAACGGCCGCGTCGGCGTGCGCAATCACGTGGTCATTCTGCCAGTCGACGATATCTCGAACGCGGCCTGCGAAGCGGTCTCGAACAACGTCAAGGGCACAATGGCTTTGCCGCACGCTTATGGCCGGTTGCAGTTCGGCGAAGACCTTGAACTGCATTTCCGCACCATGATTGGCACCGGGGCCAACCCCAACGTTGCCGCCGTCGTGGTGATCGGGATCGAACCGGGCTGGACCAAACGTATCGCGGACGGCATTCGCGAGACCGGCAAACCTGTGGCCGAGTTTTCCATTGAACAGAACGGCGATTTTGAAACAATCCGTGCCGCAAGCTGGAAGGCCAAGGAATTTGTCCACTGGGCCACGGAACTGCAGCGGGAAGAATGCAACATCTCCGAGCTCTGGGTCTCAACGAAATGCGGCGAAAGCGACACGACCACCGGACTGGGGTCCTGCCCAACCGTGGGCAACATGTATGACAAACTTCTACCCGAAGGGATCACCGGCTTTTTTGGCGAAACCTCCGAGATCACAGGGGCAGAACATATCTGTCAGAAACGCGCCGTGAACGAAGAGGTCGGCGAGCGGTGGTACAAGATGTGGAAAGCCTATCAGGACGATGTGATTTTTGCCCATCAGACCGATGACCTGTCCGACAGCCAGCCAACCAAAGGCAATATCGAAGGCGGTCTGACCACCATCGAAGAAAAGGCATTGGGCAACCTCGAAAAGATCGGGCGTACCTCGCAATACATCGACATCCTTGAACCGGCCGAAGCCCCGCAATCGGGCAAGGGACTGTATTTCATGGATTCCTCCTCTGCCGCGGCGGAATGCGTGACGCTGATGGCGGCAGGTGGCGCGGTGATCCACACCTTCCCGACAGGGCAGGGTAACGTTGTGGGCAACCCGATTGTGCCGGTCATCAAGATCACCGCCAACCCCCGTACCGTGCGCACCATGAGCGAGCATATCGATGTTGATGTTTCGGGCATCCTGCGTCGCGACATGACAATTGATGAGGCCGGGGATGCCTTGATCGACATGATCTGCCGCACGGCAAACGGCCGGAACACCGCTGCCGAAGCGCTTGGGCATCGCGAGTTCTCGATGACCAAGCTTTATCGCAGTGCGTGATGAACTTGCCGGGCGTTCCAATGGGCGCCCGGCACAACCTCCGGGTCGATGGATGATCCGCTTCAGGGCCTATTCATAAAATCGGCCCCTACAAGAAGGAACCGAACATGCCCAATCATATCCTAATCCCCGTCGCGCTGGATCATGAAAACATGGCGCAGCAAAAGCTTGAGGTTGCACGCCAGCTGCTGGCAGACGGCGGTCGGATTACTTTGTTGACTGTTCTTGAGGACGTGCCCGGGTTTGTCGCGGAGTTCGTAACCGTAAAAGAGACCAACCACCTGACGGAAAGTATCAAGGTAAAACTGACCGAGATTGCCGCCGACGCGCCGGAAATTTCGATCGACGTCATCTCGGGCAAGGCGGGTGTTCGCGTGCCTGAATATGCCGAACGGGCGGGTGTTGACCTGATCATCGTAGGGTCGCAAAAGCCGGGGGCGACGGGGTACCTTTTGGGTTCGACCGCATCAAGGATCGCACGGCGGGCGGATTGTTCCGTCTATATCGTGAGGTAAGGCTTTACCCGTTAAGTCATTGAATGGGCGTGCCACACATTCTTGACCGTTAGGTAATGATGCAGCCCTTCGCTGCCGCCTTCACGCCCGTAACCGCTGGATTTAACGCCACCAAACGGTGTTTCGGGCATCGAGGCCTCAAGCGTATTGACCGAGAAATTCCCAACTTGGATCTCATCCGTCAGGCGCGCGATATAGTCGGCGCGGTTGGTAAACGCGTAGCCTGCCAAACCATATTCTACCGAATTCGCCCGCATGATAGCCTCGTCCAGCGAAGTGACGGGGTTGACGATTGCCAGCGGGCCGAAGGGTTCCTCGGACATGACGACCGCATCATCGGGCACAGATGCAAGGACTGTGGGCTGAAAGAAACAGCCCGTGTCGCCGATGCGATCCCCGCCTGTCATCAGTTTTGCACCTTTTGCGCAGGCGTCCTTTACCATCCGCGTCAGCGTTTCCAAGCGGCGCGGATTGGCCGTCGGCCCCATTTGCACGCCGTCTTCCAGACCATTGCCCACGATGATGCCTTTTGTTGTAGCAACAAATGTATCCAGGAATTCATCGAATATATTGTCGTGGACAAAGAAACGGGTGGGCGAAGTGCAAACTTGCCCCGCGCTGCGGAACTTGCGGGTCGCGCTGATGACAGCGGCGCGGCGCGGGTCGGCATCCTCGCACACAATGACCGGCGCATGCCCGCCCAATTCCATCAGAACCGAGGTCATATACTCCGAGGCCAGCGTTGTTAGATGACGCCCGACAGCGGTGGACCCGGTGAAAGCGACCAATCGGATTGCGTCCTGCGGGATCAGATAGGATGAGATCTCTGCCGGATCTCCGAAGACGAGGTTCAGAACACCGGGCGGCAACCCGACGTCTTCGAAGGCTTTGGCGATATGAATTGCCCCGGCGGGGGTTTCTTCTGCCGCCTTGATGATGACCGCACAGCCCGAGGCAAGCGCCCCGGCAATTTTGCGCGCAGGCTGGCTCATCGGGAAATTCCAGGGCGAAAAAGCCGCCACCACGCCAATTGGCTGGTGGTGAACCGTGAACGTATCACCCGGTTTTGAGGGGATGACGCGGCCATAGGTCCGCATCGCTTCGCCTGCGTCCCATTCAAAGAATTCGGCCCCGCGAATGACCTCAAGCCGCGCTTCGTTCAGAGTTTTGCCATGTTCCAGCGTGATCGCATATGCGATCTCTTCCTGGCGTTCCCGCATCAGGGCGGCGGCGCGGCGGATCAGATTGGCGCGGTCCCTTGGCGCGGTCTTGCGCCAGGTTTCAAACCCTTTGACAGCGGCGGCAAGCGCGTCGTCCAGATCGTTACGTGTGGCTTTGGGAAGCCTGCCGATCACTTCATCCGTGGCGGGGTTGGTGACGGGAATGGTTTCAGATGTGGTTCGCCACGCGCCATCAATGAACAGTCTCAGGTCTGGATACATTTGCGCATTTCCCGAATTTGCCACCGTTTCAGGAAACATCGCGTGCGGGAGCATACCCGTTCAAGTGAATTGGAGGAATGCCGTTATCTCGAATCTGAATATCCAATGGTCCGGGCCATCTGGTCAGTTCATGTGTTTCGCCGCCTCACGCAGCGCGTCCAGCATGGCCATTCCGGCGGGCGACAACGGGCCTTGCTTGCGATAGCTCACCCCGACCGGCCCTGCGGCAAAAGGCAGTTCAAGGTCAATTCTTTCCAGAATGCCAAGGGACAAATCCTGCATTGCAACATGCGCAGGCATCAGGCCGATAAAGTCGCGCGATTGCAGCAGGCTGCGGTTGGTCAGATACGAAACAGATTCCATCGCGACCGGCGGCAGATAGTGGTCTTGTTTGAGGAAGAACTGATCCAGTTGCCGCCGCAAAGTGGTTTCCACAGGGGGAAGAATCCATCCGAAATCCTTCAAGTCCTCGAACGTGATCGAGGATTGCCCTGCCAGAGGATGCTGTTTGCCGACCACAATCAGGGTCTGTTCGCTGAACAGTTTTTCCTGCACCAATTCGTTTCGGTGCCGGTGCGTGGGCAATCGCCCGACCACAAGATCTATTTCGCCCGAACGCAACTCGGGCATGAGCACCTCGTTGGTGCCATCGACAACCTTGATCGACAGTTTCGGGCGTTCATCCAGAACACGCTCGATCGCCATGGGCAGCAAATGAGAGGAGGCCGCCAGAAGCGTTCCGATCACAACCCGCCCGCTGCTGCCTTCGTTCAGGTCGTCCAGTTCCTGCGCGGCGTTTGAGATTTGGGCAAAGATCAGCTTGCCATGCCGGATCAAAGCCTCTCCAAAGGGCGTGGGCACAACGCCGCGATTGGTTCGGTCGAACAGTTGAACCTCAAAATCCAGTTCCAGATCCTGGATCATCTTGGTGGCCGACGGCTGAGAGATGTTCAGCTCGCGCGCGGCGTTCTGAATGTTGCCATGTTTGCCAACCGCCACCAAGAGGCGCAACTGCTTGAGCTTTAGCCGCGATGTGACGCGGTCAACAATGCGGGCATGGCCGGAAATCACGCGGAACCTCCTTAGAACCGGATCAGGTTTTCGCCGTCGCAGATAGCGCTGACGACACTCATGGCGGCAAGAGCAGATGTTTTTAGGTTATCCGGCAAGGGCGCGCCTTCGATCCGAAATGTGAACTGGCCAAAGTCACCCTCGGCAATCACCTCGTGAATGTTTGATGTCACGGTCGGATCAGCAATCAGTTCGGCCTGTGTGTCATCCATTCCGATCCCGGCCAAAGCCACCGCTGCGGCGACATTTGCATTTTTGGGATAGGCCTTGGCGGCCTCGCGCGCTGTACCTTTGAAATGGGTCATCGGCCGGTCTGTCATTGCCTCCAGATCCAGCGTGTTTTCAGCCGGGCTGCCTTTCCAACCTTTGGGCGGTTTCCGCCCGACATAGCGGACGCGTTTCAGGCCCCCAACGCGTGCCGAACGCAAAGCATCCAACCCGCCAATCGCTCCGGGTACCAGTGTCAGCGTGGCGCCACTGAGCTGCGTGGCCTTAAAAAGCTGCGCCTCAAGTTCTGCGTCCGCCAATGCGCCCAGTGAAACGGTGATCACGTCCAGCCCTTCCTGCAAAGCCTCGACACCATGGGTGGCCAGCGCCTGATGCCCGGCACAATCGACAACCAGATCGATACCAGCGGGCAGATCGGCAATATTTGTCACGCAAAGCGCCCCGTCTGGGCCGGCACTTTTGCCGGGGCGCACGATATAGGCCACAACTTTGTGTCCAAGGTTTTCCAGGTGCCGGGTGGCAAAACCTGCCATGGCGCCTTTGCCGATGAAAGCGATGTTCATGGGTGCCTCACGTCGATTGCCTTATTGATAATCGAATTGATCCTGCGCCGCCATTCGCTTTCGTGATATCTGATTGCGAAGATTGAATTTGATCTTCTTCCGCAATTCCTGCTGAGATTTGCTGAACAGATGAATGGCCCAAAGGCATGAGGAGCGGTCGGTTGCACTATTCCAAACACGAAGCCAAGGAATATGCGCGGGAAAACATGCAAGGGATTTGGGCCGCGGCCCTGAACCCGTTTGATGCGTCCGGCGCGTTTGACGTACAAGGCCTGCGTCGCAACATTCGACACTGGGTCGACGATTTGGACATTCAGGGCCTGTTCATTGCGGGAAAACAGGGTGAGTTCTGGGCCATGTCTCTGGACGAACGCAAACACAACATGACCGTTGCGGCTGATGAATGCCGGGGCACGGCTGGCACGATCATGTCCATCTCGGATCAGAATGTGGATACGGTTCTGGAACTGGGAAGGCACGCGCAGGAGTGCGGTGCTGACTACGTTGTCGTTCACGCGCCCATGCTCAGCTTTTGCCACGATCGCGACGCGCTGTTGTACAACTATTACAAGCACCTGTGTGACCGCTTGGATATCGGCATTGCAATGTGGTCGCATCCTGACAGCGGTTACCTGATGGAGCCCGAAACATGCGCCCGGATCGCGGACTTACCCAATATCGTCGCTATAAAGTACTCGGTCCCGCGCGAGATGTATGTGCGTCTCAGCCACTTGGTTGGGGACAAGATCCATGTCTCGACCTCGCTTGAAGATGATTGGCTGGACAATATCGAAGAGCTGAACTGGAAACTCTACCTGTGTTCTTCGCCGCCCTACCAGCTGCAGACGCGCAACGACAAGCGGATGCATGAATACACTCAGCTGGCTTTTGCGGGCCGGTTTGCCGAGGCACGCAAGGTGCGCGACAGTCTAGACCCGGTGCGGGATGCGATAAAGCGCACAAAACCGGCGGGAAAGCCGACCGCACATGGAAAATACTGGCAGGAGCTGCTGGGGCAGGTCGGTGGTTCGGTGCGCCACCCCATGCTGGAACTCACCGACGCTGAAAAGGCCGCCACGCGCGCGGCCTTTGAAAGCTGTGGTCTAAAGCTTTAATCGAATTCTCCGGTCGTCCGACAGCATCAATTGTGTAACCGCCCGGGTTCGTCTTAGACTGCGCCCATGAGTTGTCCCGGTTTCATTCAACGTTGTGTGGGTATCATTGTCGGAGCGCTGCTGGCCCTGTCCCTGATGCCGGGTCATGTGGCGGCGCAAAATCGCGTTGCTTTGTTGATCGGAAACTCCGCCTATGCTCAGCCCGATATGGCCCTGCGCAACCCGGTCAACGATGTCACAGCCCTTGGCGCGGCCCTGCGCGAATTGGGGTTTATGGTCACTGAGGTTCTGGACCAAAACGCAGCCGCTATGGATCGGGCGGTTTCAAGCTTCGGAGAAGCTGCGACCGGCGCCGAAATGGCTGTCTTTTTCTATGCCGGACACGGCGTTCAGATTGGTGGACAAAACCACCTGATCGGCACGGAGTTTCAGGGCAATAACCTTGACGCATTGCGCAGCAATTCGTTGACCATGGACCGTGTGCGGGACGTGATGTCTAAGGCCGGGCCAAAGGTTGGGGTCCTGTTGCTGGATGCATGCCGAAACAATCCGTTTTCCGAAACCGGGATGGTTGCACAGGGGTTGGTGCGAACCCGGGGTGGCGCGGGTCTTTTGATCGCGTATGCCACGGATCCCGGGAACGTTGCGTATGATGGTGTGGGCGACAATAGCGCCTTCACCGCCAGTTTGCTGGACCATATTGCTACCCCGGATCTGGACATACGCCTGATGCTGGGGCGGGTCCGCCAGCAGGTGGTGCTGGATACGGGCGGGCGGCAAGTGCCGTGGGTCGAGGAATCTGTGCTGGACGAACACAGTTTCGCGCCGGGTCTGAAACCGGCTACCGAACAGGACGAAACGGCCGCGGATATGGCGCATTGGCGCAGGATTTCCTCCAGCGCGGCTGCACATGATTTTGAAACTTATCTTCAAATTCATCCCGACGGGCTGTTCGCGCCTTTTGCACGCGACCGGTTGAAGGCGCTGGGTGGTGTGGGTACCGGCAGCGCAGAGCAGCTGGCACCTTCGCTGAGTGAGGCGCAACCCGACAGGGTGGCTGCGGCTTTGACGGCATTGGGGTTTATGGGCGCTGGCCCGACCCGTGATCTTGATGGCGCTCTGGCCCAGTACAGCCGTGGACTGCCCAGCGGCAGCGCCGCCACCGCCCAGCAGCTTTATGAGGACGCAGCACAGGTTTCGGTGTTTTTGGCGGCAACGACTTTGCAACGCGTTCGGACCGATATTGTTGCCTTGCGTAGTGTCGAGCGGACCTTGGACATCGCCGAAGACGCATTGGCCCAGATCGAAGAGATCGCCCGTGAAAACGCAGATGCGCTGCCCGTGCTGCAGCAGGCGCGAAATGATGTCTATGACATTTACGGCTCACGCGGGGTCATCCTGCGCCGGTTGGATCAAAGCCGCAGCTACTACGATGAGTTATTGGGCCGCGCGGTGATATTCTTTCCGCCGGATGTTGACGTGTCGATCATCAGCGGCGCAAGCCAGCCGCGCGACCTTGGCTTTGCCAGTGCACAATTGACCGAAGATGCCGCCTTGTTTCTGCGCCATGTGGAAGAGGCGGATGATAGCAAAAAAGGAAGTTACCAATGGCTAACCGACCTCATTCCTCCAAGCTGAGCGCGCTCATGCTCTCGGCTGCACTGGCGCTTGCGGCTTGCGGTGACACCAGTCAGGAGGCCGCGCCACCTGCAGCGACCGGTGGATCGTCGCAGGCCGAAGCTGATTTGGCGAAACAAGCAGCGGCCATGCAAAAGACCATTCTGCAGGGCGCGATCGCGGGTGGCGTCACGGGCGGCGCCATCGGGTTTGGCCTGGGCGGAAGCGATGATATCGGAACGGGCATTTCGCTGGGGCTGGGGGCCGGGGCCTTGGCTGGAACCTACGTTGCGTTTGTGCAGCGCAACTATGCGGGGCGCGAGGCGCGGCTGCGTCAGGTCCGCAAGGATCTGGATCAAAACGCGGCCGAAATGCAGACGACCATCAATGTGATGAACCAGGTTCTTGCCGCACAAAAGGCCGAGCTTGATGCGCTCAAATCCCAAGTGGCCGCGGGAACGGTTGACCCCGTTGCGTTCGAGCGGGAACTGTCCGAGGCGAATGGAAACCTCGCGCAGATGGAGCTGGCAATTGACGGCGCGACCAAGCGGCAGGCCGAGTTCAACGAAGCCAGAAACCTGACCATTGCGCGTGGCCAAACGGCCTCGCCCATCGACGGTGATCTAGCGGCCCTGTCGAACCAGATTTCGCAGATGCGCGGGATCGCGGGTGATCTTGCGTCTTCGCTGTGACGAGGTGGATCATGAAACGGTTTTTTCTATTGCCTTGCGTCGCGCTGACCGCCTGTCAGACAACGACGGACCCGGCGGAAGGCGGGTTCTTTTCGGGCGTTTCGGGCATCGCCACAGGGGCGTATGATCAGCGGATTGAAACGGCTGAGGCGGATGTTGCAACCGCTCAGGCCCGCAATGATGCATTGGCCGCTCAGTTGCGAAATTCGGAATCCGAACTGGCGCAGCTCAAGCTGAAAATTCTGCAGCAGAGGGACGCGATCGGAGGCGGCGATGCCGCCACGGCGGCTCGGATCGACAAGGTGCTGAACGCATCCCCCGCCGGTGCGACACCCGAGGCCAAACTGGCGGCCCTGCAACGCAGCATATCCGAGGCCCGCGCCCTAAGCGCCGATCTGGCAAAGCTCTCTGGCTAGAGCACCCCACTGCGTGCCAATTGAAACGGGTGGCCGACCTAGTGGGTTTCATACATTCGCCTCAAAAACCGGCAGCGACTGGCGCGTTGCCGGTTTTCTTTGCGCCATTCCCTTGCAAAGTCTGACGTCTTCGTCAAACTTTCTGAATGAGTGAGTATTTTGACGAAATGTTCCACGGCGACGGATCACTTCGGGGCCCCTACGAAGAAATCGGCCGATGGGTGAACGCAGAAGATGTTTCCAGACTCAGGGCCAAGCAGCGAGAAGCCGAAGAAGTATTCAGGCTGACCGGCATCACATTCAACGTCTATGGCAAATCCGAAGCTGAAGAGCGGCTGATTCCGTTTGACATCGTGCCGCGCGTTATTTCGGCCCGCGAATGGCAGCGGCTGGAGCGTGGCATCGATCAGCGTGTCCGGGCGATCAACGCCTTTTTGCACGACATCTATCACCGGCAAGAGATTATCCGCGCGGGCCGCGTGCCCGTCGAAATGATCTCGAACAACGAAGCGTTCCTGCCGCAGATGCTGGGCGTTTCGCCGCCGGGTCAGGTCTATACCCATATCGTTGGGATAGACCTTGTGCGCACGGGTCCTGACGAATTCTACGTTCTGGAAGACAACGCGCGCACGCCGTCGGGCGTGAGCTATATGCTCGAAAACCGCGAGACGATGCTGAAGATGTTCCCCGAGCTGTTCAGCGCCACAAATGTGCGTAATGTCTCGGACTATCCGCGCAACCTCAGACGGTCTCTGGCGGCTTGCGCGCCTGACCGGACCGAAGGTGAGCCAACCGTCGCGGTTCTGACGCCGGGGATTTACAACTCGGCTTATTATGAACATGCCTTTCTGGCGGATCAGATGGCGGTCGAACTGGTTGAAGGGCATGATCTGCGCGTTGTTGATGGGCGCGTATGCATGCGGACGACCCGGGGGTACCGCCCGATCGATGTGCTCTATCGCCGTGTGGATGACGAGTTTCTGGACCCGTTGAACTTCAACCCCGACAGCGCCCTTGGCGTGCCGGGGATATTGGATGTTTATCGAGCCGGAGGCATCACAATCGCCAATGCGCCTGGAACCGGTATTGCTGATGACAAGGCCATCTATTCTTACATGCCCGAAATTGTCGAATTCTACACGGGCGAGAAACCCCTGTTGCAGAACGTGCCGACATGGCGGTGCAGCGACCCGGAGTCTCTGGCCTATGTTCTGGATAACCTGCACGATCTTGTAGTGAAAGAGGTGCACGGCTCCGGCGGCTATGGGATGTTGATCGGGCCTACAGCAAGCAAAAAGGAAATCACGGCCTTCCGCGCCAAGCTCAAATCGCGACCGGCGAATTACATTGCCCAGCCGACCCTGTCTCTGTCGACGGTTCCCATCTTTGCGCGGTCCGGGCTGGCCCCCAGACATGTCGATTTGCGCCCTTTTGTTCTTGTGTCTCCCGAGGGGATCAAGATCACGCCGGGTGGTCTGACCCGCGTGGCGCTGAAAAAGGGATCCCTTGTGGTGAACTCAAGCCAGGGTGGCGGCACCAAAGACACCTGGGTTCTGGAGGACTGATCCATGCTGGGAAAAACTGCTGGCGGATTGTTCTGGATGTCCCGCTATCTGGAAAGGGCAGAAAACACGGCCAGATTGCTGGAAACCGGTCAGCGTATGGCGCTGACCCGAACCAAGAACTCGGTCGAGGAATGGTCATCGGTTCTGAAAACCGCCGGCGTGTTTGATGGTTACCTTGCCAAGTTTGAAGAGGTCACCAAAGACGACGCGATTGATTGGCTTTTGCGGGATTCAGATAACCCGTCTTCGGTCAGGTCGGTGATCAAACAGGCCCGGGATAACGCACGTCTGGTGCGCACCGCGCTGACGCATGACGTCTGGAGCGCGGTGAACGCCACCTGGATGCAGGTTGACGAGGCCCTCAAACGCCGCGTGAACGAGCGAGACTTGCCCGGTATGCTGGAACTCGTCCGCCATCAGGCGGCGCTGGTGCGTGGGGCAAATCTGGGCACAATGCTGCGCAACGAGATCTTTGATTTCACCCGGATTGGTACGTTTGTCGAACGCGCCGACAGCACCGGGCGCATTCTGGACGTCAAATATTATGTGCTGCTGCCCACGGCGTTTTCGGTTGGATCCTCGCTGGACAACATCCAATGGGAAAGCATCCTGCGGTCTGTCGGCGCGGGCGGCGGGTACCGTCTGACTTATGGACAGAAAACATCGCCCTCAGACATTGCCGAGTTTTTGATCCTGGATCAGCGGATGCCGCGCAGTCTGCATTTCTGTTGTCGGAAAATTCAGGAAAACCTGGCCTATCTGAAAAAAGACTACGGGTTCTCTGGTCCATCCTGCGAGGCTTCCGGTGTCTTGTACGAGAAATATCTTGAACGGTCGATTTCGGACATATTCGAATTTGGCCTGCACGAGTATATCCAAGAGTTTCTGAATGACCTTGGCGATCTGAGCCGTCAGATAGAAATTGATTATCGGTTTTATGAGTAGCCCATGAAACTGCACATCAAACACGAAACCCGATATGATTTCGACGCCCCTGTCGCTTTTGGCCTGCAGCAGCTGAGAAAGACGCCCAAGTCCTTTCGCAACCAAAAGATCCTAAGCTGGACCACTACAGTCACGGGCGGCCAGAAAGAGCTGAGCTTTGAGGATTATCACCGTAACACGGTTGAGCTGATCAGTTTCAAGACCAACACTCAATCGGTCTCTCTGACCTCTGAAGGCGTTGTTGACGTCACAGATGCGAACGGCGTTCTTGGGCGACACGCAGGGTCGACGCCGCTTTGGCTGTTTCAGCGCAGCACTGGCCAGACCAAGCCCGGAAAAGGCGTGACCGATTTGGTCAAGTCCCTTCCCCATGACGATCACTTGTCGCAATTGCATGCCTTGTCCGGTGCCATTCGGGCACGCGTGACCTACCAAATTGGCAGCTCGCGCCCGGATTGGAGCGCCGAAGACGCCATCGATGCCGGCTGCGGGGTATGTCAGGACCACGCGCATGTGTTCCTTGCGGCGGCGCGCCAGATGGGTCTGCCGGCGCGGTATGTCTCGGGCTATCTGATGATGAACGAAACCGAGCTGCAGGACGCCACGCATGCGTGGGCCGAAGTGCATCTGGACGGGCTCGGGTGGGTTGGGTTCGACGTCTCAAACGGAATTTCTCCGGATGATCGTTACGTTCGCGTCGCCACCGGTCTGGACTATGCGCAGGCTGCACCGGTAATAGGAAGCCGAATAGGGGCCGCGGGCGAGCAGTTGACGGTGCAATTGCAGGTCGCACAGCAATAACGGAGAGATAAATGACCTACGCTGTGGGGATGCGGCTGAATCGCGGGCTGGTTTTCATGTCTGACACGCGCACCAATGCGGGGGTCGACAATGTCTCTACCTTTAACAAGATGTTCAACTGGACGGTCGAAGGGGATCGTTCGATCACCATCTTGACCGCGGGCAACCTGGCAACAACGCAGGCCACGATCAGCCTGCTGGAAGAACGCACCAAAGCCCCGGCGGATCGCGCTCCGTCCATCCATGAGGCACCGACCATGTTTCAGGTCGCCCAATTGGTGGCCGAGACGCTCAACGATGTCATCGAACAACACGCGCGCTCGGGTCAGCAAGCCGACAGCGCCTTTCACGCGACCCTGATCCTTGGGGGGCAGATCGCGGGCGGGCCATCGCGATTGTTCCTGATCTATCCCGAGGGCAACTTCATCGAAGCGGGGGACGACACGCCGTTCTTTCAAATTGGTGAAACGAAATATGGCCGCCCCATTCTGGTGCGCGCCTACGACCCTGACATGAGCTTTCCCGAGACCGTCAAGCTGCTGCTGGTCAGTTTTGATTCGACGATCAAGGCGAACCTGTCGGTTGGAACGCCGCTGGACCTGTTCCTTTACGACGAAGACAGCCTGCAACCGGGAACCCGCACCCGGTTTGAGGGTGATGATCCCTATTTTCGTACCATATCCGAAGGGTGGGGTGACGCGCTGAAATCCGCCCTGGCCAAGCTGCCGGAATATGACGCGAGTGGTGACTGAGGGCCCATCCCCGGGCATCGCCCCGACATTCGCAAAGCTCAAGCGTGCGATTCACCTTTCGGTTTGAGCTTGGCGGGCCAAGCCTCTAGAAGTTGGGCGCATGGCCAAACGCATTCTTTTGACCGGCGGTGCCGGGTATATCGGATCTCATACCTATGTGGCGCTCATCGAGGCCGGGTATGAGGTTGTCATCCTCGACAATTTCCAGAACGCCCTCCGCCGTGTTCCAAAGGCGCTTGAGGACATCACCGGCGGTCCCGCCAACGTGGTCGAGATGGACGTTCAGGATCAAAAGCAACTGCAAGCCCTGTTCGCGCAATATCAGTTTGACGGCGTCATCCACTTTGCGGCGCATAAGGCGGTGGCCGAAAGCGTCGAGAACCCTTTGGACTATGCGCAAAACAATATCGGCGGATTGCTGAGCCTGTTGCAGGCGATGAAGTCAGCCGGTGTCTACAAGCTGGTATTTTCATCCTCGGCCGCCGTGTATGGCGCATCCGACATACTGCCGATCCCGGAAACAGCACCGCGGAGCCACACAAACCCCTATGGGTATTCCAAGATTGTTGGCGAAGATATCATTGAACAGGTTTGCGCGTCCGATCCGCGCTGGTCGATCGGTGTGTTGCGCTATTTCAATCCCGTTGGCGCGCATGCTTCGGGGTTGATTGGTGAGGATCCCCGGGACATTCCCAATAACCTGATGCCATATATTGCCAAAGTCGCCGTGGGCGAGTTGGCTGAACTTTCAGTTTTTGGCAATGACTATCCGACGCCGGATGGCACGGGTGTCCGTGACTACATCCATGTTTGCGATTTGGCCGAAGGGCATGTGCTGTCCCTTGCGGCGCTGTTCCGGGATGATGCGGGCCATCTTGTCAACCTGGGAACAGGGCGGGGATGTTCGGTACTTGAGATGCTGAACGCTTATTCCAAGGCCTGTGGTCACGCCATCCCGCATCGCATTTCACCACGTCGACCCGGTGATCCTGCCGCCTCTTATGCTGACCCGGAAAAAGCCCGTACTGTGCTGGGCTTCGAAGCAAAGCGCGATCTTGATGACATGTGCGAATCCAGTTGGCACTGGATTCAGACCGGCAGCGCGAAATCCCAAGATCAGGGCTGAGACTGGCTCGGTTATTGCGTGCCAATAGAAGTTCTTCGATATTTGACCAAATACACAAGAGCCGCCCGGTTTTGACGTCGCTCAGTCCAAAAAAGCCATAAACACAGACCAATTTTCGCCATTTTTGCGCGTTTTCTTTTGGTTAACGCTTACGGGTCAAAATGGCCTCATTGTCACGCATACAGGGATGCAGCGAGTTTATGGTTTGTCTGGTTTTTTCGGGAATTCTTGCCGCGACTTTGGCCGCTGTCATCGGGATGGTTTCGGGCGCGTCATTTTTGGCTGCACTTGCTCTTTATGCAACGGTTGGCACGGTCTGGATCCTGGCGGCCGCTGGCGCGGTTGCCGTTCGCAGTAGCGCCAGACAGCACCCCAACGCGCGTTTGCTGACCACGTCGCAAGACGGTTGAACCTCAGACCGGCAAAAACCGGACTATTTTTGGGTGTTTTTGGCAAGTTTCTGCCCGTTCTAAGCAGGCAATTGCCTGTTTCTATGTGCAAGCTCGAATTAACTGGTGCATGATCTAGATTGAGGTGTAGGGCATCGCACCCGGTTTCGTCTGGGTTGAGTGCAGGTCAGGAGCATAATGTTCGTTGGAGCGATCATCGTAGGTGTCATTCTGGGCGCGCTTGCGGGTGCTGCGGTATTCATCTTCGGGTATGGGCTGCTGCTTGCTTTGCTGGCCTATTGCGTTGTCGGATCTATCTCTGTTCTGGCTGTCAGCCTGCTGTATTTTCTTATTTCTCGCAGAAAAGCGGAAGCTGACGGATCCCGCGTGTCGATGTTCGGGATTGATCCCAAACGCTCTTCCGGTGGATCGGAAACAGACAGCCGGATCTGACGCCTTAAATCCTCGGACTGCACAAAACCTGCACAACTCCTGTGTAACGATCTGCATCTTCTGTCGCCAAAAACTGCTCGGACATAATGAAGGAGCAGTACATGGGACAGTTTGTAGTACGGGGTGTTCCCACCTCGATCTTGCAGGACAGCTGGTGGATTGGCGCCAGCGACGAGCCTGAACCACGAGAAAAGAAAACCTCGCGCCGAGCCACTGGTAAAGCCGCAGGCTTGTTGCTGGCTTTGGTGCTTTTGGCGGATTTCTTGTTCTTTGGCCATTCGGTCGGCGTGTCGCTGGCGATCTATACAGCAGCGGTCGCAGGTGCTGTGGTCTTGTTGGTGCCTGAACCTTCAAAGTTGACCGGACCAGCCGGCCTGGTGTTCCTCAGCCTGCTGCCGGTTATGGACTATGTGCAAACCTTGTCCGTCCTCATCCTGCTTGCCGGCGCTGTCACCGCCTTATGCTGGGCCGCGAGTGGATATCGTGATGGGTCGACGGTCAGGCGGTTTCTGGCGTTGGTGCCGCAGCTGGGGATCCGGTACATCCTTTGGGCCGCGCAGAATGCGCCTGCTTTTGCGGACCAGAAAGAAGAGAAAACCCGCTTTTGGCGCAGTTGGGCTTTTCCGGCAGGTGGAGCATTGGTTCTCGCCAGCCTGTTGATTTCCGCAAACCCGATCCTGTCCGAGTTGATTGACCAGATCTGGACTTTCGATTTCCGGTTCGAGCGTGTTCTGTTTTGGATCGGAACCGCCTTGCTGATTTGGCCGGTTCTGGCCGTTTCGATGCGGCCCGACCTGCTTGCCGCAAAACAAGGGCCGCGCCTGCCAGGCATGATCCCTCGTTTCGGGTTGAACGCTCAATCTGTCGCCAATGCGTTGGTCCTGTTTAACCTGCTGCTTGGCACGCAGACGGTTCTGGACGTCCTCTACCTGTGGGGCAATGCCGAGTTGCCCGATGGCATGAGCCATGCGGAATACGCGCATCGCGGGGCCTACCCGCTGGTTGTCACGGCGCTGCTGGCGGGGGCATTTGCCTTGGCCGCACGTCCCTATCTGGACCAGCGCAGAGGGTTGAAACTGTGGATGGCGGCATGGTTGGCGCAGAATGTCCTTCTGGTTATCTCGTCCCTGTTGCGTCTGTCTTTGTATGTCGAGGCCTATGGGCTGACCTATCTGCGGGTCCATGCTGCGATTTGGATGGGGCTGGTGGCCGCCGGGCTGTGCCTGACCGGGTGGCAAATCGTGCGGCGAAAATCGAACCGCTGGCTGATGATCTGGTCAGCCGGACTTGGGGTCGGCGTTCTCTATGCCTGTTGTTTCATCAATTTTGCAGCATTGATTGCGCGCGAGAACCTGCGTCACACAGCGCGATATGATGAATATTATGTGTGCCAGCTTGGCCCGATGGCTGCAGCCCAGATTGCCACCTCGCCCCGTTCGGTCGGGTGCCGGATCGAGGCTCCAAAGGTCGAAAACTGGCGGGAATGGGGGTTTCGTGCGGATCGCGTCCTTCGTAATCTGCAGGCAGTGCGCAATGCGGAGACAGGTCATGAAAATTCTCGTCGTTGATGACGACCCCCGCCTGCGCGAACTGGTTGCCATCACTCTGGACCGTGCGGGATATCATGTGATCACAGCCCGGGATGGGCAGATGGCACTGACCTGCGCAATGCGCGACAACCCGGGCTTGATCGTATTGGACGTCGGTCTTCCCGAACTCGACGGGCTTGAGGTCTGCCGCCGTATCCGGGCCCGATCAGATGTGCCGATCCTGTTTCTAACGGCCCGAGATGATGAGATCGACCGAATTCTGGGGCTCGAACTGGGGGCCGATGACTACGTCACCAAACCTTTCAGCCCGCGTGAGTTGGTGGCACGGATCAAGGCGATCCTCAAACGCAGCACCTCTCGCGGGGCGGCGATCCAACTGCGTCACGGGCCGCTTGAACTGGATGTCGCCGGGCATTCCGTGCGCGTGAACGGTGCGGCTTTGGCCTTGACCGCGACAGAACTTTCCATCCTGCGCCGCCTGATGCAAACGCCCGAGGCCATCGTTTCGCGCCCGCAATTGCTGGATGCGATTTACGGCGCAGGGAGCGCCGTTGCGGATCGCACGCTTGACAGCCATCTCAGAAATCTGCGCCGCAAGCTGGGAGACAGCGGATGGTCTGGCGCGATTGAAACCATACACGGCATCGGTTTGCGGATGGGCGAATGGCCAACGTGAAAGGCAAATGGCGCCCGACCCTGGGGTTCGTTCTGGGCGGCGGTTTGGCCGGAACCTTGGCCTTGTCTCTGTTGGGACTGATCGCATTGCGATATCTCGCCCCCGAGGTCGGCTTTCGAAATGCCGCAGCCCTGCTGGCTGTAGGCATAGGGCTTGCGACATGTGTCCTGGGCTATCTGCTTGTCCGTTTGCTGCTGCGCCCGATCAAAGCGCTGGCGCGGTATTCGGCGTCGGTGCAGCACGGAGAACCGGCTGATCCGCCGGACCAATATGGCACACAAGAGCTGTCGCAATTGGCGGGTTCGGTTCTGGAGATGGCCGACACATTGCAACGGCGCGAGGCATCCATCCGTACATTTGCCGACCATGTTACGCATGAGCTTAAGACACCGGTCACGGCCATTCAGGCGGCTGGGGAATTGTTGCAGGATGCGGGCTCTCTGTCCTGGCAAGACAGTAAGTTGCTAACGGAAATCCTAGGCGCAAATGCCCAGATGCAGGCCCAATTGAGTGCGCTGAACCATGTCGCAGCGGCCCGCGCGCCAGAGCATCATGGCCAAACCCGCCTATCGGCACTGACCGATGAGTTGCGCGACGGGTTTCCGGATCTGGATTTGCACGTCGAGCATCCGGACCAGGCTTTGCCACTTGCGGCCACGGGTCTGCGTTTGGTGCTGCAGCATCTCTTGGACAACGCCGGTCGTCATGGTGCGCGCCATGTGACACTGACCGCCTTGCCCGGCGTGCTGATCGTTCACGATGACGGTTCGGGCGTGACCGAGGGCAATCGCGACCGCATTTTCAACCCGTTCTTCACCACAACGCGCGAGACGGGCGGCACCGGGATGGGCCTGACCATTGCGGCCAATCTTCTGAGTGCCCATGGCGCAAGTATTTCGCTGGCGCAGTCGGATGTCGGGGCACGTTTTGAGATTCGCTTTCCGATGGGGCCGGGAGGCAGTTAACTTGTAAACAACCTCGCGCATCACTACCTATAGATGAGTATTTTTTAGTTTCAGGAGTTTGAATGAAGATCCGCCTTGCCGCTTTGATTACCATATGTGCCGCCGCGTTGCTCTGGTACACAGAGCCGCTCAAGTCTGAGGATTTGGCGGGTGTGTGTATAAGCGAAAAATCAGATTCGGCGGATGCAATTGCTGCTTGCACAACTCTGATCAATGCCAGCGAGACGCCACAAAACCTTCGTTTCTTGTTCTATGCGACACGCGCTGAAGCGCTTCATCGAAATAACCAATACGCTCGTGCTGTTGAGGATGCGGACCTTGCGTTAACATTTTACCCAGAGCGTACTCGAACACTAGTTTGGCGCGCTTATTCGAACAATGCGCTGGATAATCAGACCGCTACTCTGGAAGACGTCGAGCGGGCGCTGCAGATTGATGATGACAACACTTACGTCCTCTATAACAAGGCCAAGTTGCACCGCATTCAAGGGAATTTTGATGCGTCGATAGCGGACTATGAGAAAACTCTGGAGATTGACCCAGACCACCAGGATGCTTTTGATGATCTGGTGAACCTACGCTACGGGCAGGAAGACTACGAGAGTGTTCGCGAGATGTTGGTTGTCGCGCGGACAAGGTGGCCCGACAGTGATTGGGTATACGAATACAGCATAATCTCCTTTCTCAAAGGCGACCAAGATCTTCCTGTAGCCTTACAAATCGCTGAAGCATATGTCGAGAAAATGCCTTCCTCTCAGGATGGGCGTTTGTTTCTCGCGCTTATTCACTTCGCTTTGGGGGACGACGAAAGAGGAATAGAGAATGTTGGTTTTTACGCCAAGCTGAATTTGGCAAAGAGGTACTCCGAAATGGCCTTTGTAGACGGGTGGTTCGAACGATTTTCGAATTGGGTAGTCGTCGGTCAAAACTCGGAATGGATTGTGCGGGCAATATTACTTTCGAAGTTCGGCCAAAAGGAGCTCGCGCGGAATGAAATGCATAACTTTCTGCGAACCGCTGGCACAAATGGCAGAAAGTTTCTGCTACACATCGTTCGCAAAGAAGGCGTCACCGTTAGCCAACTAGCAGACACCGGATCAGAGGAGCATCTGAACCAAGCTATTTCAGACTATGTGAACCATATGTTTAAAAAAACAGACTTCGGTACACTGTATTCACTTCCACAGCTGTCGGACTCCTGACGTTTTGGAAGGTTAGGTTTTATCTCACTATGGAAACATCAATCGTGTACGTCCCGTCCCCCGTGTCAAAATGCGCCCCGAATGATGATTGATCCCGGGCGCATCCTGATTTAAGGGAGGCCCTGTCAAATCAGAGTCTCCGGTGGGGCGTTATTGCTCCGTTACGGCTCGGTGCCCGAATTGCATGTGGCACGTACTCTTGGATCGCACGCCCCGAAAGGCTTAAAAAAGGTAAGGGAATATGGCAGAAAAATCGAACTTCGATATATTGTATACCATTGTAGACGAAGCGCCGGAGCTGGCGAGCGCGTCCTTCCTGCCCATCATCCGCAAGTTCGCCTCGGCCGCGGGTGTCAGCGTTGGCACCAAGGATATTTCGCTGGCCGGGCGCATCATTGCCACCTTCCCGGAAAAGCTGACCGAAGCGCAGCGTATCACCGATGATCTGGCCGCCCTGGGCCAGTTGGTGAAGACGCCGGATGCCAATGTGATCAAGCTGCCGAACATCTCGGCCTCGGTCCCGCAACTTGTCGCGGCCATCGAAGAGCTGCAAAGCCAGGGCTATGACATTCCGAACTATCCCGAAGAGCCTTCGACAGACGAAGAGAAAGCCGTGCGTGCACGCTACGATGCCATCAAAGGCTCGGCCGTGAACCCGGTTCTGCGTGAGGGTAACAGTGACCGGCGCGCTGCCAAAGCCGTGAAAAACTATGCCCAGAAGAACCCTCATTCGATGGGTGCGTGGGCCTCGGACAGCAAAACCAAAGTCTCGTCCATGCCGGGCAACGACTTCTACGCCAATGAGAAATCGGCCACCATCACCGCGGCGCAGGCCGGGGATGCAAAGATCGAATTTGTGGGTAAAGACGGCAGTGTCACGGTTCTGAAAGACGGCTGGCCGTTGGAAGAAGGCACTGTAGCCGACGCGACATTCATGTCTGTAAAGGCGCTGTCCAAGTTCCTGGCGGAAGCCATTGAGGATACCAAAAAAGACGGCACCATGTTCTCGCTGCATTTGAAAGCCACGATGATGAAGGTCAGCGACCCGATCATCTTTGGTTATGCCGTGCGGGCCTGGTTGGCGCCCGTGTTCGAAGCTTTCGGTGCCGAGCTAGATGCGTTGGGTGTGAACCCAAACTCTGGCCTGGGTGATCTGCTTGAGCGGGTGAAGGACAACGCCGATATCGTCGCCGCCATCAATGCGCTGAAGGGTGACCGTCCGTCCATGTATATGGTCGACAGCGACAAGGGCATCACCAACCTGCACGTGCCGTCGGATGTGATCATCGACGCCTCGATGCCTGCGGTGATCCGCGCTGGTGGCAAGGGTTGGGACGAAACAGGTGCGAAGGGTGACACCAATTGCGTGATCCCGGACCGCTGCTATGCGTCGGTTTATGACGAGGCGGTCAATTTCTTCAAAGCCAACGGGGCGTTGGACCCGGCCACCGCAGGTGCCGTGGCGAATGTGGGCCTGATGGCGCAGAAGGCCGAAGAATATGGCTCGCACCCGACAACCTTCCAAGCACCTGCTGATGGGACCATCCGCATCGTTCTGGCCAATGGCGACGTGCTGCACGCGCATGAGGTCGAGAAAGATGACATCTGGCGCGCTTGTACGGTCAAGAAGGCGCCGATCGAGAACTGGATCCAGTTGGCGATGGATCGTCAGCGCCTGACAGGGTCCGAGGCGATCTTTTGGCTGGATGCGAACCGCGCGCATGACGCCGAGCTGATCAAATACGTCAAACCTGCGCTTGAGGCGGCGGGTGTGGCCGACAAGTTCCAGATCATTGCCCCGCGCGAGGCGACCCGTCAATCGCTGGAGACGATCACAGCGGGCAAGGACAGCATCGCGATCACCGGTAACGTGCTGCGTGACTATCTGACCGACCTGTTCCCGATCCTCGAATTGGGGACATCGGCCAAGATGCTGTCCATCGTCAAGCTGATGAAGGGTGGCGGTTTGTTTGAAACCGGGGCGGGCGGATCTGCCCCGAAACACGTCCAACAACTGGTGGAAGAAAACCACCTGCGCTGGGATTCCATGGGTGAATTCTGCGCATTGGGCGAGTCGCTGAGCTTCCTTGCCGATAGCAAAGGCAATGCCAAGGCGGGGGTTCTCGGTGCCGCAGCCGAAGCGGCAACTCAGGGCATTCTGGACAACAACCGCTCACCCAGCCGTAAGGTCGGGCAACCCGACAACCGCGACAGCCACTACTGGTTTGCCCGTTACTGGGCCGAAGCCCTAGCCGCGCAGACAGATGATGCCGATCTGGCTGCCGAGTTCGCACCCTTGGCCCAAACGCTTGCCGACGGCGAAGCGCAGATTTTGTCGGAGCTGGCAGCGGCGCAAGGCGCGGCCGCAGATCTGGGGGGGTACTACCATACTGACCCCGCAAAGGCTGCTGCGGTCATGCGTCCAAGTGCAACGCTGAATGCGATTATCGACTAGCGTCTGATCCAGCGCTTCAAGTGAGTTTTGAAAAACGAAAGCCGGCCTGAAAGGGCCGGCTTTTTTGGTCTTTGGAATTAGAAAAAGGCTGACCCCCATAGCCAGCCTTTTTCTGAGTGAGTGGCGGGGCATACGCCCTACCGGTGTAGTTAATTTCATCTTACTCCCAGTGCTCGCTTTGGATATTAGGGGATTCCCGTAGTCGGGCCCGATTTGTTGTCATTGAACGGTAGTTTATGGGCCTTTTATGCATACAAAACCGGGGAAACGGCAGAACCGCCCGTTTTCGAATCTCTATACCGGCGCAATAAAATGGGCCGGTCCGAAGACCAGCCCATAGATACGTCGTGAACCGAGGGATCAGTTCGACGCGGCGTTCAGTTTTTCATTCTGTTCACGCAGGGTGTCTGAGATGATGGCGTACCACTCACCCGACTCGCGCATTTCGTTCAGGCCCTTGTTCATCATCGCAATATACTCGCGCGCAAACGGATTGGTGCGATGTGCCAGGAAGCTCATCGACGACAGAGTCGAGACATATGGGTTCTCGACGATGTCCGAGGATGTCAGGCCCATTTCTTTCATGTTCGACGCAAAGAGTTCGACTTCAAAAGCTGCAACATCTGCCGTTCCTGTCAAAACTGCGTCCAGGCATTCACGGGCTGTGTTCGGTTGAACCACCGAAGTATTTTTTCGGTTCAGGCCAACCTCTTCAAGAACCACCATGCTCCAACCGGCCATGCGGCAAATGGTTGAGCCTTCAAAATCCGAAAAATCGGTTGCGTTGGCATATTCGCTTTCCGGCAGAGTAAAGAAACCACCGACGATGTCATAAACCGGCACGGAAGCCACGAACTGTGTGCAGCGGGCTTCGGTTTCCGAAGACCACTCATACGAACGGTTGGTACAGTCAGGAACCGTCCATGCGATCGAGATGTCGAATGCGCCGAGCGGCAACAATGTGTCCAGGTGCGAGCTCCAGTCGTCGACAAAGCTGACAGAGTAGTCGCGGCTGTTGCCTGCGCGCTGTAGGCTGGTTGTCGCAAGGCGCGTCATGATGCCGCCACCGTTCAATGCTTCGGTCGTAAAGGGCTCCCATCCATTGCCTGCGACCATCTTGATCGGAGGAGCGTAAACATTCGAACGCTTGACGCTTGCTGCACGCTGTTCTTCAGCGGCAATCAGTTCTTGCGCGCTTTGACCGTTGGGCAGGCTGCCATCTTCGCAGGGCAGGGCCAGAACAAGGCCGGGCTGCAGGTTGCCCGGGTTGGTGATTTCGTTGCGGTTTGCGTTAAAGATAGGCTGATAGTTCGAGGTGCCATAGGCCGCGATTGCGATGGTAGCCAATGTGTCACCGTCGGTAACTGTATAATTGCTACACGCTTCTTGCGCTGCGGCGGCACCTGCACTAAGGCCCGTGATTGCGCTGGCTGACAGTACTGCTTTCTTCAGTTTGTTATTCATCATGTCCACTTCCTCCAGAAGATTTTGTTTTCAGGCCTGTTCGGACCTTATCCGTTTTCCATTTGATAGCGCAGGGCGGTCGAAACGATGTCGCGCCATTCGCCGGATTGCTGCATGATCGCCAGACCCTGGTTGAGCGTCTCAAGGATCGCTTCCCCATCCGGATTGTCTTTGTGGGTCATGACGTTAAGCGGTTTGATGGCCGCCAGGTTGGGGTTTTCGATGATCTGATGCTGATACCCGAGCCGCGTGATGGCGTCTTCCGCCAGGTGGGCCTCGATCGCCACGAGGTCAGCCTCACCATTCATGACGGCGTGGAAGCAGTCATCAGGTGACACTGGTCTCATCAGGGTAACGACAGGCTCGTAAAGGTTGACCGCATCCATGTGGGACAATGACCAACCTTCAGGGCGGCAGATGGTTGTACCCACAAAATCAGCATAGCTGAGCGAGGTTTCGTATCCCGATCCCTCTTTTGAGAAGAAGGTATCGACAACCTCGTAAAACGGGTTTGAGAAGTTGTAGGTTTCGCAACGGTTGCGGTCGCTTTCCGACAGTGTATCCGCAACCTCACAATCCGGGCGCGACCACGGGAATGTACCGTCGAAAGCCAGAGTTGGCATCAACAGGTCCAGGTGTGACGACCAATCGTTGACGAACTGAATCTTGTAGCCTTGTTCGGGGGCCGCGCGCAGAAACGCTGTTTCCACCAAAGCCGTATAAAGACCGCGGTTTGGCAGTGCTTCGTCGGTAAACGGTGCGTAGTTTCCGCCTGTAATCAGCAACAGCTGCCGATCACGAATTTCAGGCCGTTCGCTGCTTGCCGCATTCCGGATCAGAGCGGCACCCTCTGCGCGCGCGGCTTCGATCTCTTTCTGTGCGTCGGCACGGGCGGCGATAACAGCGTCTTCGCTTGCTTTCTTCGCCTCGGCTTCGGCCGCGGCAACCCGTTCTTCGGCTGCAGCAATTGCCTTTTCGGCCCGCTCTTCCGCAGCTTTCACAAGCTCCGAGGCCATTTCCACAGCGATGCGTTCGGCTTCGGTCTCCGGTTCCGGCGCTGCCCGGCCTACATCCTCAAGACACGGGAAGGTCAGAACGTCGCCGACGCGGATGATATTCGGGTTCGAGCCGATAATCTCTCGGTTGGCGTCGTACAAAAAGCTGTAGTTTTCCGTGGAATAAGCGGCAATTGCCAGTTCCCGCAGGCTGTCGCCACGCTGGATCTCGTAGGTTGAGCATGCTTCTTGCGCAGAAGCCGCACCTGTTGCTGCCGCTAAGGCCAGGCTGGAAATGATCAGATGGGTTCTCATTGGTCCTGTTTCTCTGCCTATTTTATGTGTGAGCCGGCTTAACGACGGCGATAGAAATATTGTCCTGATCAAGGTCACCCTTGGCGATCAGCGCCCGAAGCAGCGCATCAGAAATGTCGCGTGCCGGTGCCGCCGCGTGGGTGGTCAGGAGGTCTTCGATTTCGGTGTTTTCCAGGTATTGTAACCCGTCGCTGCCAAGCACCAGAATGTCCGATGATGTCAGATCGAGCGGCGTTTCCGGGCAATCGACCATGGGGATTTGTGCACCCATAATGACTGATGTCAGCTGGTTTCTGTCGGGATGTGTCTTGGCCTCTTGCGCGCTCAGTGTTCCTTCTTCGACCTGTGCCTGCAATGCGGGCGCCATTGAGTGATCTTCGTTGATCTGCGAAAGCTTGCCGTCCCGAAACAGGAACAATGGGCTGTCGCCAATCGAAATCCAGAACACCTGCTGGTCCAGCATCAGCATACCCAGCAAGGTGGAGCCGAGCTTGACCCCATGGTCTTCTCCATGGGTGGCTATGGCTGCATTGGCTTGCATTGCTGCCATTGGCAAAGCGTCGAGCAGACCGGCTTTGCTGAGCTCGGGACCATCCAGCTGGGTATCCATTGCGTCGCGCCAGGCCGAGACGACCAGTTCCGATGCAATTTCCCCTGCATCGTGACCGCCCATTCCGTCTGCCACGACGACATAGCCTGCGTTGGCTGTGTCAGAGACACGCGCCGCAATCGCATCTTCCTGCGTGTCGCGCTGACCCTGATCCAGGATCAGAGCGATATCATATGCAGGGGTCGCCAGCATTAGTCGGCATCCCTCCAGTCAAAGCCATCATCGCAGAAGCCTGCAAACCGCAGCGAGGTTTCGCTGATGCGGATCAGGTCGCCGCTGGTCAAAGGCACCGTGCTGAGCACAGGCTTGCCATTCAGGCGGACTAGGTTGGCTTTGCCACCATGACCCAGGTAACACTTGCGGTCTTCGGGGTCATAAGCGATCACGGCATGGTTGCTGCGCGAAATTCCGGTGTCACCGAAGTCGAGCTGAATGGCCTGATCGTCGTTGCGACCGATCTGCATCAACCCTTCGGTCAACGTGATCGAGGATCCGCGACCGGGGCCAGATGTTACAACCAGCCAGCCAACCGGGAAGGTCTGCTGGGCGGTTTCGGTTTTCGCCACAGGCTCGGCGGTCTCAATCATGTCCTGAACATGCGTATCCGCACGTTCAAAGCCCAGGAAGGTTGTTTTCACACGCGAGCTGCGCGCTGCTGCAGGGGCGGGCGTCGGCTCGGGTGCTGGTTCCACCACCACCGGGGTCTCGGCGACCGGTTCTTCGGTCACGACCGGCTCAGGCTCGGTCACAGCGGGCGTCTCTTCGACCGCAACGATTTCAGGTTCAGCGACGGCCTCAGGCTCGGGGGCCTCAATCTCGGCTGCAGCTTCTTCGTTGATCTCTTCTTCGACCGAGTGCGCAACCGCGGACATCATGCGAATATCGGGATCAACATAATCCGCTGGTGTCAGGTGCAGGGTTACGATTTGTTCGTCCGCATCCTGCGACGCTTCGGGTGCGGTCTCTTCGACCTCGGGCTGTTCAAGCTCTTCGGTTGCGGAAACCTCTTCCCGAACCTCATCCTCGAAGCCTGGCATCGCCTCATCCGAGGTCAGATCGTCGGTCTCTTCTTCCTCATAGGTCTCGGACGCCATGTTGCCACCGGCCAAAGCCTGACGCAGGGCGTTAAAGTCGGCAATGGGTTCTGGCTGCGTATCCTGTTCCGCCTCTGCAACGGTGTCTGCGGCCAGTTCGGCAGACTCATCTTCTTTGGTTTTGCCGGCACCTTCGAGAAGCCGGCTGAGAGGGCTTTTATATTTAAACATGGTGTCGACACCTTTTCATTCTGGTGCGGGGAACGTCCCGCGGGGCTGCTAAAATTCACCGTGTGTTCTTCACAGCGAAACTGATGACGGGCCGGGTTGGCCACTGATTTTCTCCGCAACGGGCCGGCCCCCGTCAGAAAGGTGATGCTCTCACCGATCCCAGCACATACCCGCTGGCGGTTTTGATACGACCGGTAAAACTTACTCCTGTGCCAGCGGCAGAACCGCAGATGTCTCACTGCCGTTGCGCAGCACTGTGAAACGTGCCTCTGGCAGGTTCTCTGAGACCAATGCCGTAAGAGCCTGATCCAGGCTTTCGCTTTCGCTGATCGCTGTTTCCGTCTGTGTTTCGCGCAACAGGATATCGCCTGGCCGCAGGTCACCTGCGCCGCCTTCGGGGACCGAAGCCACCACGGTCTGCCATCCCGCGTCACCCACATGTTGGGCATCCAGCATCACACCGTTTTCCAGCCCGAACATGCGTTTGGCAGGAAGCGCCAGGAGCCCATTTTGGGGGCGCGTTTCGCCCATCGGACGATAGCGGACGGCGACGCGGATGAACCCATCCGGATCGACCGAGAAATTGTTCAGAACCTGGCTGGCAAATGTGGCGTCGGACCGCACAGGCGAGCCATTGAGTGTAAAGATCGAAGTATCGCGCTTGACCCAGTCGCCGATGACTGACAGGTCCTGTCCGTCATAGACCCTTTGGACCACAAATGTGCTGCCGGTCGAGGTCCGCCGTTGTGAGACGGTGAACGGCATACCAATGTCCCAATGTGCAAACGCCACCTGGTTGTCCATAAGATTCACAGGCGTTGCTGTAACAGGTTCGACGGCTTCGACAGGTGTTTCCACCTCTGCAATGGGTTCAGCTTCTTCGACCGGTGCAAGTTCGGCAACAGCTTCTTCTGCGGGCGTCTCTACCGCTTCTGTTTCAACAGGAAGAACGTCTTCATTTGCCTCTGCAACAATCGGGTCTTGTGGCTCTGCTGATGTCTGCTCGACAGGTTGCGTGTCTGCCACGTCCGTTTCTGTGACCGCAATCGGCTCGGCCTGTTCCGGCTCTGTTAGTGCCTCTGCGGTTTGCTCGATGGGTTCCGGTGCTGGCACGACTGTATCCGAAGCTTCCGGAACTTGCGCCGTTACCGGTGCCGTTTCGGGCGAAGTGGTGTTGCCCGACATTACAAAATAACCACCTGCGGCCAATGCCGCCACAGCGACAAGCCCCAGTACAATAGCTTTGCTGCTGCCGCCTGAACCGCTTTTGACAACGGTGTCCTTGGCGGCTGGCAATTCATCTTCCGGTGCGAATTTTGCCAGTTCGCGGTCGGTCTTTTCTTCGTTCCCAAGCGCAAGATCGGCGTTTCCTGCCAACAGCGCGGTCACGACCGCTTCGGCGTTTTCACTTTCTGCTTTGATACGCTCTTTCTCGGCCTTCTTGTCCTTGCGGTCCATTCCGACAATCACCGAGATCGGGCGGTGTTCAAACGTGTCGAACATCACATCCGGGCCACGGAACATGCGCAACAAATCCAGCGCAGACTGCAGACGGTCGGTGGCATGCACCTCCATCGCTTTGTCGATCGATTCCAGAAAATCCTCGGGATAGCCTTTGAACCGACCTGTCAGTGGTGTGTAGGGATCAGGCTGACCGTTGTTGAATGCGTTCAGCCTCGACTGCCCATCAATCGGGCGTTCGCCGCTGATCGCATGATACAGGGTTGCCGCCAGAACATAGAGGTCACTGCTTGGGCCCTGTTCGGCGCCGCGAACATAGAACTCGTGCGGGGAATAGCCGTCCTTGATCACGCGCAACGTCAGCAGCGCGGCCGATTTGTTTGCCGCTTGCTCGCGCGCCGCGCCAAAATCGATCAGGACCGGCTCGCCGTTTTCATCGATCAGAATGTTGTCGGGTGAAATGTCCCGGTGCAGCATTCCGCTTTGGTGAATGAATGACACAGCAGACAACATCTTTTCGGTGACCTGAACGATAAAGTCAGGGCCGGCGTTGTTATCCGGGTTTTCGATATAATCCAGCAGATCGCAACCACGGATCAGATCCATTGCGATATAGGCGGTATTGTTGTCTTCGAATACCTGATGAACATCTACGATATTGGGATGGACCAGTCGCGCGTGATTGCGGGCTTCCTGAATGAACAGGTTGATGATTGCCCGCAGATCGTCCTTGTGATCGGGGTTGGCCGCCTCGACAAGGTCGCCATTGCGCTGGCAAAGCGCGCCAGGAAAACACTCTTTGATCACCACGTCACGATCCAGGCTGTCACGCGCCAGATACGTGATGCCAAAACCGCCATTGCTGAGGAAACGAAGGATCTCATACTGCCCGCGCAAAAGCTTTGCGCCGGATTGTAGTCCTTCAATCTGAGGTTCGTCGTGCGTAGTGCCGACAGCCTGGTTGTGGCTCATTTCTTCCCGCCCATTCTACTCGTTTTTGCGGCATGGATAACACGGCTCAAAGCCTACGAACTCACAACCAAACACAACCGCAGGACACTTAAGAACGGTTAGACGGTTCAAATTTGACTTTAATGGGGCCGCCGCATGGCTTCACTATGGATCAATTTTTCTAAAATCGAACATATTGATCATTGGGTGGTATGAACCACAATATATTGTGTTATGGGGTCAATTGACCGGAGTCTTATTCTCTGGTTTTTAGCGCTTGGTCAACGGAATCGAAACAATCGGTGCATGATTCTTGACACGCCGATTCGGAGAAATGTGACTCAATTTTAGCGGGAAAAGATCAGGTGCCGGTTTTGGACGGCGCATCAGCCACCGTGCTTCCGGCCCATGCAAGGTTGTCACTGAGTTGCGCCAGTATGCTGACAGCGTCTTTCAAAGGGGTGTCACCGCTTTCAAACTGCAAGAGCAGCAGCAGATCCGTGGCCTTCTCAAACTCGGCTGGAATCCAATCGGCACTGGGATCGATTTCCGCACCGGACTCCAATCTTTCTGCAAAGTCTTCGACAATTTCCTGGCAGTTTTGCAGGAAGGTGGCGGGGTCCATATCGGACGACGCCCGCAGATCGTCGTAAATGCTGGCAATCGCGGCCAGCCAGTCTTCGAGAATAGGGTTGTTCAGCTCGGGCAGTGCGGCAGTCAGGCCAGATTGAACGGGCGTCTCATCGGCGGGGCTGGCCGGCTCATCTGCCGAGATGGTTGCGAGATACGGAAGCAGGTTGTCGGACAAGTCCTGCCTTGCAGCTTCCAGATCTTTGCGGCGGTGTTCGGCGGCAGCACGCAGAACCTGCTCCGCCAGGTTCTGGCCCCCACAGGATTCCCACAGATCGAAATCCGGTTCAGGCTCCTGTGCCATCGCTCGCACCGCGACCGGCGTACCGATTGGGACTACGGCCTGAAACAGCCCGTCCTTTTCCTTGTCCAAACGTTTAACCACACGGTTCAAAGCGTCTTGATCCGGCAATAGATCTGCGTGTGTAACGGCCAACAAAGCGTTGCCGCGTAGCTTTTCGGGCACCTGGCGCCACAGATGGCGCTCGGTCTCGCGCCATGCATTGGTGCCGTTGGTGCACCAGATCGCGCAATCGACATAGTCCAGCAGATCAAGCGTTTCTTTGTAGGTGTCATCCAGCGCACCCGATCCCGGCAGATCGAACAAGGAAATCTCGCGCAGGGCAGGGGTGTTCAGCCCAACCGAAATGAAATCCGGCTCATCCGCGGCGGCTTTTTCCAGCGCAATGCCGGAATAGACCTTAGGGTCTTTGTTCCACCAGCCGACAGTTGTCTCGGGCTCATCCGCACAGGCGACAATGACCAGAGGCAGTTTTAGATGCTGAGGGCCCGTTGGCAGAATATCGGCGCCCGCCAGCATGTTCGCGAGGCTTGATTTGCCTGCACCAAATTCCCCGGCAAATCCGATCGACACCGCATTGGACAACCGCTCGGCATGGGCCAGCGCACGTGTACGCAGCGCGCCCAATTCCGGCGAAGGGTCCGCATTTTCGGTTGCCGTCAGAAAGCGCTCCAGTTCTCGCACTTCCTGCTCGGTTCCGGGGAATTCAATCATTCTGCAGCCTCTGCTTGTAGATCATGCGCCTGTGCCGGGCCAAGGACCGAGCTCAGCTCGTCAGTGATGCGCCGGGCGCGATCAACGTCTTGTTGTGCCTGGGTTCGCGGGTTGGAACCCGATGTGCCCACGCGATGTTCCAGATGGCCGGTCAGCAATGCAAGATAGTGGTCCACGACGGTCTGCATCCTTTCGGACAGATCGTTGCGGGCCGTATCAATCAGGTCGTCCCCGATCATCTCGAATTCCTGAACGATCATACGCTCGGCTCTGTTTACAACGCTACGGCGCGAGATCAGCCGTGACAACCATGTCACGCGCAATTCGACCGTGATACCGCGTGTCAGAGCGCTTGTATTCGGCCGAAACCAGCGTACAGCGCTTGTGTTCATGCGATTGTCCGCCGGTTCCCGCCAACCCGGAAGGGCACGCAGCGCCGCGTTGCTTTGCATGTCGACAGCATAGAGCTCGCTCAGCATGCGTTGACGGATGACCTGTGTTGCGCCCTGAACCAGCTCGCGCATGCGTTCGCGCAGAGGTGTAAAGTTCAGCTCGGTTTCGCCACCTTTCGCCAATAACGGAGACTGCTTGTCCGGACCGCGCACAACGATCGACACCGCCTCGGCAACTGTGTCATCCATGACACCGCGCAGATTGGCCAGAACGTCATCCATGTCATTGGTGATGGCATCGGTCTTTTCGGCAATCAGGGCGCGCAGGTCTGCAAGTGTCTTGTTGTTGACGTCCGTGTCTTCTTCGTTCGGGCCGGCCTGTTCATCCAGTGCCCGCAGACGCGCCGTGCTGCGATCCAGCTCACCTTGTGCAAAGCTGTTGAGGTGCTGCCATGCCATTTGCAGCTGTTCGCGGCGTGGGCCCTCGGTCAGGGCGCGGGTGACGTGACGACGCAAATCGGGCAGGCCGGAGGCAATCATCGCAGCAAAGCGCAGAACGGCCTCGCGGCTGATCGGGCCGGGGCCCTGTTTGATCTCTTCCACGCCTTCCAGATACTGCTTCATCTGCTCGGGATGTGCCCGCAGCCAGGCCAGAACCTGATCGTGGTCCACGCCGGTTTCATCACCGGTCAGGGCATAATGCGCCCATTGAGCGCTGCCCATCAGAACGTCCACGTCCGAATTGCCAAGCGCATTTTCCAGTCCGTGCAGCACGTCTGCACGAACCTTTCCCGCATCTTCAGCGCCACCACCCAGCTCGTCGACACGGTTGATGAACACAACGATCTGTCCCAGTTCCAGGGCCTGCATCAGGCGGAACAGTTTCAGATCGGCGCGTGACAGCGCCTGATGGGCTGACAGGACAACGACGAAAAAGTCGGATTCCTTGAGGTACTGGCGCGAGATTTCTTCGCGGATCAAAAGCGGGTCATTCACACCGGGTGTGTCAGTGACGGTGATCGGATACGGGAAATGGCCGATGTCGAAATAGACTTCGGCCTTCCGGGTAATATCGCTGTAGAGCCCACGATCTGATCCGGGATCGTGTTCGCTTTCTTCGGTGGGATCGTCGCCCGCGCAGACATACCGGGCCAGATCTTCGGAATTCAACTCGTCCAGATCGTGGTGCTGACCCAGCAGGTGTTTGTAGCTTTCACCCAAGCGCAGTTTCGCGCGGGTTTTCATCGCTTCGACCTGCTCTTCGATCATTTCGCGCTTATAGCTGTCCTCATCATCGGGGAACATGTTGCGCAGCTCTTCGCCTTCGGCGATCAGCGCTTGCCACTGGCGGTTGTCGAAGAAGTGAAATTCAGCCCCCGAAGTCCGGCCATTGGGATGGCCGAAATGCATATCGGTGATAACGGTTGTCCAAGGGTTTACGTCAGAGGGCAGAAATTCGGCCTGGCCGGTGAACCCGTTGATCAGGCGCGATTTACCCGCCTTGATCTGGCCGACGAAAGCAATGGAGGGCTTGAGGTTCGACAGGTCGTCGACAATACGAGAGAGGAAATGACGGGTTTCGTCATTGCTCATCTCATTCATATCTTCGGCGATGCGAATAAGTTCGTGGCGATTCAGTTCACTCATTAGATGTACCTTGGTAACTCGTCTTTTTCGTTAACTATGCAAAATGGACACTATCGGGCAGGAAAAGGGTTATTCGACGGCTTTCTTCAGGGATTTCCACAGGCTGACGATGGCCCCAAGCTTGCGGCTTTCATGCAGAACGGTGGCTGTCTGCGCGCCATCGCTCAGAACGGCAAGCCCCGACCCCTGACCTTCAGAGGGCCGCACGACGATGAGCTGAGGCAGATCGGTCCCGCTTTCGGCATGCCATCCGGAAAGATCACGGGCGAATTGCTTGAGCAGCGCATCATCCACCTGCACCGGTTGCCCGGCGGCGAAAAGACCTTCGGGCTCGACCGTTGCCGCGCCCTGTTCCCCCATCAGCAATCGCCCAAGAGCGACCTTTTCAGAACCTCCGAAGAACAAGGTCGCGGGTCCTGCAGCAAGGGCGGGCTGTTTCTCATCCTCGGGCTCGACAGCATCGGATGGGTCTGGCTGATCAGGCACAATCGCGATTGACGGGGCATCGGAAACTTCGATCTGGTTGCAGGCCGTTTCAACCTCGGAAAAGGTCAGGCCCACATCGTCAGCTTCCAGAACAACGTCGGGGCGGAGCGAGGCGAGGGTCAATGGCCCGGGCGCTGCCGCGATATCGGTTAGCAGCCGCGCCATCTTTTCTGTCAGGTCTTCTCGGGTTTCCGTTTCAAAATCAGGCACCGGGCCCTCGACGCAACGGAAGACGTCTGTAATCCGCGAACTGGAGACCTCGATGGCAAGGCTCGCCCCGTTGGCGGCGGTGAATTCAAGCCTGCGCGGCAGGATGGTTCCGCGAATGGAGGACAGCACCGATGCCCGGCGATCACCGGGAGTGTCACCGTCCAGATCAATCGCCGGAGACAGGCGCGCTGCCGAGCTGCGGCTGATATTGCCCAGCATCTCAATGACTTCTGTTTCCATATCTCCGTGACCCCCTCTGGTCCCGTCTAAACTGCTGCTGCCACCGAACCCAGGCTCAGATGTGATTTGGTCAGAGCCAGGCCGATATTGGCACTGTCGCGACAAATATAACAAACTACGTGATCGGGATATTCCCGCGTCCGCAGAAAGATATACAGCCGGTCTTTCGAGAACACCGCGATTTCCCCAAATCCCGGATGATCCGAATCTTCCAGACCCGCCGTCCGCAACAGGTCTTCAAATGCCTTGATGCCGCGCCCCTGAAACAGGTTTGAAACAGCCAAAGCCAGGTTTTCCAACGCCTCTGCGTCGTCAGGGTCCGCTGCATCCACGCTCAGCAACATTCCCGTTTCCATATCGACATACCCGGCTGCGATGCAGTCGGGTATGGCACTCATTGCAGTGCGGATCGCGGTTTCAATCGACATTCGGCGACCTGTCTCTTTCGAAATACTCAGGCCGTCGCATATCCGGGATCAGGCTACAATGCATGTCGTTCTGCCCCGCCGTTTTTGTTGGCGTTTGGAAATGGTTGCATGGCCTCTTTATCGGCACGTGCACTATGTTCCAGGGCAATCTGGTCGAACTCGTTCAAGAAAGCGGCGAAGGCGTTTTGAAGGCCTGTGGCGTCGTCGGGCAGGTTCTCGGTCGCGACGATTTCGCGCCACAGGGCCGATGCACTCAGCGGGGATCCCATGGGTACGTTCAGCAGGTGTTCGAGCGTTGAGGCAGACAGATCGTCGACCTCTTCCTCAATGTCGGCCTCTTCCACATCATCAATCGTTGTGACGCTTGCAGCGGTCAGCGCATTGGATTCCGGTTCGGGCTCGTAATCGTCATCCGACCCGTCCGACTGTTCGGACAACAGGGCCGTGATCGAGGAAACCGACTGCTCGATATTGTTGGCGGTGCTGTTGTCTTCGGCGAAGATATCTTCGACCTCATCCTGCGGCATGTCCTCTTCGACGCCCAGAACGATCAGCTCAGCCTCGCTGGTGTCGTCATCGGCGAAATCGTCAAAATCGACGTCCTTCACCTGTTCCGGTGCATCCGGCACAGACGCGAGTTTCAGCGAGTCTTCCTGAGTATCACGGAAAAAGGCACGCAACTCCTCTTCGGAATTGTCTGCCTCGGGGGTCATTTCCGTGCGCAGGCGGTCCGCCTCGTCGGCCTCGATCCGGGGGCGATCCCTGTCTTCGACACTGGGTTCAACGCGTGTGGGACGAATAGGAAAGCTCGTGACAACGTCATCGACCGCATCATCCATCGGGTTGACCAGCTGAAGCGGTGTCGGCTCAGCGGTTTCCGTTTTTGACTTGACGCGTTTGGGCAAAATCTTGGGTTCACCGGACATCGCACGGTCGACCTGATACCTGGCCAACTGGGTTTTGCGGTTGGCCATGATCTGTTCCGTAATTTCAAGGAAACTGTCGACCATCTTGCCACCGCCACTGCGGGCCCAAAGCTCGGCATCTCCGGTTGTGTCCCGTGCCTCAATGGCGTCGCGCGCTGAAAACAGAATGGACCGGTTGAACAGATGGCCTGCCTCGCGGTTGACCCGGCGCAGTACCTTCTGGCGATCCTTCTGACCCAGCGCATCTGCGCGGGTGACCAGCAACAGAGAATTGGTCTGGAGACGTTCTGGCAGCGAAACCCAGGTGGCGCGTTCGGTCTCGCGCCAGGCTTGGGTGGAATGAGTACACCACAAGACACCATTGGCCTGGCCCACAGCGCGTTGCCACACGTCCGTCGAAATTTTTGGGTCCGAAATACCGGGTGTGTCGATCAGATCGACTGCTTCCAGAATGTCAGCCTTTAGGAAAATTCGAATGAATTGCGCGTCATTGACACCAACCTGTTCCAATTGGTCCAGCGTTATGTCCTGCGTGCTGCCATCGTGGCCTTTCACATAGGCCGAGCGATTGCCCCAGCTGAACCAGACAGGCGGCAGCTGCGTTGCCGTTACCTGCGTCGGCAAAGCCTGTGTGCGCAGAAGAAAGTTGATCAGCGTCGATTTGCCGGCACTGAATTCTCCCATAAGCGCAAAAACGGGTTTGCGGCGAGACCACTGCTCGATGCGGTCCAATGCTTTGGGAGAGACGAAGCGGGTATGTGAATCTTTTGCCATGGTTCTCTTATGCTGCTTCGTTGCTAAGGTCTTTGAGGATGTCGCCCAGGATGTCGTCACGCGACTTCTGTGGTTGGAGGCCAGCCATAAGTGCTGCGTTCCGCGACGGATCGCTTTCCGCAGATTGGGCGATATTCAGCAGGGTATCCCTTTGTTCGGACAGGAAATCTGCCATTCCGGCCCGCACGTTTTCCAATACGGCCGCAATCTGGTTTTCCTCGATATCCTTGGTGATCGAGTTTGCCTCGGACGCGATCAGACGGGTGTAGTCGGCGGCATAGGCCTCAAACCCTTTGCGCTTGTGCCACCAACGCTTCCACCAGGTGCTTTGCAGGTCCAGCGCGATGGTGCGGCCGATGCCCAGCGGCGGCGGAACCCGCGGCACGATGGGGGCTTCGATGTTGAACTCACCCAGATGGTTGCCAAGCAGTTTGTGATACAGGGCACCGATATCCGCCGCCGCTGCACCATAAAGTTCACCCGCTTCTTTGCGCATCGCACGGCCAAAGCTGAAATAGGCGGCCTTTTGCAAAGTGCGTAGTCCGGCAGGGTCATATTGCCATGTGCCTTGCTCACCGCTTTGTTCCAGATGCGCGATCAGGGAATCCGTCGCGCGTTTGACAAAATTGCCCTCGGCCGCCGCAAGCCGGTCCAGGACCTTTTCGCGCAACCGGGCCGTCAGCTCTGCAACTTTCTTTTCATATTCCGCAGATACCGTGGCGATGGCATCTTCGGGTGATACGCCATCCAGATCGCGAACAACGCCTTCGTTGCCAGACAGCGTTTTGGCGACAGAGGTTGCGCGAATTTGGCTGGCGATATTGCGGGCGCGGTGGCGTACTTTGTCCAGCAGGCGATTTCCTGCACCTTCCGCGATGCGTTCGTTCATTGCCAACAGCAGATCAGGAAGCCCGGACAGCGCCCAGATCTTGTCCAGAGACGCGGCCTGATCTCCAAAACCGGCGGCCAGATAGAATGTGTTCAGCGCTTCACGCGATTCTTCAGTCAGAATATCGGGGTTGCCGGTCAGAGCAGCCTCGGCCCATTGGGCACTGCCAAACACGATGCTGGTTTCCGTATCGATGTTGTTCTGTTTGAGCGTGTCCTGAATCCGGTCGCGAATTTCAGGGACCTGATTGACCGGATCGGACAGTTCGTCGATGCGGTTTACAAACAGGATGATCTGACGGTTCTCGAACTGCGCGATGATCCGCATCAGCGCCATGTCCATCGTGGTCAAGGCCTGACTTGCGGCCAGCACGACAACGCAAACCTCAGATCCCCGCAGGCTGCGAAGTGTGATCTGCTCGCGCACCATGAATGTATCGTTCACACCGGGCGTGTCGCAGAGTTTCAACGCAATCGGGTATTGCGGGATGTCCATGTACAGCTCTGCGGATTTTGTGACATCCGCAAAGCGCCCTGTCTTGGGGTTGATGTCGGGATCATCCTCATCCCCCAGACAGACATAGCGCTGGATCAGCTCTTCGTCGAAATAGTCGTACTGGTGGCTTTGACCCAGGATCAGGTCAAAATGCTGGCCAAGACGTCCTTCGGATTTAGCCTTCATTTCCGCAATTTGCATGCGGATATCTTCCATCTCGTCGTCAGCACCTGCGCGGTTGGCCAATTCGCCAAGGCGGCCGCCGCCGACCATCAGATTGTCCCATTCTTCCTGCTCGAAGAAGGTGAATTTTGAACGGGTATCGCCCTCAGTCCGGGCGTTGATGTTCAACGTCGTGACCACCGAAGTCCACGGGTTCACATCTGACGGCAGCAGATTCGGGCGGCCTGCCAGTATGTTCACGATGGACGATTTGCCCGCCTTGACCTGCCCCACCAGCGTTACGCTTGCCGAGAAGTTTTCCATTTTGGTCTTGAGCGTGGCCAGACGTGCGGTCGAGCGCGCATCCGCCACCTCTGTCAATTGATCGATCTGAGTCGTCAGAGAAGCCATCGCCTCGGTCATCGGGGCCAGGGCTTCATTTCCTACTGACAGAAGGTGGTCGTTACGCGCCATGGATTAACCTCCGGTACCGGTTGCGGCGATCTGCGATTGCGCCCCGCGTGACAAAGCATCAGCCGTTTCGCCAGCAAGGGTGTCAATGCGTGCGATCAGATCCAGCGCATTCCCCAGAATCGCCGCCTCATTTCCGGGCGTGATCGATTCGTAAGCCATTGAGTCGGCGAGGATTTCGATCGAGCGGAAATGCTCGCCATTTTCCAGGCACGCAACGCGGCGACCGGTCGGGAAATCCTGTGATTTATGTTCGGGCAGCGGCATCCGCGCATTGGCCAGCAGATAGCGGTTGCCAGAATGTGTTTTCAAAGCGATCCCGAACCCGGTGCCGGGATGCTGACTGTTCAGAGTTTTCAGCTCGCCGATAAAGCTTTCACGCGCAAGACCGACAGCGTCTTGTTCGCAGGCAGCGATATTTATCATATTGGTCACGACAAAGACCCTCGTTCTGGAGTTGAGCAGGAACTCAGAAATGTGCCGGATGGCAAAAAAGACTCATTAACTCCTTGGCCCCCAATAAATTACGATCACCGCGGTGTTATTTTGACGCGAATAAGATTTTTTGGCGGTTGAATTGTGGCGCAATTGTGGAGGCATATTCGCATTATTGCCTCAACCTATAGGTGAAATTCAGAGGTCTGCCAAGGATTTTGACCGGCCCTGACGCTGCTATCCTTCGGGACTGGCCAGGGCGGAGTTTGGGAGAAATAGGGCTAGAACTTCTAATAGGGTATTGAAAATGAGCGGAAAAATTTTCTCTCCAACGTCACTTATTGAACCGAATTTAGTAGAGATATTACGGTTCGAATATTGCGCCACGCAACCGACCAAGAAACGACGTTACCTTGAGCATAACGAGACACAACCTATAAGAGTTCTATTTTCAGCAACATTTAGGGTATATTGTAGCGTCATGAGAAACAAAAATGGGGCATCAAAGAGCAAGATAAATAGAGCGGAGCATGTCAGTCGCCCTGATTGATAAGTGCCGCGGCCATATTAAAAGCGTAACGCCACGACTTTGACATAACCCGACGCAAAGAGGCGCAACACTGCGTCTGATCGTCCGCAAATTTCTTGTCGTTTCGTCGAATTTACCCCTCGCGCTTGTTCGGAAGCTTTGGTATTGAGCGCGACATTCCGGAGATTGATCCCGGGACGCGGGTGTGGCGAAATTGGTAGACGCACCAGATTTAGGTTCTGGCGCCGCAAGGCGTGGGGGTTCAAGTCCCTCCACCCGCACCATTCCAATCGTCAATGAAAGTCGTTCCCTTTTGGTCTTTGGGAACTGCCCCGAACAATCAAAATTCGACGGTTAACCCTTTATCGAAACGCACCAATTTTGTACCCGGTGTCTTCGGTTTTTATTGCGCCGCACCCAGTACATCTTTCCGCAAAGCTCGCGGTCCAAAACAGTTGTTAATAGTCCGCAACCAGCAAAAACTCTGGATCTGCGTCTTCTTCGATCGTCGCGAAACGTGGGATGGGATCTTCGAAGACGTTGTCGGTGCGGTCATCGTTGACGGTGGATACCTCGCCAATCATACAATCGCCTTGCTCGGCCCAGAAGGCGTGCCAGATGCCGGGCATCAGGGTGACGCTTTGACCTGGTTTCAGACGCAGCAATTCACCCGGTTTGATCGTCACGGGGCATCCATCGCTGGGAACCGTGACCGCGGTGTCGCGGTCAATCCCACCGTCAGGGTCCGAGGCATAAATCTCCATCACAAGATCGCCGCCGCCGCGGTTGATGATGTCTTCGGCTTTCAGGATATGGCGGTGCATGGGCGAAAGCTGTTTGTCGCGTGAAATCAGCAGTTTTTCGGCATAAAGCATCCCGCGACCCTTGCTCAGATCGTCAAAATTGCCGTTGCGCAGGGTGAACAGAAACAGTCCAAGCTCATCAAATTTTTCCTGACCATAGTCGGTGATGTCCCAGCCAAGGCCGCGTTCGCGGATGCCTGCCGCATCCGGTCCGCGCATCTGGTCGGCAGACCAATCCGCAAAAGGTGGCAAAACTGCACCGAAAGATCGGATAAAGGACTGTGCGTCGGCTTTGATCTGGTTGATTTCGGATCTCTTCATGCTCTGTCCCTTATTTTCAAAGCTCATCTTTCCACGGCGGGTTTGCCCCGGCCCGTGATACGGTGATTGCTGCGACCTTGCTGCCAAAACTCAAGGCGGATTGCAGCGTGTCGGCGGATAGATTGCGCAAGCCCGTTTTGTTCAGGCATCCAGTGGTTTCAAGGCTCGCAAGAACGCCCGCATTAAATGTATCACCGGCACCGACGGTATCCACAACCTCGACCGGCTGTACAGGAACCGAGACGCTTGAGCCATCGGCCAGATAGCCAGTCGCACCGTCGGCACCGCGTGTCACGATGACCACAGAGGGTCCGGCCTGCAGCAACAGGGGCAGTTTCTGGTCCATCGGCTCTGGCCCGGGAATGATCCAATCCAGATCTTCGTCCGAAACTTTGAGGATATCCGCCTGTGCCAGCATGCGGTTCAAACGCGCGCGATAGCGGGTCTGGTCCTGAATAAAATTAGGCCGGATATTGGGGTCGATCATAACCGCGCGGTCCGAGCCGTGTTGGTCCAGCATATCAGCATAGGCATCTGCGCAGGGCTCGCAGGCCAGACTGATCCCGCCGAAATACAGCGCTGAAATCCCTGAAAGCTGCTTTGGCATGTCGTCTGGTGTCAACATGCGCCCGGCGGAGTTTTCGTCAATGAAGGTATAGGTGGCGTGCCCGTCCGCCAGTTTTACAAAAGCCAGTGTTGTGGGTCTGTCATTGGTAACGATCTGTTTTGTATCGACATGGCTGGCCTGCAGGTCGGCGATCAGTTGTTGGCCGAACATATCCGTTGAAACACCGCTCAGCAGCCCCACGGGGGTGCCCAGACGCCCCAGGGCGATGGCCGTGTTGAAGATCGCACCACCGGAATGGGGAACAAAACCGTCTTTGCCCGAAACGGTTGCCTCGGGTATCATATCGATCAGCGCCTCACCGCAGCACAGGATCATCCCAGTTTTCCTTTCCTATAGCTGCCTCAATGGGCAAGGGCGTTCTTGCAGAAATTGTTGGCTCCTACGATGCCGAACTCATCCTGTTGTGAGATGTAAAGGTTCATCTCCTGGCGCAACTCACTGAACCGTCCGCCCGCATTGAATGCATCCAGAAAGTCCTGACCAAAGAGCCAGCGGTTCTTTTCCGCAACCCCGCCAACCAGAAATACGCCGCCTCTGGGCACCAGCGCCACTGCCAAATCACCCATGATCGCCCCCAGGTGTTCGGTGAACATTCGCGCGGCTCTGACGGCACAGGCGTCCGTGCCGTCCTGCGCTGCCTGCAAGATGTCTTTGGCGGTTTTAACCTGCGGTTTGGTCTGACCCGAGGCAAGACCGATGGCCTGGTACAGGATCGGCAGGCCCGTGCCGCTGAGAAACATCTCCGCCTCAAGTGCAAGGCTGTCACCAAAGAAACACTCAGGCGCGAGATCTTTTGTGGCGGCGAAGACTTCAACCTCATCCTTGTGGCGCGGGGCGAGGCCCATATGCCCGCCTTCGCCGGATGCGGTGTGAAAATGCCCCTCGGAATAAATCAGCGCACCGACGCCAAGACCGGTTCCCGGACCCACCACCAGACGTGTGCCGTTTGGCGGCGAAGATGCCCCCTGCAGCGGTTCGACATCTTTGTCGGTCACTTCAGCGACTGACCAGGCGGCGGCCGTGAAATCGTTGATCACATAGGTATGTTCAGAGTCCGTTGCCTCGGCCAATTCGGTTTCGGACAGTTTGAGATGCGCGTTGGTAAGGTGAATTGTCCCGTCGCGAACCGGCCCTGCGCCTGCCGCAACGACCGCGCGCGGAGGTGTACCCTGGGTCACTCGCAAGTCATGTAACGCGGCGTGCAGATCCGCCAGGGTTCCGGTTGGATGTTTGTGCAGGCTTGTCAGCTCGCCATCGACAATCACGCCAAGCCGCGTATTGGTGCCGCCGATATCCGCAACAAGGTTCCAATGCGCGCGAACCGTTGCAGCCGGCCGCGTCCAGGCGGAGGCCATGCCCGAACTTTTGAGCTTTTCCCGAAGCCCTTTGATCAACGCACGATCTTGGGATTTCAGAAACAGCGCCCGGATTGGCAGGCCTTGCCCAACCGCGGATCTCACATGCGTCAGTTGAGCGGCAAAGTCAGCTTTATCCGCTGCCTCGACAGTTATCTGAGCGGACATGCTCTGTGGTAAGCTCGTCAATAGGTCCAACCCGTTTGGGTCAACCGCTGACACACCGCACCAGTCCAGAGGCGCTGCGGTCGTTTTCAGATCTTCATCCCACCGATCCGGTAGGTGTGGCAGATGCTCTTCCAGCCAGCTTGCCGGATAGGAATTCTGGAACAGAGCGTGCGACACAAGGGTGGCGCTTTCGGGTTTCAGTTCGACCCCGATATTGGCCATCCCGAAACCACGCATGGCATGGACGGCCATACCGTGCGCAAGCAGTTGGTGATGCAGCCCGCGCACCGCTGCGCGCGTCGTTGGCGGATGGGGTTCCGGGTAACCCGGCGAAGCGGCCACCGAAAACAGGCGGTCGCCCAATTGCTCCATGACAGTTTCGGAAAACGCGGCAAATTGTGTTGCGGTGTCCCGGTTGCTCCACCCGCCGCAATCGATTGCGTGTTGGGGGAGGGTGGATTGATCCAGAACCGCGCAGGGCCGCGCGCCCTGTTTCAGCATAGAGTCTATCTGTGTCTTGCACAAATCCAACGAGGCGTCATCGCGCCATGGTATCAGAACCCGGTAGCAGTCGAATCCTCCTACGTCCAATTCAGCTTTGGCATCAGTGGATGAAAGGCCGAATTGAAACAGAGGTGGAAAATCCGTGCGGGTGAAGTTCATGTTGCTACCTGTTTGCGGCGAGACCTGCCGCCCGCCACCTAGCAGTTTATGTTAGCGTTATCAATTTATTTGATCACGAGCCCAGAATGCGGCGATCTCAACTATTTTCTTATGGTCAGAATTGTCGCGCCGTGCCCCCAGATAGCTCGATCCGACCATCGAATTCCTGAATTCACCTATTTCAAATCGCCGAAATGCAGCAGGGCCTGCTTGGCCACCTGCTCGCCCCATTCCTGCACGAAATGGCCGGCCTCGGCGATGATCATCGGTTCGGGGCAATTCTTGATCGTGGTCCGCAACGCGTTCATGACCGGCACGCCCAGCACCGGGTCCTGCGCGCCGATCGCCATAAAGCTTTCGCCACGCCAATCGTTTTGCCAGAACGCCCGGGCTCGTTTTGCAGTTTCCACGCCGTCCATCCCCGGCTCGATCATGACCAGCTGAGGGAACCTGCGCACACCCGCCTTGTAGTTTTGATCGGGAAACGGGGCCTCATAAGCTTGGGCTTCGTCGCCGCTCAAATGTGGGCAGGCGCGTTTCAGAAGGGCGCCGCAATCCAGGTCGGGGTTGGCCGCTACATAGTCCTTCCAGCCCTGAAACCCTTTGCCCACGCTTTCGCCAATGGGGATTGCTGTGTTCATCACGATAAGTCGCGAAAACCGCTCGGCCATGTCCATGGGAAGCGTCAGGCCCAAAATGCCGCCCCAATCCTGAACCACCAGTGTGATGTTGCGCAGGTCCAGCCGTTCGATGAGGGCGATCATCATGTCGCGGTGGAAATCGAAGGTATAGACTGCGTCGTCGACCGGCTTGTCAGACCTGCCAAAACCCAACCAGTCTGGCACGACCACGCGCGCGCCGGATCGTGTAAAAACAGGTATCATGTGCCGGTATAGATACGCCCATGTCGGTTCTCCCGGCAGACACAGGAAAGTGCGCTGCCGGTCTTTGGGGCCTTCGTCGAGATAGTGCACACGCAGCCCCTCGTACCCTTTGAGATCGTCAATGTAGTGGGGTGTGAAATCGTACCCCGGCAGGTCGGCAAAGCGATCATCAGGCGTTCTGAGCGTATCCATTTTCAGACCCTTCCGGCTGGCGGCTGTGCAACCATGGCCCCAACATCACAATCTGGCAACAGATGAGATCGAATTTCGGTGTGGATTTTGGATCCAATATCCGATAACTACGATTCAGATCACTTCATCGGAGAACCAAGATATGTCGGCGACTGTGTTTCATGGGACAATGCCAGCCTTGATGACGCCCTGCACCGAGAGCCGAGAGCCGGATTTCCCGGCCCTTGTGCGCAAGGGCCAGGAAATGATCGCGGCGGGTATGTCGGCGGTGGTCTATTGCGGCTCGATGGGGGATTGGCCGCTGTTGACGGACGCGCAGCGGATGAAGGGTGTTGAACGCCTGATCGAGGCAGGTGTGCCGGTTGTGGTCGGAACGGGGGCAATCAACACGAAATCAGCGGTGGCGCTGGCGGACCATGCGCAACGGATGGGGGCCACGGGTTTGATGGTCATCCCGCGGGTCCTGTCACGCGGCAGCTCTGCGACGGCCCAGCGGCATCACTTCAAGGCGATCCTGTCCGCCGCGCCAGACATTCCGGCCATCATCTATAACAGCCCGCATTATGGCTTTGAAACCCGCGCGGATTTGTTCTTTGCCTTGCGCGCCGAACATCCAAACCTCGTCGGTTTCAAGGAATTCGGAGGCAGGGACGCCCTGCGATATGCCGCCGAACACATCACCAGCCAGGACGATCAGGTGACCTTGATGGTGGGCGTCGATACCGAGGTCTATCATGGCATCGTCAATTGCGGTGCCACCGGATCCATCACCGGGATTGGAACCGCATTACCTCAAGAGGCCTTGTTGCTGGCGGCGCTGTCGCAAAAGGCGGCAGAGGGGCATGCCGAAGCCCGTGCGCGTGCCGTTGAGCTGACCGAGGCGTTGCATGTCCTGTCCAGCTTCGATGAAGGGCCTGACCTGGTCCTATTTTACAAGCATCTGTTGGTACAGAACGGCGAGGCCGAGTATGAGCGGCATTTCAATGAAACAGACGCTTTAACGGATGCGCAGCGGGTCTATTGCGAGCAGCAATATGACCTTTTCCGTAACTGGTTTGCCGATTGGTCACGCAAGGGCGGTGTCATAGCCGATTGCCTGGCGGGCCAAGTGTGATGCCTTTCGGAGATTGCACACAAATACACTCTTCCAACAGCTTTTTGCGGCACCTAGCACTACAGGGGATCCCATGCGCAGCAGTAAGGTAATTCACGTCGTTTCGGCCCACGCTGAAGGTGAGGTGGGCGACGTTATCGTCGGGGGTGTTGCCCCTCCGCCCGGTGAGACAGTTTGGGAGCAGCGCAGTTTCATCGATCAGGACCAAACCCTGCGAAATTTTGTGCTGAACGAACCGCGCGGCGGTGTGTTTCGCCACATCAATCTGCTGGTCCCCCCGAAAAACCCAGAGGCGGACGCCGCTTTTATCATTATGGAGCCGGAAGATACGCCACCCATGTCCGGGTCGAACTCGATCTGTGTGACAACCGTGCTGTTGGACAGCGGCATCCTTCCGATGAGCGAGCCGGAAACGCATCTGACACTCGAAGCCCCCGGAGGGCTGGTGCGCGTCAGGGTCGAATGTAGCAACGGGAAAGCGCAGAGGGTCTTTGTTCAAAACGTTCCAAGCTTTGCCGATCGGCTGGATGCCCGGATCGAGGTCGAGGGTCTGGGAACCCTGCGTGTGGACACGGCCTATGGCGGGGATAGTTTTGTCATCGTCGACGCCGAAGATCTGGGGTTTGCGATCACGCCGGATGAAGGGGCGGATCTGGCCAGAACCGGCGCGCGCATAACCGACGCGGCCAACGAACAGCTTGGCTTTAGTCACCCTGCCAATGGCTGGAACAAAATCACTTTCTGTCAGATTGCAGGCCCTCTTGAACGGCAGGGCGACATACTGACCGGGCGCAACACAGTGGCCATCAAACCCGGCAAGCTGGACAGATCACCCTGTGGCACCGGCGCTTCGGCCCGGATGGCGGTCCTGCATGCAAAAGGCGTCATGAGCCTGTCTGATCGCTATCATGCACGCTCGGTAATCGGCAGCGAATTCCGCTGCCGCATTGTCAGCGAAGAGACGGTGAATGGCTGCGCCATGATCATGCCAGAGCTATCCGGGCGCGGCTGGATCACCGGCACGCATCAACACATGTTGGACCCGGACGATCCATGGCCCGGTGGTTATCGCCTAAGCGACACCTGGGGCGCCTGAGGTGTCCCCCCAGCGCGCCATAGTTCGGCAAAGCCTGCCAGACGTCATCGCAAATGATCTGCGTGAACGCATCCTCAGCGGTGATCTGGCCGAAGGGGAAACCATTCGGCAAGAGGCGCTGGCCGCAGATTATGATGTCTCGCGCATGCCGATACGTGACGCGCTGAAACAGCTGGAATCCGAAGGGCTGGTTCAATTGACCAACAATCGCGGTGCAACGGTCACGCAGCACTCGGCCGAAGAAATCGCCGAAATTTTCGACCTGCGCACCCTATTGGAGGTCGATTTGTTTCGGCGAGCGATCCCTGCCATGACCCCGGATCACCTGTCGCTCTGCCAGGATATTCTGACCCGGATGGAGATTTCATATGATGCGAATGACGTGGGCCAGTGGGGGGCATTGAACCATCAGTTTCACGCAGCGCTCTATGCCGCTGCCGATCGCAGCCTGACCAACGATCTACTGCATCGGGTGTCGCTGCAATCAGATCGCTATGTGCGCATTCACCTGAGTGTCATGCATCAGCGCGATGTTGCCAGGCACGAACACCGAGAGCTGTTGAACCTTGCACAGGCCGGGCAGGTCGACCAGGCCTGTGCGCTGTTGGCGGACCATATCGGCCGAACCAAACAGGAATTAATGGGGTTCATGGCCGCGCGTTAACCCTCGTGCCGGAACATCAGCCGGGCCGTCACGGGCACGGTGCGCGTAATCTCGGGCAGTTGCGCCAGTTCCATCAGCTTGTCGACACCGTCTGAGACGCCCGCGTCCTCGGTGCTGACAAAGACCATGTCGTTGGTGGACACCATCACGACATCCTCGGCCACACGCAACACGAACATATCTGTGTAAAACTCAATGTCGGTCCCGACAAAAGACACTGCTGCGTCCACTTCCATCACGGACGATGCCCCGACTTCCAGCCCAGACAGCGCGGCCATGTCGATCTGCGCGGTCAAAGTGGCAGAAGGTGCCTTACGAAAGACGTATTCGATCATGCGCTCGTTCCGGATGTCGATATTCGTTTCGACCGAAGACAGGTCGATATCGATCTCGACCTTGCCGTCTTTGCTGACGTGACCGGACAGCGATTTGAAAGAATTCACCTCACCAATGTCACCGATTTTGACCGTTCCGTAGGCCAGATGCGAGGCATCGGACTCCAGCGTCCACTCAGCCGCCAGCACCGGCGATGCAATCAAAGCCGACGCAATTGTGATTGCTCGTAGCATTTTCATTTCTTTCCTCCTAAGGCTATGTCATTTCAGACCAGGCGGACTTGGTCCCGCTGGATGACAAACACACAGGGGTCGCTTTTTATTCGATGGCTGCCGAAATGAACTCTGAACAGGCCGTGCGCGGCGCAATCCAAACCCACTCGCGGCGGGTCTGGCGGTTTGGTCTGGGCCTGTCCGGGGCGTCCGATATTGCAGACGATCTGTTACAAGCGACATGCCTGCGCGCACTTGAACGTCATCATCAGGTTACGTCGCATGAACGGCTGGACAGTTGGCTGATGACAATTTGCCGGTCGATCTGGCTGAACGAGGTGCGTTCGCGATCAGTTCGAAAGGCGCAGGCCCTGTCGGTGACGCCCGAAGCAGAATTAATTGCACCCGGAACCGATTCAGAAACGAATATTTTCGCCACTCAGGTGTTTAAACAAGTGATGGAACTGCCAGAAGCGCAGCGCGAAACGGTGATGCTTGTCTTTGTCGAAGGCTACAGTTACCGCGAAGCTGCTGATATGCTGGACGTTCCCATCGGCACGATCATGAGCCGGCTTTCCAATGCCCGGCAGAAACTGAAGACCCTGATGCAGGAAAACGCGGCTGACCCCGCGCAACGGAGTGGCAAATGAAGTATTCTGACGATACGCTTCTGGCCTATCTGGAAGGCACCTTGGACGAGGCAGCGGCCCGCGCTCTCGAAGACGCGGTGGCCGAGGATTCCGCTTTGGAAAGCCGCATGATGGCGCTCGATCCGTTTGCGCCAATGGTACAGAAGGTTTTTCAGACCATTCCGGCGGATGAGCCAAAGGTGGAACTGCCGGCAGCTGAACCTGTGCAGTCATCCATGGGACTTGGGCGTTTGTTTGCCGTGGCAGCCTCGGTCGCGGTGCTTGCGGTTTCCGCGACCTTCTGGGCAACGCGCCCTGCCGAAATGGGCTGGGCCGAGCAGGCGGCGATTTACCAGTCGCTTTACGTGCCGGACACTATTGCTTCACTGGATTCGTCACCGCAATCGCTGGACAAGCAATTTGCCATGGCCGAAGAAAGCCTGGGCCGGTCTCTGAACCGTGACGTACTGGCAAATCTTCCAGGGTTAGAGCTGAAACGTGCGCAGGTTCTGTCATTCAAGGGCAAGCCGCTGATTCAGGTCGTTTTTGCAGATGAAATGGGCCAGCCCTTTGCATTCTGTGTCATCCGCCAAGGCGCAGGAGCCCCGGCAAAGGACGTCAAGCAAGCCGTGCTCAGTGGCTTGGCCACGGCAACCTGGGCGCAGGATGGCTATGGCTATATGGTTCTGGGTGGCGATGATCAGACCGATTTGAACAGTGAACTGGAAATTCTGCAGGGTGCATTCACCAGCTGACGGGGCAGAGCATCGGAAATAGCTTGTGAACCGATGCATTTGGCCGAAGAATGCACCGCATGAAGCCAAAAACTGCCACTTCTGATCCGGACGCCGAAGACCTCGATCTGGGGCAACGCAGCATCTATGATGTCGACCCTGCGGACGATGACGATCTGTGGTTCATGCCTCCCGAAGACGCGGGCAATCAGGATGATTTTCTGCCACCGGGGCCTCGGGTTGACCGGCAATTGTTGTTCGATCCGCGTGATTGGCGTCGGGCGCAGGCCGATTTGTCGTCAGAATTGGCCGATTTGACGCTGACATTCGGGGCTTTGGACGAAAGATTGCGGGCAGGGCCAAAAGGCTGGGGCCATCGGCTGGCCTTGATGGATGTCTCGGATTTGGGATGGTGGACCGGGGATCGCATTGGTGTTGATCGTCTTGCCCTTTGGACGGGCCTTAGAATTGGGTCCACTAGCGATGATGTTCAGGCCTTGTTTCGGGCCGGTTGGGCGGTGCGGCGTCTGACCGGTGGTGCTGTGCCCTCCGACGGTGGGTGGGATATCGGATTGACGGCATTTCTGGATCGTCAGGCGCAAGGTGGCGAAGACGTCCCCGAAGCTGTTGCCGATCTGGCCGAAGTAATGCGGAACGCCGCAGGCGAGCATCCGGTGACACAGGCTGCAATCGCGTTTCACGCCTGGCGTGCTCTGTCCGAGGGGGTTGGCCACGATACCGAGGCGGCTGTGATCGCCGCTCGGCACGCCGCATCGATGGGCCGCGGTGGGGCGTTGTTTATGCCGCTCGCTTTATCGGGACCGGGCGCGCTCAGAGGATCGGGGGAGCCGGAGGAAAAGCTGGCAGCCTGGATTCAGGGGGCAGGGCAGGCCTCGCTTGCGGCATTGCTGCATCTTGATCGGGTCAGCGCCTGGGAAAATCGTGCGCGCGAAAAGACGCAGGACCTGTCCGGTCGCACGCCGCCTTTGTTGATCGATGTCCTGACGGCGTGGCCGATGGTTTCCGCCCCCTTGGCCGAAGAATTGACCGAGGCATCCCGTGCGACGGTTCAGCGGAACCTGATTACCTTCACGCAGCGCGGGTTGATCCGCGAGGTGACGGGGCAGGGGCGTTACCGGGTTTGGACAGCGGATCTGTAGACCCGCCATCCCCCATGAAGGCAACCGGGGGAGTTTAGAACCAGCGCCCGACCGCGCAAACAGTGGGCGCGTTGGTAGAACTGTCCGATAGTGTGGACAAAGCTCTGACCGTCACATCACTGTCCGTTGCGGTTCCCAACCCCAGAAAACGCGATACAGCTCCACCGGATCCGCTGACCGATGGCACTGTGCCCGAAGCAAAAGCAGCCGGAAACGTCCAGGTCTGGTCCGCACTGGCAAACAGCGCGCCCTCGGCAGTGGTGCAGGCCGTTGCACTTAGCGCGGCTTGGCAGATCAGGGTGCCATCCGCGAATTTGACGTATTCGCCATTGGCGTTGCTGCCCCGCTCGATCACGGCGCCGGTTGGCGTACCGCCGCTTTCTGCGACAGCGCCGATCAGGTTGCCCGGCCCATAGCCATAATCTGCGCGCATCAAGCGACCGGTGGTTGTGTCCGTCGCACTGTCCTGAACGGCTGCGCCCCCCGCCATTCCTGTCACCGGGTCAATGCTGAGCGCCTCGGTCCAGCTTCCCCCATCTGGTGAGACTTTGACAGTAAACCCTGTGCTGCCCGACAGGCCCATCTCGGCATGTCCGGTCCAGTTGGATTGAAACAAGACCGAGGCCGTATCCCCGGCGTCTGCCTTGTTGATTTTCAACTGATGCCCGTTGCCCTCATGCGTCAACAAAGTGGCAGGTCCACGCACCGCCAGCCGATTGGTCGCGTCATATCCCGTCGCGATCCCAACGCCATCCACATTGCTGAGCTCGACCGGGGGGTCGATCCAATCCGACCCGTCCCAAACTTTCAATCTTGCATTTTCGATGTCCCACCCGCGCCAACCCGGTTGCGGTGCAAAAAAGTGCCAACCATTGTCCAGCCACGCTGCCAACATACCGGCCTGACCGCTCCAATCCCCTGACGGAGACGCACCAAGCGCGTGAACCTCACCCTGTGCAGGCACGGCAGGCGGGGTTGTTGCGTCAACCGAAGCGAGGCTTAGCTGCACAGTCAGATCCAGCTGACGCAACGCTTCGTTATGGGTGACATGTTTCTGCGCCTGAGCAGGTTGCAGATAGGGCAGGTTCAGACGGGGTGAATTCTGTGACACAGGGGCATCCTCATGTGATCGTTGGTCAGACTGAGATTGAGCGCCACCCTGTATCCTTTTGGGTAAATCTCTGCTGACCGGACCGGACGCCCCGGGGGAAAGGTTGTTAACTTTTTGGCTGTGTCCTGAGGCGGCCTGTTGAGGCGTCAATCCCGGGCATAGACATCTTCGTAACGAATGATGTCGTCTTCGCCCAAGTAGCTGCCGGTTTGCACCTCGATCAGCACCATAGGAACTTTACCGGGGTTCACCATGCGGTGCACCGCGCCCAACGGGACATATACAGACTGGTTTTCCGACACCAATTGCGTTTTGTCGCCGATTGTCACCTCGGCGGTGCCTTCGACAACAATCCAATGCTCGGCCCGGTGGTGATGGGATTGCAGGCTCAGCGACGCGCCGGGATGCACGTGGATGCGTTTGACCTGAAACCGTTCCCCGATGACAAGACTTTCGAACCATCCCCACGGGCGATGGTCTACGGGCAGAGCCTCGGCCTGCAGCGCACCTTTCGCCTTCAGCGCAGTGACCGCCTGTTTGACGTCCTGCGCGCGGTCCATGCTGGCGACCAGAACCGCGTCGGGCATGGCCACGGCGATCACGTTCTCCAAACCCATTGCAACCACTTCCTGAGCAGGGGATTCCGAACGCACCAACACATTATGACAGTCAATCGCCGTCACTTCGCCAGCGGTCGCGACACCATCGGCATTCGGTTGGCTGAGTTCCTGCACTGCCGACCAACTGCCAACATCCGACCATCCGGCACCATAGGGTATCACGCTGAGGTTGCTTGCTTTTTCCATCACAGCGTAGTCAATCGAGATATCCTCGACCGTTCCCCAAGCCGCAGCATCCAAACGCAGGAAGCCCAGATCAGACTTGGCCTCCTGAACAGCTTGTGCGACAGGCTCTATCAGCGAGGCGGCGTGGGTTTCGAAAGCGGCGATGATGTCCCGAACAGCGAAAAGGAAAATGCCGGAATTCCAAAGATAGCTGCCCTGGGCGATCATGTCCTTGGCGCTTTCCAGATCGGGTTTTTCGACAAACCGCTCCAAGGGCACGGCATTTCCCGCCGTGTCCGGGGATCGTTCCAGTTTCAGATACCCGTATCCCGTTTCGGGGCGGTCAGGTGTGATGCCAAAGGTAATCAGATCACCGCGTTCCTCGATTGTTCGCAAGCCTTTGGTGACGGCGTCGTGAAAGGCGTCTGTGTCTGGCAGAACGTGATCCGAAGGCGCGACCAGCATGAGAGCATCAGGATCCTGCTTTTGCAGATAAAGCGCTGCGGCCAACACGGCAGGCGCAGTGTTGAGGCCTTCGGGTTCGATCAGCACCGGGCCGGGATCGATTCCAACAGCAGTCAGTTGTTCCGGGACGATAAAGCGGAACGCCTCATTGGTCAGAACCAGTGGTTTGGCATAGGGGGCGGATTTCGGCCCGACCAGTCGCTGCGCGCATTGCTGCAGCAGGCTTGTCTGACCAATCAGTGGTACAAATTGCTTGGGGTAGCTCTTGCGAGAGAGAGGCCACAGACGGGTACCGGATCCGCCGCACAGAATGACCGGGTAGACTTTGCTCATCCTGCCTTACCCTTGTGACCGCTATCAAATTTCCCGTGCTCCACGAAAGGACCTCTGGCCTATTGGGCGGCCCGATCCGAGGCGACAATGTCGTGCAGGAACTGGTTCAAATCATCGCGCAGATCATTACGTGCCAAGGCAAAGGCCACGGTGGCTTGCAAAAACCCGGATTTTGAACCGCAATCAAAACGCTCGCCCTTGAAACGGTATCCAAAAACCGGTTTGCCCCCGTTGATGTCTTCGGCAATGGCATCGGTCAGCTGAATCTCACCACCGCTGCCTTCTTTGATCTGGTTCAGGTTTTCCAGCACGGAAGGTTCCAGAATGTAGCGCCCGATCACGGCCAGATTTGATGGGGCCTCTTCCGGTTTTGGCTTTTCGACCATGCCTTTGGCGGTCACGACTGCGCCCATGTCCTGATCGACGTCCAGAACGCCGTAAGAGCTTGTGCGCTCAGGTGAAACCTCCATCGCAGCGACCATGTTGCCGCCGGTTTGCTGATAGGCTTCGACCATCTGTTGCAGGCACGGAGTATCGGCAGCAATCACATCGTCGGGCAGCATGACCGCAAAGGGCTCATCTCCGATCAGACGCCGCGCACACCAGACCGCGTGGCCAAGGCCAAGGGCTTTGTGCTGGCGAATATAGGCGATCGCGCCGCTTTCCATATTTGTCGCGTTCAGCGTTTCCAGCAACTCGTCCTTACCTTTGGCCTTCAACTCCTGCTCAAGCACAAGGTTGTGGTCAAAATAGTCTTCCAACGCCGATTTCCCGCGCGAGGTGACAAAGATGAACTCTTTGATGCCTGCCGCGCGGGCTTCGTCAATGGCGTACTGAACCAGAGGACGGTCGACCAATGTCATGATTTCCTTCGGAACCGATTTGGTGGCCGGCAAAAACCGTGTGCCCAGCCCCGCTACGGGGAAAATCGCCTTGGTGACCTTGCGTGTCATGTGACCTCTCAATTCAATCGTGCTGGAACAAGTCGCAGCCTTTGGCGCTCGTGTCTTACGGCGCGAATCCCGGGCAATCAACCGCTCCTGTGGGGCGCGACAAGTTCAGGAATAAAAATGCCACCCCCGGATGCCAGAGTCAAAAAAGCACAAGTGACATGCACCCGGTTAACAAGCTGGGACGGCAATGTCTGTGAACAGCTCCACTGAGCCACCTAGGCCGACCCTGAACGACACTTGCCCGCTGCCCGTTTTGCATATGCCTGCCTCACGCGCTTGCCATGATTTTTTCCAGCGGATCATGCTCGGCCACGAAATGCGCTGGCGCCACCTCGTTCAGCTTGGGAACATAGTCCGTCTGCCCCGCCGACAAGCGACTGGGAAGAAAGCGAAGTGCTGCCTTTGGATCCATGGGCGAGGGCAGCTCTCCGGGCAGTTTTATCCGCGTTCGGCTGCGCTCAACTTCGGGGTCCGGTATCGGAACTGCCGAGATCAGCGATTGCGTATAGGGATGCACCGGGTCCGAGCAGATGACCTCGCCATCGCCAAGCTCGACGATACGGCCCAGATACAACACCATGATGCGGTTCGAAATGGCGCGCACGACGGACAAATCATGGCTGATAAATATCATCGACAGGCCAAATTCTTGTTGCAATTCTCGCAACAATTCGACGATCTGCGCCTGAATGGACACGTCCAGGGCCGAGACAGCCTCGTCGCAGATGATCAGCTTTGGTTTGTTGATCATGGCCCGCGCGATGCCGACGCGTTGGTTCTGACCGCCGGACAGCTCATGCGGGTAGCGGTTGATCATGTTGGCGCTCAGGCCTACCCGCTCCATCATTTCCGACACCAGAGCCTTGCGCTCCCGATCCGTCAGATCGGGGCGGTAGGTCTTTAGCGGCTCGGCAATCGACGCAGAAATCGTCATACGCGGATCAAGACTGGCCAGGGGGTCTTGAAACACGATCTGCAAGTCCTTGCGGTACTTGTTCAACTCGGATCGTCCAAGTCCAACGATAGGATTGCCCAGCCAGCTTACATTCCCGGCGCTGGGTTCGATCAGTTGCAGAACCGCCCGCGCCAAAGTGGATTTGCCGCACCCGGATTCGCCGACCACACCAAGGGTTTCCCCCTTTTGGATCTCGAAACTGACACCATCGACGGCCTTCAACGGCACTTTGCGGCCAAACAAACCTCCAGAGATATGGATGGGGAAGTGCACTTTGACATCGTCCACCTTCAACAGAGGAGCGTCATCCTGTTGCAAGGCCTTCGGTGCATCACCCGCATCAATGCGGGGCATCGCCTCAAGCAGTGCCCGCGTATAGTCATGTTTGGGCGCGCGGAAGATGTCGCTGGTATCTCCGGCCTCCACAAACTCTCCCATGCGCATTACCTGAATGCGGTCGCACATGCGGGCAACAACGCCCATGTCATGGGTGATCAGGGCAATCGCTGTCCCCTCGTCTTTTTGCAGACGCACCATCAAGTCGAGGATATCGGCCTGAACCGTCACATCCAGCGCTGTGGTCGGTTCATCCGCGATGAGCAGTTTGGGATTGCACAGCATCGACATGGCGATCATCACCCGCTGACGCATCCCGCCCGACAGCTCATGCGGGTACTGATCCAGCCGACGCGCGGCTTCGGGGATGCGGACACGGTTGAGCCAGTCCAGACACCGCGCGCGGGCCGCATTGCCTTGCAGCCCCTCGTGAACCTGCAGCACCTCTCGCATTTGCTGGCCGATCCGCAGATGAGGCGTCAACGCCGTCAAGGGATCCTGAAAGATCATACCAACGTCGCTGCCGCGGATCTGGTTCAGCTTGTTCACCGGCAGATTCAGAATCTCATGCCCATTCAACAGGACCGAACCGGATGCGTACCCGGCTGGCGGCAGCAATCCCATCGCCGCCATGAAGGTCTGGCTTTTGCCTGACCCGCTTTCGCCCACGATGCCCAGGCATTCACCGGGATTAATGTCAAAACTGGTGCCTTTGACCGCCTCGATCACACCATCCGGAGTGTCGAACTGAACATGTAGGTCTTTTACGGAAAACAAACTCATGTCAGCGATCCTTCGGGTCCAGGGCGTCGCGCAAACCATCACCGATGAAGAACATGGAAATGATGATCGCGACGTAGAAGGTCAGGGGGTACAGCAATTGCCACAGGGTGCCGTAGCTCATGGTGCCGGCCCCCTCGGCGATCAGACGACCGAGTGAGGTGTAGGGTTCCGAAATGCCAAGCCCCAGGAACGAAATGAAGCTTTCAGTCAGGATCATCTCGGGCACCAGAAGCGAGGCATAGACGATCACCACCCCCAGCAGGTTCGGTAATATATGGCGGTACATGATGGTGAATTCGCTGACACCGGCGGCACGGGCGGCTTCGATGAACTCGCGGTTTTTCAGGGTCAGGGTCTGGCCGCGCACGATCCGAGCCATTGTCAGCCAGCCCACCGCGCCAAGCGCGATGAACAGCATGAAAAAGGATCGCCCGGCGACCACCAGCAACAGGATGATGACCAACGTCGCGGGGATCGCCAGCAGAATATCGACAAACCTCATCATGACGCTGTCTGTGCGCCCGCCAATGTAACCGGCGGCAATGCCATAGCAGGTGCCCACGATCAGCGCCGTTGCCGCCCCGATCAGCCCCACCAACAGCGATGTCGTCGTCGCCTGAATGACGCGGCTGTAAAGGTCACGCCCCAGATCATCGACGCCGAAATAGTGTCCAGTCTCGATCGAGGGCATGCCCATGCCGCGCACGTCACCCATGACGTTCCAGTCAATCTCTTCGTTGTTCCAGACAGCAAAGTAGGGGCCGATGATCGTAAACAGAACGATCGCCCCCAGAATGAACACGCTGGCCATGGCGGCCTTGTTGCGGACAAACCGCATCCGCGCGTCCTGCCACAGCGAACGGCCCTGAATGACGGTATAGTCGGTGACGTCTTCGGCCAGATGAGCGGCTTTTTGAGATCTTCCAAGCATGATCAGCCTCCCTTCAGTACCGGATTTTCGGATCGAACCAGGCATAGGCCAGGTCGGTCAGCAGGTTCACGATGACGGTCAGTGCTCCATAAAGGATCGTAACCCCCAGCAGCACCGAATAGTCCCGCGACAGCGCCGAGTTCACATAGGCCTGCCCCAACCCGCCGGTCGAAAAATAGATGTCAACAAAGACCGAGCCGGTCAGGACATAGACAAAGACCGGTCCAAGATAGGACACAACCGGCAACAGCGTCGGTTTGAGTGCGTGGCGCCAGATCACGGTTCTGGTCGGCAGACCCTTGGCGCGTGCCGTGCGGATGAAGTTCGAGTTCAGAACCTCCAACATTGAAGACCGCGTTATACGTGCGATCGACCCCATGTAAGAAGTTGCAAGAGCGATGACCGGCATGACCAGATATTGCCATTGTCCGCCATGCCAGCCCCCGCCCGGCAGCCATCCAAGCCAAAGCGTGAAGGTCAGGATCAGGATTGGGCCCATGATGAAGTTCGGCAGCGCCTGTGCCGCGATCCCCAGACCCACGGCAAAATAGTCAATCCAGCTGTTGTGCTTGATTGCTGCGGCAATCCCCAGCGCGACGCCAACGGCGGTCGCAAACAGAAACGAAAGCGAGCCATAGGTCAGCGAGATCGGGAAGCCCTGCACGATGATGTCATTCACATCCCGGTCCTTGAACTTGAAGGACGGGCCAAAATCAAAATGCACGACGATATTGTAGAGATAGTCCCAAAGCTGTTTCCACAGCGGTTGGTCCAGCCCATAACGCGCCTCGATATTGGCAAGAACCTGCGGCGGCAGGGGTCGCTCCGAGGTGAAAGGGCCGCCAGGCGCGACATGCATCAGAAAAAAACAGGCGATGATCAGCAAAAGGATCGTCGGAACGGCAACAAACAATCGCCGGATACTGTAGGCAAGCATTTCATGCCCCCATATTTATTGGCTCTGCCCCGGTAAGATCCGGGACAGAGCGTGGTCCAATGACGATTATTCGGCGAGCTTGTAGAGGTTTTTTGAGTACCAGTTCTGCTCGACATTGTTGACTGGCCAGTTCCCGACATCACTGTCCATCATATAGACACCGGCATAGTGGTAGATCGGGATAACAGGGGTTTCCTGTGCGATGATCCGCTCAACCTCGGTGTAAAGAGGCGCCGGATCGTCCGAGGTTTTGGCCTCGGCCAACAGCTCGTCCACGCGGGCGTTGTTGTATTTGCCGTCGTTATATCCGGAATCGGATTGAAGCAGGTCAAGGAAGGTGGACGCTTCGTTGTAATCGCCACACCATGCGCCGCGGGCCAGATCAAAGTTCTGATTGCCGCGCTCTTCCAGGAACACTTTCCATTCCATATTGGCCAGTTCTGCATTCACGCCCAGTTTCTGTTTCCACATCTGGCTCAGCGCTACGGCGACCTTCTTGTGGTTCTCGGAGGTGTTGTACACCATCTCAAAGCTCAGCGGGTTATCCGGGCCGTACCCTGCAGCGGCCAATAGTTCTTTGGCCAACTCGTCCCGCTCGGCCTGAGACATCGACGCCATTTCAACATCCGGCACGGTAAAGCCAGCTGTTGCTTCGGGCGCAAACGTGTAGGCTTGGGGTTGCCCGCCGGCCATCACTTTCTCGGTGATGATGGCCCGGTCCACGGCAAGCGACAAAGCTTGGCGAATATTCGGATCCTTAAAGGCTTCGGGGCCGTCTTCGGTCAGGTTGAAGGTGTAATAATAGTTGCACAGACGCGGGAAGCTGATTGCTTCTTCCGGGTGTTCCTGCTTGAGCCGTGGGTACTGACCTGCTGGTATCTCTGTGCGGTCCAACTCACCCGCCAAATACCGTGTCAAAGCCACGTTTTCGTCGTTGATGACCAGAGAAACAACTTTGTCGATGATGGTGTTGTCGTTGTCCCAGTACATCTCATTGCGTTCACGAACCGAGCGTTCCTGCGGCAGATGTTCGGTCAGGACATAGGCACCGTTCGAGACGATGTTTTCGGGACGGGTCCAGGCATCACCATGCGCCTCAATCACTTTCTGCGGTGCAGGGAAGGTGGTCGAATGAGTGGTCATCTGCGGGAAGTACGGCAGCGGCGCGCTCAGGCGGACTTCCAAGGTGTGGTCATCAATCGCTTTGACGCCCAGCTCATCAATCGGTTTGTCGCCAGCAATGATGTCGGCGGCGTTTTCGATCGACATCAGTTCCATGAACCAGGCGTAGGGCGAAGATAATTCAGGATCGACGGCACGTTTCCAGGCATAGACGAAATCGCCCGCGGTCACCGGATCGCCGTTTGACCATTTGGCGTTGTCGCGCAAAGTAAAGGTGTAAACGTCTTTGGTATCGTTGGCGGTGTATTCGGTGGCAACACCAGGAACCAGGTTTCCGTTCTCATCCTGGTTCATCAGACCTTCAAACAGGTCGCGTACGATTTCGGCACCGGAAACGTCTTCGACAACCTGTGGATCGACCGACGTATGTTCGTCAAGAATTCGGTAGGTGAAGGTCTGGTCGTCAGCCAGGGCTTCGCCCGTTTTCGGATGCGTGCCCGCCGCAAAGCCTGCACCAGCAATAAAGGTCGAGCACAAGAGCCCTGCCAGCGATGTTCGGATTGTTCTGTTCATTTTTGATCTCCCAAAGTTGTAGGTTCTGGCCATTGCAGCAAAAAAACCGCTTTTGTGCTTAAGACAAAATTAGGGTCGTTTTATTGATCAGGATCACGGCAGACAGATCATTTGAGGCCGCGAACACTCGGCACTGAAACGGAGAACCAATTGCGAAATTTAGCTTTCACTGTCGCAAAGTTTGCATCTTTTTGAGACTTGGGGAAGCGTTCGACGCAAGAATATTGGTCGGTTGCCAGAAAAAACGTAACGGCGTTTTTCTATGAAACAAAGTTGTGAAACCTTTGGCGCAGGCATCATGATTGCCAAGCGGGCCCACATGCCAGGGTTGAGCGGATTTGGTCGCCGGGACCGAATCAACCTTGCTTACGGTATCAATTGCGTCTTCATCGAGGCTTTGGGAAAGCAGGTTGGTGCGAGGCCGCTGGCCTCTTGCCACCTGCCGATCGAACGGCGGGTCTTGAACCCCGGCAGACCATCCGCTCCTCCGACATCGTGCCCTTGTTGTTCAAGGGCGCGCTGCATGCTGGCAATGTCAGACCGGTAGAGAGCGTCAATTTCGCCCCATCGTTCGGCAAAGTCGTCAACACCGTATTGGATTCGGTCCCCTACGTGACCGACGAACAGCGCGTAAAGGTCGCTGGTGTTGTAGTCTTTCAACACATAGAAGTTTGGCGTCACTATAAAGGCGGGTCCATGCCGACCTGCCGGCATCAAAAGATACCCTTCGGCGTTGAATTCGTGATCCGGGAAGGGACGGCCGGAAACCCGTTCAATGCCCATGTCGACCCAATCGCGGATCGCTCGGCCCTGATCAGGGCCCTCCAAGGCACATGAGATCGTGTCGGGGACACGGACCTCAAATCCCCAATCGCGGCCTTCAACCCATCCGTGTTGAGCCAGGTAATTGCCGATGGACGCCAGTGTGTCTTCGGGCGAGGCCCAGATATCGGCCCGGCCATCGCCATTCCCGTCCGCAGCATAGGTGAGAAAGCTGGACGGCATGAACTGAGGCTGACCCAAAGCGCCCGCCCAACTGCTTTTCATCCTTGTGTTAGATATATGGCCCGCCTGCACGATCTGCAGGGCGGCGACCAGTTCTTCGGTAAAATATGCCGAACGGGTGCTCATAAACCCCTTGGTTGCAAGAACTTCGAACGCATCGTGGCGGATCGGCACCTGGCCGTAGCCGCTTTCCCGGCCCCAAATAGCCAGAAGAATGCGTGCGGGCACGCCAGTTTTTGCCTCGACCTGAGCAAGCACATTTTTGTGGCGATTGGCCATTTTGCGCCCGACAGAGGTCGCGCCTTGAACCGATCCCTTATTGAAATACCGTTCGGGCGCGCCGAATTCGGCTTGTTTCTGCTTTTTGGGCGTCTTGCCTTTGGTCCCGGGGGGCACCAACCCCGGAAGGTCCCAATTTAGTGAAGCGCCGGCTAAGGCTTGATCCATCGTCTGCCGCGACACGCCATGGGCTTGGGCCATGGGCCAGACCGTCTGTTCCAGCCATTGCCGAAACTGTTGTTCGACCGCCGCGCGGTTTTGCGCCCAGGTGGTTGTTGCGAACGCGCAGAACAGGAAGGTGAGCAGGGCTTTGATCATCAACTTCAGCATTCGGTTGCAAGCTTTGGCAAGTCAACCATCTTTGGTGCCGGTTGTGACTGCAGAAAACATGACCTGTCGCAAAACTCCTTGAGAATTTGTATGACTCTGCCGATAGTTGACCTGAACCGACCAGACAAGAGGATGAGCAGGCGTGATCGCATTCAGGATAGGTCCTGTATCTAAAGTCGTGGGGGCAGTGCTCTTAACTCTTTTTGCAACGACGCAGTTCGCATTTGCCAGCGACAGTTTCATGGACCCACAAGGGCCGATTGCGGCTGTCCAGAAGTCGCACCTGATCCGGGCGACTTTCTTGATTCTGTTGGCTGTGGTTCCTGTGTTGGTTCTGGTCCCGTTGCTTGCCATAAGGTATCGGCGACGGACCGGCAGTTCCGCCGCATACACGCCAAGGTGGGATTTTTCCGCACCTCTGGAGTTTCTAATGTGGGGCGTGCCGGTTCTTATCGTTGCGATCTTGTCGTTTTACCTGTGGAAGTCGACGCACCGATTGGATCCCTATTCCACATCCTTCGGTGAAGGCCCTGCCTTGCAGGTGCAGGTTGTCGGACTGGATTGGAAATGGTTGTTTATCTATCCCGAATTGGGCATTGCCAGTGTCGGAGAACTGGGCATTCCCACCCAACGGCAGGTGGCAATGACGCTGACCACGGACACGGTGATGCAATCGTTCATGATCCCGGCATTGGCAGGGCAGATCTATGCGATGCCCGGCATGACCACGCAGCTGCATCTGGTTGCGGATGAGACCGGCACAATGCAGGGCGAAAACACGCAATATAACGGGCGTGGGTTCACCAAGCAGAAATTCCAGACCCTGGCCATGACCGGCGCGGATTTTGAGGCATGGGTTGAAAAGGTGCGTGCCAACGCCATCGCGCTGGACGACGCAACCTATCGCACGCTGGCCATGCGCAGCGACCAGGATGAGGTTCAAGCCGCATTGGGAACCGCGCAAATGCCGGATAACGCCTTGTATTTCAAACTGGACGACAGCGATTTGTTTCACAGCATTCTTCACAGATATCACAGCGGAACACCGTTGCCTCTGAACGAACAGCCAGGAACCCCTGAATTCGGGAAGGAAGTCAGCCAATGACATCCACAGATAGCGGGATCTTTGGTCGCCTGACATGGGATGCGTTCCCGATGGCGGGGCTGATCCAGGACCCCAACGCCAATGAGATCGTCGCCAATGTGGCGGCCAGTATTGTGATCGTCGGCGTTGTTGTCGTTGTCGGGCTGCTCAGCTGGTTTCGGCTTTGGGGGCCGCTCTGGCGTGATTGGCTGACCAGCGTCGACCACAAGAAGATCGGCATCATGTATGTCGTATTTGCGATCGTCATGCTGGCCCGTGGAGTGCTGGAGGGCGTGGTCATGCGCGCCCAGCAAGCCGCCGGTCCCGGTGATGGTTTTCTTGAAGCTGAACACTTCGCTGAGCTGTTCAGCACCCATGGCACGATCATGATATTTTTCGTGGCTGTTCCCTTTGTCTTTGGAGTGGCCAATTTTCTTGTTCCGTTGATGATCGGCGCCCGCGACGTGGCCTTTCCACGCTTGAACCAGATCAGCCTGGGCCTGACGGTGTCGGCGGGGATGATGTTGATGGTGTCATTGGTCGTAGGGCGGTTCTCGACCGGCGGGTGGACAGCTTACCCGCCCTATACCGGTGCCGCATTCAACCCGGGTGTCGGGCCGGATTACTGGATTTGGGCTATCGTGGTATCCGGTGTTGGCACGTCACTGACAGGGATCAATTTTGCGGTCACGATCTACAAGATGCGGGCACCGGGCATGAAATTCATGCGGCTGCCGATGTATTGCTGGACGATCATCTGCAGTTCGATCCTGATCGTGTTCGCAATGCCGCCCTTGGGCGTTGCGGCCCTGTTACTGGCCGCCGACCGCTATCTGGATTTCCACTTCTTCACCAATGACCTTGGCGGCAACATGATGAACTATGCCAACCTGTTCTGGCTCTTCGGTCACCCCGAGGTCTATCTGTTGGTCCTGCCCGCCTATGGGATCTATTCCGAGATATTCGCGACCTTCTCGGCCAAGCGGCTCTACGGTTACAATTCGCTGGTCATCGCGACCATGTCGATTGCGGTGATGTCCTTTACGGTTTGGCTGCACCATTTCTTCACGATGGGTCAAAGCGCCCTGATCAATGCGGTGTTCGGGATTGCAACGATGCTGATTGCGATCCCGACCGGTGTGAAGGTCTATGACTGGATGGCGACCCTGTGGCGCGGGCGGATCAGGTTCACGGTTCCGATGCTGTATGGTCTTGCCTTTTTGATGTTGTTCGTCATTGGCGGCTTGTCCGGTGTGATCCTGGCAAACCCGACCGTCGACTATCAGGTCCACAACACCCTGTTCCTTGTGGCCCATTTCCATAATGTGTTGCTGCCGGGTGTGCTGTTTGGCTTGCTGGCTGGATACAACTACTGGTTCCCTAAGGCATTCGGCTTCCGCCTGAACGAGTTCTGGGGTCGCGTCAGCGTCGGTTTGTGGACGGTTGGTTTCATGCTGACCTTCCTGCCCTTGTATTTCGTCGGCCTCATGGGGATGCCGCGTCGGTCGTTTAGCTGGGAGGATCCAAGCTTCCACCCCTTCATGATCGTTGCGATGCTGGGTGCGCTGGTCATTCTGTCGGCGCTTTTGTCTGTGCTGGTACAGCTTTGGGTCAGCATTCGAGACCGCGAGAAGACCCGCGTCCCTGTGGGCGACCCGTGGGATGCGCGCACTTTGGAATGGTCGATCCCAGCGCCGCCGCCACCCTATAATTTTGCCATCATTCCCAAGGTGACGGATCGCGATGACTTTGCTGCCGCCAAGGAACGCGGTGACGCTTACCCGACCCCCGATGCCTACGAAGATATCGAAATGCCGCGCAACACCGGGATTGGCTTCATCCTGTGTGTCCTCAGCGGTGTCTGGATGTTTGCGCTGGTCTGGTGGATCTGGTGGTTGGCCGCGTTGATGACCGTGTTGATCATTCTGTCGATCATCGTGTGGAGTTTTGACACCAGCAACGAAATCATCATCCCGGCCGAGGATGTCCGAAAAGAACACGAGGCCTGGTTAGCCCTTGTGCACGCGGCTCGGGCTGTTGACCGTGATCACGAAGAGGCGCCGGAAAATGTCGGCCTCGCCCGCCCGGATATGGAGGTTGTGACATGAAACGCGCGCCGACCCACAGCTATCCCGGCATCAATCTGGGTGAAGGCCACGCCAGTGCCCACAAAGTGTCCGAGGTTGTGACCTTTGGCTTTTGGGTCTTTTTGATGAGCGATCTGGTCTATTTCGGGCTGATGTTTGCCATCTATATCACCATGATCGATGCACAGGCGGGCGGCCCAGGCCCCCATGAGCTGTTCGATCTGAAAAGTATCTTTGCCCAGACAATGATCCTGTTGACCAGCAGCCTGACGGTTGGTCTGGCCATGCTGGCGCTTAAATACAACCTGCCACGTGCCCGGATCATTTTGTGGTTCGGGGTTACGCTTGTTTTGGGCATCTGTTTCCTGGTGCTCGAAATCCGGGATTTCATGAACATGGCGGCACAAGGTGGTGTTCCCCAGCGCAGCGGCTTTTTATCGGCCTATTACGGTCTTGTGCCCTTGCATGGGCTGCACGTCGCCGCCGGGTGTCTGTGGCTGATCGTTCTGGGCATTCAGCTGCGTGTCATGGGCATGACGGACCTGGTTATCTCACGCGTAGTGCGTTTGGCTCTGTTTTGGCACTTTCTCGACCTGATTTGGATCGGCATCATCACCATCGTTTATTTCGGAGGGCTTGCCTATGGATAGACGGACCGAGATGCACCGCCGCGAACGGCGCCGATACATCATCGGGTACGGCGGTTCCCTGTTTTTGACGCTGTGCGTGTTCTTCATCGCCCATCGATGGGGGATCGAAACACCCGGCGTTTATCTGACCATCGGCCTTTTGGGGCTGGCGCAGTTGATCGTGCAATTGGTTTACTTTCTGCATATCGATCGGCGACGCAGCAGCCGCGAAGATCTGGATCTGGTCCTGTTTTCAACGCTTGTGCTGCTGATCATCATCCTTGGTACCGTTTGGATCTTGGGCAATCTGGCCATTCGGATGCATATGCACGCAATGTGATCGCCAAAGAAGGAGATCGCTATGAAATCTCTGAAACTGGTCGCCGCCATCGGCCTGCTGGCCGCCATCGCGGTTGGGCTTACATTATATTGGCGGCATGAGGAGCGGTATCCGTCGACCCGCGACGCGTATGTCGGGGCCAATATCATCTACGTGGCCGCTCAGGTCACCGGACAGGTGTCCGAGGTCTTGGTGGCTGAAAATCAATACGTCAAAGCAGGTGATCTGCTGTTTTTGATTGATCCGACACAATTCAAAGCAGCCGTCGATCAGGCGCAAGCCAATATGGACAGCGCTACGCAGCAGGCCAAGGCCTTTTCGCGTCAGATCACAGCCGCTCAAGCCGCAGTGGACAGCAGTCAGTCATCCTTTGAAACAGCGCAGAAAAATCTGGAACGGGCCAAGGCGCTGTTCTCCAATGGCGACTTAGCGCAGGCATCATTGGACCAGACCACCTCTGAATTTGCGCAGGCCACGGCTCGCCTGACGACCAGCCGCGCCGAGCTTTCAGCCCTGCAAAGCGGGCTTGAAGCCAGAGAGGACAACGTTTTGTCCTCAAAGGCGCAGCTTGAGATTGCCAAGGCGGATCTTGCGTGGGCCAAAGTGTCTGCCCCAGCAGACGGATGGATCGCCAACCTAACATTGCGTCCGGGGTCTTCGGTTTCCGCGAACGCCCCCCAGTTTTCCATTGTCGAAGCATCCGAGTGGTGGATCGATGCCAATTTCAAAGAAACCGCTTTGCCTCGCATTCGGCCCGGCCAATCGGTGCGTGTTCAGATTGACATGTTGCCGGGTATCAACCTGAAGGGGCGCGTGGCGTCGATTGGGCGCGGATCCGGGGATACGTTTTCTCTGTTGCCCTCCGAGAATGCCAGCGGCAATTGGGTCAAAGTCACGCGCCGCTTTCCCGTGCGGATCGAACTTGATCCCACCGATGCGCCGCTCAGGGTCGGCGGCAGCAGCAAAGTAGTGGTGGATACAACCGGCGCACAGGCTTCTAAATGACGGCGACGGCGGTCAGCCGCGTCAATCCGGTGATCGTGATCGCCGTCGTTCTCAGCGCCATACTCGAAGTGCTCGACAGCACCATTGTCAACGTTGCCTTGCCGCATATCCAGGCTGCGTTTGGAGCTACCACCGACCAAGCGACCTGGATCCTCACCAGCTATATCGTAACGGCCGTGGTGGTGATGCCGCTGACCGGGTTTGTGGCCCGTAAGGTCGGACGCAGGCGATTGATCCTGACGGCCGTGACCGGGTTCGCCGCCATGTCCGTTCTGTGTGGTCTGTCCTGGAGCCTTCAAACCATCGTTGCATTCCGACTGGCCCAGGGCATGTTCGGCGCCTTCCTGATCCCGCTTTCGCAATCCATCCTGTTTGATGCGTTCCCGCGCGAAAAGCGGGGGCAGGCCATGGCCGTCTTTGGCTTGGGCGTTGTTGTGGCCCCCGTTCTGGGTCCCACAATCGGCGCGCTTCTGACCGAGTATTTTTCGTGGCGGATGGTTTTCTTTGTGAACCTTCCCGTGGCGGCGATGGCGCTCTTGCTATTGGCAGGTGAGCTGCCCGAGGACCAGACGGAAGACGTGGTGATCGATTGGAAAGGTCTGGCTATGCTGGCCTTGGGCATCGGATGCCTGCAATTCGTTCTGGATCAGGGCGAAACCATGGATTGGCTGACCTCGCATCTGATACAAATCGCGGTGCTGGCGTCTGTCATCGGAGCGATTGCCTTTGTCGTCCATGCGCTCGCCTCAAAATCTCCGATCGTCGATCTACGCTTGTTCGCGGATCGTAATTTTGCGCTTTGCAACCTTGTCATTGCCGGGTTTGCGATCTCATTGTTTGGCGGCATCGCCATTTTGCCGACCTTTGTACAAAGCCTGCTCGATTATCCCGTGATCGAATCCGGTCATCTGTTCATTCCCCGCGGCATTGCGGCTGGGATTTCCATGGTGGGCACCGGCGCACTGCTGGTCACGCGCTTTGATCCCCGAGTGCTGGCGGGCATCGGCATGCTCTTGACTGCAATCGGGAATTTCATGCTGGGTGCGCTGAACCTGAACGCCGGGTTTTGGCAACTGGCCTGGCCCGGAGCCATAAGCGGGCTGGGCATGGGGCTGGTATTTGTGCCGATGTCGATCCTGGCCTTTGAAAGCATTACAAAAACCCGACAGGATGAAGCCTCTGGCCTGTTCAACGTGACGCGCCAACTGGGGTCATCCGTTGGTATTTCATTGGTCGGCACATGGCTGGTGCGGGGCATGCAGACCAACACAGCGGTTCTGAGCCATAATGTGACCCCTTATAACCCGGCTGCTCAGGCCTATTTGCAACCGCTGGGCCTGACGCCTGATAGCGCAGAAGGCGCAGCCTTTCTGGGGCAAGAGATCGCCCGTCAGGCCGAGCTGATTTCGTACCTGACTGTTTTCAACAATCTCGGGCTGCTGGCATTGGCGACAATACCGCTGTTGTTCTTTTGCAAGGCGGCAAAGCCCGGTGCCACGGCCCCGGTCGCGGCCCATTAGCCCGCAACCCTTAGCCCCAGCCATAGGGCCAGCCAGCACAGGACAAGGCTGGACAGAATATTCCCTGCCGCGTGAATCACTGAATGATCCCGGTGCAACTGCAGGGACTGATAGGCAAAGCTTGAGAACGTGGTGAACCCGCCACAAAACCCCAGGACCAGACGCTGTTCTTCCTCACCGATACTGCCGGGCCCGCCCAAGGTCGAAACCCACAAACCCAGCAGGAAACTGCCCAATACATTCACGATCAAGGTGGAATAAGGGAAATCATGCGTAATGCGCAGCGCAATCCAATGTCGCAGGACGGCACCCAGACCACCGCCTAAACCAAACATGGCGTGCAGGTAGAACTCGCTCATCCCTGCCGCCTGTCGGAACGATATCGGCGGCCGATGGCTTCGCCCAGAAAGGCGGCTGCAAGACCGGCGCTGATCTCTGCGGCAATGGCCACGATGACACCCCAGCCTGTGTCTGTTGCGATCTTTTCAAGTTCCAGGACGAAGGAAGAAAAGGTCGACAAACCGCCGCAAAACCCAACAGCCCCCAAATGCAAAACATGCGCATGAACCCTGTGTCTGACCGCAAATAGCCAGCCGAGTATAAAGCACGCAGCAACATTGATGCCGAAAGTAGCGGTGATCAAGGGCAGTCCGGGTATGGCCAGGGAAAACGCTTCGCGCAGCAATGACCCCGCCGCACCGCCAACAAAGACCGCCCCATACATGAGAACCGAGTGCTTTTGTGCAGGCGCCGATCTTGCCACTTCATTCTGTCCCGCTGAGCCCCGGTTATTCATTGGGATATCGCGTGCTTTGGGCCGGATCAACCTGCGGACGGTAATCACGAGTTCGAGGGTTCAAAGATTTTATCTGCCAAATGCTTGCAATCAATGGTCACTCCCTCCAACGTCCTATTCAAACGGCGCGCGCCCTGACCAGCGGGCTTGGGTCGCGCAATGCTCAGGGAAACCCAGGGAGAGCCAAGATGATCGTTCGCAGAGTGTATTTTGCCATTGCTTTTCTGGTTTTGCCTTTGGTCCTTATTCTGGGGTTCTTCTGGTCGCCAATTCATTGGTTGCTGGTGCTGGTCATTCCCTACGTGCTTGTTGGCGCCTATGATCTGTTGACGACCCGGCATAACGTTCTGAACAACTATCCGGTTTTGGGGCATTTCCGGTACATGCTGGAATTTGTCAGTCCCGAAATCCGTCAGTATTTTGTTGAGACCAACGAAAGTGGTCGCCCGTTTAACCGGATCGTCCGCTCGCTAGTGTATTCCCGCGCCAAGGGGCAGGTGGATACGCAGGCGTTTGGTACGCAGTATGATATTCTGACCGTTGGCTATCATCGCGCCGATCATTCTTTGTCGCCGAAACATGTGGATGAAAGCGAAGAAAGGGTGGTTCTGGGCGGACCGCAATGCTCAAAGCCTTACAATGCGTCGCGTCTGAACGTATCGGCCATGAGCTTCGGCGCGCTCAGCGCCAATGCCATTCGGGCCCTGAACGGCGGGGCCATGGATGGCGGGTTTGCGCATAACACCGGCGAAGGGGGGCTTTCTCCGCACCATTTGGCCGAAGGTGGGGATATCATCTGGCAAATCGGCACAGGTTATTTTGGGTGCCGGACAGCCGATGGGGGCTTCGATCAGGACAAGTTTGCAGAAAAATCGAAACTCGAGGTGGTGAAGGCGATTGAAATCAAGCTGTCGCAGGGGGCCAAGCCTTCTCACGGGGGCGTTCTGCCTGCCGCGAAAGTGGATGAAGAAATCGCTGAAATCCGTGGTGTACCCGTACATCAGGATGTCATTTCGCCCCCTATCCATTCCGCATTCGACGGGCCAACCGGCTTGATGGAGTTTGTACAGCACCTGCGTGAGTTGTCGGGTGGCAAGCCTATCGGGTTCAAGCTGTGTATCGGCAAAAGATCCGAATTCATGGCGATCTGCAAAGCCATGTTGGAAACGGGTATCCTGCCCGATTTCATCACCGTGGACGGGGCAGAAGGCGGCACTGGTGCCGCGCCCGTCGAATTTACCAACCGGCTGGGGATGCCGGTCAATGAAGGCCTGATCTTTGTAAACAATTGCCTGCGCGGGGTCGGGCTACGCGACAAGATCCGGGTCATTTGTTCGGGCAAGGTGGCGACCGGGTTCGACATGGTGGAAAAATTCGCGCTTGGGGCAGACATGTGTAACGCCGCCCGTGCGATGATGTTTGCGGTTGGCTGTATCCAGGCCCTGCACTGCAACACGAACCGCTGCCCATCGGGCGTGGCAACGCAGGACCCTGTCCGGGGCAGGGCGGTGAACGTGCCGCAGAAACGCCAGCGCGTGCACCGGTTCCACGACGTGACGCTTGAAAGTTTTCGCGAGCTTTTGGGCGCAATGGGCAAGGCCAAGGTGTCCGACCTAAGGCCGGGCGATATCCGACGCAGAATGGCGGATGAAGGCGAAAAGACTTATGCTGAGTTGTATGAGTTTCTGGACGATGACGCCCTGCTCAAGGATGATATCCCGCTGCATTTTGCCGACGATTGGAAAGCCGCGTCCGCTGCAAGTTTCTAGCGGCGTTCCGGTACCGTTTTATACGGTCAGCGTGCCTGGTTGCGGGGGTTGGCCACAACGTGGTTGTGGATTTTGCGAATGCTCCACTCGACCGCGTCGCGCATCGTGTCGCCCAAAGCCTCGTCATAGGCAACCACCAGATCCGGCGTCGCATCGCTGGCAGCAACGACATTTTCTTCGAATGAGGCCGATGCTATGATTTTGTCGTCGTATTCATCCAGGATCTTGATGTTGATGCGCACCTTGATCTGAACGGTTTTCGAATTTTCGGTTTCGGCGATTACGTGGCCCTGAAACTCACGCAAATCCGGTGCGATAACATAATCCGCGCGCAAACCGACCGTGGATCGGCCCACCGCCGCCACTTTGCCCGAGTTTTCAAAGCTTTCGATCAGCAGCGATTGCACGATGACCGGCGCACGATCCGCCCAGCGGGCGCGCGGCAGGTACTGTACTTGCAAAGGCGTCGGTTGCACGGCGATCTGGTCGGTGTTGACCGCTGCGGTTGCGGTCGGTTCCTGGACCACGATCTGTTTTTGCACCCGGGGCAGGCTGGATGAGAATGTGCTTTTGGGTGTCAGCAAATACAGATCGTTTGGCTTAGACGCTTGGCGCAGAGTGTCCAGGCCGGTGCATCCGGTCAGAAGGGCCAGTGCCACAATCACAAGAAATGGCCGGATCATTGACGAAACTCCGAAGCTTGGGTGCCGAGCAGAAAGCGCGCAGGATCGCGCTCGACCCGGTCTACCAGCCTGTCGAGGCTGATCACAAGGCGTTGCGATTCTTCGACAAACCGGATGAATTGCGGCAGACCAATGCGCAGGAAATCCGACACCTGCCGCCGATTGTCCTGAACGATCCCGTCAATCGTGCCCAGCAAATCCGAGGCCGATTGGGATGCGCTCAGCACGTCGTCCGAAATCTTGTCGATCTTTTCGGTGACGTTCGACACAGTTTTCGCGACTTCATTTGCGGCGTTGCTGACATCTGCCGCCACGGGGGCGATATCTTCGTCTATCACGCGATTGGCTGAATCAAAGGCGCGTTCTGCCGATGTCAAAGCACCTTTGGCGGTATCCATGGCCGAGGTGACAGAGCTGAGCGTCGTGTTCGCGTTCAGAACCGTTTCGCTGATGACCCCCAGGGTCACGCTGCCTTCATCGGACAATTCTGTCAGGCGTTTGGCCAGAACCGTGCCTTGTTCAACAAAGGGCTTGATGTCCTGCGCGATCACACGATCCGCGTTTTTGATTGCAGTATTGGCGGTTTCTAGTGTCGACTTGGCGGTTTCCGAGGTTGCCTTGATACTATTTAGCGTATCGGTCCCGGTCGTCAGAGTGGTCTCGGCCGTGTTTGCCAGAGTGTCCAGTCGTTTGGTAAAGGCACCAATCTCGCTGGCCGCACTTCCCAGATCGCTGGACAGGGATTCGAAATCAGACAGTGTTTTGTCCAGTTTCCCGGATGCCTGCGCCAGATTTGTCAGGATATCGGTCACTTCCTTGCGGTTCTTCTCATCGACGATGGAATTCAAGTTTTCCAGCAACGTCACCGCCTTTTCCAGAACCTCAGGCGCCCCCTCCAGAAGGGATTGGATCGAGCTGCGCTTGCTTGGGATCACACTGTCCTGGGGCAGGCGTTCCGCCTTTGGCGACCCGCCCGACAGCTCGACATAGGCGACGCCGGTGACGCCCAGAGATTGCAGCTGCGCGATGGTTTCCTTTGTCACCGGAATGTCCGCGTCAACTTCAAGTCGGACGCGCACTTTCGACGGATCGTCGTCGTCCAGATTAAGTGAGATCACCTGACCGACCGGCAGGCCGTTATAGTTCACGCCCCCTGCTGCAGACAGGCCCGAAACGTTGTCAAAAAGCACGTCGTAATAGGCATATTGCCGGGTCACTTCAAACTTGGCGAGCCACAGGAAAAAGCCGAACGCACCCAGAATACCTGCAAGGGTGAATGCGCCGATCAGGATATAGTTCGCTCGGGTCTCCATCGCCTCTACCTGTCCTGCCCCTTCTGTTGCGCCGCGCGGGCCCGGGGGCCGGTGAAATATTCCTGCACCCAAGGGTGATCAACCTTGGTCATATCTTCTATAGGACCTTCAACCAACACGCGTTTTTCTGCAAGTACGGCGATGCGGTCGCAAATGGCGTAAAGACTGTCCAGATCATGGGTGACCATGAAAACGGTCAGTCCCAGCGCCTGTTGCAGCTCGCCGATCAGATCGTCATAGGCCGCAGCTCCGATAGGATCCAATCCGGCGGTTGGCTCGTCCAGAAACACGATTTCCGGGTCCAGAGACAGCGCCCGCGCCAATGCCGCGCGTTTGCGCATACCCCCCGACAGCTCTGAGGGAAACTTGCTGCAGCTGAGCTGAGGCAGACCGACCAGACTGATCTTGAGGCCACCCAATGCGGCCATCAGGTTTTCGCTCATGCCGGTGTGTTCACGCAAAGGGGCCATCACGTTCTGCAAGACGGTCAGAGACGAAAACAGCGCCCCGTCCTGAAAGGCGACGCCCCAGCTTTTTTCAATCTTCTTGCGTTCCTCTTCCGGGCCGTTCAACACGTCGACACCCAGCACTTCGATACTGCCAGAGGCGGGCGTGTTCAGCCCAACGATAGTCCGCAGCAGCACGGACTTGCCGGTGCCCGATCCACCCACAACGCCCAGCACCTCGCCGCGCCAGACATCAAGGTTCAGGTTGTCATGCACGACCTGTTCGCCAAAACGGTTGGTCAGGTTGCGCACGCGAATGACGGCTTCTCTCTGCGCATCGATCTTATTGTCCTGCTGCAGGGTCGTGCCGTCCATGTCAGACCCCCAGTTCCGAGAAAAAGATCGAAAACAGCGCGTCGATGGCAATGACCATAAAGATCGATTGCACGACCGATGCGGTGGTGCGTTGTCCGACGCTTTCCGCCGATCCGCGAACCTGCATCGCTTGCCAGCAGGCTATGACGCCGATGACCAGCGCAAAGAAGGGCGCTTTGATCATGCCGATGGCCAGTTGCCAGACACCGGTGTTTTCCTTCAGCCGCGTCAGGAACATGCCGGGGCTGACGCCAAGGTCAATCCAGCTCATCAATGCGCCGCCGATTAAACCGGCCATGTCCGCAACAAAGCCAAGGATCGGCAGCATGATCAGCAAAGCCAGCACACGCGGCACAACCAGAACCTCGATCGGGTCCAGGCCCAGGGTGCGCATGGCGTCAATCTCTTCCTGAACCTTCATCGAGCCGATCGAAGCAGTGAAGGCCGAACCGGAACGACCAGCAACAATAATGGCCGTCAACAGAATGCCAAGTTCGCGCAGGATTGAAATCGAGATCAGTTCGACCACAAAAATTTCTGCCCCGAACTGCTTTAGCTGCGTGGCGCCTTGGAACGCCAGAACAACGCCGATCAGGAACCCCATCAGACCGACGATGGGTAGGGCTTTGAACCCCGTCTGCTCCATCTGAGAGAACAGGGCGGCCTTTCTCAGTCGCCAGGGCATGATCAAAGTGCGCCCAAGCCGGTGTAGCGTCAGGCCTAGGAACCCCAGGATCGACAGAGTGTCTTTCCAGGCGCCTGCCGTGCGTTCGCCCACGCGTTCGACCCAATTGACAAAGCCAGTCGGTGGGGCCTGTTCCCCGAACTTGTCGGGGATGCTTTCAGACACCGTTTCGATCAACGATGCATGCGCCGGTTGCAGCCCGTCGAGTCGTACCGAGGCGCCGCCTTCTTTCAGACGGCGTTCCAAAGTGGCGACCAGCCAGGCCCCGCCGGTATCCAGCGAGTCGAGCTTTGACAGATCCAGCACCACCGCCCGGCCTTCTGGTTTCACCGTCGCAAAGGCGCGTTCGACCGTATCCAGCGCCTGTGTCCGCAGGTCGCCCGATATCCGAATGAACGCGCCGTCGGTCGTGTTGTCGAGGGTGACGGTAGGCTGGGTCATGGCCATATGTGATGTGAAAAACCACGCGGCTGCAATGGGTTTATGCTGAGTTGCGAATTTTCGCACCTGTGCGTGTGCCTCCAGTTTGGCCGGTGGTTGAGAGGTGAGGCAGATGCACTTTTTGGGTTTCGGTCCAAAACCCTCAACCTGATCCGTCTGTCAAACGGCCCCGACAGATTCGGTCCGGCGCGGTTTTTGGCCTGCGTTTTGTCCGAAATTCGCGAAAGATCGAACGTAAAGATTAAAAAACATCTGCCGTTCTTTGACGGTCTGATGGGGCATTGACCGGTTCAGACGGCAACAGGGTAAGGATTTTGAGGGAAAGTGACTGAAAAGTTGGGTTTTTGACCGTAAAAAAAAATTATCGACAAAAACATTAAAAAACTGTCACAACTTTATGGTCTTTTGAAGCCTTGAAGAAAGATCTGTGTTTGCGGACATCATGACAGAAGAAAAAGTCATCACCGGTTACTGCGACCTCACCAGGTCAGCCGGAGCTATTTCTATGCGGGCGGTACGCCCGCAACAAGGGCGCGCCGCTTTGGCCCGCTTCACTCACCGCAGTTCAAACAGGCAGAGTTTCAACCGATTCACCGCGACGGATCATCAGGCGCCGTTTCGGACTGAATAGCCAATGTCTCAACCTCAAGAGGGACCTAACATGAAAAGACTACTTCTTTCAGGTGTTGCAGCAATCGTGCTGCCCGGCGCTGCCTTCGCAGCGTGTCCGGCTGTCACTATCGCGGATGACAAAGGCGTCGCTGCCGGCGCTCATCCTCAGCAATATGATCTGGCCGAGTTCCAGTCAGCCGCAGGCTGCGAGATGGCGTTTTCGGAAAATCCGGCCATTGCGGACCTGAACGCGCGGATCAAGGGCAATGGCGACCTGCCAGCGGTTGCAGATCGCCTTCCGGCTGAACCTCTGGTGGTGGTCCCGTATGACACAATCGGTCAGTATGGGGGTCAGTTCAACGCTCTGTCCAACGCGACTGAATCCGGAACGTCAGATTTCCTGTCGACCCGTCACACAGGTTTGGTTCGTTATACCGACGATCTGCAAACCGTTGTGCCCCACGTTGCAAAATCCTTTGAGTGGAATGACGATTTCACCCAGCTGACCGTAAAGCTGCGCGAGGGTCACAAATGGTCGGATGGTGCGCCGTTTACGTCGGCAGATGTCGTATTCTGGTACGACAACCTGATGATGGACACCAATGTCATCCCCGAAGCCAAGGACTACGCGCTGGCGGGCGGCGAGCCGATGGAAGTTGTGGCCCTTGATGACACAACGGTCCAGTTCAACCTCAAGGCGCCCAAAGCCGGTCTGATCGAAACCTTCGCGACGCAGTACATTCAGCCCTATCAGCCCAAACACTTCCTGGGTCAGTTCCACCCCGAGATCAACGCCGATGCAGACGCAAATGCGCAGGCCTTGGGTTACGAAAACGGCTATGACGCCATCAAGGCGTATTACGGCAACTCGGACTGGACAGATACGCCATCTCCGATGCTGACGGCGGGTGACAAGCTGGACAGTTTGCCCAAGCACACCGTGCCGACGCTGGAAAGCCATATCATCGTCAACGAAACCGCCGAAGGCCGCCATCTGGTCGCGAACCCCTATTTCTTTGCGGTCGATACCGCTGGTAACCAGCTGCCTTACATCAACGAGCAGGACGAGGTTTACATCAGCGACGAAGAAGTCCGCGTCCTGAAACTTCTGAACGGGGAAGTCACCTATAAGGCGCAGTCTGTCGGTCTGCCATCTGCGCCAGTCCTGTTGGAGGGTCAGGAGAATGGCGGCTACCGCATCGACGTGAAACCGACGATCGCGATGCCGGCGGTTGCTTTCAACCTGACGCATGAAGACGAGGCGATCCGCGATATCTTCACCGACATGCGCTACCGTACGGCAATGTCGAACGCGATCAACCGCGATGAGATCAACGAGACGATCTATTTCGGCCTCGGGACGCCTCAGCAATATGTTGGCTTCTCGCCTGTGCCAGAGTTTGTCGATCAGAAATGGGTGAACTTTGAATCGTCCTTCGATCCGGATCGCGCCGGTGCCTTGCTGGACGAGATCGGGCTTGTTGACGCGGACGGTGACGGCAATCGGGATTTGCCCAATGGTGACCCGTTTGTTCTGGATTGGCAGTTCTCGTCTCAGGAAGTGTCCTCGGCGCTTGTTGAATTGATTGCGCAGAACTGGAAAGACATCGGCGTAAACACCCAGATCAAGGAAGTGACGCCTGATGAGTTTCGCTCGGCCCAGTCGGCCAACACGTTGGATGTTCTGATCTGGACCGTTGGCTCACCGCTGGGCACCAACCTGGGAGACAACCAGCTTTGGGTGCCACCGTATTCGGACTATTTTGGTCTGCGCCCGGCAATGGGTTGGGCTGAATGGGTCGCGTCGGACGGTGCCGCCGGTGTTGAACCTCCGCAATACGCAAAGGATCTGATGGACGACATCATCGCGTTCCAATCCTCGATCCCCGGTTCGCCGGAACAGGCTGAGATTGGCGCGCGCATGGTCGAGGCCATGACCGGTAATCTGACATTCATCGGGGTCATCTCTGCACCTGCACCGATCTACTTCAGCAACAAGCTGAGCAACGTGCCGGAGTTCACAACCGCGTCCTATGAATTCTACCGCACCTATCCCTATCGCGCCTATCAGTGGTCGCTGAGCGAATAAGCGGTATACGATCTAACATGAAGGCGGGCGTTCGCGCCCGCCTTTACGACTTGCGCAAGGGATAAGCATGTTACAATTCGCCCGATTTGCCGCGACCCGAGCAGTCATGGCGCTGGTCACGCTGGTGATCGTGTCCTTAATCGTGTTTTCATTGATGGAGCTCGTGCCCGGCGACTGTGCCGAGCGCTATCTGGCGTATAAGAACACGCAAGGGCAGGCAATCACGCTTGTCGATATTCAAAACGAACGTATCCGCCTCGGTCTGGATCAACCGTTCCTGACCCGCTGGTCTACTTGGCTGGTTGGCGCGTTTCACGGAGATTTCGGTGACAGCTGTATTCTGCGCGTCGATATCGCACAGCTTTTGGGTGACAAATTCTGGATTTCGCTGTGGATCTGCCTGGGTTCGCTGACACTGGCCTATGCGATCGCGATCCCGGTCGGGATCATCTCGGCTGCTTCGAACAATGCGTTCCTGAACAACTCCTTGCGGATCGTCAGCTATTTGGGTCTGGCAATGCCCAATTTCTTGCTGGCCCTGATCATCATGCTGATTTCAACGGTCTATTTCGGTGAAACGCTGACCGGTCTGTTTTCACCCGAATACAAAGACGCCCCGTGGTCGTGGGGCAAGTTTGTCGACCTTATCAAACATGCCTGGCTGCCGGTCTTTATCCTGGGATGGTCCGCGACGGCGTTTGCTTTGCAAACCGTTCGCGCGTTGATGTCTGATGAGATTGGCAAGCTCTACGTCACTGCGGCCTCGGCCCGTGGGATTTACGGTCGTCGCCTGTTGTGGCGTTATCCGGCCCGGCACGCGCTTGGACCGATTGTCAATTCGCTGGGCTTTGACCTGAACCGCATTTTCAACGAACTGCCCATTGTGGCCCTGATCCTGACATTGACCGAGGCCGGGTCGCTTTTGCTGGACTCGCTGGCGCGGTCGAATGACCAGCAGCTTGCGGGCGCCATCATCTTTTTGCTGACCGCGTCCATCGTGGCGCTGAACTTCATGACGGATATTCTGCTGGCGGTGCTCGACCCGCGGGTCCGCAAGAGCATTCTGAGGTGATCCGATGACGGCAGTAACCGACCAAAAGGCCAAAGAAGCCTATTTTACCGCCTCGCAAAGACAGCTGATCTGGGCGCGTTTCAAGCGGCAGCGATCTGCCATGATTGCAGCCTGGGTGCTGATCATACTGGTCCTCTCGGGCCTCTTTGCTCCGTTCCTTTCGCCTTATGACCCCACTGCGGCGGGGCGGGATAAGGATTATCTGAACGGCGCGCCCCAAATCCCGCAGTTCTGTGACAAGAACGGCTGTTCGTTGCGGCCCTTCCTGCACGGTGTCACGCGTGAGCGTTCGCTGGCCACAAACTTCCGCTGGGTCGAGAAGGTCAACGAAGACGAACGGCGCTATGTCGAGTTCTTTGTGAAGGGCGACAAATACAAACTGTTCGGCTTCATTCCCGGCACTATCCACCTGTTTGGGACAGATACTGGTTACATTCACCTGTTTGGAACAGACGCGCAGGGCAAGGACATCTTCAGCCGTACCCTGCATGCGGTCTGGACATCGTTGCAGGTAGGCACGCTGGGGGTTCTGATCTCGTTTGTCCTGGCCCTCGTGATCGGAGGGGTTGCCGGCTATTACGGCGGCATGATCGACAGCGTGATCCAGATGATCACGGATGCGGTGCGAACGATCCCTTCGATCCCGCTGTTCATGGCGATTGCTGCGTTCATCCCGCCAGAATGGTCAGCGGAAACGCGGTTCTTCGTGATCACTGCAATATTGGGGCTTGTCGGGTGGCCAACGCTGGCCCGACGCGTGCGCACCCATCTGCTGACCGAACGCAATCAGGAATACGTCCTGGCGGCAAGGCTTTGCGGTGCGTCGCCCAGCCACATCATTCGCAAACACCTGCTGCCCAGCTTCACCAGCTATATCATCGTCGATCTCGTGATCTCGTTTCCCTATGTGGTGCTCAGTGAAACGGCGCTCAGCTTTATTGGTCTGGGTCTTAAGGACCCGGTCAACAGCCTAGGCGTTATGCTGCAAAATGTGACCAACGCGGATGTGCTGCTGAACTATCACTGGTATTTCATTCCGGTCTTTTTCTTCATTGCGCTTGTCATGGCGTTTGTGTTCGTGGGCGACGGTTTGCGCGATGCAGCGGATCCCTATTCGGAGTCCAGGAAATGAGCCTGATCGATGTTGAGAACCTGACCGTCCAATTCAAGACGGACGAAGGGCTGATCACGGCGGTGGACGATGTGTCCTTTTCGCTGGCTCCGGGTGAGGTAATGGGTCTGGTCGGCGAAAGCGGCTCGGGCAAGTCGGTGACGGCCAAATCGCTGATGAAGCTGAACGCGCGAAACACCGTTTATGGACCTGAATCCAAGATCACTCTGCACCTGGAATCGGGTCCGGTCGATGTGCTTTCGCTCAAACGCCCGCGTGACATGGAGGTCGTGCGTGGCGGTGCCATAAGCATGATCTTTCAGGAACCAATGGCCAGTTTCGCACCAGCTATGACCATCGGCAGCCAGATGGTCGAACAATTGCTGATTCATACCAGCATGAACAAGAAGCAGGCCAAAGAACTGTCCATCGAGATGCTGGATCGGGTCGGTATCCTTGAGCCCGCTACGCGATTTGGCCAATACGCGTTCGAGTTGTCGGGCGGGATGCGCCAGCGCGCCATGATCGCAATGGCCCTATCGACCAAACCAAAGCTGTTGATCGCGGATGAGCCTACCACCGCTTTGGATGTGACCATTCAGGCGCAGGTTTTGGACCTGATGAAGGATTTGGTGGCCGAATTCGGCATGGGCATCATTTTCATTACCCATGACCTGAGCGTTGTGGCGCAAACCGCAGATCGTGTGGCGGTCATGTATCTGGGGCGTATCATGGAGAGCGGCCCGGTTCGCGAGGTGATACGTCACCCCGCCCATGCCTATACGCGGGGTCTTTTGAACGCCTTGCCCAAGCTGGATGATCTGGACGCGCCACTGACGCCCATTCCGGGCGATATCCCTTCGCCGCTGGAACGTCCATCGGGTTGTGTGTTCCATCCGCGCAACCCGGAACTGCCCCCCGGGTCACGCTATGAAACCGAGCGACCGCCCCTTACCGAAGTCAGCCCCGGACATTTCGCGGCCATTTTCCCAGAAGACATCTCAGGCCAGCCATGACGCAACCTCTTATCAAAACCGAAAACCTCACGGTCGAGTTCGCTTTGGGTGGCGGGCTGTTCAACAAACGGTCCCTGAAGGCGGTCGACAATGTCTCGATCGAGATTCCCAAAGGTGCTTTTGTTGGCGTGGTCGGAGAGTCCGGGTCGGGCAAGACGACACTTGGCCGGGCCCTGTTGAATGCTGTCAATATCTCCAGCGGCAACGCGACCTATGACGATGGTGAGCAATCGTTCGATCTGACCAGAATGTCTCCGGCGGACCTGAAGGTCTATCGCAAGCGCGCGCAGCTGATCTTTCAGGATCCTTATGCGGCCCTGAGCCCCCGGATGACCGTCCGGGACATCATCGCCGAACCGTTGGAAGTGATGGGCCTGACCAAATCCCGGCAGGAAACGGATGAGCGTGTGCGCGAAATCGCGGCCAAATGCCGGCTGAACCTCGAACATCTTCGTCGCTATCCGCACGCATTTTCGGGCGGTCAGCGTCAGCGGATTTCAATCGCCAGAGCCTTGGCCAGCGAGCCCCGTTTCGTCGTGGCGGATGAATGTGTGGCGGCGCTGGACGTGTCCATTCAGGCCGACATTCTGAATCTACTGAAATCGCTGCAATCCGATATGGGGCTGACCTTCATGTTTATCAGCCACGATCTTTCGGTGGTTGCCCATACCTGCGATTTCGTTGTGGTCATGTATCACGGGAAAATCGTCGAAAGCGCGCCGACGCGAGAGCTGTTTGCCGCACCGAAGGAAGACTATACGAAACGCTTGCTGAACGCCATTCCATCGCTTGATCCGGATCATCGCAAAGTCAGTTGAAAATCTGGCCGTTTTGTCAGCACCTAACATGCTGATATTCCGATTTTTCTAGACAAACGCGGGGCTTGCGGTATCGTGCCTTCATTGAACCCTGTTCCCGTCCGCCGTGGCCGAACAGGTAACGAAGTCTGTGGGCAGATCTTTCTGGTCTGAATAATCACGACCGGTCTGCCCGTCAAGACACCTGAAGTCAGCAACGTTTGAATTTGCGAGGTGGATTGTGGTCGACTGGTTGGTAAACATCTTACGCACCTACCCGGAACTGGCGGTATTTCTGTCCATTGGTATCGGCTTTCTTGTCGGCCCCTGGAAATTCATGGGCTTCAGCCTTGGGACCGTGACGGCCACCTTGTTGGCAGCGGTCGTGATCGGGCAAGCGCATATCGACATCGACTCGGCGGTAAAGTCGACCTTCTTCATCATGTTCATCTTCGCCGTAGGGTACGGCGTGGGTCCTCAATTCATGAGGGGCCTCAAAGTTGATGGCGCGCGTGAGGTGATCTTTGCTCTCAGCGTTCTGATCTTGTGTCTGGTTGTACCGGTGGTTGCGGCGATGATCGCAGGGCTCGACCTTGGATATGCCGCTGGGCTTTATGCCGGTTCGCAAACCATTTCAGCTGCGATTGGCGTCGCTACTGACCAGATCAACCAATTGGGCCTGTCTGCCGAACAAGCGCAGACCTATTCAAACCAGATACCGGTCGCTTATGCGGTGACCTATATCTACGGCACCATCGGCTCTGCCATCATCCTGGCCAAGATTGGTCCCCGGCTGATCGGTGTAGATCTTGTGGCCGCATGCAAGGAATACGAGGCCAAGCTGGGCGGCGGTACAAGTTTGGAGACCGGAAGCGGGATCGTCTCGGCCTACCGCGCCATCGAGGCGCGGGCTTTTCAGATACCGGAAGGCAGCGACTTGTTGGGGCAGCCGGTCAAGGATCTGTTGCCAGGCGTCCGCATCTATGCCGAGCGTTTGAAACGCGGTGATCAGATCATCGAGGTTGATGACAACACGGTGCTGGAGGCCGGAGATATCGTCATGTTCTCGGGCCGCCGCGCCGATTTGGTGGGCCTGCTCGAAAACAAGCTGAAAGAAGCCGACGCGCCAGATTTGCTGACCATTCCGTCAGAAAAGCTGGATGTACTGATCACCAGCAAAGAGGTGCATGGCAAAACGCTGGAAGAACTTGGGGAAATGCCGATCGCGCGCGGTGTTTATCTGTCGAAACTGACGCGGAACATGCTGGAACTGCCCCTGTTGCCGGGCACGGCCGTGCACCGTGGCGACATCCTGACCCTGCAGGGCAGCAAACGCCATGTCGAAGCCGCGATTGCCGAAATCGGTTACGCCGACCGCCCCGTGGATACGACCGATTTGGCATTTGTCGGCTGGGGTATCTTCATCGGCGGGATCATCGGTACGCTTGCAATCATGATGGGTGGGTTCCCGATCAGCCTGTCGACCACGGGCGGCGCGTTGCTGTCGGGCCTGGTTCTGGGCTGGCTGCGCACTGTGCACCCGACCTTTGGCAGAATTCCGGGCCCCTCGCTGTGGCTAATGAACACATTGGGCCTGAATGTCTTTATTGCCGTCATCGGTATAACAGCCGGGCCGGATTTTATCGCCGGACTTAAACAGGCGGGCATCGCCCTGCTGTTGTGGGGGATCGTTGCGACCTCTCTGCCAATGATATTCTCGGTCTATGTCGGGCACTACGTGTTCAAGTTCCATCCGGCGATCCTGTTCGGCGCCTGTGCCGGCGCGCGGACAACAACCGCAGCGTTGGGTATGATTCAAGAGGCAGCCCAAAGCCGCATCCCCGCCCTTGGATACGGCATGCCTTATGCCATCGGAAACACATTGCTGACCATCTTTGGAATGGTCGTTGTCTTGATCCTCAGTTGATTGGAAAGGTTTGATTCATGGATAGTCTGAAGCTGCATGATTTTGAGGCGCTCAGCCCCTTTCAGATCAAGGATGAGTTGATCAGGTTGGCCTCTGCCGAGGCGCATAAATCCAACAGCGCATTCCTGAATGCCGGGCGCGGAAATCCGAATTGGGTCGCCACCCGCCCGCGTGAGGCCTTCTTTGCGCTGGGGCAGTTTGCAATAACCGAATCCAAACGGGTCATGAACCACCCCGCGGGGTTGGGTGGAATGCCAGCGGCAAAGGGTTGCCACGAAAGGCTGCAAAGTTGGGGCGCGGCAAATACTGAAATGCCGGGTGCCGAGACATTGCTGCAACTTGTTGACCATGCCATCCAGGCCTTTGAATTTGAGCCAGACGCCTTTGTGCACGAGCTGACGGACTCAATCATCGGCGACAACTATCCGGTTCCGGATCGCATCCTGAAACACAACGCGACCATCGCGCATGAGTACCTCATGTGGTCCATGTGTGCCGGCCATCGCCCAGAAATGCAGTTCGACCTGTTCGCGGTCGAAGGCGGCACGGCGGCCATGTGTTATATCTTCAAATCCCTCAAGGCCAACAGGTTGCTGAACCTCGGCGACACCATTGCGCTGTGTACCCCCATTTTCACGCCGTACCTCGAAATGCCCGAACTTGAGGATTACAGTCTGGAGTCTGTTCACGTCGAAACCACCGAAGCGGATGGATTTCAGCTGACCGACGCGGCGGTGGAAAAATTGAAGGACCCAAAGGTCAAAGCCTTCTTTCTGGTCAATCCCGGCAATCCGTCTTCGGTTGCCCTGAACGCGGCTTCGTTGAAGAAGCTGGCGGATCTTGTTAAAAACGACAGGCCTGATCTGATTGTTCTGACGGATGATGTCTACGGCACATTTGTGCATGATTTCACATCGGTTATGGGGTCGTTGCCCCGCAATACGATCGGTGTCTATTCCTATTCGAAATATTTTGGATGCACCGGATGGCGCCTTGGTGTGATTGCCGTTGCGCAGGACAACATTTTCGATCTGAAACTCGCTGATCACCCAGAGAACATTCAGCAAACACTGGATAAGCGTTATGGCACGCTCAGCCTGCATCCGCGCGAAATTCGGTTCATCGACAGGATCGTCGCCGACAGCCGCGATGTCGCGCTGAACCACACCGCCGGGCTGTCGCTGCCTCAGCAGGTCATGATGTCCCTGTTTTCCCTCAGCGAGTTAGTTGACACCAAAAAGGCGTATCAGACCGCGTGTATCGAACTGGTGCATCGCCGTTTCAACCTTCTGACCGAAGCCATGGGGATCGAGGTCAACCCAGGCGAAAATTATGATGCCTATTACGGGATCATCGACTTTGAATTCTGGTTGCGGAAATACGTGGGCGAGGACGTCGTCGCCTGGATCAAGCAAACTGTTCACCCGCTGGATATCGCCTTCAAACTCGCCGAAGATTACGGCATCGTCCTGCTGAATGGCAGCGGGTTTGATGCGCCCGACTGGTCGGCCCGGGTGTCGTTTGCCAACCTCCCGGATGAGGCTTATGCCCAGATCGGGACCGCCGTCAAATCCGTTGCGCGCGGCTATGTACAAGCCTATCGGGCTGCGAACAATTTGCCGCTGAACGGTTAGTTCAATCCCTCTACCCCTGTGCTGGAACTGGTGTTACCCATAAGCGCAGGGGAGGACGGCATTGGAGATCACCGAGCAGCGCATCAAGGCGATGACGACCGCAGGGTTGAACCTGATCGGTCAGGCGCTGTCGATCTATGACAATCAGTTGCGGTTGGTGCTGTGCAACTCTCGATTTCAGGAAATGTTCGATCTTCCTGAGGACCTGACCGAGCCAGGCGCGCGATTCTATGACACCATCCATTTCCTTGCCAGCCGCGGAGAATACGGTCAGATCGAAAATGTCGATGAGATCGTGAGCCAGCGCGTTGAACAGGCGCTGGCGTTCGAGCCCCATTATATTGAAAGAACCCGCCCGAACGGTCAGGTGATCTCGGTCGAGGGGGCGCCATTGCCTACGGGTGGTTGGGTTGCGGTTTACACCGACATCACCCGCACCAAACAGGCCGAAGGTCTGTTGCGGGCCCGGTCCGAGGAATTATCCGAGCAATTGCTGGGACGTGCCGAAGAGCTTTCGGCCACGAACCGAAAATTGGCATCCACTATCACCGCGCTGGAAGAGGCCAAACGCCAGCTGACAGAAATCGAAGCGCGCACCCGGATGACAACTGAAATGATGCCCGCGCATATTGCTCATCTGGGCGCAGATGGGCGGTATGATTATTCGAACCGCAAACTCAGTTCGGTCATGCCGGGGCGTCCGTCCGAGATTCTGGGGCTGCATATTTCCGAAGCTTTAGGCGCGCATGCCTTTGAGCGGGTCAAAAGCAACCTCGACAAGGCCTATGGCGGTGAAACCTCGGTGTTCGAATTTACCGAAGCACAGGATTCCCGGCGTATTCGCGTGTCTTTCACGCCGGACAATCAGGGCGGCGTCTACATCATGTCCGTCGATGTCACCGAAGAGACCCAGGCCCGCGTCGCGTTGCAGCAGACCAGACGCCGGGCGATGGCCGCGCAGATGACCAGCGGCTTGGCGCATGACTTTTCGAACCTGTTGACGATCATTCTGGGCATGCAGTCCCGGTTGAACAAGATGAGCCTGTCTGTTGAAGCGCATGAGCTGGTGGACGCCACCCAGCAGACCGCACGTCGGGGTGGTCAGTTGTTGAACCGGATCGCAGAGATGACCGGCAACCGGACCCCGCAACCCCGCGCAACCGACATGCGCGGACTGCTTGAAGATTTGCGCGTGCTTGCCTCGCCTTCTCTACCGCGTGGGGTTGGGCTGTCTGTTGTGAACACTCTGCCGGATACGGCATTGATGCTTGATCCCGGCATGGTGCAAGACGCGCTTTTGAACCTTGTTCTGAATGCCCGTGACGCCTGCGGCCTTTCCGGCCAAATCACGATCAGCGCACATGCGGTGGGCAAGATCTGGGTCGAAATCGCAGTCTCGGACACCGGGCCCGGGTTTTCCGATGAGGCTTTGGACAAGGCTCTCAACCCGTTCTTTACCACAAAAGGCAGCAAAGGATCTGGCCTTGGGCTGCCTATGGTTTACGACACGGTGAAATTGGCCGGGGGGGATATGCGACTTCGTAACACACCTTCGGGGGCCTCGGTGGTTCTTCGGCTTCCGTTCCGGCCTGCGCCGCCCGCACGTGACGGATTGGTATTGCTGGTCGAAGATCAGGACGACTTGCGCCTGCAGTTTCGCGACATGCTGGTAGACCTTGGACATACGGTGATCGAGGCGACATCCGTCAAAGAAGCCTCCGCCTTGATTGCTGATGTTCAGGATATAACGCTGGTGCTGTCCGACATTCGGCTTGAAGGTATTGAAACCGGAATTGATCTGGCCGCTCAGGTGCAAGGCAGGCTGCCCTGTATTTTGATGACATCCCTTTCGTTGTCGGACCCCCTGTACCGTCAGGCGTCTTCTGTCGCGCCGGTTTTGAACAAACCCTTTTCCAGCGCTCAACTTGCCGCGCTGATCCAATCCGAGGCCGCGTGATGACTCAACCATTGGTGACTATTCTGGATGACGAACCCGAGATCAGACGCATTCTGACGGAAACCCTGGAAGAGGCCGGATTTCGCACCCAAAGCTTTTCACGCGCGCGGGAATTTGAGGCATCCTTGAAGCGCGTGACGCCGGATGTATGTCTGGTCGACCTGTCCCTGCCGGATACGGATGGGTTGACCTTGGTGCACCGTTTGGCGCTGGAACAGGGCGCAGCGGTTATCATTATCTCGGGGCGGGTCCAGGTGCAGGATCGGGTCACCGGGCTGGAGCTTGGGGCGGATGACTACATCACCAAACCCTTTGATCCTGCCGAGGTCGTCGCCCGTATCCGCGCCCGCCTGCGGTCTCCGCGGCAAGTGTCGCAAAGCTCGGATGTTGCCACCTTCAACGGTTGGACGGCCTATTTTGATCGCTACCTTCTGGTCGGTGAAACGGGCGAGGAAACGACGTTCAGCCATGCCGAAGGTGAGGTGCTGCGATTGTTTCTGGAAAGTCCCAAACGCCTGATCAGTCGTGCCCGGATGCAAGAGATCCTGGGCGGCGGCGCAGGGGACAGTTTCGATCGCGCAATGGATGTGCGCATCTCACGCCTGCGCACGAAACTGGGCGAGGACCCCAAGAACCCCAGACTGATCAAGACGATCTATGGCGCGGGCTACATCTTTCTGGGCGATGTGCAGTGGTCTTAGCCCGACGGCAGGTTTTGCGCTGTAGGTTCTATTCCCGCAGCGCCTGATCCTTGATCTTCAACACCGGGCGGATCAGATACTGCATCACCGTCTTTCGCCCCGACAGGATATCGACCTGTGCAACCATTCCTGGGATGATTTCCACGGCCACATCGTTGGCGTCCAGCATCGTGTCAGATGTACGTATCTCAACCGCGAACACGTCTTCTTCATTTTGTTCTGACCGCGTGACCGTGCTGGCTCCGATGCGCTGAATCTCGCCATCCAGACTGCCATATCTTGAATAATCATAAGCGGTTATCTTGACTTTGACCTTTTGGCCAGGATGCAGGAAAGCGATGTCTTCCGGGCGCACAAAGGCCTCGACCAATAGTGTGTCGTCCAAGGGTACAATTTCGATCAGCTCTTCACCACTGCGCGCCAGGCCGCCGACAGTGGTGCGGTGTATCCGATTGACGACCCCCCGTACCGGAGAGCGCACGGTTGCGCGTTCGGCCCGGTCATGCAAGGCGGGCAGGATCGGGCGAATGGCCGACAACTCGGCCGTGACGCGGGCCAGATCGGTCAGCGCCGCGCTACGAAACCGGCTGCGCGTGGCGATAACCCGGTCATCGATTTCGACAAGACCAGTTTGCAGCCGCGCCATTACTGCGTTTGCGCGCGTCTTGCGCCCCGCCCATTCTGCCTCGCTGCGGCGCAAGGTGAGCAGGGTTGTTGCAGGTTCCATGCGCTGTTCGACCATTGGGGTCATTAACGCCCGTTCATCAGCAATCACCGCGAGCGTTTCAATGGCCGTATTCCGATCGACCAACGCCTCTTCGTATTCGCGCTGCTGTTGCTGTTGCTGTCGATCAAGGATCGCAATTTCGGCAGCCAACTCAGCCCGCCGACCCTGAAACAGAGCCGTTTCAGATCGAACAACATCGGGGGCGTCTGCGATAAGCTTTGCATCAAAACTCAGCTCAGTTCCTTCGATCTCGGCCCGCAATCGATGCGCTTGCGCCATTAGACCAAAAGCTCGCTGCCGCTCCTGGCTCAACTCGCTTTCTATCTGAGTGGTGTCGAACTCCATAAGGATCGTGCCCGCATCGACAACCTCGCCCTCTCGCACGTGAACCGCATTCAGCACGCCGGCTTCTGTTGCCTCGATGACCTGAACGCTGCCTGATGGCACGATGCGACCATCGGATCTGACCACGTCATCGATTTCCGTGTATGCGGCCCAGAACCCCGCGCTGAGCAGGCAACCTAGGATCACAAACAATAGCATCGATCCCCGAACCGAGGATTGCCCCCGCATTTCCCGCGCCAGGGTTCGAAGGTCAGGATGTCGCGACATTCAAATGCCTCCGGTTCTCAGGACGCTTTTGCAGCAGCATTGATTTGGGACCATCGGCACCGACTTTTCCGTTTTCGATCACGATAACCCGATCAACCAAATCTAGAAGACTCGCGCGATGTGTCACGACAATCATGGTCGTATCGCGCGTTTCTTCCTTCAGGCGTTTGATCACCTCGGCTTCGGTTTTGACGTCCATCGCGCTTGTGGGTTCGTCCAGCAACAGAACCGGAGGCTTGCCGATCAACGCACGGGCCAGTGCGATGGCCTGCCTTTGGCCGCCTGACAGACCTTCACCGCGCTCACTCAGGTTCATGTCGTACCCACGCGGGTCACGCGCGACAAAGTCTTCGACCGCAGCTGTTTGACCGGCCCGCGCCAATTGCTGATCACTGGGTCTGATGGCACCGCTGGTGATGTTGTCGCGCACCGTGCCGGAAAACAGCCAGATATCCTGCAACACAGATCCGATGTTACGCCGTAGATCCCCGGGGTCGATCTGCCGGATATCCAGCCCGTCCAACATCACTGATCCGACGCGCGGCTCATAAAGGCCAAGCAAAAGGCGGGTGATCGTGCTTTTCCCGGATCCAATCTGACCCAGGATCGCGACTTTTTCGCCCGGTTCGACAGAAAAGGTGACACCTTTCAACGTGTCGTCTGGTTGATCAGGATAGGCAAAGTGAACGTTGTAAAAAGTAATGCGTCCGTCAAATTTCGATCGGCTGATCCATGTGCGACCGGCGGGGCGTTCACTGTCGGCGCGCATCAGCGCGTCCAGGTTGCGATAGGCGCTCCGCGCTTGATTCACACGCGTCAGGGTTTGGGCCAGCTGTCCCAGCGGAGCCAGTGCGCGACCCGTCAACATAACGGATGCTACCAAAGCGCCCATGCTGGTCTGGCCATCAATCACCAGGAACACACCGTAGAACACAATCAGCACCTGAGCAGCTTGTTGGGAGAAACCAGTCAGGTTCAGGGCAAACTGAGTGACTGAGCGGCTGCGGGTGCCATAGGTCGATTGCCTGGCAAGCGCGTCGGCCCATCTGGACCGCATCTGCCGTCCGGCGGCAGTAGTCTTGATCGTCTCCAGGCCCGAGACGGCCTCCACCAATACGGATTGCTTGGATTGCCCCTCGCGAAAACTGTTTTCAGCGAGGCGAGAGAGGAAAGGTTGGATCGCAAGCCCGGTCAGCAGCACAACCGGAACGGCCAAAGCGGGGATCAGCGCCAGGGGTCCGCCGACAAAGTAGATTGCCGCTATGAACACAGCGATGAACGGCAGATCGACGACCGCAACCAAAGTTGCCGAGGTGAAGAACTCGCGCAATGTCTCGAACTCGCGGACGGTACTGGCGATTGCACCGGTTGAACCGGTTCGGGAGGTCATCTTGATGTTCAATACTTGGTCGAAGACGCGGCGCCCGACGGCCAAATCTGCCTTTTGGCCGGCTCGATCGATGAAACCCGCCCGCAATGCCTTGAGGAGAAAATCGAATATTAAGGCGATCGCGACGCCTAACGTCAGCGCGACCAGCGACGCAGTTGCTTCGTTGGGCAAAACCCGGTCGTAAATGATCATGATGAAAACGGAAGTTGACAGGCCCAGCACATTGGCCGTCGCGGCGGCGAGGGCCACTTGACCATAAGCCCATTTGTTAGCCGCCAGCGGTGACCAGAACCAGTGCCCGGCGATTTGAGGGTCGTCTGGCGACAAGCTGCGGTCATGTTCGCGCCTGAATACAATGGCGTAGCCGGAATAGGCTTCAACCAGTTTTGATTCTTGTACTTCTCCGACACCCGATCCCAGAACGGGGTCGTAAACCAGCAGATCGCCTGTTTTGGAACGCCCATGCACCACGACAGCGCGATCGTCTGAGAGAAGGAGGAGAGCAGGGCATAGGACATCATCCAATTTCGAAAGCTTCTGCGCGCCAAATCCAGCCTGAAGCCCGATCTGGCTGGCAAGATCGGTTACATCGCGAACGGTGAGCTCACCGGAAGCGCCTGATTGAGCCGCGTGAATCGCTGCACGCGTCAAGGGTCGCTCAAAGGTGGCTGCAATGTGAACCATGCAGCTTTCTAGTGCGGTCAGTGATGTTTTTGTCTCTGCCATCAATCGTACCCCGTTTGATTTGCAGCTGCCATCCATGGATCGGTGGGATTACAGACGGTTCACCACTGCCGATGAGGCCTGTACCGTTTACCCGAGCCGCCTGAAAAAGAACGCGCACCCCGCAGAGACTGCGAGGTGCTTGAGGTCTTCAGGCCGATGCACCCGTCGGGTCGGTCAACAAAATGTTGTCCGCGCTCAGGTTACCGAGGTCCGAGAGTCCCTCGAATTCTGTCAGCGTTTCCACTGACGCGGCGTTGGGTGCCGAGTACTCCACCTTGACCAGAGCACTGTCGGAGCCGTCGGTCGCAAGAATGTAAATCTCGTCACCCGCCTGTGCATCGGCCAGGCTTTCGGCGGCAAACTCGATCGTCGCATCATTCAGGTCAGTCAAAACGGTTTCGAGGCCGACAAAACCGGTATTGGCGCCGATCTGGTCTCCGGTGCTGAGTGTTTCAAACCCTGTACCGTTGCCGCGCAATGAGCTGGTATCAAGCCCGCTGAACATCAGTGCGTCCGACACCGAAGCCGCTGGGCCAAGGCTAAAACCTGTCACCGTATCGAACCCGTTTTCCGCCGCATCCGCTTCGAACACAACAATGTCGCGCCCGGCACCCGAAACGTCGATGGTGTCGTCCCCGTCACCGCCCCGGATAAGGTCATCCAGATCAGTCCCCACCAATGTGTCTGCGCCGTCGGTTCCAAGGAACAGATTGGATGGCCCGCCATCGGGTGTCGTCAGGGTCAATTCAATCGGTTGGGCCGCGTCCTGAACTGTCATCGTAAAGGTGACGATTGGTTGTGACAGGTCGCTGTAGCTTGTTGCGGCCCCTCCGAAGTTGACTGCGTTTGCACCGCTTGGGTTGGCAAGGAACAGGCTGAAATCGTCATTTTCGACTTCGGAGCCGGTGTCAAATGTAACAACTGCGGGATCGAACCCGAGCGTGGCCGTGAACGCGAGGCCGGATGAGATGTCGCGATCCGTATCTGCATGAATTTCGAAGGTGACTGTGGTTCCGCTCCGCCCGGCTTCGGTAATGACGTAGGCGGCAGGGCTGTGCGCGACGACCTGTTGGGATACGGGACTTGGATCCGGACCTCCCGAGACAGTTGCCTGCGCCCCGAAATCCAGCGCGTCGCCCGCCGACATGCCGGAGAAGGTCGATGCGGGCAGGTTTAGGCTCCAACTGCCATCGGCGTTCACGGTTGTGCTTCCGGCTGGACTGCTGTTGAGCGCGATATCCACCGACTGTCCTGCGGTTAGACCGAAGGATTGCCCGGCAATCGTCAGGCCCGAAGCCTGAGCATCGGCAAGGGAAACCGATCCGTTTTGTCCGACCGCGTCGAGTGAAAGGATGGGTTTGAAATCCGTGGTGAGACCCGCGGTTGCATCCGTTGCGGCGTTCCCGGCCACATCGGACACCGCAGCCGAGAGTGTATAGGCCGTGGTATCTGCCAGTGCGCTCAGGTCAACCGAAGGAATGGTGACCGACCACATCCCACCCGAAGCGGTCGTCGTATAGGTTTCCGATCCAAGGTTAACCGTGACCGTTTGACCGTCTTCGGCGGTGGTTGACCCGGTCACCCCTAGATCCGAGCCCCTTTCAATCACATCCAGCACCGCGCCGGTCGTGAGTGGGTCGATGGTGATGGTCGGAGCGGTGAAGTCGGTCGTCAGGCCGGTTGAAACCTCTCGGGTGTTGCCAGCGGCATCGGTAACTGAAACTTCTATGTCGTAGGTTTCTGCGTCCTGCAAAGCGCCAAGGCTGGCAGAGGTGGCGGTGTAGGTCCAGCTGCCGCCGCTCACCACTGCTGTGCCGCTGACATCAACCGTTCCGTCCGGGCGCGACAGGGAAACCGAAACGACCGTTCCGTTTGCCGCGTCACTGTTGCCCGAGATGGTCAGGTCGGTGCCGCGTTCTGCGGAATTCATCACCGCACCGGACGAAACCGACGAAACATTCAACGAAGGCGCGGTGAAATCCGTGTCAAAGCTGCTGGTTGCTTGAACCGCAGGATTTCCCGCAGCATCAGTGACATCAGCCGTCACATTGATGGTTGCGCCATCGGCCAAAGCACCCAAATCAGCGCTTGGCACCGAAACCGACCACGCACCGGACGATGCCGCTCCCGTGTAGGTTTCGCCGTTCAGTGACACCGTCACCAATTGCCCGTCTTCTGCATTGGTAGACCCTGCGATGGTCAGATCGGATCCTTGTTCGGCGGCGTTGACGACAGCCCCATGAGAATACGTATCAATACTGAGCGTTGGCGCCGTGACGTCTTTCGACACCGAAGCACTGGATTGAGGCGCAACAAGCCCGTCAGCATCTGTAACATCGGCTGTCAATGAGAACGTGCCCCCATCGGCCAGAGCAACAAGGTCTGCGCTTGGGATCGTCACGCTCCAACTGCCTGATGACACTGTGTCGGTATAGGTCTGCCCATCCAGCGTGACCGTGACCTGCTGACCATCGGTCACATTGCCGGTCAGCCCGCTGACCACGAGATCCGAACCTACCTCTGCCGCGTTCAAAACACTGCCTGTGGACAACGGGGAAATGGAAATGGAAGGCCCGGTCAGGTCCACTGGCACCGTTACCGAGACCGGGACGGCCGAGTTCCCGGCGGCATCCGATATCGCGACGCTGACGGCAACCGGTGTTCCGGTGCTTAGCCCGGCCAGATCAGCGTTGGGGACGGTGACGCTCCAGGTGCCGCCGGATGCGAGCCCGGTGTATTGCTGACCGTTGAAATCAGCGGTGATCATCTGGCCATCTTCTGCGTTTGTTGTGCCGGTCAGGGTCAGATCTCCACCCACGTCGATCAGATCAATTGATCCGCCGGCGACAGCATCCAAAGACAATGTCGGTGCGGTGAAATCCGTATCAAAGCTGCTGTTTGCCTGAACGGCGGGGTTGCCTGCGCGATCAGACACATCAGCTGTTATGCTCACGTTAGAGGCATCCGGCAGAGCGCTCAGACCGCTGGAGGGGACAGCGATGTTCCAATTTCCGCCTGACACGGTACCTGTATAGGTGTGACCATTGATTTGAACCGAAACGGTTTGACCTGCTTCGGCGTCGGTGGTGCCGGAAACCGTCAAAGATCCCCCTTGTTCGTCGGCGTTAAGGGAAGGGCCAGTCGAAATGGAAGAGATCGAAATGGTCGGCGGAACCGTATCGATGTTGAACTCTGTTGCGCCTGTGGAAATCTCGGCCCCGTCGACATCCAAATTGCGAACGGTCACAAAGGACGCGCCTTGTGGTAGGGCCTCTGCCTCGGCCTGCGTCAGTGTAACATTCCAGTTGCCGTCCACGTCGGGGGTTGCGGTTTTGGTGATACCTCCAACCTCAACCTCGACAGTTGTCGTACCATCGGGAACCGGAATCTCTGTGGTTGTATTGCTGAGCGTGCCACCCTGAAGTTCAGCCAGGTTGAGCGTTGGCAGAGGAGGTTCCGGAGGTGGCGCCGGAGGTGTTGATGGGCCATCGCCACCGCCGCCCTTGCCGCCGCGATCTACGGGTCGGTCCGTGCTGTCATCGCCACCACCGCCTCCGCCGCCTGCGGCTGCGGCTGCACCGGCGACCCCTAGACCGCCCAGTACCATGCCTGTGCTGCTGATACCGCCCGCAGTGGCCGCAGCCCCACCGGCCTCTGCCACAGCACTGAGTTGGGCAATCTGTGCCGCTGCATCATCGGCGATCATGACCGATCCGTTTTCCAGCACCTGTGCGTTTTCCGCAGCCACCACAACGGTTCGACCATCTGCCAGCTTCAATTTCACATCGCCATTGTGCAACAGCTTGGCTGATCGCACGCCGGGAATGGATGTCACGAATTGAAAGGCGTCCAGTTCTGCCGATGTGGCCTGGGCCAGCGCCGGTAAAGTCAACAGGGTCGACCCAAGGCCGCCCATCAATCCGCGCCCGGACCATTTCCCAAGCTTGCCGGTAATCCAGGTGTGAATGTGGCGTTTGCGTTCAGAAGATTGCCACTCTTCCGAGTTCAGAACAGTGTTCCTACCGGTTTCCTTGGTCATCTTGCCCCTCGTAAACGGTTGCCGCAAACGGCTGGAAATCTTAGCGATCCGTTCATCATGGTTTCCAGCTGGTGCCGTGCGCGGACGAACCAGAAAAATTGAGTTAAACTGAAACCGAAGTCCTTGTTTTCACCTTATTTCTGCTCTGGTTTCGATCTGGGCGTCGGATCATTCTTGTCTCAATGCCAGATATGGCATGGGGGTGAATGGTGATGATGCTTCAGTTCGAAAGAGTGGTGGCAACGGGGACCGCAGCGCTCGATTCAGGTATCGGCGATACGGCTTTAAAAACGTTTAACGGCACAACATATCTCTACAGCCTGACGGGCAGAGGGGGTGGGATCGTGTCGTGGCGCCTTGTGGATGACGCGGCCCCGCAGGTGCAGGATCAGCAGTATTACGGCGCGTCGATCACCAACCTTGTTGGCCGCAGCGGCGTTCCGGTGATGCTGGATGGCGAGGATCATCTGGCGCTTGATGTCGACACCGCATCAGGTCTTGTGACCTATGACCTCGGCGGTGACGGCACGATCGGAAATCTGCAGGAAACTATGGGGTTGAATGGCGGGGGCGATATCTCGGCCGCGGCGCAATTGCAGGCGGGTGCTGTCGATTTTCTGACCGTGGCGCATTCGGACGCCGGTCAGATCGGAACCTATCGGGTCAACCCGGATGGGACCCTAACGGCCACAGGTACGATCTCTGCAAATGCCGATTCTCTGAAAATTCTGCAATCGGGCACCGAGCATTACGTTATCGCCGCGGACTCGGTCAGCAATGCCATTGCCACATACCGTCTGGACACGGATACCGGCGCGCTTTCGCTGGTGGAGGACAATGATTCTATCCTGACGCTTGGCGTCGGAACGCCGACTGCGGTCGAGGTGGTCCAGGCCTATGGCGAATCCTGGGTTTTGATTGCCGGATCCGGCAGCAGCTCGATCAGTGTGCTCAAACTCGATAGCGATGGTCGGCTGATTCCGGCGGATCACGCATTGGACACGCTCTACACCCGGTTCCAAACAGTACAGGACATGTCCGTTGTCGAGGTCGATGGGCGGGTTTTTGTTGTGGCGGGCGGCGGCGATGATGGCATTACCCTGTTTACCATGACACCTGATGGGCAGTTGATCCATATGGACAGCTTTGCCGACACGCTCGCCAGCGGGTTGCAGAATGTCCAGACGCTGGTTGCCGCCCATATCGGCGATGAGTTGCAGGTTTTCGCGGCCTCGCAACAGGATGCAGGCTTGACGCAGCTGAGCGTGTCTGTCGACAACCTCGGGATCATTGATCAGGGCTTTGGAACGATCAATGGCACTGCGCGTGATGACATCCTAACCGGTGGCATTCTGGATTCAACGCTGGTTGGCGGGGCAGGGGACGACATCCTGATCACGGGGACAAGTGCGACGACGATGACAGGCGGGAGCGGCGCAGACATTTTTGTTCTGCGCCAGACCAGCGGGGCAACGACGATCATCGATTTTCAAGCCGGTGTGGATAAGCTCGATCTTTCACATTATGCGTTTCTACGCTCGCCCGCGCAGTTAGAGTTCACCTCGACCGCGCAGGGTGCAACGATTGAATACAGGGACGAGTTCATCGACATCAGATCTCAGACCGGTCCCTTAACGATGGGCGAGATCTTTGGATCGGGGTTCGACTGGCCCGATCATATCCCGGTCAACCTGAACAACGGACCGGACAGCAATGCCTCTACTGGCGTTCTGGGTCCGGTTACGTTGGATTCGAGTACCCACAACCCGGCGCTACAAGGCGCAGAAGTGCGATTTGCGCCGGACGGAGGGGCCACGATCACCGCACAGGCCGATGATGACGGCGCATTCGCGCTTGAGGTACCCGATGGCACCTTCCCGGGTGATCTGGACATCTATAAAGCGTATTCGTCAGAAAGCGGTCAGATCACAGCACTGGACGCGTTGCAGGTTCTGCGCATTTCAGTCGGGTTGGACCCCACATTTGGCCCGGCGAGTGTCGAAAACCTGATCGCAGCTGACATCACGCGGGACGGAACCATCAACGCATTGGACGCCCTGGCCGTTTTGCAGGCTGCAGTAGATCAACCGACGGACTATCCCGCGCAATGGGTTTTTCTGGATGACGACGTGGATCTATCGGGCATCACCCGAACCAACGTGGATTACGAAACCGGGACCCGCGTGACTGTGGTTGACGGAGATTTCACCGCCGACATGACATCGATCCTGCTGGGCAATATCGAAACGGTCTGATCAGAGATCAGCCATCTATTCGCGGAAAGCGCGGTAAAAATAGTCTGACATGGGTTTGACCAGATACGACAACGGCGTGCGCTCATCCGTTTTGATCATCGCCTCAACCGGCATGCCGGGCAGCAATTCCTGCCCATTCAGCAATGCGATTTGGCCATCCTCTGGCGCGACCTCGGCCTTGTAGAAGGTAAAGCCCGAGCTTTCATCGGTGAACGTGTCCGCCGAAATTGTCAGAACGCGTCCTTGCAGCTCGGGGGTTTCGCGTTGATTGAAAGCCGGAAAACGCAGCGCCACTTCCTGACCCTGATGCACCTGATCGACATGTAGCGCGTCGACGCGGGCGGCGACCAGCAACGGGGTGTCTTGCGGGACCACATACATCATTGGCTCTGCCGGCTGGATAACCGACTGAACCGCAAAAACCTGACTGTTGTAGACGGTTCCAGCGACTGGTGCCCGTATGTCCAGCCGCAACAGGCGTTCATTCAGCGACAGACGACGCTCTGCCAGTTCGACGATATTGGATTGAACCTCTCGCAACTGGGTAATTGCTTCTTCGCGCCGTGTTGCCTCAAGCTCGACGATCTCGATCTCGGTCGCTGCGATCTGGCCTTTGAGGCGTGCGATGGTTGCGTCTAAACGGCCGATCTCACCTGTCAATCCTGCCTGCTCTCGTTGCAGGGCCAGCACGCGGCTGGCTTGGGTCAATCCACGGTCCAATAAGCCCTGCTGGTCTTTGAGTTCGGACCCAATCAGCGTATTTTGAATGCGCAACGCGGCAAGTTGTGCCTCTGTTCCGTCAATTTCGCTTTCGATCTGGGTTTTCTGTTTGCCTAATTGCTCGACCTGCTGCGTCAGAGTGTTCAATCGTGCCTCAAACAATCGGCGTTGCCCTGCCAGCAAATCAGGGTCAATTTGTTCCAACTCGGCCAATTCGGCAAGCTGAGTGTCCAGCATGTCGACGTGAACGTCATCCCGCTCGGCTGTTAGCCGTGCTCTTTGCGCCAAAAGCTCGAACAGTTGCGCTTCGACAATTGTGAGTTCCGAGGCAAGAAACGTGTCGTCCAGGCGCAAAAGCATGTCACCGCGCGCCACCTGATCGCCATCGCGCACAAAAATCTCGCCGACAACACCGCCGTCGGGATGTTCGACAACCTGACGGTTGCTCTGCACCTCGATCACGCCCTGCGAAACGATAGCGCCCGCCAGCTTGGTGCGCACACTCCAGGCACCGACCCCCAGTACCAGAACGGCCAGCGCAAATAGCCCAACGAAGGCAGGTACACGTATGCTCCAAGATGGGCGATTTTGCGGATTGGCCATTATTCACCCACCTTGTTCAGGTGACGTTTGATCACCTTGGCGTTCTGAACCATCGAATTCAGAACCTCGTCACGGCTGCCCGATTTGACGATGTGACCCTGCTCAACAACGATCAGATCGTCGCATTCCGAAATCGCCTGCGGTCTGTGCGTCATGATGATGGTCGATTTTCGCGCCTCTTTCAGCGTTCGAACAGCATTGTTCAGCGCCGCGGTTCCTTCGGCATCCAAGGCCGAATTCGGTTCATCCAGAATCAGCAGGACAGGATCGCCATAGAGTGCGCGGGCCAAGGCCACCCTTTGCATCTGACCACCGGACAGCAGGCTGTCATTGCCCTCCAGGACCGTGTCATAGCCGTCCTCCAGTCCCAGGATCAGATCATGGGCATTTGCCATTTTGGCGGCCTCAACCACAGCTTCGGCATCCGGACTCAGCGACATGCGCGCGATGTTTTCGGCCACCGTACCGTTAAACAGTGCAACCTGTTGGGGCAGATATCCGATATGTCGTCCAAGCGCGTCGGGATCGTACTGATCCAAAGCGGCCCCATCCAACCGAATTTCGCCCGCCGCCGGCTGCCACAAGCCAAGCAAAGCCTTGGCCAGCGTTGTCTTGCCCGAACCGCTTTTGCCAATGACACCCAACGCCTTACCCGGCTCAAGTTTGAGCGATGCGTTGTGCAATGTGGGCGTCTGGGCGCCGGGGGGGATCACGGTCAGCCCTTGCGCCACCAGATGCGCCTTGGGATCAGGCAGCTTTGTGCGCGCCTCATCCGGTGGCGTGACGCTTAGGAACCTGCCAAGGCTCTGCCAGGCCGTGCGCGCACGCTCTATTGTCGCCCACTGACCCACAGCCATATCGATAGGGGCGAGGGCACGACCCAACAGGATTGTACCTGCGATCATCGCACCTGCCGTCATCTCGTTGCGCAGCACCAGCAGGGCCCCAAGCGCCAGCATGGCCGATTGCAGAAACAGTCTGAGCGATTTGGTCAGGGAGGAAAAACTACCTGTCCAATCACTGGCCCCAATCGTTTCGGTCAGTGCCTGCGATCTCTGCTGCAACCAGCGCTTGGCGACATTGCCCTGCATTCCCTGTGAACGGACAACTTCGGCGGCCTGCCTTGCGTGTTCTGAAAAAGAGTTGGCCTGTGCGGTCGCCGCCTGCGCCTGTGCGACTTTGCGATGCGTCAGCAACTGGTTCAAAACCGCGACGAGAATCAAAATTGTCCCGCCAGCTATGGCCAGCCAACCCAACAGCGGGTGAAACAGAAAAATCGCCGCGATGAAAATCGGGGTCCAGGGAATGTCCATCAGTGCCAGAAAGACAGGCGAGGCAAACAGCGCGCGAATGGATTCCAGATTTCGCAGCGCAGTCGCGGGCGCCGACCTCAGTCGCGGGTCAAGGGCCTGCGTGATGGTGCCGTCAAAAACCCGCTCATCCAGCGACGCCTGAAAGTTTGCACCAAAGCGGGCCATGATCCGTCCGCGGGCATAATCCAGCATCGCCATCAGGGCATAAAGAAGGGCAACCAGCAGGAACAGGGCCGCAAGCGTTTCGACCGATCTTGATCCCAGGACGCGGTCATAGACCTGCAGCATGAACAGCGGCCCGGTCAGCATCAACAGGTTCACGAAGATGCTGAACACAAAGGCCAGGGCGAAAAACCTGGACCCCTGGTTGCGAGTTTTTCGCAACTCACCGCTCTGCTCAGTCAAAGTTCGGTTCATCAAGCTCACGAATTATGGCCTCGTTTTCGAGTACCTGACATACTCGCTCGTTTATCCGCGGATCCGGCGAACTTTGCTGGCCATGCGGTTGCGGCACTATATTCACGGCGTTTTTGAGGAACAACGGGCCTTGAACAATGAGTTTTCGATTGAGCAGAGTTTGACACACCTACGGCGAAAACGCGCCGTTCTGGGAATTTCATATCTTGCACAGGGTTGGCTGGACTCATCCGTCCGGCAGATTTACCGTAGCCGCGAAATGTTCCAACAGGAGAGTCAATGATGTCCAGGGTTCTATCAATTGCGGCTTTTTCAGTGGCATGTGCTGCGACACCGGTTCTGGCCGATGGGCACTGCGCGGCAGGTAAAACCCTGACAGACGGGAAATTCACAATTGCAACCGGAAACCCGGCCTATTTCCCGTGGGTTCTTGATGATGCTCCTGAAAAAGGCGAAGGGTTTGAGGCCGCGGTGGCCTATGCCGTTGCCGAAGAGATGGGTTTTGCCGCTGAAGATGTGGTTTGGGTACGCTCGTCTTTTGATGAGGCGATTCAACCCGGCGCGAAGGAATTCGACGTCAATATGCAGCAATACTCGATCACCCCGGAACGGGATCAGGTGGTTGATTTCTCTGCACCTTACTACACCGCGCCTATGGCTGTTCTGGTCGGGGCAAACGCGACTGACACCGCGCCTTCGCTGGAAGCCCTCAAAGGACTTCAATGGGGTGCAGTAGGGTCAACCACGGCCGTGCCGAAACTGGCCAGTATTATTCAACCCGACAGCGATCCATTGCTTTACGGTGACAACGCCGACGTCAACGCGGCCATGACGGCCAATCAGATCGACGCGGCGCTGTTTGACTTGCCGACTGCCTTGTTCCTCAGCGCGGTGATGATCGAAGGATCGAAAGTGATCGGTCAGTTCCCGGCGGATCAGAATGACAATCCCGATCAGTTCGGCATGCTGCTGGAAGAAGGCAACCCGCTGAAAACCTGCATTGATCAGGCGATCGCCACGCTGACCGAAAACGGCAAACTGGCCGAGATCGAGGCGACCTGGCTGCAAGACACAACCGGCGTTCCCCTGATCAAATAATATGTCAAATTCGAAGACGGCGGGCATGACACGCCGCCAGCTCTATGAGGCGCGGCAGCGTCGCCGTTCGCTGATCATTGCGGCCACAAGCACAGTATGTGTTGTGGCCGCGTCGATCATCCTGGTCCCATTGGCGCCTGGATGGGAAAAGGTTCAGCAAAGCTTTTTCAACGGCGAAGTTCTGTGGAAGACCTTTCCCAAGCTGCTTGAGGCTTTTCGGATCAATGTGATGATCTTTGCCTGGTCGGCCCCGGCCATCGCCGTGCTGGGTCTTTTGATCGCATTGGCAAGGGACGCGAAATCACCAGCCCTGTTTCCCCTGCGCATCTTCGGAGCGGCCTTCACAGATGTGTTCCGAGGCGTACCGGTGATCCTGACCGTCTACTTGATCGGGTTCGGTATTCCCGGGCTTGGCCTGCCGCGCCCTTGGAACTCGCCCTATATCTGGGGTTCGCTGGCGCTGATCCTGACCTATTCGGCCTATGTGGCCGAGATTTTTCGGTCAGGCATCGACAGTGTGCATCACAGCCAACGGGCGGCGGCTCTCTCGCTGGGCCTATCCGAGCGCCAGGTCATGCGGGACGTTGTTCTGCCGCAGGCCATTCGTAACGTCGTGCCGTCGCAGATGAACATGCTGATTGCGTTGCAAAAAGACGTATCGCTGCTGAGTTTCATCGGTCCGGTCGAGATCTTCCGGCAGGCCGGTGTGTTCAAATCCCTGTTGGCCAACTTCACACCCTATGTCGGCGCAGCGATCATCTTTCTGATCGTGACAATCCCGGCCACACGTTACGCCGACCACCTGATGGCGCGCCAAATGAAAGAGAGGCGCTGATGGCCAAGCTGGAGCTGCGCGATGTCGTCAAACGGTTTGGCGACAATACTGTCTGTGACGGGATTGATCTGGATGTGGAAGAAGGCCAGATGGTCTGCCTGATCGGGGCGTCCGGGGCTGGTAAGTCGACCCTCCTGCGGTGTATCAATCTGCTTGAACCCATCGAAGATGGTGCGATATTTTTAGATGGCGAAGATATCTCGGTTCCCGACCGCGATCCGCAATCGGTACGGGCGCGGATCGGCATCGTGTTCCAGAGTTTCAATCTTTTTCCGCATATGACCGCTTTGGAAAACGTCATGCTGGCCCCGCGCCGCGTGCGCGGCCTGTCCAGATCAGAGTTGCAGCCCGAGGTTGAAGCGCTGTTCGAACGATTTGGGTTGGGCGATCGGATGCACAACTATCCCGATCAGTTGTCGGGTGGGCAACAACAACGCGTCGCGATTGTAAGGGCCTTGGCGATGAAACCCGAGGTGATGCTGTTTGACGAAATCACCTCGGCCCTTGATCCCCAATTGGTGGGCGAAGTTCTGGACGTTTTGCTCATGCTCAAGACACAGGGCATGACCATGGTTATGGCGACCCATGAAATGGGTTTCGCGCGCGAGGCCGCAGACAAGGTGTGTTTCCTGCAAAATGGCAAAGTGGTCGAAGAAGGCCCGCCAGAAGTGCTTTTCGGATCCCCGAAAGAGGAGGCGACCCAGGCTTTTCTGGCACGGGCCTTAAAGTAGATGTTCGGTCAGTGTCAAAAACGATACGTTGCGCCGATCAGCGGTCCAGATTGGCTGAATTTGAAGTCATTTCCGTCAATCTCATGGTCAAACGAGATATAGCGGTATCCACCCCGGATCAGCCATCGGTCATTGATGGCATAATCTGCGGTGACCAGAACCTGCCAGGTTTCGCTGTCGCTGGAAAAGCCGCCATAGTCGACAAATCCGGTACCGGTCCATCGGTCAGAGATCACAAACCGCGCCCGCGCGCCTAAAACCGCATCCGTCCAGTTGCTGTCCGTCGAAGTCGTCCTGCCTGCTGCGGCGCCAGCGTTCAAAGTGAATTCCGTTTCGGTGCTGAACCATCGGAAACCTCCCGCAAGGTCGACTTGAACGCTTGGGTCCTCGTAGACGCGATAGCCAACATACCCGCTGAGAAACTGGGTTTTGGTCGATGTGTCCAGGCCAGAAAAGGCCGGGCCGGGCGTGTCATTGCTGAAGGACAAATCTGTGTAATTGTAATCCGCAAGTATGCTCCAACGCCCGTTCGACGCAGCAAACGCCGCCATGAAGGCAAAATCCAGATTGCTCAGCGCGTCCGAAAAGCTGAGCGTGCCATCCAATGTGCCACGAGGTCTTGCAATGGATGTTTCGGTTTCCGGCATGAACAAATAGACGGTCGCTTCGTGGTTCCACTCACTTTCTTGGGCTAAAACTGGCGTTCCAAGGCCAGAAATTGCGATAATTGTACCAAGAATTCCAATTTTTGACCGCATAAACCTATCCCTTCCTGTATCATATTATCATACACGAATACGATGGATTTCAAAACGCATCTGTTGATCTGATCACACTCAACGTCTGTGCCGCGACCCCAAGGCTTTCCACGTCAAACCCGGCAGGATCGCGATGCAGCGTGCATATCTGCCGGCCAATCGGCTGGGGTTGGTTGCAAGGCGCCACACCCATTCCAGTGCTAGCTTTCGAACCCAAAGGGGCGCGCGTGTCTGACTGCCTGCGATAAAGTCAAGGCCCGCCCCAATCGAGATGAAACCGCAATCGGGTGCAAATTCTGCCCCGCGTGCTGCCAGAATTTCCTGTTTCGGCGCCCCTAATGCCAAAAAACAGATCTGCGCACCGGACGCGTTGATTTCACTCAAGCAGGTCGCCGCATCTGCGCCGTTTGGATCAAACCCGTAAGGCGGTGCAATCTTGGCGCAGACGACGAGCCCAGGATTGGCCTGTTCCAGTCGTCTTGCGGCGAGGTCCAAAGCCTCTTGCGTGGCGCCGAGCATGGCGATGGGTGCATTGTTTTTTGCAGCAAGCCGCGCCAAAGGTTCGATCAATTCAGACCCAGGCAGGAGCTCAATTGACCGCCCGGCCAGCCGCGAGAGCCAGACAATCGGATTCCCATCCGCTACCACGTAGGTTTGCGCCTCGTAAGCATCCAGGAAGTCCGGGCTTTGCCGCATCTTCACGATGTGGTCGAGGTTCAGGGTTGCCAGGGAAAATCCGCTACCGTCTTGAAAATGAGCCAGTATTTTCTTTTCAAGCGCGGCACGCGTCGGGACGTTGACCAGTGACAGGGGATAAGTCCCGGCACAAACACTAGCGTCACGCACGCTCAATCCTGGGCCCTAACCGTCACCGATACGCTCATACCTGGCCTCTCCGCCTCAGATTTTCTGCTTTTGCGGGTAAGAGGTGACAACATCCTGATCAGAAATCTCTTTGATGTCTTCGATCAGGTAAAGCGGGCGTTTTTTGACCTCAATCGAGATACGCCCGATATATTCCCCCATAATGCCAAGCGCCACGAGGTTCGCGCCGCCCAAGGTCAGTACCACGATCATCAGCGAGGCATAACCCGGCTGATCGACACCAAAGATCAACGTCTTTAACAGGATCACAATCGAATAGATCCCGGCGATCAGTGCTAACATCCCGCCGATGTAAGACCAGACGCGCAGCGGAAATGTGCTGGACCCGGTAATGCCGTCCAGCGCGAAATTCCAAAGCGACCAGACCTTCCATTTGGTCATGCCCGCTTCACGTGCTGGACGCGAATACTCAACCGCAGCTGTATTATACCCCAGCCAAGCGACCAAGCCCTTGTTAAACCGGATACGTTCTTCCATGGCATTCAGGTGCTTGACCACACGTTTGTCGAGCAATCGAAAATCACCAACATTCTTGGGAACCGGGTATTTCGACAGCATATTGACGAAATCGTAAAAAGCCTCGGCCGCTTTGCGTTTGAACCAAGTATCGTTGGACCGATCCGCGCGCACTGCGTTCACGACAAGGGCGCCGTTTTGCCATTCTCTGACCATGTCCGGCAACAGTTCCGGCGGATCCTGCAGATCGACATCCATCGGAACCACCGCGTCACCGTGCGCATAAGCAAGCCCGGCGGCAAGCGCGGCGTCTTTGCCGAAATTACGCGAGAGCTTGATCAACCGGATCGAGATATCCTGAACCGAAAGCTCTGAAATCGCCTCGACCGTGCCGTCAAAGCTGCCATCATCGATGAAAATGATCTCGCTTTTTGCCCGCTCCCCGAGCGTATCGCAAACCTGCCGGAGGATCGGGGCGACCCGGTCGACAAACAGCGAAATACTCTCTTCCTCATTGAACACAGGAACAACGATGGACATCGAGCAGCTGTTGTTTTTGTCAGCCAGATCAGTTTGGATCATGCCGGGCCCCCATCCACTCAATATACCCAGATACGTGACAAAATCAGGCTGACAAAAGGCATCGTGCTTATCCCCAAAAACAAGCTGATATTTGCTCCCAATGTCGTCTGCGACGTCAGTGCGGCCACGACCAGGATATTGCAGGTATAGGCAATCGCTGTGGTCGCCAAAAAGCGTGGGAAAGCGCTACCATGCGCTTTGTCGCTTTTGAAGCTGAAATGGTAATGGCCAATATATGAAAATCCCAGTGCGGTTAAAAAGCCGCAGAAGTTGGCCACCTGAGGTCCAATCACGGTGAGGTTGAGCAAGGCGAAACTGACGCTCATATGCACAAGTGTGGCCACAATCCCGGTCAGGGAAAACCGGGAGATTATCTTGCCTTCTGCATAGATCAGGTCGATCAGTTTCACGACCGGCGGCTCCGTCACATGTTTAAAACGGCCTGGGTACGTCCCAGTCCTGTGTTTTTGTTACGCAGGCTTCTGTGACAGGCAAGAGATGACGATGATTTTGTTTTCAACTGTGATGGGATCAACCTGAATGGCGAGTTTCTGCTTTGACCCGTTTTCAGACAGGACAACGCTGCGCCCAAGCGGCAAGTCGAACTCGACCTCGTCAAATTCCAGTATTCGACCAATCGAAGGGTAGAGCGCCTTGTAGGTGCTTTCTTTGGCGCAGAAAATTTCTTTGGCCAGCCGCTCCTGAGCTTTGATCGGTTGCGACCGCAGCCAATTTTGCTCAGCGGGTGTGCAAATGACGCTCACATGGCTCGCGCTAAGTGGCGTCTTGGTCTCGGCATCCACGCCAATTCCGACCCAGTGCCTGTCGCTTGAAATCAAAGCGATGCACAGATCCTCGCAATGCGTGATCGATCCGATCAGACCCGAGGGCCAAACCGGGCTGCGATCTTTGGCCATGGGTATTGCCGCAGGTGGCAGGCCCAGGTCCTGCATGGCCATCCTGGCTGCGACCCTGCCAGCGGTAAACTCGGTCTTTCGTTTTTCAATGGCCCGGACCATTGCGGGTTCTTCTTCGGGCAGAAGCCTGCCGCTGGAAATCCCGGGGTTTGTTATCCCGATGCCGATCTCTGGGCCGAGTACGTGCTGCAACATGGCCCTGATGACAGCAAAATCGTTCATGCGGATCGTCTGCGTGCCCGCATCTCTCGCCGTCGCGCCATGGCATCCTTGCGCGCATTTGCTTTCTCGGGCGCAGGTTTGACAGACTGAGGTTCAGGAGAGGTATGTCCTGTTTTCTCTTCAATCTTTTCGACAAGCCCACCTAATGTCGGGAACCGGAAAATGTCGGTGATGCTTAGGCTTGCAACGTTGAGCGTCGTTTTGATCTCGCGATGCGCCTGTACGGCCAACAAAGAATGACCGCCGAGATCAAAAAAGTTATCGCGACTGCCGATCTCGGAAACACCCAGAATTTGCGACCAGATGGCTGCGACTTTCTGCGTGACGGACCCTTGAGAAACAGGCTGTGCGGTTGGGGCTGTCGGTTGCTTTCTGGCCGATGGCGCAGGCAGAGCCTTGCGATCTACCTTGCGGTTTGGCGTCAGCGGGAATTCATTCAGCGTCACGAAATGCGCCGGGACCATATAGTCGGGCAAGCTGTCGGCCAACGCGCGCCGCAATGCCTTTTCGTCAACCGAGGCGTCTGTCGTCATGTAGGCGGCCAGTTGGACGAGGTTCGGCGTATCTTCCCGCGCCAGAACGACCGACTGCCGCACTCCGGGTTGAGTGTCGATCAAGCTTTCAATCTCGCCCAACTCGATACGATAGCCGCGCAGTTTGATCTGATGGTCCGCGCGACCAAGAAAATCCAGACGACCGTCCGGGCGCCAACGAACCAGATCGCCGGTCCTGTAAAGCCGCGCGCCGGGCACGTCCGAGAATGGATCGGGCACAAAGCGGTCCGCGGTAAGGTCCTCGCGCTGCCAATAGCCACGGGTTACACCGGCACCGCCTATGAAAAGCTCTCCGCTCATGCCGATCGGAACGGGGTTACCCACCTCATCGAGAACATAAACCTGCGTGTTGGCGATGGGTGTGCCGACATTGACGACACCCTCCGTAACGGCGGCACTTTCGGTTGTGGACCAGATTGTCGTCTCGGTCGGCCCATACATGTTCTCGATATGGGCCTTCGACACCGCGTCGATCTGTTTGACCAATGACCCGGGCAACGCCTCGCCGCCGATCATCATGTGTTCGATCTTGGACAGCGCAAATCGGGCCTCGTCGTTGAGCAGCAACATCTGCGCCATGCTGGGCGTGCATTGCAAGTGACTGACCTTGTGCAGGATGATCTGAGCGGCAATCGAAAAGTCGCCTTCATCCAGCCCTATGTCCTGATTTGACCGGCGCAGAACGTCGGCCAACGGCTTCAGCCCATCCATGACCTGATCCACCGGGATGCCATAGTCGATCAGGCAGGCGATCTCATCCACGCCTATGCGTTTGAGCTCTTCTACGCGGTGCAGACATTCTTCAACGGTGCCAAACAAGCCGGAATCTTCGAAATACCGCAGGAAGGCAAAGTCGAGGATGCCTTCAAGTTCGTCGTCAGAAAGGCTACCGAGGTCCAGTTGGAACGGGTTTGAAACACCTTTGGGTTTTTTGAAGGCGGGAAAGGCCCAGGCATATTGCTTGATCAACCCGGCTGCTGACCGCAGATAGTCCTTCATCGGTTCTCGGGCGATGTCGCGCACTTCTTCGCGGTCGCTGCCCACAAAAGTGTGCAACATCAAGGTGACCTCGTAATCGGCAGGATCATGACCTGCGTCGCGCAGGGCGGTGTGGTAGATGCCGATCTTGTCCGCAACCTCCTGAACGCTTTGCCCCAGCAGATGCGTCAGGACATTGGCGCCGATTGCCCCGGCCTCGCGCCAGGTGTCGGGATTACCCGCGGTTGTGACCCAAACTGGCAGAGTTTTCGACACCGGGCGCGGTTGGGTGACAACGCCGTGCATCTCGCCTGTCTTGGTCGGAAACTCGACCGTTTCCCCCGCCCAAAGCTGGCGCAGGGTCTGGATCGCCTCAAGCATCGCGGGTTTGTTTTCCGGCGGCGTGTTTTCGGGGCGCAGAATGAAGTCGTCCGGTTGCCAGCCTGATGCGATGGCCAGTCCGGCCCGCCCATTGGTCAGGTTGTCGATCACCGACCATTCCTCGGCAATTCGCGCGGTATGGTGCAACGGCGCGACGCAGCTGCCGGCCCGCACGCCGATATTGCTGGTAACAGCAGCCACCGCAGCACCGGTGACCGATGGATTGGGATAGGGGCCGCCAAAGGCGTGAAAATGGCGTTCTGGCGTCCAAATCGCACAAAATCCGTTCTGATCGGCGAATTTTGCGCCTTCCAACAGCAATTTATACTTGTCGCGGCCAACGCCGTCATCATTGCCCCAATAAAACAGACTGAAATCCATACCCTGACCGGTAATGGATTTCCCCGGATCAGAGTCTCCGGCCACAAGCGCCCGGTTTTCGTCATCCGACAGAACGATCTTGAAACCCCGGGCGAGGGTCCAGAACAGTTCGAGCACCGAGATGTCGAAAGACAGGCTGGTTACCGCAAGCCAGACCCCCGGGGGATCATGGCGGATGCGATCATCCATGCCTGTGAAAAAGTTTGAGACGTTGCGATGTTCAACCATCACGCCTTTGGGGCGCCCGGTGGAGCCAGAGGTATAGATCAGATAGGCGAGGTTGGCCGAGGTCACGCCGCTGTCCAAATTACTGATCTCGGCGCCGTTCAGGCGTTGATCGGTATCCATGACCAGTACTTGGGCGTTATGGTTCGGCAAAGTCTCCACAAGGGCGTCTTCGGTCAGCAGAACCTTTGCGCCGCTGTCTTCCAGATACAGCGCCGTCCGGTCCGCCGGATAGGCCGGATCCATCGGGACGTAAGCTCCACCTGCTTTGAGAATACCCAAAGCGCCGATCAACAACAGCGGTGAGCGTTTGACGTGCAAACCCACCAGTGCGTCGGGTCCAACGCCCATGTTGCGCAAAACATGCGCAATCTGATTGGCGCGCGCATTCAACTCGGCATAGGTGAAGCTTTCGTTTTCGAACACCAATGCAACCGCATCGGGTGTACGGGCGACCTGAGCCTCGAAATGGTGATGCACGCAGGAGGTTTGGTCGTATTCAGCCGTCGTCGCATTCCAGTCTTTTAGAATTTGCGAACGCTCAGAGTCCGGTAAAATGGGCAGTGTAGAAACCGGCTGATCGGCGCAGGTCGGGTCGCAGAGCGCCACCAAAAGGCCTTCCAGTCGGGCTGCAAGCAGGTGCATCGTGGTTTCACTGATATGGCCGCTGTCGACGATCAGAGAATAGTGTTGATCCTTCCCGGCAACTGTCAGGCTTGTACCCGGGACCAGCCCATCTGTGGCCTGATCCGAAAGACCGACCAGCGGGGGCTGAAACGGCCCGGACCCCGGCAAGCGGGCGGGAAGATCGCAGGCGAACGGCCCAAGGTCCAAGGCCAGCGCTCTGTCCCGGCCAAATCCCTGCGCGGCATTTGCAAAGGATTGGTTGGCCTCAAAGCGAACAGGCACCCAACTGGCCTGATACACGCCGTCTGTGTCGTCCATGCGCAGTGCCAAATCCACCATCGCAGCGTCGCCAAGACGTGACATCAAGGCGGCCAGCGCGGCTTCGACCGTGCCCTCTGCAAGGCCATCCGGGATTTGCAGGTTTTTTGTTCGTGGCGCGCCGGAGGGGTCATTGGCCTCGATCAGCGGCACGTCCAGCGGTTGTAACTCTTGCAGGCGAGCGCGCCAGTTTGGTTCGGCCCGCAACAGCGCGGCGACGATTGTATCTATTGCCTCCGCATCCAAAGCGGGCAGGGCGCTGCCAACTGTTGCGAGCCCTTCAACAGAGACGGGTGTCCCGTTGAGGTCCCGAAAATCCCCGATTTCGAGCGCGCCGTCACCCGTGGCGATTGTCAGGCTCGTGTTGTCGCTTGCCAGGATTGTTCCGGCGGCACCATCGACCGCATGTGTGCTGGGCGTTGCGCGACCGACCAGGAAAATCCGATCTTCGAGCTCAATCTTGGGGCAGCAAAGTGGGTTCCAGTACTCCCCATGATCCAGCGCCCGAACCATTGCAGCGATCTCGGTGGCCGGTCTGGAGAAATCCAACCGACCGCCTGCGGCGGGGCGCTTGTCTTTGGCAAAATAGCTGCGCTGCGTCAGGTCCTGCGGCGTGGGCTGCTGCCCGGTTTCCAAGGCGTGTATGACATCGCCAAAACTGTCAATCGCTGCGCCATAACATTTGGTGTTCAGCGTCAGGGCAGTTTCCGTATCGCTGATGTCGAAGAGTTTTTGCGCGACGATACCGCCCTCATCCACGCCGCCTGAAATCATGTGCCATGTAATGCCATGTTGGGTTTCACCACTCAGGATGGCCCATACCGGCGCGTTCAGGCCCGCATAGCGGGGGAGTGGTCCGTCATGGAAATTCACCGCACCCTTCAGGGCCTTGTCCAACAGGGATTGCGGCAGCAGATCCAGGTTTGCGATGCTGAGCAACCAGTCGAACTGTACCCCGTCGATCCGGTCCACCAGATCGTTGCCCGGCGCGTGACATGTCAGATCTTTGTCTTCCGCCCAAACGCGTACATCCGGATTGCGCGTCGCCACGCCAGAGATCGTGTGACCTGCATCCAACAGCATTTCACCACATTGAATAACCAGTGACTCGTGGCCGATCAGAAAGGTGCGAAATGCCATTGTTACTCTCCAACAACAGGTCTGGGCTGGCGGTTTTTGTTCCGATCCGGGAACGGCGCGCGGCCAAGCGCGCGCAGATCATGCCAGGCCAGGGTACGTAAAAAATGAGGGGATGTGTGCGTGTCCCTGCGGGTCAGCAGACAGCGCAACCAGTGCAGAAACCCGCCGCACAGATGGGCCATAGTTGCCAGAACCGCATAAACCACCCCGTGGTTCTTGACGAAATAATAATACCTTGAATCAAACCAATAGACCGGGACGCGCTGCCAGGTTTTCATACCGGTTGAGGCGGAACCGATATGCATGACTTCGCTGGGGCGGACATAGTCGGTGCGATATCCCGTCAGCGCCGCGCGGCGGCATAGATCGGTTTCCTCGAAATACAAAAAGAAGGTTTCATCAAACAGTCCGATCTGATCCAGCACGCTTTGCCGCATCATCAAACTGGCCCCTGCAAGCCAATCGACCGGTTGTGTCCGGGACGGGATCGGTATCGGAACCACATGTTTCGACAGCAAACGCGTCACGGGGCCGAAACGGATTGCGCCTTCGAACTCGCTTGCCACCGAAGGAAAGCGAAAGCTGGTCAGGTGAGGTTCGCCATCGTCTCCAAAGATGTAACTTCCGGCAAATCCGGCCTCGGGCGTGGATTCCAGATGCTCTAGCAAAAGGCGTATGGCATCGGGTTTCGGGAATGCGTCGGAATTCAAGATATAGACGTAATCAGGTCGCGTGCCGTCTGATAGGCCCGCACGAATACCCACGTTGTTTCCTGCACCAAATCCACCGTTGCGGCCAGATTGGATCACCCGAACCGCCTGGTTCTGGTCCCATCCCTTTTCCTGAAGGTGCGCCTTCATCTTCTCGAACGACCCGTCTTGAGAGTCGTTGTCGACAACTATGATCTCCCCCGAGATGTTGGCCATCGCGACGATCGCGGCGTCGAGCGACCGCAAGGTCATGTCCGGGGTTTTGTAGTTCAGGATGAGGGTCAGGACCTTTGGATCAGACATGTCTATTCCGCTGCTTCCTGAATCACCGTCCCCGGATGCCGATGATTGCGTTCGGCATTCTCAAGACAGGTTTTCATCTGTGCCGCCAGCACACGGACATTGGGTTCCAGAACCATCGAATCGTGATCACCCGGGACCTCGAACACCTCGATCCGAGGGGCCCAGCCTGTCCACTCGTTGTCGTCGCTCAGATAATACCGTTCGTGATGGACCAACCGATCTGCTGCAACCTGCCATTTGCCGACCAAGGGTGGCCGGAACAGGGTCAAGGGACCATCCCATTTGTGCAAAGGATAGGAGGTGACGCTTTCCATAAATGCCGCTTCGATTTCGGTATCATGAAACTGCTGACCGGCAGCTGCGGTTGCATCCTTGGGTTTGCGTTTTTCGATTTCCCAGGCAATCCGGTTTTTTGCCCAAAGCACCGGATATCCGATCCCTTTTTCCTGCAATTCCTGCAACTGAATCCGCAAGCGATCCCCCGTTGTCAAAGGACGATGCACTGGCAAGGGTGTGTCCAGCATGATCAGTGACGTGATCTCTTCGCCAGCCGCGGTCAATTGCCGTGCGATTTCATATGCGGTGATACCCCCACCGGAAAAACCACCCAGCATATAGGGGCCATGGGGCTGCACCTGCCGCATTTCCGCGATATAATCCCGGGCAGCCTCGCGCAGGTCGCGGTGGGGCTCTTCATCTCCGTAAAGTCCACGCGCTTGCAACCCATAGAAGGGCCGATCCGTGCCAATCAGATGCGCCAGATGCCGCAGGTTGAGGACATTCCCAAACATGCCCGCGACGAGGAAAAACGGAGTTTTTGGGCCACCTTCGCCAGAGTGCATTGGCACCAGATGTGTGAAACGGCGTTCTGGCGTTTTGGGGGCCGTGGCTTCCGGTGCTTGATCTCCGCCGTCTTTCGGAACACCCCGCGCGGCGATCAGGTCGGCGCATTTGCGGATGGTCGGTGCCTCGAACAGGACCGAGATCGGGAAATCGACGTTATAGGCTTTGCGGATTTGCGCAAACAACCGCACCGCGATCAGTGAATGCCCCCCAAGATCAAAGAAGCTGTCTTCGACACCGATTTCGTCAATACCCAGCAATTCTTGCCAGAACCCGGCAAGGCGCCGTTCGATATCATTTTCGGGGGCGACAAAATCTGCTTCCAGTTCGGGTCTTTGGAATTTCTGGTCGCTGTCCTCGCCGCCGCTTGCCGTTTCCGCTGCCTGCGCGATCAGACCATCCAAATCAAGGGATGACAGTATGATTTGGGATCGCTTCTGGGCCAAGGCCTTGAAGAACAAGTCCGGTCCTTCGGACGCTGGAATGCCTTGAGAGATATTGTGCCGTAGCCGTTCCTCGGCGGGCGAGAGCGGTGGTGGCGTATCAAGGTCAGAGGTGACCTGCGCCTGTGTTTCGCCAAAGGCAAAATCTGCCGCAGTCTCCAAGCGGCGGATCGAAAAGCCCTGAACCTCAACACAAACTGTGCCGTCAGGCGCGGCGATTGTGATGTCGAAACTCGCCGCCTCGGCGTCTCCGCGATTATCCGCCGCGTTCCGGACCCAGCTGATGATCCGGGCGGGCAAGGGATTGTAGACGCGGACAGACTGATAAGAGACAGGGACCCAGAGGTGAGAGGGTTCATACCCTTTGATCAGTTCCATGGCCCAACCCGTGGCCAGATCCATAAGGCCGGGATGCAGGGAATACCCGTTCTCGATATCGCCTGTCAGGTCATCCGGCAAAGCCAGATGCGCCAGGCCTTCGCCCTGTCCCAACGCCGTCGATGTCAAAACGCGCCACCGCGGGCCAAAGTTCAGATGCGCCTCTTGGCACGAATGAAGACGCCCGGAACCTTCGGCCTGTCGCGGGGTGCCACAGCGGACAGCGATGGTCTCGATATCCAGGGATTCGGGTGTTGGCAGCGCAAGCAGCGACAGGCTCGCCTGCGCATTCTGTTCGTGCGCGGTATCTGTTCCGCTTTGGACGATCAGATCATACCCGATCTCGTTTCGGGGCAGGCGCAGTTCGACCTGGCGTTCCTCATGATCCGGAACGGCGAGCGGTCGCAGGAAGAACAGATCGCGGATTTCAAATGGCCCAGTCTCGCCCTGCGCGCGTAGGGCTTGCGAGGCCAGTTCCAGGTAACCGGTGCCTGGGATCAACGCATGCCCTGCTTTTGTCCGGTGGTCACTCAGGAACCAGCGGGATTGGGCGTCATATGTGGCGCTGAAAATCCGGTGGCCATCCTTGTCGAAACTTGCACCGTCCAGCATCGGCATATTGGCCGACGTTACTGGGGCGGGTTCGGTTGCACCTGTACGCGCCTCCATAGCATCGGCAGCCATGCCGACGTCGGACCAGATCCCCCAGTTGATCGCCAGAACGCGTGTCTGATCACCATTGCGCGCTTTTGCATAGGCATTGAGATATTCATTGGCTGCAACATAATCCACCTGGCCGACAGGGGCCGTTGCCGTAGAGGTCGAAGAGAACAGTACCAACCAATCCAGCGCGCCGTCGGGGAAAACCTGGTCAATGACCTGCGTTCCGTGGATCTTGGGCGTAAAGACGTCTTCAATCTCCATCATGGTTTTGGTCAGGATTGGGGCGTCGTCGATCAGGCCAGCCGCATGGATAACACCGTTGATCGCACCAAACTCTTGCGTCGCGCGTTCAACACATTGACGCATCTCTTCGACATTGCTGACGTCCACGGCCATGGGCAAAACTCGACCACCGGCGGCTTCGAGCTTTTCGATCGCGCGAATGCGGCGTGCGGTTTTGTCCTTTGGCGCAGAATTCTGCAGGATGCGCGCCCATTGCTCGCGCGGCGGCAGGTCGGACCGCCCCAGCAGAACAATATTCGCCTTGGCCCGCGAAATCAGTGCTTCTGCCAGCGTCAGGCCAATGCCGCCAAAGCCGCCCGTGATCACATAGGTGCCACCGTCGCGCAGAGGCAAAGTATCAGGTGAAGGCTGGGTCAGACCTTGCGGGCGATAGCCTTGCTCAAACCGCTTTCCATCCCGGATCGCTGCGGTAAAGGACGCCGGAGGGCACAGCAGATCTTCGAGCACCTGATTGGTCAAACCGGCAGGCAGAGCAGGGGGGCGACGCTTGCCCTGACTCTGGGGAAGGTCGATATCCAGCAGAGCACAGCTGAGACCCGGAAACTCGCGCGGGATGACACGCACCGGGCCGATAACTGTCGATTTCTCGGGATAGCTCAAGGGTTCATCGCGAACCTGCAACGCGCCCGAGCTGAGCACATGAATGTGCGGCGCCGGCAGGTCTTCGTCGCCAATCGCCTGAGCCAGGAAGAACAGGCTGTAGAACCCCTGTTCCAGATTGCGATGGAAAAAGCTTCCGCCGGGGCGGAATTTCTCAGCCTGGGTCAGTAACCAACCATGCACGATGCGCGTCGGCACCAGATCGCGTTCGACCAGATCGCGTATCAAAGCGTCATAGCTTTCACGCCCGCGTTCCGGTGCCAACTGATACTGTGTATCATTGATGCGGGCAAAGGCATCGCCGGGCGTGACGGAAATGACCCTGTGACCGGCTTTCTCTAGTCTTTTGCCGATGGATGACCCCAAACCGGCCTCATCCGCAAAGATCAGCCAGGTTTCTTCTGCAGCCTCAGACAGATCACCAGCGGTGTCGATATCACAGGCTGCGTATGTCGGTGTCCAGGCAACCCGGTAGCCCCAATCTGACGGATCTTCGGTCCGCATAAGCCATTGATTTGTCGCCTCGGTCTGCGTTTTGCCCGGCTCGATGAAATAGGGGGATCTTTGGAAGGCATAGGTTGGCAGCGGCACCTTGTTTCGACGCGCCTCGCCCCAGATCTGATCCCAGTCAAAGCTGCCGCCCAATGCCCAAATGCGTCCCAGCATGGCCAGAAAATACGCATCATCTGCAACATCATCCTGCGGATGGCGCAGGCTGCCGATGACTTGGTTGGCGTCGACCTTGTCATGCTGACCCGTCAGAGATGCCAGCGCTTTGCCGGGACCCACTTCAATGAATATCCGCTCGGGGTTTTCGGCCAAAGTTGAGATGCAATCGGCGAAGTGAACCGTATTGCGCAGGTGACCAACCCAGTAATCGGGGTCGGTGGCCTCGGTATCGGTGATCCAGTTACCACTGCGGTTCGATGGGAACGGAATTTGCGGGGTGCTGAGCTCTATGGACCTCAGATAATCACCGAATTCCTTCAATATCGGCTCAAGCATCCTTGAATGAGCGGCGATATCAATCGGAATCCGGTGGCAATCCACACCTTGCTTACGCAGCTTCTCTTCCAGCGCATCCAGGGCCGCTTGCGGGCCGGTAGCCACGCTGAGGTTTGGTGCGTTGACAGCGCCCAAATCCAGCGCGTCGCCCAATAGTGGCTTCAGCTCTGCCGCGGGCAAAGGAACGCTGAGCATGCCACCAGCGGGAACCGTATCAAACAGCTGACCGCGCAGATGCACCAGTCCGATGCAATCCTCAAACGACATGACGCCTGCGACACAGGCTGCGGTGTTTTCGCCCATCGAGTGGCCAACCAAAGCCGCTGGTTCAACACCCCAGGACATCCACAATTGGGCCAGGGCATATTCGGTGATCATGATCAACGGCAACTGTACCGAAGGCGTTTTCAGCCGCTCTTCCGCAGCATCTTCCTTACCCGGTTCCGGCAGCCAAACCGCACGAATGTCGTAGTCGAGCTTGGCCTGCAGGATATCCAAGCCTTGATCCATCCAATCAGCAAAAACCGGCTCAGTCTCATAAAGATCTCGCGCCATGCCCGCATATTGCGCGCCGCCACCGGGGAACATGAAAACATGTTCGGGTGCGTCCGAAATGACCGAATGTGTGAACACCCGGCGCGGGTCGTTTTCTTCCAGTATCCCGGCGGCTTCGGTGGCGGTCTCGGCCACGATAACCCGGCGTTTTTCAAACCCGCGCCGGCCGTTTTTTAGGGTCCAGGCCACATCGGCCAGATCAGGGCCCTGATCACTTTTCAGATGCTCCGCCAGCGCCGCACTATTGGCATCCAGTGCTTTTTTGCTGCGTGCTGACACTGTCAGAATTTGGAACGGCCAGTCCGATGGCTCAGAAGCGGCCCTTTCAGGTGCTTCCTCCAGAATGGCGTGCGCGTTGGTGCCGCCTACACCCAGCGAATTGACCCCGGCCCGGCGCGGCCCCTTAAAAGAGGTCCAGTCCGACAAACGGTCGTTGACCCGAAAGGGGCTGTTTTCAAAATCGATGGCCGGGTTCGGTTTTTCGAAACCCAGGCTGGGCGGCATCTGTTTGTGGTGCAAGGCCAGAGATGTCTTGATCAGGCTCGCAACACCCGCTGCTGTGTCCAGATGACCGATATTGGTTTTGACCGACCCGATCCGGCAAAAGCCAAGTTCGGATGTGCTGTCCGAAAACGCCTGTGTCAGGGCGGCCACTTCAATCGGGTCACCCAGATAGGTCCCGGTGCCATGGCATTCGACATAATCAACCGTGTCTGCGGTGATCCCCGCCATCTCATGCGCCTCGGAAATCGCGTCAGCCTGCCCATCAACGGAGGGTGCCAGATATCCGGCCTTGTCCGCGCCGTCATTGTTGATTGCGGTGCCACGGATCACGCCCCAGATGTGATCCCCGTCATCCAGCGCATCCTGAAGCCTGCGCAGGATAACCGCGCCCGCGCCCGAGCCGAAAACTGTGCCCTCGGCCCTGTGATCAAACGCGTGGCAGTGGCCATCGGGGGACAGAACCTCGCCTTCTTTGTACACATAGCCCCTGTTTTGAGGGAACTCGATCGTGACTCCCCCCGCTATTGCCATGTCGCATTCGCCCGTCAGCAGGGCTTGCGTGGCGTAATGCGCAGCAACCAGCGAGGTTGAACAGGCCGTCTGCACATTGATGCTGGGCCCTTTGAGGTTCAGGATGTGGCTGAGGCGCGTAGACAGAAAATCTTTGTCATTCCCGGTGTGTCGCAGCAGGAACATACCGACTTCATCCACCAGATCCCGGTTCGAGCAGACGTTGAAATAGAAATAGCTCCCCATGCCGCAGCCCGCGAAAACACCGATGGGGCCGGGGAAATTCTCGGGCGGATGGCCGGCGTTTTCCAATGCCTCCCACGCGACCTCAAGGAACTGGCGGTGCTGCGGGTCCATGATAGCGGCTTCTTTGGGGGATAAGCCAAAGAACTCGGCATCAAACTCTTCAAACCCATCAAGCGGTGCCGCAAAGGGGACATAATCGGGCCGTTCCAGCAAATGCGGAGATTCACCGTTTGCAAGCAACTCTTCACGGCTCAGGGGGCGGATAGACTCCACCCCTTGTTTCAAATTGGACCAGTAAGCATCGATTGACGGGGCCCCAGGAAAATGCGCGGCCATGCCAACGATTGCGATATCGCCGTCCCTGGCAGAATTACTCACTTTTGAACCACCCAATTACAAACAAGTTAACAGTTACCCGGCACAACAAAACGTGCCCAACAATACAGATATGGGTCTTCGTGCCTTCACTGCCTATAGGGCCATTTCACCAAATTATCGCCTTGGTTGTCTACCTCCGCTTGTGAAATCTTCCGCGGCGAATGAAACGGGGTGCCGAAACACTCAGTTTTTTCCAATTCGGCACCACGTCAAAGTTTCCATATTGCGGACAATTGGGGCAATGATGGCAAATTTTGTCACCTTTCGGCTTCTTCTCCTTGGCCAAGCTCTGACAGTACTTCGCTCAAAGCCCGTCGCCAGTCCGGTCGCACAAGGCCGAATTCCCGTTCGAGGCGGGTGCAATCCAGACGGGAATTCAAGGGTCGGGCCGCAGGTGTCGGATAGTCCCGCGTTGGTATGTCGTCGATCTGCACGGATAGGCCCGCCTGGGATCCGATTTCGCGCGCAAACCCGGCCCAACTGGTTTCCGGGGCGCCAGTATAGTGAAAAACGCCTCCGTTTCCTTTCGGGCCAGCTTTGGCCATGCTCAGCAGGCAATCGGCGATACCCGCCGCCGGCGTTGGCCCCCCAACCTGATCGGCCACGATGCTGAGCTGATCCCGTGTGTCCGCCAGTCTGAGAATGGTTTTGACGAAGTTGTTGCCATGGGCCGAGAAAACCCAGCTGGTGCGCAGAATTGCATGCCAGCCTCCGGCCTGTGCGATCTGCACCTCGCCTTCCAGTTTGCTACGCCCGTACACATTCAACGGGCCGGTTTGATCCGTAATCGCAAAGGGTTTGCTGCCGGAGCCGTCAAAAACATAATCCGTCGAAACATGAAGAAACGGCAAGTCGCGTTGCGCAGCGACCCGAGCCATCGCCGCTGGTGCTGCCGCATTGATCGCAAAAGCCAATTCAGGCTCATCCTCGGCCTTGTCGACTGCGGTGTAGGCGGCTGCATTGATGATGACCTGCGCATCAGTGCCCTGAACCATCGCCGCGCAGGCTTGGGGGTCGGTGAGGTCAGCATCGTCACGGCCCAGTGCTTTGATTTCTACCCCGTGATCCGGGCCGCGCCTGCGTAGCTCGGAGGCAACCTGGCCCGAAGATCCAAACACCAATACCTTCATTCGTTCAGACCTAGACGTTGACCGACCCCGGCGCGATCCTGAAGGACGCTCAGCCAATCGCCATTGTCCAGATACCATTGAATCGTCTGCTCCAGACCCGTCTCTGGCGTGTGTGACGGACGCCACCCCAGTTCAGTGCGCAGTCTGGTGGGGTCAATCGCATAACGGCGATCATGTCCCGGACGGTCGGTCACAAAGGTGATCTGCTCTGAATAGGGCTTTGCCCCCGGGCGCAGTCGGTCAAGAATGCTGCAGATCAGCTGCACAATCGCAAGGTTCGTCATCTCGTTCTCGCCGCCGATGTTATAGCTGCGACCGTTCTGACCTTTGTCCAGAACCAGCAACAGCGCGTCCGCATGGTCTTCGACGTGCAGCCAATCTCGGATATTGTCTCCGGCCCCGTAGATCGGGATTGGCTGCCCGGCCAACGCGTTCTGAATGACCACGGGGATCAGCTTTTCCGGAAACTGATAAGGCCCGTAATTGTTCGAGCAATTGGTGAGAACGACAGGCAAGCCATAGGTCTCGTGCCACGCACGAACCAGATGGTCGGACCCGGCCTTGGAAGCCGAATAGGGCGAGTTGGGCTGATACGGGCTTGTTTCGGTGAAAAACCCCGTTTCGCCCAGCGAGCCATAAACTTCATCCGTCGAGATATGTTGAAATCTGAACGACTTTGGTTTTCCGGTGTCTGACCAATATTGGCGTGCGGCTTCCAACAACACAAAGGTTCCGCGGAGATTTGTGTCGACAAACGCAGCCGGACCATCGATCGAGCGATCAACGTGACTTTCCGCCGCCAGATGCATGATTGCATCCGGTTTGTGGGTATCCAGAATGCGGGCCATTGCCTCCGCATCCTTGATATCCGCGTGTTCGAACACATAGCCGGGGTCGTCGGCGACCGAGGCGACGTTCTCAAGGCAGGCCGCATAGGTCAGCACATCGACATTTATGACCGAATGTCCTTTTGCGACGGCCTGCCGCACCACGGCGGAGCCGATGAAACCGGCCCCCCCGGTCACCAAAAGCTTCATGTGTCGTCTCCATAGGAAAACGGGCTTTGCGTGTCGCGCAAAAGCGGTGCCTCGCGATCTTTGTCCGATATATTAGGCGCGGCCGCCACGTCTGGCCACTTGATCCCGATATCAGGATCATCCCAGCGGATCGCCCCTTCTGTTTCCGGCGCGTAGGTGTCAGAGCATTTGTAGATGATCTCTGTATCAGGCTCCAAAGTCAGAAATCCGTGGGCAAATCCGGCCGGAACCAGCATCATTTGACCGTTCTCAAAACTCAATTCCTGGCCCACCCATTGGCCGAAAGTGTCAGATCCCTTGCGAATATCCACCGCCACGTCAAAAAGCCGTCCGCGCCCGCAGCGCACAAGTTTGACCTGCGCGCGCGGAGGGGCCTGAAAATGCAGCCCGCGCACGGTTCCCATGGCCTGAGAGACAGAGTGGTTGTCCTGCACAAAGATCGTATCGACCCCGATTTGGGCAAAGCTGGTCAGATTGTAGGTTTCCGAGAAAAAGCCGCGTGCATCACCAAAACGTCGGGGGGTGATCAGTTTCACCTCAGGTATGGCGAGCGATAGAATGTCCATTGATCCAGGGCTCCAAAATACGGCCAAGCAACCACCGCATAAACTTCGATGGACCCTGTTTTTGCATCGCCCAGAGTTTTGTCAACACTCTGCGCCCGTATTCCTCTTGCCAAGGCTCCCCAAGTCCAGTCTTGGCGATCTGGAAAATTGATGGTGTGTCGGTGGCCTTGGATGTACTAAGGCACGAATCTGGCGGCACGTATCCTGAGAATGGGCCCATCTTGGCAGCCTGAGCGGATCGCAGATGTGTGAAATTTGAAGCAGTCCAAATGGCTTAGAATGACTCTGTGGCCGAATGTCTGGGCCGGAAAAAGAGCAAAGAGGGGCGAATGGTGCGCGACAAGGAAATGTTCTCCACTCCTATTCCGACCCGTTGGGTCGGCCCCCTGCTGTTCACAGGTGACGTTGTTGACGGAGAGGTGAGCGTTCCGCTTGCGACGTTTGAAAGCCCCCTTTGGCCGTCGACCGACCGCGGCGCCGGTGTTTCGCGCCATTCCGGCGGTATTCACGTGACAATGGTGGATGAGCGCATGACACGATCCATCGTGGTACGCGCGAAATCTGGCGCCGAGGCGCATGCCGCCTGGCTTCGCATTCAGTCCCAATACGACAAGATTGCCGAGCTTGTGGCCTCTACCAGCCGGTTTGCACGCCTGGTCAATCTCAACCGGCAAATCGCAGGCAACCTGCTGTTTTTACGCGTAGAATGTTCGACGGGTGACGCGTCTGGGCACAATATGGTGACCAAAGCCGCCGAAGTTGTGGTGGAATGGGTCCTCGCCGATCAGCCGCACCTGTCTTATTCGTCGATCTCGGGAAACCTGTGCACGGACAAGAAAACTTCGGCCGTGAACGGTTTGCTGGGGCGCGGCAAATACATGATCGCCGAGCTGGAAATTCCCAAGAAAATCCTGACCCGGATGCTGCGTACCGATGCCGACAAAATGGTTCTGTTGAACCACGAAAAGAACTATGTCGGCGGGAATCTCGCAGGTTCGCTACGCAGCGCCAATGCCCATTTCGCCAACATGTTGCTGGCCTTCTATCTGGCAACAGGTCAGGACGCGGCGAACATCATCGAAGGCTCGCAAGGTCAGGTGCAATGCGAAAAGCGCGGTGAAAACCTGTATTTTTCCTGCACGTTGCCCAACCTGATTGTCGGCTCTGTCGGGGCGGGCAAAGGGAACTCCATCGTCGAGGAGCATCTGGCCAGAATGGGTTGTAAAGTGACCCGAGACAACGGCGCGAATGCGCGCCGTCTGGCCGGTATTTGCGCCGGTGTGGTGCTGTGCGGTGAGCTTTCGCTGCTGGCGGCTCAAACCAATCCGGGTGAGCTTGTGCGCACGCATCTGGAACTTGAACGGTGAACGCGCGCGCGCAAAATCAAAGTGTCGCGGGGCGCAAGCTGGACCATTTGCGCGCTGTTCTGGCCGATCCTGATGTTGAACGCGGCGCCAGTGGTTTTGATCACGTCGCTCTGATCCATCGGGCTTTGCCGGATCTGGACCTCGACCAGATCGACACATCCTGCCGGTTCCTGGGCAAGGATCTGAGCTTTCCGCTTTTGATCTCTTCCATGACCGGCGGTGCGAATGATGAGATCATTCGCATCAACCGCAATCTTGCCGCGGCTGCCGAAGAAACCGGCGTGGCCATGGCGGTCGGCTCACAACGTGTGATGTTCACCAATCCCGAAGCGCGGGCCAGTTTCGAATTGCGAAACATCGCACCCTCCGTGCCGCTGATCGCCAATATCGGCGCGGTCCAGCTGAACTGCGGCATGGGCGTGTCTGAGTGTCGCCGCGCGGTCGAGGTTCTGGGCGCGGATGGTCTCTATCTGCATCTCAACCCCTTGCAAGAGGCGGTCCAGCCAGAGGGGGATCGCAACTTTGCCGGGTTGGCTGCAAAAATTGCAGAGATCAGCAACGCGCTGGACGTGCCCGTGCTGCTCAAGGAGGTCGGCTCGGGCCTTTCGGGCGCAGATGTCGAAAGCGGCCTGAACGCCGGAATACGGCATTTCGACGTGGCCGGGCGTGGCGGAACATCCTGGAGCCGTATCGAATACCACCGGCGCGCTGCCGAGGATGATGATCTGGGGATTGTGTTTCAGGATTGGGGTCTGACCACGGTTGAAAGCCTTCTTGAGGCGCGCGAAACATTGTCGCAGCACGCCGTTCCGGCCACGGTAATCGCCAGCGGCGGTATCCGAAATGGGATCGACATGGCTAAAAGCTTGATTTTAGGGGCTGATATCTGCGGGGTTGCCGCACCTTTTCTTGCTGCCGCGCAAGAATCCAGCGATTTGGTCGTGCAAAAAATCAAAAAGTTTCAACGAGAGTTTACCACCGCGATGTTTCTTTTGGGTTGCGGGGGCTGTCGAACTCTCAAAGGAAACATATCATTACTGCGATAGAAGACGAGAAAAGATGATCAGAACCGGCATCGAGGCGATGAGTTTCTACACGCCTCACAGATACATAAGCCTTGAGACTCTGGCCGATCATTATGGCATCGACCCGGCCAAGTTCTCGAAGGGCATCGGCCAGGACAAGATCGCTCTGCCCGGGCATGACGAAGACGTCGTGACAATGGCGGCCGAAGCCGCGCGGCCGTTGTTGGATCGCTACGGAACCGAAGGTATCGATACGGTTCTGTTTGCCACAGAAACCGGGATTGACCAGTCCAAAGCCGCGGGCATCTATGTTCACCGTTTGCTGGACCTGCCAGCTAATTGCCGCAACGTGGAGCTTAAGCAAGCCTGTTATTCCGCGACGCCTGCGTTGCAGATGGCTTGCAGCTATGTGGCCCGCAGGCCGGATCGCAAGGTCCTTGTGATCGCATCGGATGTTGCCCGCTATGACCGCGACAGCTCGGGCGAGGCAACGCAGGGCGCGGGTTCTGTGGCCATGCTGATCAGCGCCGATCCCAAAGTGGTGGAAATCGGTGCCGTGTCGGGGCTGTTTACCGAAGACATTATGGACTTCTGGCGTCCCAACCACCGGCGCACGCCACTGTTTGATGGCAAGTTTTCGACGCTGCGGTATCTTAATGCCCTGATCGAGGCCTGGCGCGACTATCAGGCCAGTGGCGGCAAAGCCTATGAGGATTTCCACCGGTTCTGCTTTCACCTGCCGTTTTCGCGGCTGGGGGAAAAGGCACACCGGCATCTTGCGAAAGAGGCAGGGGCCAGCTTTGATATGGGCAAAGCGTTGCCGGGCATGGTCTATAACCGTGTGGTCGGCAACAGCTATACCGCTTCGGTCTATCTGTCGCTGATTTCGACGCTTGAAAACGAAGACGAGGACCTGAGCGGCAAAAGCATCGGTTTGTTCTCATACGGCTCGGGCGCGACGGCCGAGTTCTTTGACGCGACCATCATCGAAGGCTATCGCGATCACCTGTTTGCGGCGGAACATTCGGACATGCTGAGCCAGCGCAAGGCGGTCAGCCATGACGATTATGTCACGCTCTGGGACTCTCCTGTGGCAAAGGACGGTGAAATCCTTACCCTGAGCGACGAAGCGCGCGGACGCTACAGATTGGCTGGCATCGATGATCACAAGCGCATTTACGTCGACAAGAACGTCTGACGAAGGTGGTCGCGCGGTAGCCCATTCGCCGGGCAAGCTGATCCTGTCCGGAGAGCATTCGGTTCTTTACGGTGCCCCCGCACTAGCGATGGCAATCGCGCAATATACCGAAGTCAGATTTACGCCGCTTGGCCCAGGCGAGGGGCTGAGAACGGCGTTCGAAAACCTGTCGACCGGGGCGAACTATCCTTTTCAAATCCTCAACAAGCTCAAGGATTCGCTGGATGCGCGGTTTGACCAGTTCAAGCGCGGAGAACTGGCAGTTCATGAGATTTTGACACGGCCCGACGATCTGGCGGTTTATACGCTGGCATCCTTGCTACAGGAAGGTGCTGGTAGCACCGGAACGGCGATGACGGGCATGGGGGCTGTGGGTCACCTTCCCCATCCTGGCCGGTTGTCCAGCCGCTCGGACCTGCCGATTGGCGCGGGTTTCGGATCATCGGCGGCTGTTGTTGCCGCCACGACGGTTTTGTTTGAGTCGCTCTTGGGCCGGTCAAAGACGCTGGAAGAACGCTATGAACGTGTCCGGTTCTGTGAGCGTTTGAAACATGGCAAGGCAGGCCCAATTGATGCCGCCGCCGTTGTTCATGGCGGGTTGGTTGAGGTCACCGAAGCGGGCCTGAGCATACCGAAAATCCAGAACCCTCAGGAATTGTCCGAAGGGGATGGCTGGTACTGGGTACAGCATGGCGCCCCCGAAAGCTCAACGGGGGAATGCGTGTCTTATGTGCGGGCCGTGCACGGCGAGGACACGCAGCTTTGGGGCGCGTTTTCCGATTGCACTCGGGCCCTGTCTGACGCGCTGACAAACGGTGGCGATCCCTTGGCCGCGATCCGCGAAAACCAGAACCTGTTAGAACGTATCGGCGTCGTCCCCGATGCCGCACAGTCGTTCGTGAGAGAGGTCGAAGCGATCGGGGGCACTGCCAAGATTTGCGGCGCAGGGTCTGTCAAAGGCGAGGGGGGTGGCGCGATCCTGATCCGGTTGCAGGATCATGCGGCAATGGAAGCCCTGATGCAGTCTCATCCCGGTAAAACGTGGTCCCGGCTGCGAATGGCCAGTACCGGCGCCATGCCCGGACCGGTTCCGCAGGGCATAGGCGCGTTCTAGTGGTCACCTCTGGCAATATCATTACCGCAAGCGCCCCGGGCTCGATTATGATCACAGGCGAACATGCGGTGGTTTATGGTCATCGCGCGATTGTTGCGGCGATTGATCAGCGTGCGACCGTCACCCTTACCACCCGAAGTGACAGGGCGTTGAAGATTTCGTCGCAGATTGCCGGGGATTACCTTGGCAATCTTGATGACATCACTCCGTCCCACGATTATCGCTTTGTTCTGGCGGCTGTAACGAAGCATCAGGCGGCGTTCGAAACTGGATTCGACCTGTCCATTGCGTCCGAGATTGATCCAACGCTAGGACTGGGGTCTTCCGCCGCGGTCACGATTGCCACGCTGGGTGCGATTTGCGCCCTGACCGGGTCGGAGACCAAAGGCATACATGCGGACGCGGTCGCAATTGTCAGATCCATCCAGCAAAGGGGCAGCGGGGCCGATTTGGCCGCCAGTTTGCATGGCGGAATGATCGCTTATGCCGCACCTCCGGCAACCGAGACACAGCCACTGCCCGCTCCGCCGGTGCTGGGGTTGAGATATGCAGGCTATAAAACCTCAACCACCGAGGTACTGCGTCAAGTTGCCGAACGCATGGAGGAGAATGCACAAAAGTATGAAGCCTTGTATTCAGCCATGGGGGCGGAGGCGGAAAAAGCCATCCGTGCGGCGGGTCAGAATGACTGGCCCGCGTTTGGCGAAAGCCTCAACCGGTATCAGACGCTTATGGATGAGTTGGGCGTGAACGATGAAATATTGCAAAGCATGATTGAGGACGCGCGAAAAGACGGCGATGTGCTGGCCGCCAAAATATCCGGATCTGGATTGGGCGACTGCGTTCTGGCGGTTGGTGGCGTGCCGCTTGGGTTTGCACTGGCGAATTTGGCCACACAAGGATTGGTCGTACATGTCTGACGCTGTACGGGATCTTATTCGGCAAGCAATGTCCTCGGCCCGCGCGCCTGAACGGTTCAAAGCCTATGCACCAAGTAACATTGCTCTTTCGAAATACTGGGGAAAGCAGGATCGGGTGCGAAACCTTCCGCTGAACAGTTCTTTGTCGATCTCGCTGGCGGAATGGGGGTCATACACAGTTGTTGCGCCATCAGAAGATTCCACAGACCACATATCCCTGAATGGTGAGGATTTGCCCGCTGGTTCGCCTTTTGCGGCCAAAGCTCTGAAATTTGTGGACCTTTTCCGTGGGGGTCAGCACATTCCGCTGCGTATCGACACGCGTAACACAATTCCCACGGCGGCCGGGTTGGCCTCGTCAGCGTCGGGCTTTGCTGCGCTGACCAAGGCGTTGTGCGGCTGTTTCGGACTTGATACGCAGCTCGATAAGAGCCAGCTCAGCCTGATCGCCCGGCTTGGCAGTGGCAGCGCGACTCGGTCCATCTGGCATGGTTTCGTGCGCTGGAACAAAGGCGCGCGCGCGGATGGCCGTGACAGCTTTGCGACGCCGCTTGACGTCAGTTGGCCGGAGTTTCGGATTGCGATCCTGCCGGTTGATGTTGGGCCCAAGGCACAGTCGTCGCGCGATGGTATGAACCACACGGTTGAAACAAGCCCGCTTTTTGCCGCTTGGCCGCAACAGGCGGAAGCGGACTGCGTGCAGATTGAAGCGGCGGTATTAACAAAGGACTTTGCGACGCTGGGGGCGCTGGCCGAAGCCAATGCGCTGGCAATGCATGCGACGATGCAGGCTGCGCGCCCTTCGCTGACCTATCTGAATGCGCAGAGCTGGGCTTTGCTGGATCAGCTCTGGAGTGCACGCAATGACGGCTTGAACGCCTATGCAACCATGGATGCGGGGGCTAATGTCAAGCTTATCTACCTTGAGTCAGAGGCAGATGACGTGATTGACCTGTTCCCCCAGGCTCAGGTGATCGAGCCATTTGGTCACCCGGAATACTTTGAACAATCGGGCTGAGGCTTGCAGGCATCGCATACCCGACCTATCTGGGTGCGACTGATACTCTACTTGCTCAAACACGCCCACACGACTATCTAGCGTGCACCTTGGACAGGCCGTCGATTTGAATTGACCCTGGACATGACCGATGACTGTGGAATTTTGCTTTGCAGAAAATGAAGCTCAAAATAGCCCAAGTGCTGGACGATTCCGTCCTGTGGAGGCTTCTGTCCGAAAACCTGCGATCTCAGGTCTTGCCGTATACGATCGCGATCATTGCCATGGTCTTTGTGGCCGGGACAACCGCGGCCGTAGCGTTCATCATGCGCGATGTTGTGGATTCTCTGTTCGATAGTGAGAATTCCGCGAAGATTTTCAGCGTTTCTTTGGCAGTTTTCATCATTTTTCTGGTCAAGGGCGTCGCTACATATGTTCAGGTCGTCGCGCTCACGCGTGCCGGAAACCGGATTGTCGCGATGCAGCAGATCAAGCTTTATGACAAACTGCTGCGACAGGGGGTTTCCTTTTTCAACCTGACCGAAAGCTCGGGCCTTTTGATGAAGGTCACTCAGGCCGCGCAGGCCGCGCGGACGGTTATTGAGCTTATGGTCACCACGGCTGTGCGGGATACTCTGACGCTGATTGGATTGCTGGCCGTCATGTTCTATCAGCAGCCGGTTTTGTCCCTGGTGACTTTGATCATCGGACCTTTGGCCATCTGGGGCGTACGTAAACTGTTGCGCAAGGTGAAAGAGATTGCAGAAATGGAACTGCAATCCCTGGGCGCCATCATGAAGGTCATTCAGGAAACCTCTGTCGGTATTCGTGTCGTCAAGACCTTCAACCTTGAGGATAAAATGGCCGCCGAGATGCATGCTGCGGTCAAAAGCGTTGAGAAACGGCGAAATAAATTGGCCCGGTTGCAGGCCGCAACCAGCCCGATGATGGATATCCTGGCCGGGTTCGCTATCGCTTCTGTCATTGGGCTGAGCGCGGGCAATCTGTTTGGCTCGCAAGGCTCAACCCCGGGGGAGCTGATGTCTTTTGTGACCGCTCTGATGATGGCTTATGAGCCCGCCAAGCGCCTGTCTCAGGTTCGGGTGAAACTTGAAATTGGTCTGCGCCGGGTACGCATGCTCTTCGATCTGTTGGACGAGCCCGAAACCCTGCCTGAACAGGAAAACCCTGTCAGCCTGCGCGAAGGGCCGGGCGAGGTTGTTCTTGACAAGGTCACCTTCGGTTATCGGCGCAAAGAGCCGATCCTGCGAGACATGTCCCTGACTTTCGAGGCTGGCAAAACCACAGCGCTTGTTGGGCTGTCGGGGGGTGGTAAATCCACTATTCTAAATCTGGCGCTGCGTCTTTACGACCCGCAAGACGGGCAGGTTCTGATTGACGGTCAGGATATCAAGATGGCCTCGTTCAAAACACTCAGGAAGAACATGTCATTCGTTGGGCAAGAGACATTCCTGTTCTCGGCCTCTATCGCCGACAATATCCGCTTTGGGCGTGAGGGTGCCTCGCGCAAGGAAGTGATCGAAGCCGCGAAGGCGGCAAACGCTTATGATTTCATCATGAAACTTGAAGACGGCTTTGACACCTTAGTCGGCGAAAACGGATCATTTCTGTCCGGCGGGCAAAAGCAAAGACTGGCCATCGCGCGGGCCTTGTTGCGAGACAGTGCGGTTTTGCTGTTGGACGAACCGACAAGTGCGCTTGATTCTCAATCAGAGCATCTGGTTCAGGAAGCGCTGCACCGCCTTACGGCGGACCGGACGACGATTATCGTGGCGCACAGGCTGTCGACCATTTTGCACGCCGACAAGATTGTGGTTATCGAAAACGGTGAGGTTGCTGAACAGGGCAGCGCCCAACAGTTGTTGCAGCATTCTGGTCCTTTTAAAACACTTTATGACCATCAGTTCTCAAATGCTGTGAGCACTCAGTAACGAAGCTACGCGGGCCGCTGCCTGATGCGAGCAGAACATCCAGCCACCGTGCAAATCCCGAACCTGGAACCAAAGCAATCTCTCATGGACGCGTCAGTCATCATTCCAACCTATCACAGCTGGGACCGATTGCAGGCCTGCCTGGATTGTCTGGCACAACAGAGCGTTGCAGATGATCGGTTTGAGATATTGGTGGTGAATAACGACCCGGCAGACCCGATCCCGTCGGATATGAGAATGCCCGCCAACGCGCGAATATTGTCCGAAGCTAAGCCCGGCTCTTACGCTGCGCGGAACACCGGAATCCACGCGGCCAAATCGGATCTGTTGTTTTTTACGGATTCCGATTGCATGCCGGACCCGGGCTATCTGCAGGGCGGTTTGGAGATTGCGCAAGCACACCCCGAGGTTGGTCGGTTCGGCGGTGACGTTCTCTTGGTTCCAAACGGAGTATCTTGGACGGTGGCTGAGCTTTATGATCTTCATCTTGGACTGACCCAGCAGAAATGGGTCGAGAGGGGCGTTGCCGTGACGGCAAACCTGATTGTCCGCCGCGCTTTGCTGGATAAGGTCGGGCTGTTCAATGACACGGTGTTGTCTGGTGGTGACATGGAATGGAACAGGCGGGCGAGCGAAGCAGGAGAACCCATTCTGTTTGCACCAAACGCCGCCATTCGTCATCCGGCGCGCGGAAGCCTGCGGGAACATTTCGTAAAAGCGCGCCGTATCGAGGGTGCACGGCTGCGCAGGAATGCGAAACGCGGATGGGTAAATTACTTTCCCCCGATCCAAAAGCTGATACCATCTTTCAGGACGCTGAAAGTCCTACTCAAAAAGCAGGATCTCAGCCGAAAGCAGGCCTTTTCGGTATGGGGGGTGGATTATCTTGTGCGCGTTGCCAAGATTTCCGAAACTGTCCGGCTTTTGTGGCTGCGCCAGCCCGACCAACGGATGTAGCCGGGCTTACTTTGTGGTGCCTACACCGACATAGGTCTCAAACCCTGCGCCCAATGCCATAGCCGAAGAATAGACGTTGCGCAGATCCACCATGCGTGCCGAGTTCATACCCGCAGCCATGTCCGACAGGTTCAGCGCGCGGAATTCGTTCCATTCGGTCAGAATGACAACGGCATCTGCACCTTTGGTCGCCTCGTAAGGGTCATCCATCCAGGACACTCCGGGCAAAAGCGCTTCGCCTTCAGCGCGGCCCTGCGGATCAACAACGCGGACCGTTGCTCCACCCCCGATCAGCGCAGGCACGATGGTCAGCGAAGGCGCATCGCGCATGTCATCGGTATCCGGTTTGAATGTGACACCCAGAACCGCGACAGTTTTGCCGCTGAGGCGATCACCGCAAACCTCTTGAATCTTGTCTATCATGCGCTTTTTGATGCCGTCATTCACGCGCATCACGGTTTCAGTGATTTGCATCGGGTAGGCGTGTTCCTGCCCGATACGGGCCAGAGCGGCCGTATCCTTGGGGAAACATGACCCGCCATAGCCAGGACCGGCGCGCAGGAACTTGTTGCCGATCCGACCATCCAGACCAACACCGCGCGCGACCTCTTTGACATCGCCGCCGACGCGTTCACACAAGCCCGCGATTTCATTGATGAACGTGATCTTGGTCGCCAGAAACGCGTTTGCTGCGTATTTGATCATCTCTGCGCTTTCCAGATCGGTTGTGAGAATCGGAAAGTCACGCAGATAGAGCGGGCGGTAGATCTCGGCCATAACCTCGGCTGCGCGATCGTTTTCAACGCCAACCACAACCCGGTCTGGACGCATGAAATCATCAATGGCGGCGCCTTCGCGCAGAAACTCGGGGTTCGAGGCCACATCGAAAGCGGCAGCAGGGTTTGCTTCGGCGATGACCTGTTGAACTTTGCGGTTGGTTCCCACCGGCACCGTCGATTTGGTCACGACCACTGTGTAGTCGGTGATTGCCTCGGCGATTTCCTTTGCTGCGGCCATCACATAGGTCAGATCGGCATGCCCATCGCCCCGGCGCGTCGGTGTTCCTACCGCAATAAACACGGCATCCGCATCCTGCACGGCTGTGGTCAGATCGGTGGTAAAGGACAATCGACCGGCAGAGACGTTCTTTTCCATCAACGTGTCCAGGCCGGGCTCATATATCGGGACTTCGCCGGCTTTCAGCATCTCGATTTTCTTGGCCGACTTGTCCACACAAACGACGTCATGTCCAAAATCGGAAAAGCAAACGCCGGACACGAGGCCAACATATCCGGTTCCGATCATCGCAATACGCATCCGTAAATTCCTTTCCTTCAGGTCACGCGTTCTTGGCCGTCACCTGGAAACCCTTGCAGGTCCTGCCTGGTCTGTTCCCGTTGAGCGTTGCAAGAACGATACCTGTGGGCTGGGCGAGGAGGGTACGCCAATAGTATTCCCTCTTTGCGGTCGAATACGACTTTCGGCAGATAGTGTTCAAGTGGATTTTTTTGTTCAACGACCGTGTTGTGGGCGGATCGGCACATTCGGGCCTGTGCATACGGAACACACCTGTGAATCGGTTGCGTCTGGGGATGGATAAAGAGTAGTGGAACCAGATAGAAAAAGACCACGGTTGATGGGCCCTCTGGCCACGAAGAAGATTGCAGCAGTTAGGTTGACTTGATGATTAGCGAGCAGAATAACGGGTCAACACGGCCCACGCTCACACTGGAAGAAAGGATTCAGCGCAAGCAGAAACGTAACCGCCTTCTTCTACTGCTGTCACCCGTGTTGGTCCTGCTGTCGCCCGTATTGCTTCCGGTTTATCTGCTCATCAGACATCGCAATCTCAAAAAGAAACGCGATAGGGCGAGGAAGAACCCCATCATCCGTTTGGGTCAGCTTTCTGGCGGTCTGGACTCGGTGCCCGCGCCCGAGCTCGATGAGGCAGAAGAAGCCCGAATAGCAGACATGGCAGACAGCTTTGCCTTGTGCCGCGTGATCGGGAACGATTTGGTGCCGCGGCACAGGGCCGGTCAGTCGCTGGAAAATATTAGGTTCATTCTTGAAAACGAGCCGGAATTTGAGGACTGCACAAAGCTGTGGATCCTGAACCGGATTTTTGATCCGCAGAACGAACAAGACCTGATCTCACTGCTGGAAAAGCACGGTCAGACGTATAAGCGCATTCCGTTTGATGCGACGGATCTGCAGGTCATCGGTTTTGACTTTGAAAACTTCGATGACCCGATGGTTTTTGCCGATGGCCGTTTGCAGTCCATGCCCGAAGAAGTGCAGGCACGGATGATCGGCCAAGCGTACCGTGGCCGCAATAATTATGTCATGCACAACAACGGTGCTCGGAATGCCGCGCTGGAATATTGTCTGGAATATGGAAAATGGGCGCTTCCATTTGATGGCAACTGCTATTTCACCAAGGGCGCCTGGCAATCCCTGAAAGACGACATACTAAAACAGCGGGACAAACGGTACATAATCGTGCCCATGGCGCGCATGCTGAACAATGCTGACTTGCTCAAGGACGACGTAACGCCCAACGCAACCGAAGAACCGCAACTTGCCTTCCGGTGTGACGCCCCGCTCAGGTTTGACGAGGCGCATCCCTACGGAAAACGCCCGAAGGTCGAGCTGTTTCTGCACCTGGGGATTCCAGGTCCTTGGGACGAATGGGCCATTGCCCACTATGATACGCCACCGCGCAAAACCAGCCCCGAGGGGCATCGTGTCGGCCGTGCCGGTTGGGTTGCACGGCTGTTCTCTGGGCAGGCGCGTCTGGAAACCGATCACAAGGACAGTATCAAAAATCGCGGTGTAGCCCGGAATACTGCGATCCGCGCAACGCTCGACATGCTGGAAGGGCGCTCAGTCTCCGACACGCTGTCTTCCGGAAGACCTATTTTCTATTCAGATGATGCGTTGAACGGGCTTGTGGGTAAGACCGACGAACCGGCCTTTGCTGCGGTGGTCAAATGCGCAGATGAGGCGCTGACCAGAGGGCCTTATTCGGTGACCGCCAAGCCCGAACCGGGGCCAAGCGGCGATCTGCACGACTATTTCCATCCCGTTCCCTACTGGTGGCCGAACCCAAAGAAGAAAAACGGCCTGCCCTATGTCTTTCAGGATGGCAAGCGCGTGCCGGGCACCAGCCTTTATGATGCGCAAAGTGATCAGTATGATCGTACGCGCCTGCAGCGTTTGTTTGACGACACCACATCATTGGCCATGGCCACACGTCTAACCGGCGATGCGCGCTATGCCTCGCATGCGGAACATCTTGTGCGCACTTGGTTCATGACGCCCGAGACGCGGATGAACCCCAACCTGACCTATGCGCAGGTTCGGCGCGGGCACCGGAATGACAAAGGTCTGCCGCAGGGATTGATCGAGACAAAGGATTTCTATTTCTTCCTGGATGGGCTCAGAGTTCTTGGAAATCCGGAGCTAATTTCAGGCGTCAAAGACTGGTGCACTGAGTTTTCCGAATGGCTCAAAACCAGCGAGCAGGGCATTCAGGAATGCTGCGCGGAAAACAATCACGGGACGTGTTTTGACCTTCAATCCGCCGCTCTGGCGAGTTTTTTGGGTGATGTTGAGACTCTGCAGGAAATCAACCTCAGGGCGCAGGCGCGTTTGACCGGGTCGATCACCGAAGAGGGTGAGCAGCCCCATGAAATGATGCGGACGATGACCCAGCATTATTGCACGTTTAACGTTCAAAGCTGGATTAACCTCTTCAACCTGCTTGAGGGCGCAGGGCTGCGGCCTTGGTCCAGCAGTGCGGCCACGCGTCTGACGGCTGCGATACGCAAGGTTTTGACCGACTCGGACAAGGGTTGGGAGCATCAGCAGATATCGCCCTTTGACATGACTCGGCTTGCACCGCTTGAGATTGAGCTTCGCCGCAGAACCGGACAAGGTGTGATAGAGGTCGAGGTCGCCCCGGACTGCTATTTCCCGCATGACGGAATTGCCCCGTTCTGGCGATTTTCTGGCACCGTCACCAGCGAATGATTTCGCCCGTATAGTCGCCTCTGACAGGTTTTTTCTATAGGTTTGGCTAAGTTGCGTGGCGTCAGCGTGTCGCTGCATCCACTGTGCTTTTCCATTCAAGTGTTGCAACTCTCAGAATGATCTGGATTATCGGCGTGGTCAGACCAAAGAAATTGGTCACCTGCAGAGATGCAGTATAACGATAAATGGGAGTTCGAAATGTCCATAAAAACCTTGATGATCGCTGCAAGCGCCACGGCGCTTCTTGCTGGCGCCGCATCAGCCGAAACGCTGCGTTGGGCGCGGGCCGGGGATTCGCTGACGCTGGATCCGCATGCGCAGAACGAGGGGCCGACCTCGGCGCTGGCGCATCAGATCATGGAAACACTGGTCATGCGTGACCATTCCGGCGCTCTGGTGCCGTCGCTGGCGACCGAATGGGGCCCGTCCGAAGCCAATCCGAACGTCTGGGTGTTCAAGCTGCGCGAGGGTGTGACCTTTCACGATGGTGCAGAATTTGACAGCGAAGACGTCGTATTCTCGCTCAACCGGGCGATGACGCCGGATTCCGACTATAAAGAGCTGTTGGCTTCGGTGAAGGAAGTCCGCGCGCCGGACAAATATACGGTCGAAATCGAAACCGACGGTCCGAATCCGATCATGCCCAACAATCTGACCAACATGTTCATGATGGACAAAGGCTGGGCCGAGGCGAACAACGCCGTGAAAGTGCAGGATTATGAAGGGGGTGAGGACACGTTTGCAGCCAAGAACGCAAACGGCACAGGCCCCTACAAACTGGTCAGCCGCGAGCCGGATGTGAAAACGGTTCTGGCCGCGAATGAAAACTACTGGGGCAAGGATGAATTCCCGCTTCAGGTGACCGAGATCGTTTATACTCCGATTCAGAATGCTGCCACTCGTGTTGCGGCGCTTTTGTCTGGCGAAGTGGACTTTATTCAGGACGTTCCGGTGCAAGACCTTGAACGTGTTGCCGCCGCAGATGGGCTGGATGTCCGCACCGCTCCGCAGAACCGCGTGATTTTCTTTGGCATGAACATGGGTGACGCGGATCTGGCCAACGACAATGTTGATGGCAAGAACCCTCTGTCCGATGTGCGTGTGCGTCAGGCCATGTCCAAGGCGATCAACCGTGATGCGATCAAGCAGGTCGTGATGCGCGGCCAATCGGCCCCGGCCGGTATGATCGCGCCACCCTTCGTAAATGGCTGGGATGAGGGCATGGACGGCTCGTCCTCGACGGATATCGAAGGCGCCAAGGCGCTGATGGCCGAGGCGGGTTATCCCGACGGGTTCACTATCCAGCTTGACTGCCCGAACGACCGCTACATCAACGATGAAGCGATCTGTCAGGCCGCCGTTGGCATGCTGGCGCAGATCGGGATCACCGTGAATCTGGATGCCAAACCGAAGGCGCAGCACTTCCCGCTGATCAACAACCTGGAAACCGATTTCTACATGCTGGGTTGGGGCGTACCGACATATGACTCGGAATACATCTTCAACTTCCTGGCCCACACGAAGGGCGAGAAATACGGCTCGTGGAATGGCACGCGCTACAGCAACCCTGATCTGGATGCAAAGATCCAGGCCCTGGCATCGGAAACCGACCTTCCTGCGCGCGATCAGCAGATTGCTGAAATCTGGCAGGTCGTCCAGGACGAGCAGCTTTATATTCCGATCCACCACCAGGTGCTGAATTGGGGTATGAAGTCGGATGTCGGAACGGTTGTTGAGCCGGAAGACTCGCCCAAAATCAAGTATTTCACTCTGAACTAACGGGTCGAAATGAACAGGGCAGGGCGCATTGGGCGCCCTGTCTCACATTTGTCCGGGGCGCAGACATGTCAGCTCCGGGAATACTCTTTTGGCATCAGATGTGTTCGGCGGGTTCCATCCCCCGAAATCTGCGCCCAAAATACCAGGAGGTTTGCCATGTTTTTCAGGAACGGTGCCATCGCAATGGCTGTTTTGGCCGCAGGGGCGGTCCATGCGGCCGAGTTCAAATGGGCTTCGACCACAGATCCTCAGACGCTGGACCCGCATGCAGTAAATTCAGCACCCGTGCTTGGGTTTCTCAACAACGTCTATGAAGGCCTGGTCCGCCGCGACAAGGATATGAGCGTTCAGCCCGCGCTGGCTGTCAGTTGGGAATCCATCGGTGACGGCGAAGGTTGGCGTTTCAACTTGCGCGAGGGCGTCACCTTCCACGATGGCAGCAGCTTTGACGCAAATGACGTTCTGTTCAGCTATGAACGCGCGTCCGGCGAGGCTGCGGATACCCGCAGCTGGTTCGCGCCGGTCAGCGAGGTGAATGTGGTCGACGATTATACCGTCGATTTCATGATGACCGCACCGAACCCCCTGTTCCCGTCTTCGATCGCAAACTGGATGATCATGGATCAGGGTTGGGCCGAGGCCAATGAAGCCGCCGTACCCGACAAGGAAGCCGGCAACTACGCCACGCTGAATGCCAACGGAACCGGCGCATTCAAGGTCACCGCGCGCGAACCCGGTTTGCGCACGGTTCTGGAGCCCTTTGACGGCTGGTGGGACACTGCCCAGCACAACATCACCAATGCCGAATTCACGCCGATCCAGAACCCGGCCACGGCTGTGGCGGCATTGCTGTCGGGGGATGTGGACATGATCAACCCGGTGCCTATTCAGGATGTGGCGCGCTTGCAGCAAAGCGATGACGTTGACGTCATTCAAGGGATCGAGGCGCGGGTGATCATGCTGGGTTTTGACCATGCAGCCGAGGCGCTGAAATATACCGACGATGCGGGCAAGCCGAACCCTTTCCGCGACGCCCGGGTCCGTCAGGCGGTGGCACAGGCGGTGAATGTCGATGCCATTCTGACCACCATCATGCGGGGCAACGCCGAGGCTGCGTCGCAATTGGTCAGCCCTGCGATGGGCGGATATTCCGCCGCCAACGCCGACCGGCCCGCTTTTGACGTTGAAGCCGCCAAGGCGCTGCTGGCCGAAGCAGGTTATGCAGATGGGTTTTCCTTTGGTCTGAAGTGCCCGAATGACCGCTATCTGAACGACGAAGCCGTGTGTCAGGCTGTGGTCAGCATGCTGGCGCAGATCGGGGTCACGGCCGAGCTTGAGGCGATGCCGGTGCGCAACTACTGGCCCGAGCTGCGCGAAGACAATTACGATATGTTTCTCTTGGGTTGGAGCCCGGGCACCTTTGACGCCGAACACCCGATCCGTTTTCTGGTGGCCACGCCCAACGAGGAAAAGAAGCTGGGCAGCTGGAACTTTGGTGGGTTCTCGAACGCACGCGTTGATGAGTTGTTGCCTCTGATCCAATCGGAACTCGACGCTGAAAAACGGCAGGCGATGCTCGACGAAGCGGCGGCGATTATCCAGGACGAACACGTCTATGTTCCGCTCTACGTTCAGCCTCTGGTCTGGGGTGCCGGTAGCAATATTGACCTGACCCAACGCCCGGACAATTTCTTCCTGCTGCGCTGGGTCACGGTGAACTGACCCTATGGGCCTCATGATTGATGGGGTCTTCCACTCGGAAGACCCCGCACCGGAAACCCCGCTTGATGGTGCGTTTCGCCGACAAGCCTCAACCATCCGCAATGCGCTGCCTGACGGGCCTCTCGGGCCTAGACGGTTTCATTTGTATGCGGCATGGAATTGCCCTTGGGCGCATCGCGTACTTCTGACACGCGCCATCAAGGGGTTGGACGAGATCATCTCGGTTTCTTACGCCCAGCCACGCAGGACAGCAGATGGTTGGGTTTATGCGGATGCGGAAGACCCGCTGTTTGGTGCCTCGGCCTTGCACCAGATCTATGCCCGAGTTGATCCCGCCTATACGGGGCGCCTGACTGTGCCGCTGCTGTGGGATCGGCTGGAAAACCGCGCTGTATCCAACGAATCCGCCGATCTTGTTCGGATGCTCGGTACGTTGCAGGGGTTTGGGCCCAATCTGGCCCCTCCGGACAAGATCGACGCAATCGAGGATTGGAACGCCAAAATCTATCCGCGCCTGAACAACGGTGTTTACCGCGCAGGGTTCGCCCGCACGCAAGAGGCTTACGAGGCAGGGTTCAACGACGTGTTCGCAATGCTGGATGAGCTTGAAGCCCATCTGGCGCAGCATCGATATCTGTGCGGGGACACTCTGACCGAGGCCGACTTGCGCCTGTTTCCGACGCTGGCGCGTTTTGATGTGGCGTATCATTACGCTTTCAAATGCAACCTGCATCGCCTGACCGATTACCCGCATCTGTGGGGTTATGCCCGTGACCTCTACGCACTTCCAGGCGTGGCCGGTACGGTGCGTTTCGATATATACAAGGCGGGCTATTTCTCACCGTCGGAATTGCGCAACCCGCTTGGCATCGTGCCGGTCGGACCTCACGTCAATTGGCACGCGCCCCATAATCGTAACCAGATGAGTGTGTCAGTGTCTTGACCGCACATTCGGGTATTGCCTAGACAGACGGACCAAGAAGGAAAACGAATGTTCGCATATATCGTCCGCAGAATGTTCCAATCCGTGATCGTGCTTTTGGTCGTGGGTCTGGTGGCATTTTCGATGTTCCGCTTTGTCGGCGACCCGATTGACAACATGCTGGGACAAGAGCGCACCCAGGCCGATATTGACCGCCTGCGCACCGAGCTTGGCCTGGATCAGCCTTTTGTCGTGCAATATGCAAAGTTTCTGCAAGGCGCGGTGCAGGGGAATTTTGGCGTGTCGTACCGCCAGGGTCGCCCGGTTTCCACGATCATAGCCGAACGGGCCCCTGCGACGCTGGAATTGGCCTTTGTTTCCGGGTTTTTGGCCATCACAATGGGCATCGCCCTTGGGGTGTTCACAGCCATTCGACGACAAGGGATAGCGGCGAATGTGATCATGACCGTCAGTCTGATTGGCGTGTCCCTTCCGACGTTTCTGATCGGGATCCTGCTGATCTATATCTTTTCGGTCGAGCTTGACCTGTTGCCCAGCTTCGGGAGGGGCGAGACTGTTATGATTGGCAATTGGTCTACCGGCTTTCTGACCGCGTCGGGCCTGAAAGCACTGATTTTGCCTGCAATTACCCTGGGCCTTTACCAGATGACGCTAATCATGCGGCTGGTACGGTCCGAGATGCTTGAGGTGCTGCGCGCCGACTATGTGCGTTTTGCCCGCGCCCGGGGGCTGTCGGAACGGGTGATCAATTTCCGCCATGCGCTTAAGAACACTTTGGTGCCAGTCATCACGATAACCGGGCTTCAATTGGGCTCGATCATCGCTTTCGCCATCATTACTGAAACCGTGTTCCAGTGGCCGGGTGTTGGCCTGCTGTTCATCAACGCGATCCAGTTTGTCGATATCCCCGTGATGGCGGCCTATCTGATGCTGATCTCGGTGATGTTCGTCACGATCAACCTGATCGTGGATCTTCTTTACTATGCCATTGACCCGCGCCTGCGTGTCGACGCGAGGGCCACATGACCGATACGACTGAGACCCAAAACCCTGCGCCCAAGTCGCGTATAGCCAAACTCTGGGACAGTGATTTTGCCTGGTCCTTCCGCCATTCGCCGGTTGCGATGGTGGCATCGTTGGTTGTCGTAATCCTTGTTCTGGCGGCCATCTTTGCACCGCTGATCGCGCCTTATAACCCGTTTGACCCGGCCACATTGAACCTGATGAATGGCTTCACCCCCCCGGGCACGCCCAACGCATTCACGCAGGAGACCTTTTTCCTGGGCACGGACGATCAGGGGCGCGACGTGTTTTCGACCATCCTGTACGGCCTGCGCATTTCTCTGTTCGTCGGTGCAGCCGCCGTTCTGCTGGCCATGATCATCGGCGTCATATTGGGATTGGTCGCCGCCTATTATGGCGGTTGGATCGAAACGTTGATCATGCGGATCGCGGACGTTCAGTTGACTTTTCCGGCCATTCTGGTGGCCATGCTGATCTTTGGCATCGCCAAGGGGTTCACCCCGCCGGAATACCGCAATGAAATGGCGATCTACGTGCTGATCATTGCGATTGCCCTGTCAGACTGGGTACAATTTGCCCGCGTTGTGCGGGGCGCGGCTCTGGTCGAGAAAAACAAGGAATATGTGCAGGCTGCCCGCCTGATCGGGCGCGGCTCGATCCCGATCATGTTCCGCCATATTCTACCAAACGTTCTAAGCCCCGTGCTGGTCATCGCGACCATCTCGCTGGCGCTTGCGATCATTGCCGAGGCAACGTTGAGCTTTCTGGGCGTCGGTGCGCCGCCGACACAGCCATCGCTGGGCACGCTGATCCGCATCGGGCAGGGTTTTCTGTTCTCGGGCGAATGGTGGATCCTGTTCTTCCCGGCCTGCACCCTTCTGGCGCTGGCCCTGTCTGTGAACCTGCTGGGCGACTGGCTGCGCGACGCGCTGAACCCAAAACTGCGGTAACGAACCATGAGCCTTTTGTCGATCCAAGACCTCACCGTCGAGTTTCCAACACGACGTGCCCTGTTCACCGCGGTTGATCACGCCGACTTGTCCGTCGCGCCCGGAGAAATTCATGGCCTCGTCGGTGAATCCGGTGCGGGAAAATCCACCATCGGTGCGGCTGTCATGGGCTTACTAGAGCGACCGGGCCGCATCGCCAGTGGACAGATCAAATTGGGCGATGAGCAGATCAGCGGGCTGGACGCCGATGCCATGCGCGGGTTGCGCGGCAAGAAGATTTCGATGATCTTCCAGGACCCGCTGACCTCGCTCAACCCGCTGTTCACGATCAAGGAACAGCTTGTCGAAACCATTATGGCCCATCTCGGTGGGTCCGAGGCGGAAGCGACCAAGCGAGCAAGAGACCTGATCGACCGCGTCGGTATCCCGGATCCTGACACGCGGCTGAACCAGTATCCGCACCAGTTTTCAGGCGGGATGCGTCAGCGGGTTGTGATCGCGCTGGCCCTGTGCACAGAGCCCGATGTGATCATTGCGGATGAGCCGACAACTGCCTTGGACGTTTCGGTTCAGGCGCAAATTCTGGATCTGATCAAGGAACTGGCGCGCGAACGGCAGGTGGGTGTCATCCTGATCACGCATGACATGGGGGTCATTGCGGACACAACTGACCGGGTGACGGTGATGTATGCGGGCAAGGTGGTGGAAAGTGGCCCGACCGCGCAGGTCATGGGGCAACCGCAGCACGAATATACCAAGTCGCTGATTGCGGCCGTGCCACGCCCGACCTTGAAACTTCATCGCTTTCCGCAGATCAGCTATGGCGGGCGCGATACAAGGTTCGCGATCGAGGATATGGCCCGGCACTGGCCCAAAGTCGAAAATGACGCCTCAAAACCGGTCTATGAAATTCGCAATCTGACAAAGAACTTTCTGCTGCGGCGGGGTTTGCTGCCGTGGGATCGCACTTATTTTACCGCCGTTGACGATGTCAGTTTCGACATTCAGGCCGGAGAAGTGTTCGGCGTTGTCGGCGAATCCGGTTCGGGGAAATCGACCGTGGCGCGGATGATTGCCGGTCTTTACCCGGTGGATGCGGGCACCATCCATTTTGAGGGCAAGCTTGTCAGCGATCTGGGGGACAAGGCGGTTCAGGAAGAGTATCGCCAGAATATTCAGATGATCTTTCAGGATCCATATTCCTCGCTCAATCCCCGGATGCGGGTGGATGAGATCGTGGCCGAACCTATCCGCCATCACCGGTTGATGAGCGGATCTGAGGTCAACAAACGTGTTGACGAACTGCTTGATCAGGTGGGTTTGGGCGCGCAAGCCGGTTTGAAATACCCGCACGAGTTTTCAGGTGGTCAGCGCCAGCGCATCTCGATTGCACGCGCATTGGCGACGCAACCCAAATTCCTGATCTGTGACGAACCGACCAGCGCGTTGGACGTATCGATCCAGGCGCAGATTCTGAACATCCTGAAGGACCTGCAGGAACATCTGGGCCTGACCATGCTGTTCATCAGCCATGATCTGCCGGTGGTCCGCCAGATGTGCGACCGGGTTGCGGTGATGAAACAGGGCAAAATTGTCGAGGTTCAGGATACCAACGACCTGTTTGCCAATCCGCAAACCGACTATACGCGTGAGTTGTTGCGGCTGATGCCCAAGCTGGACGATCTGTCCACGGATGGTCTGGGTACGGAAGCCTGAGCCGCTCCCGCCCGCAGCGGGGCCCAAACGCATCCAGCCCCGTCCTTCGAACTTCGGTTATTGCCGGGGTTTACGTAGTTCTCGCACGCAAACGCGTTTCAAAATCCGCGAATTCCCGTGCAATGGATTGCGCGGCTGTATCCAGTAACGCTCTGCCATCTTCAGGGGTGGCAAGGGCAGAATGTGAACCGACACGCCCGTCGGGGAACATGGCGCGGTGTTCATCTGGTGGACCATGTCGATCCCCTGCATGTGCTGCAATAAACTGGGCGTCCAGTTTCTGGGGCGGGTCTTTGGCTTCGTTCTTTGGCAAAACGCCCAGCAAGGTCTGCGTTATGGCGATTTCCGAAGGTGTCGCGTGCATACCTTCCCACTCGCCATAGAGATCATGGCGCAGCGTGTTGACAGGGTCCGGGTCCCACCAGCTTCGGATTTCAAGCCTGTTTTCTGATGTCTGAGACGCGATGCGTCTGAGAGGGTCGAGATTGGCGCCATGACCGTTGACCACAAAGACACCCATAAAACCCTGATCAAGGCAGCCCGAGATCACCTCCTGCGCCAAAGACTGGAACGTGTCGGCAGATAGGGAAATCGTGCCCGGAAAGCTCGTGTTGAAGGGCGCCGGTGTGTACGCAAGCGACGGGGCAACCATGGCGTCACAAATCTTAGCAGCCGCCAACGCCACCTCTGTTGCACAGATCGTATCTGTACCGATCCGACCCATGGGACCGTGTTGCTCGGTCGAGCCCACCGGCAGTATGATGGCGACGCCTTTTTCGATGCGGGCACCCACCTCATACCATGTCATATGCGCAAGCTGCATGGCGGCCTCCTAAAACTCCGGTCGAGAAACCGCCGGCAAAACGCCCGGCATCGATGGCCGGGCGTTTCAGATCACCGGATCACAGACCCCATTTCGTCTGGATTTCCTCAAAGAAGCCCTGCGCCTTTTTCACTTCGATCCAGTTGTTCACATAGTTGATCCAGACCTGATCGCTTTGCGGCAGGATCATCGCGATGGGTGAGGGCGACCGAGGCCCGGCATTCTTGACCCGCACGACCGGGAATTTGTCTTCCAGCGTCGAGCCTTCGATGTTTGAAGTGATGAACACATCCGCACGGCCCGCGATCACTTCCTGAAAACCACGCGCTGGTGCCTCGACCACTTTGATCTCGGCATTCGGGAACCATTCGCGGGCCCGTTTTTCGAATGTGGTGCCCAAGGTGGTGGCCACCGTCACACCGGCCTGATTGATCGAATCGTACCCGTCGAACTTGTCCGCCTTGTCCTTGGTTGTGTAGGGGAACAACTCAACCGCGATGTAGCTTTCGGAAAACCCGGCCACTTTCATGCGCGGTGGAGAGATCGAGGCCGACCCGGTCAGGTGGTACTTGCCCGCGACCACACCGTTGACCAGTGTTTTCCAGTCCGTGGGCACATATTCGATCTCGACCCCAAGATCTGCGGCCAGCTGGTTCATGATGTCGATATCATAGCCCTTGTAGCTGTTGGTCGCAGGATCGCGCAGCGTCATTGGGTTCCAGTCGCCTGTGGTGCCCACCTTCAGCACACCGCTGTCCAATACTTCGTTCAATGCCGATTGCGCGTGGGCCGCACCCGACAATACCATTCCAACCGCCGCAATGGCTGCGGCCTTCCAGAACGTTTTCATTTATTTCTCCCGTTGGTGATGCTTTGGGCCAGTGGCCGTTTTCCTGATTGATTTAAGCGCAAAGAGAACGGTAACCTCAAGAAATTAATTCACTCAGGCTCAAGCAGGAACATCTTTTAATATGTCAAACGCCGCGATCGAGATGGTGGGCGTGAACAAGTGGTTCGACACGTTTCACGTTCTCAAAGATATTAACCTGACGGTCAACAGCGGAGAAAAGGTGGTTATCTGCGGCCCGTCCGGTTCGGGGAAATCGACCGTTGTGCGTTGCATCAATCAGCTGGAAAAGCACCAGAAAGGCTCGATCCTTGTGGATGGCGTCGAACTGACGAATGACGCCAAATCTGCGGCTACGATCCGGTCCGAAGTTGGGATGGTGTTTCAACAGTTCAACCTGTTTCCGCATCTGACGGTGCTGGAAAACCTGACATTGGGGCCGATCAAGGCGCGGGGCCTCAGCCGCAAGGACGCCGAAGAGCGCGCCCGCCACTATCTTGAACGCGTTCACATTCCCGATCAGGCCGAAAAGCGGCCCATCCAGCTATCCGGGGGTCAACAACAGCGTGTGGCCATTGCCCGGTCGCTGTGCATGGAGCCGCGTGTGCTGCTGTTTGATGAGCCGACCTCGGCCCTGGATCCGGAAATGATTTCCGAGGTTCTTGAGGTCATGGTCGAACTGGCCAACGAAGGTATGACCATGGTGGTGGTCACCCATGAGATGGGTTTCGCCCGCAAGGTGGCGGACAAGATGATCTTTATGGACGCGGGGGAGATCGTAGAAGAAGGGCACCCGGAGCATTTCTTTACCAACCCGCAATCGGATCGCTGCCGTAAGTTCCTCGGCCAGATTCTGCAGCATTAAGAGGATCTTATGAAAAAGCTTGTACTATTTGCGCCTCTTTTGTTGCTGGCCGGGTGTTCATCCTCGCAGACATGGGGCTGGTATGTGATCGACCCGACGACCGCCTCGGGCTGGACCAACGTCAAGTTCCTGGTCTCGGGCATGTGGGCCACGATCCAGATCTCTTTGATTGCTGCCGTGATGTCGATTGTCGTCGGCCTTTTGGTGGCCCTGCCGGGCCTGTCAGAAAAACGCGGCTGGAGGTTGGTGAACCGGGTCTATGTGGAATTCATCCGTGCGATCCCATTGCTGCCTATGCTGTTCTGGGTGTTTTACGGCCTGCCCATCGTGTTCCAATCGGTGGGATTGAATGTACCGATCGACCCATTCTGGGGCGCGATCATTACTTTGGCCCTGTCTGACAGCGCCTTCACTGCCGAGATTTACCGTGCCGGGATTCAGTCCATCGCACGAGGCCAGCGCGAAGCTGCGCAGACCATCGGGCTGAATTACATGCAGACCATGCGCTATGTGATCCTGCCGCAGGCGATCCGGCGCATTTTGCCGCCTTTGGCCAACCAGTTCATCTACATCGTCAAGATGAGCGCCTTTGCCAGTGTCATCGGGATGCAGGAACTGACCCGCCGCGCGAATGAGTTGGTGGTGACCGAATATCGCCCGCTTGAGATCTACACATTGCTGATCTTCGAGTACCTGATACTGGTTTTGATCATCAGCGCCGGTGTCCGCTGGCTGGAACGACGCATGGGCGCGGATGAGCGCGGATAGGGAGAGATCAGATGGATTGGAAAGAATTCATGGCCGAGACGGAGGCCAATATAGGTGCCTATTCCAAGGAAGTACCGGAAACTGTTCGGGGCTTTGGTATTATGGGGAAGGCTGCCAAAACCGATGGCGCGCTGAGCGAAAAGACCAAGGAATTCATCGCCCTGGGTATCGCAATTGCCACAAGATGCGACAGCTGCATCGGTTTCCATGTGAAATCACTGGTCCGATTGGGCACCACGCGGGAAGAGCTGTGCGAGGCTTTGGCGATGGCCACCTATATGGGCGGCGGACCATCCTATGCGTACAGCGCCAAAGCGTTAAAGGCATTTGACGTGTTTTCCGCCTAGTTGCACTGCACCTGTGATGCTGTGATCGTCGAAACGATAGCGTAACCTTTGCCAGCAATACTCTGGGCAAGGTGCAGAGAACGCGTGCCCTCGCGTCTTGGGCTGTTGCGTGTTTTCAGTATTGATTGTTGGTTTTTTGACCGCCAATATGGCCTTTTGTGATTTATCGCGTATGATTTGAAAAAACCGTCAGACAGGCTGATGTACTCGGCTTTCCTGAAAATGGGCAAAACGAAAAAAGAATGAGGCGCGGAACATGGCAATACTTGTGTTTCTGACGCAATTGGCGGGCGCAACGATGCTGCTGCTTTTTGCGGTCCGTATGGTGCGCACCGGTATCGAGCGCAGCTATGGGGCGTCGTTTCAGCGCATCCTGACGCGAAACAGCACCATGCTGGGGTCTGGAGCAACCGGTATGATGCTGGCCGTGGTCCTGCAAAGTTCCGCCGCGGTTGCCCTGCTGGTCTCAGGGTTCGCTGCGGGCGGATTTCTGACATTTCCAGCCGGCCTTGCCATCGTGCTGGGTGGTGATTTGGGTTCGGCGCTCGTGATTCAGGTCCTGTCCTTTCGGCTGGATTGGCTGGTCCCTCTGCTGTTGGCTGTTGGCGGCTGGCTATTTGTCAAAACCGAACGAAAGAAGACGCGCCAGATTGGCCGTATTCTGATGGGCATCGCTTTCATCCTGATTTCGCTACGCTTTTTGCGCGAGGCAATGGACCCGATCCATGGCAGTGCCTTTTTGCCCGCAATTGCCGATTATCTGGTGCGCGACTATATCACCGCTTTTCTGGTCGGAGCTGCACTTGCCTTTGTGATGCACAGTTCGGTCGCGGCAATCCTCATGTGTGTGACATTGGTGCAAATTGGCGCCCTGCCATTTTCGGCCGGGGTTTCGGTTTTACTTGGTGCCAATCTCGGCAGCGCATTGATCCCTGTTTGGTTGACGCGCGGTATGGATATCCGGGCACGGCGTATTCCGTTTGCAAATCTCGCGTTACGCGGGGTCTGGGCTGTCATCTGCCTGTTTGCAGCCAATTTCGCGTTACAGGCCGGGATCGTCAGCAGCAATTATCAGGGGCAAATGTTGGTGAATACGCATTTGGCGTTCAACGCATCACTTCTGGTCTTGTGCCTACCATTCTGCGGCGTGCTGGGCATGGTCTTTGAACGCCTTCTGCCAGAAAGTCCCCGCGTCTCGGCACTGGAGCCATTGGCGCGACCCTCCAGCGCGCTTGATCCCAAGATGGCAGAAACTCCGGCCTTGGCGCAGTCGGCTCTAAAACGCGAATTGCTGCGCATGGCTGATCTTGTCGAGATGATGTTCAACCCGCTGCTGGACCTATATCGCACCGGAGAGAAAGAGCGGATCAAAGCGGTTCGCACACTTGATACAGAGGTCAATCAATGCCTTGCCGACATCCGCGGTTTTGTGGCTTCGGTTCCTGCCCAAAAGCTTGATCGGCAAAGCGCGGATATGGCGCGCAATGCGCTGGAATATGCCGTGCGTCTTGAAACCGCCGGGGACGTGGTGGCCAAACGATTGACTGTGCTGGCCGAGGATATGGCCAAAACCGGCAAACGGTTTTCACGCGAAGGGTGGCAGGAACTTGAGGAAATGCACGAGAAGATCATGGCCAACCTCAAACTGGCAACCAATGTGATCATTTCCGAAGACCTTGAAAGCGCCCGGTTGTTGAATTTGGAAAAGACCGAAATCAAACGGGCCGAGCGGGACAGTCGCAAACGCCATTTCCGTCGCTTGCAGACCGGAAAAATTGAGAGTTTTGAGACCAGCGACGTGCATCTTGAAACCTTGCAGGCCCTGCGCGAATTCAACAGTCACATCGCAGCAATCTCAACACCGATATTGTATGCGCAAGGTCAATTGCTTGAGACGCGGTTGATCATGGACATGCCGCGCCAAAAGCAAACCACCTAAGTCTGATGCTGGGCTAGGGGGCCAGTTCGTCCAAAGTGGCTTGGCGGTCTTGCATGGCTGTGACAAATCTCATGAACGCGCGGATGACTTTCACTTCATGTCGCTGGCTGAGATATATCATGCTCTCGCCCATCTGAAGGTCAACATCCCTCAGCCCGATCTGTCTGAGGCGTTCGTCATGGCTGTATTCCGCCTTTGACACGAAACCGATCCCGGCCCCCGATGCGACCAGTTCTCGCACAGCTTCGCGCCCCTCGGCGACGATCGCGGGTTTGAGTTTCAGGCCACGTTTCCGGGCCTCATCCTCTAGCTTCTGCCGGGTCTTCGACCCAACCTCGCGAAAGATCAGCGGATGGTTCTGGAGGTCTTCAAAGGCAAGCGACGCCAGATCATCCGGAATAATGCCATGCGCGCAGAACGCGACAATATCGGCTGACCCGAGATTGACGACATTCATATCTGTTCCGGGCGAGGGGCTGCCAACGATCCCGATCTCGGCATTATAGGATCTGAGCTCGTCCAAAATCTCGTTGGTATTGCCCGACCGAACAATGATCGTGACGTTTGGGTGCATAGCCCGGAACGGACCCAAAAATCCGATTACGTGATGGGCCGCGTCCGCAATGATTCGCAGCTCACCTTCGACGGCTGCCGCAGATTCCGACAGATAATCCTCAACCTGAGTTTCGATCTCAAAATACTGCTTGGTCAGGCGAAACAAATGCTCGCCCTTTTGGGTCAGGGTGACCTGTTTGCGGTCACGTTGAAACAGCAAGACGTCATTTTCCTGCTCAAGTTTACGGACCTGTTCTGACACCGCCGGTTGGGTCAGAAACAGCGCCTCAGCCGCGCGAGAGAACCCGCCATACGTCGCGACATAGTGGAAAGCCCTGAGTTGGCTGTGTCTCATTTTTTTGGCGTCCGTGTTCGATATAGGTAGAGCTTATGGATAAATTGTTTTTTACAATTTTACATATGGTGAGATGCGTTGCAAACGTGTCTTGAAATCCTGCTATTGGACCGTGGACATGACCAAAGCCCGTAACTCGATCCTGCCTCCGAAAATGGGCGAACCCTACCTGTTGACGCCCGGCCCTTTGACGACGTCTTACGCTGTCAAACAGGCGATGTTGAAGGATTGGGGCAGTTGGGACGATGATTTCCGCGCCATGACGCGCGAGATGCGCACGCGGCTGCTGGCCCTTTTGGGGGATGGCGGCAAAGAGTTTGATTGCGTGCCGATCCAGGGCAGCGGAACATTTGCCGTTGAGTCCATGCTTTCGACCTTTCTTCCACGCGACAGCAAGACGTTGGTTCTGGCAAATGGCGCATACGGATTGAGATCGGCCCAGACCTTGCAGTATCTGGGCCGGGATCATGTGGTTTTGGACAAGGGCGATTATTTGCCCCCTCGCGGGGCAGAAGTGGCCAGGATATTGGCCGATGACCAAGCGATCACGCATGTGGTCGCAATCCATTGCGAAACGTCCTCGGGCATTTTGAATCCGATCGAAGAAATCTCATCGGCGGTTTATGCGGCAGGCCGCAAATTGCTGATTGACTCCATGTCTGCTTTTGGCGCGATTGACCTGAACCCGTCGAACATTCGGTTTGAGGCAATGGTGTCTTCGGCCAACAAGTGCATCGAAGGCGTGCCCGGTTTTGGATTTGTCATTGCACGTAAGTCCGAGCTGGAGGCTTCCAAAGGCAACAGCCATTCGTTGTCCTTGGACGCCTATGCGCAATGGGCAGCCATGGAGAAAACCGGACAATGGCGCTTTACTCCACCTACGCATGTGGTTGCTGCGTTTCTCGAAGCGCTTAAGGCGCATGAGGCCGAGGGCGGCGTCGCAGCACGCGGCGCAAGATACGCGCGCAATCGCGACGTGATGGTTTCTGGCATGCGTGAACTTGGGTTTGAGACGCTGTTGCAGGATCGGTGGCTTAGCCCGATCATCGTGACTTTTTTCTGCCCCGAAGACGAGAATTTCCTCTTCGGCCGGTTTTATGACCTGATGAAGGAAAAAGGATTTATCATCTACCCCGGCAAGCTGACGGTTGTGGACAGTTTCCGTGTCGGTTGTATCGGGCAGATGGACGAGACGGTTATGCGGCAGGTTGTTGCCGCTGCCAAAGACTCATTGGCCGAAATGGGCGTTGCCAGTGCTGCACCGCCCGAACTGGCGCTGCAAGAACGCGCCAAATTGGCCGCCTGAACGACAAAGGACACCACAAGAATGACCATCCAAACCCCCGTGACCGCGAATGAACGCGTCTATCCGGCCCCCAAGGTCCCGGCGATTGCCATTTGTCTGGACGGGTGCGAGCCCGAATATCTGGACGTGGCCATTGCCAAAGGTCTGATGCCAACCCTCAAGCGCATTCGCGAGACAGGCACCGACCGCTTGGCGCATTCGGTGATCCCGTCCTTTACCAACCCCAACAACCTGTCGATCGCCACCGGGCGTCCGCCGATCATACACGGTATCTGCGGCAACTATCTGATCGACCCGGACAGCGGCGAAGAGGTGATGATGAACGATGTGCGGTTTCTGCGCGCGCCGACCATCTTCTCGCAGTTCTACAATGCGGGCTATCGTGTTGCCATGGTCACCGCCAAGGATAAACTGCGCGCGCTGCTGGGGGCCGGGCTGAAATTCGACGAAGACCGCGCGGTTGCGTTTTCCTCGGAACGCTCGGGGGAAACCACCAAGGCCGAGCACGGCATTGACAACGCCAGCGAGTGGCTGGGCATGCCGGTGCCAGAGGTCTATTCGGCGGATCTGTCCGAATTTGTCTTTGCCGCGGGCGTCAAGCTGCTGAAAGACTTCAAGCCGGATGTCATGTACCTGTCGACCACCGATTACATCCAGCACAAGTTCGCTCCGGACGAGCAGGGCGCATTGGACTTCTACGCCATGTTTGACAAATACCTGGCGCAGCTGGACGAGATGGGCGCTGCGATTGTGGTGACCGCCGATCATGGCATGAAACCAAAACACAATGCGGACGGCGAGCCGAACGTGATCTATGCGCAGGATTTGATGGACGAATGGCTTGGCGAAGGTGAGGCCCGGGTGATCCTGCCCATCACCGATCCATATGTGGTGCACCACGGTGCGCTTGGCGCGTTTGCCACTGCCTATCTGCCAGAGGGCGCCGACAGGGCCGATATCATGGCCAGGCTGGACGCTCGGGACGAATTGATCCTTGTGATCGACAAGGAAGAGGCAATCCGTCGTTTTGAACTGCCTGCGGATCGGATTGGCGATATCGTCATGATTTCGGGTGAGAATATGACGATTGGAACTTCGGCCCACCGTCATGACCTTGCCGCGCTGAAAGAACCGCTGCGCAGCCATGGCGGGCTGACAGAACAGGAAGTGCCCTTTATCGTCAACCGCGTCATTGATCTGGGCAACGCGCCCAATCTGCGCAACTTTGATGCGTTTTTCTATGCCACAACAGCGGCGGCGCAATAAGCCATGAAAGATCAGGTTATGTCCGAATCCGAGATCAGAAACGAAGGCATGCGGATCGGCGGTGAGATTGTCTTTACCGACGACACCGTGCCGGTGCTTTACCCCTATACCAACGAAGTGGTGGGCCATGTGCCGGCGGGTCAGGCGGAACACGCGCGCAAAGCCTTTGAGATTGCGGCGAACTATACGCCCAAGCTGACGCGCTATGAACGCAGCCAGATCCTGCAACGGGCGGGCGAGTTGATCGGCGAGCGCCGCGAATACCTGGCTAAATGGCTGGTTCTGGAGTTGGGCATCTGCCACCAGCACGCGATTTACGAAACCAAGCGCGCGCAGGATGTTTATCAGTTCGCCGCCGCAGAGGCGCTGAAAGATGACGGAGAGATTTTTTCCTGCGATTTGACCCACAACGGCAAGGCGCGAAAAATCTTCACCACGCGTGAGCCGGTCAACGCGATCTCGGCGATTACGCCGTTCAATCACCCGCTGAACATGGTGAGCCACAAGATCGCACCGTCGATTGCCACCAACAACTGCATGGTGTGCAAGCCGACCGAATTGACGCCACTGACTTGCCTGACGCTGGCTGACATTCTGTATGAGGCCGGTTTGCCGCCCGAGATGTTCCAGGTTGTTACCGGCCTGCCGCAGGACATTGGGGATGAGATGATCACCAATGAGAACATCGACATCATCACCTTCACGGGCGGTGTTCCGGTTGGCAAAATCATCGCCTCAAAGGCTGTCTACAAACGCCAGGCGCTTGAGCTGGGCGGGAATGACCCGCTGATCGTTCTGAATGACCTGAGCGATGCCGATCTGGAAAAAGCCGCAACCATCGCCGTGGCCGGCGCCACCGGCAACTCTGGCCAGCGCTGCACCGCAATAAAACGTATTCTGGTGCAGGAAAGCGTGGCCGACAGGTTCGTGCCGCTGGTGTTGGAGAAGGCCAAGAAGATCAAATTCGGTGATCCCCAGGACCCGGAAACCGAGCTGGGATGCGTGATCCACGACAAGGCTGCGGAAGTGTTCGAAAACCGGGTGTTTCAGGCCGAACGTGAAGGCGCGGAAGTGCTCTATCATCCCGGGCGTCAGGGTGCCTTGCTGCCCCCGATCGTTGTGGACAAGGTCCCCCATGACAGCGAATTGGTGATGGAAGAGACTTTTGGCCCCGTCATCCCCATCGTCCGCGTGCCGGACAACGATGAAGAGGTCATGCGTATTTCGAACGGGACCGAATTTGGTCTGTCATCGGGCGTTTGCACCAATGATCTGAACCGGGCGATTGCGTTCATCAATGGGCTGAACGTCGGCACCTGCAACATTTGGGAGCAACCCGGCTACCGCATTGAAATGTCACCTTTTGGCGGCATCAAAGACAGTGGCAATGGCGTCAAGGAAGGGGTCATCGAAGCGATGAAGTTCTTCACCAACGTCAAAACCTATTCGCTGCCTTGGCCAAACTGATCGCAAGGGCCTGATTGAAATCGACAGAATGGTCGCAGCGTTTTCGGGCTGCGTGAGAATGGCATCAATCTCGGTCGCGCGCTTATGACCTGCGATCGGGGTTTGACGCCATCCGTCGTCGGTCGCTGATCACTGCGCTTTAGCGCGCGAAACGTGCGCTCAACCAGGTTTCCAACGCTTGCATCTGTGTCTCGGTCATGCGCAGGCCGAGTTTGCTGCGCCGCCACAGGATGTCGTCGGCTTCGTGTACAACCTCTTTGTCGATCAGCCAGTTCACTTCTCGCTCGGTCAAAGAGGCTCCAAAATCGGTGCCCAAATCTTCGGCGCTGGTGGCACCTGCGAGCATCAGGCGTGCCTCGGTCCCATAGGCTTTGATCAATCGTTTGGCCCATCTGTCATCCAAGAAAGGAAACTCCTGCCGAAGGTCCGCGATCAATTGCGCGACCCCATCAACGGGAAAGTCACCACCGGGCAATGCGACACCTGCGGTCCAGATGCCTTTTTGGGTTGGCAGTTCGGTTTCGATTTCCTTTAATGCGCTTTCCGCCAGACGCCGGTAAGTCGTTATTTTTCCCCCAAACACGTTCAACATCGGTGCGCCACGGCTGGTATCTTTTTTGATCACATAGTCCCGCGTCGCAGCGGTCGCGCTTTTGGCGCCGTCGTCATACAAAGGCCGAACGCCTGAATAGGTCCAGACCACATCCTCTGCCGAGATCGGAGAGGCGAGATACTGGTTGATGAAGTCGATCAGATAGTCGCGTTCTTCCGGGGTGCATTCGGGTTTTGCATCGACCTCTGCATGGTCCGCGTCGGTTGTGCCAATCAGGGTGAAATCTGTTTCATACGGAATGGCAAAAATGATCCGCCCGTCTTTTCCCTGGAAGAAATAGCATTTTTCGTGATCAAACAGGCGTTTTGTCACGATGTGGCTGCCACGTACCAGGCGAACGCCGCCGGGGGCGTTGCTTTTGAGCGTGCCGTGCAGGATCTCACCCACCCATGGCCCACCGGCATTGACCACCATCTTGGCCCTGATTTTCGAGGCCTCGCCAGTTGTCGCGTTCTCGGTAGTGATCTCCCAAATCCCATCCACGACGTCCGCCGTGACGCATTTCTCGCGCAGCCTGATCTCGGCCCCCCGTTCAACAGCATCGCGTGCATTCAGGGCAACCAGCCGGGCGTCTTCGACCCAGCAATCCGAGTATTCAAAGGCCTTTTCAAAATGCGGCGACAGCGGTTTGCCTTCGGGGTTGTTCCGCAGGTCCAGCTTTGATGTGCCGGGCAAGATCTCGCGCCCCCCCAGATTGTCATAGAGAAACAAGCCCAGTCGGATCAGCCAGGCGGGTCGCCGGCCTTTCATCCAGGGCAAAACGAAACTTAGCAAACGCGAAGTTGGCGTGCTCGCATCGAACCGCATGTCCCTGTGGTAAGGCAGAACAAACCGCATCGGCCATGAGATATGCGGCATTGCCCGCAATAGGGTTTCGCGCTCAATCAAGGCTTCGCGGACCAGTCTGAACTCAAAATACTCTAGGTAACGCAGCCCACCATGAAACAGCTTGGTCGAGGCCGAAGACGTAGCCGATCCGATGTCATGCATTTCGACCAGACAGACATCCAGACCACGCCCGACAGCATCCCGTGCAATACCGCAGCCATTTATACCGCCGCCAATTATCAGCAAGTCATAGGTGCGCGACATGTTTTGACTCCCAGCGGTCAATGTTTCGTTTGGCCTTTAACTCGCAAAAAACGAACATAAAGGAAAGAAGAAAACTTCGTTGATTTTCGCTTTTAGCTTTCCAAGCTTCTCCAGCGCTGTCGGGTGTCGCGGTTGATCCTGTTATCTAGCGCATGACTATCTCATCATGTTGACAAATACCGGCGCAGCCAAGAGACCGAGATGGAATGAGAGGCGTGCGTTACGGACAATGGTCTTGTCGCAAATTCAAATTGCAAAGTGACCTTTCGTGCGCCCGGCTGTAGCATAAAGACTGTTCAACTAGAGAAGACCATTGGTTAATCTTAAAACATACTCTGCGCCTTCCACGTCCCGAGGGGACAGCGATCCGCCGATAACCTTTGAGGTTTTCCTTCAGAACAAATTTTCGGATCTGGAGGCTTCTTCTGTCATTGCAACTCTGGCGATGGCGAACGAGGTCCTGAATCAGGAAAAGTTCAACTGGACTTTCGTATCAGACACGCCGGGTCTGATTGAGAGCCGCTGTGGTCTGATCGCCAGGGCGGAACCGGCGGTGTTCGAGCACAATCTGAAAAGTTTTCTGGTTGTTGTTGGCGGCGACGGGGTAAGAGCTGAGGCCTGGATGCCGCGTGTGCGTGCGATGCAAAGAAAGAAACGTCTGGTCGCGCTTCTCTCAGACGCGGCAACCGCGTTTATCAAGGCCTCTCGTGGGACAACCCAGAATGTGACAACCCATTGGTATGACATTCGGGTGCTTGAGGAATGGGGCAGTTATCCAAATCTCTCGCTCAGCTACGCTGAGGATGCCGGCGGTATCGTGACATCGGCCGGTGCGAACTTTTCCACCGAACTGGCGCTCAGGTTGATTGCACAATTCCTTTCGGCCAAGGACTATAGCGAGATTGGCAGCCGCCTGATCGTCCAATCGGTTCGGGACATTGGCGCCGAACAACCCAAGGGTTCAAGCTATCTGATGAATGCGTTCGGGCCCCAGGTGTCCAGCGCGATCCGGATCATGGAGGAAAATCTGGCCGACCCCATTTCTACACGTGCGATTTCAGAACAGGTCGGCCTGTCGGTGCGTCAGTTGGAACGGTTGTTTGCGCGGCATTTCGACGTTTCGCCGGGGCGTTACTATCGGCAGGTCCGTATTGGCAAAGCGCATGCGCTGGTCACCGAGACCAACATGCAATTGATCGATATCGCGCTGGCCACCGGATTTTCTTCGGTTTCCAGCCTGTCCTCCACCTATCGTGCAGAGTACGGAAAGTCCCCAAGCAAGGCCCGTGGTGGGCGGCGTTTCTGAACAGTACCATCCCCAATCGTTATCAAGCTCTAGGCGTTTGTTTCGGAACCCTCCGCCGCCTGCGCCGCCGTCACGGCGATCACATAGATGATGTCATCGACCGAGCATCCTCGGGACAGGTCGTTTGCCGGCTTGTCCAACCCTTGAAGGATGGGTCCGATGGCAAAGGCGCCTCCGATCCTCTGCGCGATCTTGTACGAGATGTTTCCGCTATCCAGATTGGGGAATACAAAGACATTCGCATTGCCACCCAGCGGAGAATCCGGCGCCTTGGTTTTGGCAACGCCGGGCACGAAGGCTGCGTCAAATTGCAATTCACCGTCGAGCAAAAGATCCGGCGCCGCCGCTTTGGCCAGCTTTGTGGCGTCTGCCACTTTTGTCACTGCAGGGTGTTTTGCACTGCCATGGGTGGAAAAGGACAACATGGCCACCCGAGGCGTATCGCCGGTCAATCTGGTCAGGCTCGTGGCTGAATCAATGGCGATCTGGGACATCTCTTCTGCGGAGGGATCCACCACCAGCCCCCCGTCTGCAAAGATGTGGATACCCTTCTTTTCGTGGTGGTCCTGACAAAACAGCATCAAAAAGAAACTGGACACCAGCTTTGCATCCGGCCGTTTGCCGATGACTTGAATTGCGGTCCGCACGATATCACCGGTTGGCGTAATGGCTCCGCCAACAGTGCCATCGGCCAACCCTTTTTTGACCATCAAGGCGGCAAATACATGCGGTTCACGGGTCGCGTTGACCGCATCGTTCAAGGAAATGCCCTTGTGTTTACGCAACTCATAATAAAGCGCGGCCAAGTCATCAAAAAGCGGCGAGTGAAGGGGATCTTCAACCCTGAACCCGTCATCCGGCCAGACGCCCTGAATGGCCATCTGGGTTGTGATGATTTCTTCATTCCCGATCAGGACCAGTTTGGCGATCTTTTTCTTAACGGCCTCGGCTGCCGCCTGCACAACGCGATGTTCAGACCCTTCGGGCAGAACAATGGTCTTTTGCGTTTTGGTCGCAGATGTGAGCAGTGTTTCCAACGGTTTCATGTTGGCCCCTTTCAGAATGACGCGCGCGACCGCCTGACCGGACCTGGGCAGTGCACAAATTGGTCATAGTCACACCCGGCTTTTCTTGGCAATCCATTGCGGTCAATTTTCATCTGCCCTTCCAATAGAAGCGGGCAGACGGATAGCAAGGTAAATACCGTGACATCTGAACATGACACGCGCCGCAGCCCTTACGCGCTGCGGCGCGGCGCAGGTCTTCCGTTCAGAACGGGCTCAGCGATTGGCCTGTGGTTTCATGTCTTCTGCATTGATGCCGGCGACCTGGACGGGTTTTTTCATGGCGTCTCTGCGGAAGGGTTCGCCGAGTTCCTGGTTGATCATGGCCTCGATCAGGGTGGTGATGCCGTTCTTCTGGTCTTCGATGGCCTGGTTCAGCGCATCGGTCAGCTCGTCCATGGTGCGGGCGACGACGCCCTTGAGGCCGCAGGCCTGCGCGATGCCGGCGTAAGACACCTGGGTGTCCAGCTCGGTGCCGACAAAGTTGTCATCGAACCACAGGGTCGAGTTGCGCTTTTCCGCGCCCCACTGGTAGTTGCGGAACACCACCTGCGTGATCGCGGGCCATTCCTCGCGGCCAATCGCGGTCAGCTCGGTCACGGCGATGCCGAACGCGCCGTCGCCCGAAAAGCCGACAACCGGGACATCCGGGCAGCCGATCTTGGCGCCCACCACCGATGGCAGGCCATAGCCGCAGGGGCCGAACAATCCGGGGGCCAGGTATTTGCGGCCCTCTTCGAAGGACGGATAGGCATTGCCGATGGCGCAGTTGTTGCCGATATCGGACGAGATGATCGCCT
>NZ_JBQFOA010000004.1:0-248229 GCF_056532975.1 Ruegeria sp. H6
GCCCGCCAGCACCCGAAACCATCATCCCAATGGATAACAAGCCGACGATGCACTAACAATCAGGTTGGACCAGTCAGATGAGGCTGCTCACAAGGTCCTGCACAGGATCGGCCCCGGTAATGGTAATTCGATGATCAGACCCATCATGTCTCATCACCGGTATATTGCATCTGAGCAGGTTTTCGAAGTGCAATCCTCGGACTGTGCCTCTGATCATGTTAGAGCCGAATTCACCTTGTCGATGATGGCTTGAACCACTTCGGGATTTGAGGTTATTGCGCTTGTGTGACTCAACACGCAATCTTAAACTTTGTCGCTGAGCCAAAAGAAAACTCTGTAGATAGTCGAACAACGCACGCGAGGGACGATGACAGGCAACTCCAATCCGCGACCAAAGATCTATGTCCTTTTTTGCAAGCAGCCATCAATCAGCGCGCGCGGTGGCGATACGATAAATGAAATGCGCTTTTATAGGACGTTGTCCTATTTTGCTGATGTTTATTATAATGATATCCTAATTGACTTCAAATCCAGTGAATATGGTGGGGGAGAAAAAGTACAATACCCCAGTCAAGATTATGATCTATATTATGTGCGGAATAACCCAGAATTTTTCAAAACCTTACCTTCTCCAAAATTTACACTGGCGTACCCATATGACGAGAGTGTTTTTAAATGCGCCGATGGGATCTTTACAACGAATGACTCTTGGACCGACCTTCTAAAAAATCACTGGAAAAGCGACGCAGCGAAAGAGATATTATCAAATTTTTTCCCGAGCGAAATTTACACTCCAAGCGCTATTGTCAACATTGAACAAAGCAATGAGGAATTGTTTTGTAACTGCTTCGATAGGAAAAAGAAATTCAAATATAAAGCGATCACTTTGGGTACAAGAGTTTTGGGACTCTATGGGCGGATAACTCAGGACACTTTTCAGGTCGATGTCCATAGCAAGGTTATGGAAATAAACCAAAAAACCAAGACTCCTGCGGACCCTGTAATGGGTTTGGCAGGAAGCCTTAGAATTCCATTGCCGAGAAATGCTGTCTACTTTGGAAAGATCCCATATTTGGATATGCCATATTTATATCAAAACACATTCGCTGCACTGGGCGGGTACACCAAAGAAACGCATTACTTGGGCTCTACCAAAATTCTTGATGCGATGCAGCAGGGTGTGCCGGTCGTTCAACGCCGCACAGGTGCCCGCGTCGAACAACTTGGGAGCGGTTACGGAGGATTTTATAGCGATGACAAACAATTGAAAACTTTGTTGGAGAACATGATCTTCGAACCGACATTCCATAGTGCGCTATCGAAGTACCTAATAGATCGAAGCCAAATGTTTGATAGCAGCGAAACAGGGCAACGAATTCATTCCAAACTTAAGTCCTGCGGGGTATTTAGTTGATTGCAATTCAATGCAGCTTTGTTTTGCGAACAATCGTCTATTTTTTGTTCGATGGCCCACACCGTTTTGCTTGGTAGTGTTTTCCCGCACATGCGTCTTCTTGCGCTCACAAGGGGTTTAAAGGTATTCGATTGAAACGACTATTTCATCACTGGCTATGAGCTTTATTTCTAACCTGTTCCTTGGGCAAGACAGTTGAGCCTCATCGAACACTGGCGATATAGGTCAGCAACGCCAATAAGCGCTATTCAAACGACTGAACAGAGTGCCCTGCGAATTCTTTAGGAAAGTGGGCAAGTTTCGAACAGCTGAAACGCGACCTCGAACGCTTACCTGCATGAACTACACAAACTACACCCGGCTATACGAACACCAAACTCGTTTGGCACTTTTCAAATTTTCCCCGAACTTAAATCGGGCAGCGCTGGAAGCCGAACTTACGTGCGCCGAAGCCATCGCAATGATCACTGCACATGCTGCCGCTGCGCATCTGTCTAGCTATGAAGCCTTGAACTATCCGCAGATTGCTTTTTGAAAACCCGATCACTTTGGTCAATAAATCGCTCTTGCGGTTTCGCGGAATGTCAGGAGCTCGGCTTCTTTTCCACGGACTCTCGCCCGTGTTTTGCATGGCGACAATTCGTTTGCTACGATATGCCTGCATTCCTATTTGGTTTTCTCTTTGTTCTAAGGATACAATTGGCAGGGGCTTAGCCCGCATCTGGAGTACGCAATCTTGATTGGGGTGCCAAAGCCTATGCGTGCCGTTTGTGCTCTCGAGCTGTACGGAAACCTTTTGCCATTGTTCAAAGTGTATTTTTGCTCATGTGCAATTTGCCTCGGTAGAACTCGTGTGCGCTGGCAATCCATACCTCAAATTTGGCACCGAGTTCGATTGGCAGTCATTGTCTCCGTGAGGTTCGAACCTCTAGGACAAAGTTGAACGGCTCCAACATGGGTCTTCACAGTATCTCCCTTTGGTGCGTGCCCGTAATCTCATGTACTCTACTGCAAAATCTGACGGGATCGTTTGTGACTGCTAACAATGCGGACGTTTCTCTTTGGCCGGTCAAACGCATGGCCCAATTGCTATATGCGTGATGTATTTATCACCAATACTGACGGTTTTTGGGTCCTAGTGGACACAACTTTTCAAATGATATGTCACGAAGTCATCATAATTAACTAAATTGCGACGACAATTTCTTGGAAACCTCAGGATTGTTTATCCGTTCGCAGCGGGTGCCTCGGGCGTGTTGTGTGCAACCGAGCGGGCGTAAACCGCCGCCTCGGTGCGGTTTCTGACTTTCAATTTCTTGATGATCGACGACACATGCGTGTCTACGGTATTGCAAGAAATGCTCAGTTTGCGACCGATTTCCTTGTTGGGCATTCCCTCTGCAAGGTTTTGAAGAATCTGAACTTCTCGCTTCGTCAGGTCCCGCGCATTGGTCAAGCCTGCGGCATCAGCGCCTCGGGAAATCCCCTCGGTTGAAAAGAACTCTTTCGGGAACACAAACGCACCTTTGACCACCAGATCCAGAACAGACTGGATGCTGTTGGGGCAATAGGTCGACGTGACAACCGCACGGAAAGACGAGGGAAGATTTCCAAGGCGTGAGCCAAGGCTGTCATCCTCTAACACCAATACGGTGGGAGTATCCTCGAACCGGTCGGAAATCAGCGGCACCAATGTCTGCAACTCATGCTTTAGCCCAACCGACGCAACGATCAGGTCATAGTCATGCCAATTATGGTCTTCGTCACATCGCAGAGATACGAAGTCGATGCATTGGGATTGCCACTCATGGCTATCGACAATTTGCTTCAGACCGAGTTGCGCAAGCATATTGTCGGAAATAATCAATACACGTGTCAAAGCGAACACCTTCCATAAACTCATACTCTTGCCCGTTATTCACGCAAAACGGGCAAACACTAAAAACACCGCTACCGAGACAGTCCCGGTTTTAACAACTAGCGCGAGATAACTCGGGTCAGCGGCGTAATTCTGGCGCTTGGGAGCAACATCCGCTCATCCTGAACCTCAAACTCGAGAATCCTGTTCTGAGGGGGGGCTTGCTCTGGCAACTGCTCGGTGATTGTTTCGGCGGCCTCGACCTGTGCCTTGTTTTCAATCGGCGGTTGTTTTGCAATTTGGTTGGCCTGTTTCACAAACGCTGTTCTTGTCTGTGGAGCGGCCTGATTTACGAAAGCAGATGCATTGGCAATTTGAACGGAAACCAGCACACCGGTTACCGCGGACGCAATAGTATATTTGAATTTGTGTGACATCATAAAAACTGTCCGTACCTTACTATTACTCACAAACGTCTTTGTCGTTTTTGTTGGGCAGCTGCACACGCTGCCGTTGTGGGGAAATGCTAGCCGAAAGTTTAATCTTTTGGGAGAAGTTTATTAACTTTTTAGCCATCTCATTGCCTGATTCACACACTACATTGATTCTATACGATTTTTGTCGGCCACCATTCGAGAACAATCCTTACGTTGGGTAACTTTTGTTGCGTGAATAGATGATTATGACTAGTTGGTTTCAGCTATCCGAGCGCCAAACTTCGTCGTGATTGCCGAGAAAACAGAATCATCTCGGTGAAACCAACTACTCCGTCTTCCCAATTTCTTTTTGGCCCGGAACGAATGATCCTGATTGCACTGTACCAATTGGCGGACGTGGTCCGTCGTGAACAAGTGTGAGGATCTTAGGTATGAATTCTGTTAAACTCCTTCTTACAACTACAGCGCTGGTGATGACCGCTGGCGTTGCGTCTGCGCAGTCCACTGGCGGTGCTGGTATTGGCGGCGGCGCGAGTGCCGATGTCTACGGCAATGCCCAAGCAAATGATGGACTGTTCGGCTATAACATTTATCGTAACAACGCAGTTCGTGCGGGTGGCTCTTCGGCAGAAGCCTATGGAAAGCGCTATGGCTCTAAGAGAGCTGAAGCCTATGTTGACGCGTACAAAGCATCGGCTCGTGCGCGCTATTATGGCGTTGCGACCGCGACAGCAGGTAACGCGAGCGTGGGCTCGGCCTCAGCAGACGCTGTTTTTGGCAATTCTAACCACCAAGTTCAATCCGGAGTCGATAACACCGCGTTCAACACGCAATTCGGTGCTGGCAACACTTCTGCGACTTATCAGTACGGTACGGCTAATGCCAATCTGCACGAACAATATGGGTTTGATAACTCAGCTGCCACCGGCCAGTTCGGTGTGAAGAACACATCGACTACCTTGCAGGTGGGTAAGAATCTGAAATCTGCTGTAATTCAAGCTGGGTACAAGAACCAGCAACACACCGTGCAAGACTATGGTGGAAAAGGAAACTCAGCCGCGACTGTTCAACTTGGCGACAAGAATTTTGCCTCAACCACACAATATGGTGGATACAAGAACGGCGCTGTAACTGTGCAGTATGGCAACAACAACGACTCGTACATCAAACAAGTTGGCGGTGAACAAAGCTTTGCGGCGTTGGCCCAGCGAGGCCACGACAACTATTCTGAACAATATCAGTCGCATCAATATAAGAGTGATGTAGCGGCGCTGCAGATTGGTGACAACAACCAGAACTTCCAGTCGCAAGCGCGTTCCTATTACTACGGTGGGACACGTAATTCGGCCGTTAGTTTGCAGCGTGGCAACGGTAACTATAGCTCGCAGTCCCAGCTCGGAAGCTATAATGCTCATGCCAGCCTTCAGTTCGGCGATGGTAACCGCAATATCCAGAGCCAGTACGGTAGCGGAAATGCGGCTACCAACTTGCAGGTTACCTGGTCTCGTTAATCGAGCCTAATCACAACGGTCGGAGGCAGGCTTTGCCTCCGACCACATTTGTTTTTCGGATTTGATTGGTATGGGCACGTTGCTGCCAGTATTGATGGTTTTGATGTCGGTTTCTTCGACCCCCTCGTCTGGCGCGTGCCATCTGCTAATGTCGCAAGCCGGACCGATGCTGACCGTCACGGGTGCGGTTGATCCCGAGGTCTGGAAGAGCGGCTCTTATCAAATGAGTGTCACCGTAAAGCAGGGCTCTAATCGGTCGGTCTCTTCTCAGGCTGGCAGCTTTGCAGACAGTGGTGACAGCAGCGCGTATCAGGACGGGTATTTGACACTGTCAACGTCCTCGGTCCATGTTCAGAAGGGTGGAGAGGTCTCCATCAAGCTAACTGTTCGCGATGGCGCACGCACGGATGAGTGCGAAGCCACAGCCACGCCGTGAGGCACATTTAGTCAAGCAGGAAGGCGGAAATTGAGATGAAGAAACGATTTGGTAAATCCATCCTGTCAGGCCTTGCACTGGCCATCGGGCTTGCGGCCTACGGCGGATCGGCCGAGGCGCAGGCCGTGAATTTCGTTGTGCAAAACGATCTGTCCCCGGTTGAGGTTCTGGTCAGCGCGCAGCAGGGCAATTTTGCTGCCCCCAATGTCAATGGCGCTGCACAGGCTGCACAAGGATTGCAGAGCAACACCGCTTTTGGTCAGGGTGCCGCGAACATTCAGGCGCAGAATGGTCAGAACAACCTCAGCCGTAACTTTGTGAACCAAAGTCAGGGTGCGGCGACCGGCTCTTTCCAGTTGGGTAACAACAACCGATCACTCGGCCTCGTGAGCGATTCACCGGGCAGCGTCATAGCGCAATACCAGGCTGGATCGCGCCTCACATCGAATGTTTTTGTGGTGGGCGGGAACAACAACAGCGTTGCGACTGTGCAAATTGGCAACAATCTTGGGGCCAATGTTGCGCTGGTCGATTCACAGAACACGACTGTGGTGTATGGTCAGGTCGGAAGAAATTATGGTGGCAGTATCACGTTTCGCAATGCACCGGCGGGTACTGTCATAAGATTGAAGTAGAGTTGGTAAGTTGGATATACAGGTGAAACGAATGACTTTACGCAGCTTTTCCCGGGTTGCATCTGTTTCTGCGATTCTGGCAGCAACGGTTTCGCAGGTGGCCGCATCCGAATTGGTCTATCGGCCTGTGAACCCCGGATTTGGCGGGTTTTCTGCAAACTACAACTATCTGATCGGTCTTGCCGATATTCAAAACCAACACGCTGATGGCGGTGGTGGAGGTGGCGGCGACGCTGTGTTCCCGGAAATCGACTTCCCCGACATCGATATCGATTTGGGGGCACCGCCAGCTGCGCCCGCGGCACCCGATGCCGCGCCGGCCGCTACGGATTTTACAGTGAACAACAACTAAAGTGTCGCAAAAGCCGTCCAGTAATGAAACGAGCGGCGGGCACGAGGGGTACGGAGCAGTTCCATGTCATTTCGCAAAGTATTGTTTTGCCTGAGCGCGAGCGCTCTTCTTGCTGGTTGCGCCCAGGGGTTTGTTGGCGGTCTGAAAGACAAATTGGCCGCCGAACCAGAAAGCACCCCCGTAACGCGAACCGAAGCGGTGCTGGCGACTTTGCCACCGGCCAGTCGCAAGGTTGACGTCGCGGTCTACAGCTTCCCGGATCAAACGGGCCAGCAGAAACCCTCGGAACTGTTTGCCGAGTTTTCAAAAGCGGTCACGCAGGGTAACGAGGCTTTGCTGATCGACTCGCTTCTAGATGCGGGCAATGGCCGTTGGTTCAATGTGGTTGAACGTACAGGGTTGCAGAATCTGGTTACGGAAAGAAACCTGATCAACCAGACGAACACAGAATACAAAAATACCACTGTTTCCGAGCTGCCGCCGCTGAGATACGCGGGCATCATCATCGAAGGTGGTGTGATCAACTATGACAGCAACGTCACCACAGGTGGTGCAGGGGCCCGCTTGCTGGGCATTGGCGCAAATGTCGATTATCGCCGCGACCGTATCACCGTTGCCTTGCGTGCGGTGAGCGTTGCCACCGGCCAGGTGCTGTTGTCGGTTCAAACGGAAAAAACCGTCTATTCTTTCCTGCAGCAGGCCTCGGTCTTCCGCTATGTATCCACCGACGAAATCCTCGAACTTGAGGCCGGTGTGACCCGGAATGAGCCTGTGGGTCTTGCGGTGCGTCAGGCAATTGAACTGGCTGTGTATTCGATGATCGTTGAAGGTGCTGAAAAGAACGTATGGTCGTTCTCGAACAAAAGCGCGCAGTCGGCGATTATCCAGAAGTACAACACCAGAAAGGCGCTCGAAGCAGGATCGCCTCAGGCGATTGCAGCAGAACAGGCGCAGCGCGAAGCCGAAGCAGCGGCCAAGGCGGCTGAGGCTGCAAGCTGATGGGTGACCGGATGAAGAACCTCGTTCGTGCATCGATGTTTTCCACGATTGCCGCCACTTCGGCGGCATTCGCACAGCAGGGCAATATCCCTGAGCTCGATCGTGAAGAATTCGGCGATTGGGTGGTTCAGTGTTTTGCGGGATCAACCAGTATTGAGGATTGCCAGCTCTATCAGCGCGTCACGACGGGTGACGGAGAGTTCACGGCCATGGTCGTGACATTTTCTTGGAATGCCGAGCAGGGGTCGTTCGAAACTGAATTGGCATTGCCTTTGGGCGTGTTGCTGAGCTTCCCGCCGCTTCTGTCGATTGGGCAGGACTATACCGCCAATCTGGCTTGGTCGCGTTGCACGTCGGATGGGTGCCTTGTCGAAGGGACCCCCAATGCGAATGTGTATGAACTGCTCAAGGCCAATACGCAGGCTTCGATTACAGTTATGCATCCAACCGATGGTCAGGTCGTGATCCCGGTTTCGCTGAACGGTTTCAACGAAGCGCTTGCCCGGATCGCGCCGAACTGATTTCTACATAACATGTAAATTGCCAACGGTTGCACGTGCTGCAACCGTTGCAAACAGGTGCGTAAGGTGTTGGTTCTGAATGACATAAGAAACGCCAAAAGCCGCGCGAGGCGGCTATGGGATTGGCAATTGTTTATTGTGGGTCTTAGCCGCGCCAGGTACGGATGTCGCCGCAATCCATGTGGACGAAGTTTGAGCGGTAATACTGCCCGACACCACCGGCGCGACAGGCCATTGCAGCCTTTGCCATTTGCGAGACCGAGCGGGAAGACAATCTGAGATCGGCGGCCTGGCCCTTCATATGCAGCGAGTTACGCGCAACGCCACGCGAACGGGACCTGAGCATCGCATTGGTTTTCGGAGAGCGATAGCCGGAGAGCAGCATATAAGGCTCGGAAACATCCAGAAGGTTGTGCGATGCGGCCATGATATCAATCGTGCGCAGATCCATATCTTTGACCTGATCACTACGCCAGTCACGCATGAAGTGATTCACTTCTTTCACGGCGTCCTTGATATATTTCCCATCGACCCAATATACCATGTCGATGCGTTCGCCGGTGCGGCCCGAATACATCCGGATGCGTCGGATGTCGCCACCCCCGCGAAGGAAACCAGCTGCGTTGGAATAAGTCGGTGCTGCGACAAGTGTTGTTGCTGCAAATGCGCCCAATAGGGCACGCCGGGTAATACCCGAGGTACTGCTCTTGGCCATTTCTTGTTTCGTCCCGTACTGTTCCTGCCTGCACACGATGTTACGTGCGCTTTCTTAATTTTTCCCCATCCCAGATGCGAAGTTTATGGCACAGCGAGAATCAGCAGCCAAGCAATCTTTGCCAAAACAGTTTTCAAGGGGGAATTTTCGGCAGTTTTTTGCGCAACTGATGCAGGGCTGCATAAATTTGCTGCCCACCCGCGGCGCCCGATGCAAACGCGCATCACGATCCAAAAGAAGCGCTAGGTGATAGACATGTGAATGGACAAGCCGTGTTGTCCGAAACATATTTTTCGGGCGCTTCTTTTCAGCCGCGCCAAGTTATTGAATAGTCAAGGTCATCTCATGCCCACAGTTTTTGGAACACGTAAACGTATTTTCGCCGCTGCACTGCTGGCATTTGCTGCGACAGGTGCGAGCGGAAACACCGAAGGAACGGCGTTCCAACTCGCGGTTGCCGAGGTGACTTCTTCGGACGCGGCGCTGTCTGCCTATTACGTGGAAAACGGCTTTGAACCGATTTGGGTCGGATCATCAGATCAGCATGCCTTACGCCGTGCCGCCTTGATCAAAGCGTTGTCGGGCGTAGAGAACCATGGCTTGCCTGCTGCACGATACGATGTGCAGGCGCTGATCGAACAAATGCAAGAGGCGGACACCACCCGCGAACTGGGCTTGGTCGAAGCAGAGCTGAGCCGGGCATTTCTGAAATACGCCTCGGACTTGCAAGCAGGCACGGTTACGCCGTCAAAGATCGATGATGGCCTTGTCCGCAAGGTTGACCGCCGTCCCGCAGGCGCGTTTCTGCGGGATCTGCAAGCTGATACATCGGGTCGCTATATTCAATCGCTGGGCCCACAGAGCCCGCAATACCGTGCGCTGATGAAACAGAAACTGGCACTGCAATCCCTGATCGCTGATGGCGGGTGGGGCGCGACGGTTCCGGTAACCAAGCTTGAGCGCGGCGATACCGGTCCGAATGTCATCAAACTGCGCAACCGGCTGGTGGCGATGGGCTACATGAAGCCCACGGCCAGCCCGGATTTCGACGACGCCCTGTTGTCCGCGGTTCAAGCCTTTCAAACCGCCCACGGGCTTGAAGCGGACGGCGTTGCCGGCAAAGGCACCATCACCGAGTTGAACCGCCCGGCCTCGGACCGTTTGAAGGCGGTCATCGTCGCGCTGGAACGGGAACGCTGGCTGCCGGAAGAGCGTGGCGCGCGGCATATCCTGGTCAATCAGGCTGACTTCTCGGCCAAGATTGTCGACGACGGCCGGGTGACGTTTGAAACCCGCGCGGTGATCGGCAAGAACACCCATGACCGCCGCAGCCCCGAATTCTCGGACGAGATGGAGCATATGGTGATCAATCCCAGCTGGTATGTGCCACGCTCGATCATCACCAAGGAATACTTGCCCCAGCTACAGTCGAACCCGAACGCGGTTGGCCATATCCAGATCACAGACCGGCGCGGGCGTCAGGTGAACCGCGGTGCGGTGGATTTCACCCAGTTTACCGCGCGCAACTTCCCGTTCTCGATGCGTCAACCTCCCAGCAAGAGCAACGCTCTGGGTCTGGTGAAGTTCATGTTCCCCAACAAGTACAACATCTATCTGCATGATACGCCTCAGAAATCCCTGTTCTCGCGTGAGGTTCGGGCGTTTTCGCATGGCTGTATCCGACTGGCCCAACCGTTCGAATTCGCCTATGCGCTGCTGGCCCGTCAGGAGGAAGACCCCAAGGCGTTTTTCCATCGTGTCCTGAGCTCGGGTAAAGAGACCAAAGTGGAACTGGACCAGAAGGTTCCGGTACATCTGATCTATCGCACCGCTTACATCGGCCCCAAGGGCGAGGTTCAGTATCGCCGGGATGTGTATGACCGCGATCGCAAAATCTGGGACGCATTGCAAAAGGCAGGGGTGGTCCTGCCGGACGTTCAGGGGTAATCACGGGGGCAAGTCCTGACACAAGGAAGCCTGCGATGCAGTTCACGATCCAGCAAATAGCAGACGCCCTTGGCGCAGACGCCGAGGGCGATACCAGCCTTACGGTTGCGCGCGCGGCAGAACCCGGTACGGCGGGGGAAAGCGATCTGGCCATGGCCATGTCGCCCAAATATGCCGAGGCATTGACGCAAGGCGCGGCGCGCGCGGCTGTTTTGTGGGACGGGGCAGATTGGCAATCCATGGGCTTGCGGGCTGCTATCTTCGTGACACGCCCGCGCATGGCGATGTCCGGTATCACCGCGATGATGGACAAGGGGCAGGGCGTTGCACAGGGCATTCACCCGTCGGCCGTGATCGATCCAACCGCTGAAATTGGCGAGGGGGTCTCGGTTGGGCCGCTGGCCGTGATCGGTGCCCGGGCGCGTATCGGGGCTGGTTCAGTGATCGGCCCGCATTGCGTTGTCGGGATGGATGTCAGCATCGGCAAGCATGCCTTGTTGCGCGAAATGGTCAGCATCGGCGCCCGCAGCCGGATCGGTGATCGCTTTATCGCCCAACCCGGTGCGCGTATCGGGGGGGACGGGTTCAGCTTTGTCACGCCCGAAGTTTCGGGCGCCGAAAACGCTCGCAAGACAATGGGCGATCAGGGCGAAGCAAAGGCCCAAAGCTGGCTGCGCATCCACTCGCTGGGTGCGGTGGAAATTGGCGATGATGTCGAGGTTGGCGCGAATTGCACGGTCGACAACGGCACCATCCGCAATACGGTCATCGGCAGCGGGTCAAAGCTGGATAATCTTGTGCATGTGGGCCACAACACCCGCGTCGGGCGCGATTGTCTGCTGTGTGGACAGACCGGAGTTTCGGGATCGGTCGAGATCGGGAACAACGTCGTTCTGGGCGGGCAAACCGGTGTTGTCGACAATATCTTTATCGGGGACGGCGTGATCTCGGGCGGGGGCACAAAGATCCTGTCCAACGTGCCTGCGGGCCGTGTGATCATGGGATATCCCGGCATCAAGATGGACTCTCACACTGATATCTATAAGGCGCAACGACGCCTGCCGCGTCTGGCCCGCGATGTTGAGGCGTTGAAAAAGGCTGTTTTCAAACAGCCTCCAAGTGATTAAATCAACCTCAACGCGACAATCAGGGGAACGATATGAGCATCAGCGACCGCGTCATCGCAATTATTGCAGAGCAGGCCGTGCTGGAGCCATCGGATGTGACACCCGACAGCACGCTTGAAAGCCTGGGTATCGACAGCCTGGGCCTGGTCGAAAGCATTTTCGCCATCGAAGAAGAGTTCGATATTTCGGTCCCCTTCAACGCCAACGAACCGACGGCCAGCGATTTCGATATCACCAATGTCGCAGCGATCATTGCGGGCATTGAAAAGCTCGTGTCGGAAAAGGTCTGACACTGACCATGAAACGCGTTGTCATTACGGGTGCCGGCACCATCAACTCGCTGGGCCATTCTGTGCCCGACACGCTGGAAGCGATGCGAGAAGGGCGTTGCGGGATATCCGATCTTGAGTTTCGCGATGTCGAACGGCTTGCGATAAAGATCGGTGGGCAGGTGCGCGGGTTCGAGGCCGAAGGCCGGTTCAACCGCCAGCAAATGTCACTCTATGATCGGTTCACCCAGTTCACGCTGACCGCCGCGAAAGAGGCGATTGACCAATCCGGCATCGTCTTTCACGGCGACCTTGCCGCGCGCTCGGGTGTGGTGCTGGGCACAGCGGGCGGTGGCGTGTCGACCTGGGACGACAATTACCGCTCGGTCTATGAGGACGGCAAGAACCGAGTGCATCCGTTTGTGGTGCCAAAACTGATGAACAACGCCGCCGCCAGCCATGTGTCGATGGAACACAATCTGAAAGGCCCCAGCTTCACAGTGTCGACGGCCTGTGCGTCATCGAACCATGCAATGGCGCTGGCGTTTCAGTTGGTGCGCAGCGGCGCGGCACCGGCCATGGTCACTGGCGGATCGGAATCGATGCTATGTTTCGGTGGCGTAAAGGCGTGGGAGGGCCTGCGCGTCATGTCCAAAGATGCCTGCCGCCCGTTCAGCGCCAACCGCAACGGCATGGTGCAGGGCGAAGGGGCCGGGATTTTTGTCTTCGAAGAATATGAGCACGCGCGTGCCCGCGGGGCCGAAATTCTGTGCGAGGTCGCGGGCTTTGCCATGTCCTCGGACGCGGCAGACATTGTGATGCCCAGCAAACAAGGGGCCTCGCGCGCGATGTCGGGTGCGCTGGCCGACGCAAAGCTGAACGCCAGCGATGTGTGTTATATCAACGCCCATGGGACCGGCACGGCGGCCAACGACAAAACTGAATGCGCCGCGGTGGCGGATGTTTTCGGACAGCACGCCGATGATTTGATGATTTCCTCCACCAAGTCGATGCACGGTCACCTGATCGGCGGGACGGGCGCGGTTGAATTGCTGGCCTGTATCATGGCGCTGCGGGACGGCGTCATTGCGCCGACGATCGGCTACGAAGAACCCGATCCCGAATGCGCCCTGGATGTCGTCCCGAACGAGGCGCGCGAGGCCAAGGTGGATGTCGCCCTCAGCAATGCGTTTGCGTTTGGTGGTCTGAACGCGGTCTTGGCCCTGAGGAAAGTATAAAAGCCGCCCCTTCGAGGCGGCTTTTGCATTACGTTTTCTTCTGGTTCAGTTTTCCAGTGCGGATACGGCCTCATACCCCGCGGTAAAACCTGACAGCGAAACCTCCAACCGGATCACCTGATCGGGAGCGGGCGCGGGAACGATCCGCAACGTTGCCTTGTTGCCTTTCTGCATTGCATCGATATCGGTCTGGGTTAGGCCGATTTGCGCGACGCACCCCACAGGGTCACAAAACGAAAATGCGTAACGCTTGGCTGGCGCGCCATCGATAGAAATCGTCAGTTGCTCGGTCAGCAGGGTTTCCAGCGGTACGATGACATTGGCGCCTGCAACCGCAGCCTGACCTTCGGGCAGGGGAAACAGCGAAAACTCGGCCATGGGGACATCTTGCGGCCCGTTGACCTGCTGCAGCAATGAGCATGGGTCGCTTTCAAGATTGGTCTTAAGGCAAGTCAGGTTCCACTCGCCAAACGCCTCTTTGGCATAGCGCTGACCGACCTGCGTGCTTTCATCGACCGGCTGACCCAGATCCAGGTTGTCCGCGATGGACGGGGCGGTACCCTCGGCCGGAGCGGCCTCGGTATCTGTTGTTTCCTGCGCAAAGGCGGCGGTGCCAATCAAAGCCGCGGCCGCAATATTCAGTGAGATAAGTTTCCTGATCATAAATGCCTCATGGTGCTGATCCAGCTTTTTGTCCCCTGTATCACTGCAATCAGCCAGTGTCAGGGCCAAACCTGCGGTATCACCAAAATTTGGACGGATTGTCGCCAAGGAACCAGACTTTGGCCAGGGCCCAAAAACAGGAAAAGGGAGCTGGTGGAGCAGCCCCCTTTGCCAAATTGTTTCTCCCCGTCGGACTGGCCGACTTAGTTATGCGCAGACGTTACGAGAGCCAAACCCAGTGGTCAACTGCAAACCTGAAAAAGTGACACGGTTCCGCCCACATTCTGCCAAAACGCGAAAAAAAGCCGTGCCCGAAGGCACGGCCAGTCGACAGGGAGGAATTTACAGCCCCCGCAAACCGTCGCCGAGGCCGTAAAAGTACTATCGCGACAAAAGGTAAACTTTGTATGTTCGGACAGGAACGGTCAGTTTTGGGGACAGTTAGCAAATGCAAGACAAGATTTTTGTGGGCGGCGGCGGCCCGGATTATGGGCAGAAACAGGGGCTGACCCTGAAATACGCCAACCGGCACGGGCTGATTGCGGGGGCCACAGGAACCGGCAAGACCGTGACCCTGCAAATTCTGGCCGAGGGGTTTTCGCAAGCTGGCGTTCCCGTCTTCTTGTCGGACGTCAAAGGGGACCTGTCGGGCCTGGCGCGCCCGGGCAGCGCCGCGCACAAGCTGCACGGCGCCTTTCAGGATCGTGCCACGCGGATCGGATTTGACGACTTCAGCTATGGCGCCTGTCCGGTCACGTTTTGGGACCTCTATGGCGAACAGGGCCATCCCGTTCGCACCACGATCACCGAAATGGGCCCTTTGCTGCTGTCGCGCCTGTTGGAACTCAGCGATGCGCAAGAGGGCATCTTGAACATCGCATTCCGCGTTGCCGACGAAGAAGGGATGCCGTTGCTGGACCTCAAGGACCTGCAGGCGCTGCTTGTCTGGATCGGTGAAAATCGGGCGCAACTGTCTCTGCGCTATGGAAATGTCTCGACTTCCTCGATCGGCGCGATTCAGCGCCGTTTGCTTGTGCTTGAAAACCAGGGTGGGTCCAATCTGTTTGGGGAACCTGCGCTGGCACTGTCCGATCTCATGCGCACCGATGCGACGGGGCACGGAATGGTCAACATTCTGGCCTCGGACAAACTGATGGGCGCGCCGCGTCTCTACGCCACTTTTCTTCTTTGGCTGCTCAGCGAGTTGTTTGAGGAACTGCCCGAGGTCGGTGACCCGGAAAAACCCAAACTGGTGTTCTTTTTTGATGAAGCGCATCTGCTGTTCGAGGACGCGCCAAAGGTGCTGGTCGACAAAGTGGAACAAGTGGCCCGCCTGATCCGCTCCAAAGGTGTTGGCGTCTATTTCATCAGTCAGAATCCGGCGGACATCCCCGAGGATATTCTGGGTCAGTTGGGCAACCGCATCCAGCATGCGCTGCGGGCCTTTACCGCGCGTGACCGCAAGAACCTGCGCCTTGCCGCCGAGACATATCGCGAAAACCCAAAGTTCGACACCGAGGAAGCCATTCGTGAGGTCGGCGTGGGCGAGGCTGTGACCTCGATGCTTGAGAAAAAGGGAATCCCCGGCGTGGTCGAGCGGACCCTGATCCGCCCGCCCGGATCGCAATTGGGCCCAATCACCAAGGCCGAACGCTCGGACCTGATGGCGGCATCGGATATGGCGGGCAAATACACTGAAAAAGTGGATCGCACCTCTGCTTATGAAATTCTGCAAAAACGCGCCGCCGCCGCTGCAGAGGCTGCCGCAATGGCTGAGACAGACGAAGTTATCGAAATGCAATCCGCGATGGAACGTGAGTTTGCATCGGCCCGGCGCTATTCGGGCAGCCGGGTGGGGCGGTCGACCAGCCGCGTGATGCGGAAAAAAGATACATTCGCATCCGCAATGACCGAAGCTGTCATCAAAGAGCTCAAAGGCACCACCGGTCGCCGCATGGTGCGTGGGATTCTGGGCGGATTGTTCAAAAACCGCTGAACATTGGGTCAGCGCCTTTGGCCCAGTTGCACAAAGGCGCTGTCAGCCCTTAGCGTTTCTTGCGGCGCTCGCCTTCCTGCTTGCAGTAATTGTCAGCCTCTTTCACCGACATCTTGGTCGCCGGGAAATCAATTGCCCGATCCCAGATCACGCGATCCAGGCGATACAGCTGACAGGTTACGACACCCTTGGGTGTTTGCACTTGCACAGGTGTGCTCTCGAAGTCTTCCGGTGACGGGACACAGGCGGTCAGGATGGCCAGCAAGGGCACGGCAATCGCTGCGGTTTTCAGGCTCTTTTTCATCGTGTTCACGCACTTCCTGTAATTGTTACTTCCGGCCCAAAAGCAAGCTTGAGACTGCTCATGCCTCATGTACCTGGCTGTTCCGGATCGTTGAGTGGTCGCAGTAGCGTTTAACGATATTCCACGATTCAGACAACAAAACGCAAGGATGAAGCGCTCAGTTCCCCTGAATTGTAGCTATTTTTCCGGAATCAGGCCGCGTGGGCTGAATCTGAGAACAATCAGCAGGATCAATCCCATCGTGAACAACCGCATATGTGCCGCACTCTCGATCAGGTGGGCTTTCAGCGCGCTGCCATCCGGCATCCCGGAGGTGATCAGGTTCATGACCCACAGGCCGATGGGTTCGACCTGCACCCACAGGAACCAGATCAGAAACGCGCCCAGAACAGCACCGAAATTGTTGCCTGATCCGCCCACGATCACCATCACCCAGACGAGGAAGGTGAACCGCAACGGTTGATATGTACCGGGAGTCAGCTGACCATCCAGCGTGGTCATCATCGCACCTGCGATGCCACAGATGGCGGAGCCCAAGACAAATATCTGCAGATGGCGTCGGGTGACGTCCTTACCCATCGCCTCGGCCGCAACCTCGTTGTCGCGGATGGCGCGCATCATGCGGCCCCAAGGGCTTTTCAGCGCCATCTGCGCCATCCAGAGCAGAGCAAGCAGAACAATGACGAATAGCAGTGAATACCCAAGCTTGACCGACAGGGTCGAGGCCAGCACCGGATCAAGACCCAGCCATTCAGCACGGGCGATAAAACCGGGGTCTTGCTGCAGCTCGACCTCATACCCGACGACAGGAGCGGGGCGTGGAATGCCATAGACATTCTTGACCCCACGGGCGAGCCAGTCCTCGTTCTTGAGGACGGCGATGATGATCTCGGCGATCCCAAGCGTCGCAATCGCCAGATAGTCAGAGCGCAGGCCCAGCGCCGTTTTGCCGATCAGCCAGGCCGCGCCTGCGGCCAACAGACCTCCGGCGGGCCAGGCCAGCAGAACCGGCAGGTTCAACCCGCCCAGATTGCCCGCCACCGCCGGGTCAATGGCCTCGACCGCGGCGATGTTGGGATCAAACACGGCGCGGTAGACAAAGAACCCCACGATCAAGATGCCGATGATCGAAGCGGTCCGCAGCCGACCTTTGGGCATTCGGGTGGCCACAAGAACTGCCGCCACGACGGTCGCTGCCCCCAGCAAAAGCGCCAGAACAATCCCATAGCCGCCAGCCACCCAGGCGCCCGGCGTCGGCGGGGTCGAGACCAGCACAACCGCCAACCCGCCCAGCGCGACAAAGCCCATGACGCCGACGTTGAACAGACCGGCAAATCCCCATTGCAGGTTCACCCCAATTGCCATGATGGCCGAGATCAGCCCCATGTTCAGGATCAGGATCGCGGCGTTCCAGCTTTGGAAAAATCCGGTCAGCAGGATCAAACAGCCGACAACGACAAACAACAGCGTGTTCTTGACGGTCTCACTCATACCGCTTTCCCCTTGAACAGGCCGGTGGGCTTAAACAGAAGCACGATCAGCAGGATGACAAAGCTGACAGCGAATTTGTAATCGGTCGACAGGAATTGCACCAAACCTGACGGGGCAAGGCTTTCTGGTGCGAGATATGTCAGCACTTTTTTCCATGCATAGGTGATGGTCACCTCGGAAAAGGCGATGATGAACCCGCCTGCGATTGCTCCCAGCGGGTTGCCGAGCCCACCCACGATGGCCGAGGCAAAAATAGGCAGCAGCAGTTGGAAATACACGAAGGGTTTAAAGCTTTTGTCCAGCCCGTACAGCACACCTGCCGTCGTCGCCAGAGCTGCCACCAAGATCCAGGTGATCATCACGACACGTTCGGGGTTGATCCCGGACAGCAGCGCCAGATCCTCGTTATCCGAATAGGCGCGCATTGACTTGCCGGTGCGGGTTTTGTTCAGAAACCAGAACAGCAACGCCACGGCGACAACGGCCACGATCACAGTGATGCCCTGAGAGGTTTTGATTGCCAGCCCCTCTCGCAGGCCGGTCATCGCCTTGAAATCCCGCGCCGAGACGATGAACCGTGCGCCGTCTGAAAAGCGCTGATCGTCCGGGCCGATGATAAACCTAACGATGCCGTTCATGATGAACATCACGCCCATCGACACGATCACCAGAATGACCGGTTTGGCCTTTTGTTCCCGGTAGAACCTATAAACCAAACGGTCGGTGAGCAGCACCAGCACGATACAGCCCAGAATGGCAAAAGGCAGGGCAAGCAGGGCGGTCGGCAACGGCCCGAAACTGACACCAAGAGCCTGCAGGCCCCAAGTGACCAACACAGCGATCATCGCGCCAAATGCCATCGTGTCACCATGGGCAAAGTTCGAGAACCGAAGGATGCCGTAGATCAGAGTGACCCCCAGAGCGCCCAGCGCCAACTGGCTGCCATAGGCGATTGCGGGAACAAGAACGAAGTTGGAGAGCGCCACAAGGGCGTTGAGGAAGTCCATTATTCCATGACCTCACATGTGCCGATGCTGGATTGAACTGAGAGATCACCGCGCGTGTCGTAAATTTGTGAACGTACGCTTCGGCCATCAGGAAACACCGTTATGGTCAATCCCGCAAGTGGTGGTCCCATTGAAGGGACCAGAAAATGCCTTATCCCACCAACGCCAATTTGCTCGATTGGGCTGTTCTGAATGGCAGCGTCCAGTTTGCTAGGTTTAGAAGACGACGAAAAAGCGAGTGTTGGTGTCCCAGAAAGGGGACCGACATTTTTTAGTAAATGGTCGTCAGACCAATCACAATTTAATTCGAAAACTTGAGGTAAGGTTGTTGTTCCATCTGCAAGCACACAATTGGCCGACAAACTGATTGCAAAAGCCATGGCGGTCGTCTTTCTCAACTGGATTCTTGGCTTTTGAGCCACAGTAAAACTGTGGCACTCTAGTGAACGGGGTGTTGAGTCCAAAATTTGCACTTCGGTTACCCCCCCAAAAAGCTCTTACGCACTTCGGGATCGGCCAGCAGTTCCTTGCCCGTGCCGGTATAGGCATTCCGCCCCTGAACCAGCACATATCCCTTGTCTGCGATTTCCAGCGCCTGACGGGCGTTCTGTTCGACCATCAGGATCGGCAGACCGGTGCGTGAGACCTCGATGATCCGGTCGAATAGTTCATCCATCACGATAGGCGAGACACCGGCGGTCGGCTCATCCAACATCAACACCTTCGGCTGAGTCATCAGCGCGCGGCCCACGGCGACCTGTTGGCGCTGACCGCCCGAGAGCTCTCCGGCGGCTTGGTTGCGCTTGTCGCGCAGAATGGGGAAAAGGTCATAGACCTGCTCCATCGTCCCCGAAATGTCGTCGCGCCGAATAAAGGCGCCCATCTCAAGGTTTTCTTCCACTGTCATCGACGTGAAGATGTTTGAGGTCTGCGGCACAAAGCCCATGCCCTTGATCACCCGATCCTGCGGCGAAAGAGCGGTGATGTCCTCTCCATCCAGCCGCACAGACCCGGCCCGCACATCCAGCATCCCGAACACAGCTTTCATCGCGGTGGATTTACCGGCCCCGTTCGGCCCGACAATCACGGCAATCTCACCCGCATCCACCGAGATCGTGCATTCATGCAGAATATCCGGCCCCTTGCCATAGCCGCCGGTCATTGTGTCCCCGATCAAAAACGGCTCAGCCATACTGGGGATCCCTCTTTGCCTGGATCACAACTCTCACGCACCGGCCTCCAGTTTGTCTTTGTTCTTCAGACCCGTACCCAGATACGCCTCGATCACATGCTCATTGGCTTTGATCTCGTCCAGAGTGCCCTCGGCCAGAACCTTACCCTCGGCCATACAGATGACCGGGTCGCAGATTTTGCCAATGAAATCCATGTCATGCTCAATGACCACAAAGGTATAGCCGCGTTCCTTGTTCAGTCGCAGGATCGTGTCAGCAATGGTCATCAGCAAGGTGCGGTTCACGCCTGCGCCGACCTCGTCCAGAAACACAATCTTGGCGTCGACCATCATGGTGCGGCCAAGCTCCAGCAGCTTTTTCTGCCCGCCCGAAACCTGACCTGCCTTGTGATCGGCCAGATGTTCAATGGTCAGGAACTCCAGCACTTCGTCGGCCTTGGCCTTCAGCGCGCGTTCCTCATCGGCGATGCGCTTGCGTCCGAACCACGTGTTCCAGAGCGACTCGCCCGATTGCGCGCCCGGCACCATCATCAGGTTTTCGCGGCAGGACATCGACGAAAACTCATGTGCGATCTGGAAGGTGCGCAGCAGGCCTTTGTGAAACAACTCATGCGGGGGCAGGCCGGTGATATCCTCACCATCCATGAAAACGCGACCAGAAGTCGGTGGCAAAACGCCTGCTATCACATTGAATAGAGTGGTTTTTCCGGCCCCGTTCGGTCCGATCAATCCGGTGATCGAACCTTTCTGGATTTCCAGCGATGCCCCGTCCACCGCGTGAAATCCGCCGAAATGCTTGTGCACGTCTTCGACGACGATCATGTTTTCCCCTTGCCGTTTCCCCGCAAAAGCGAGGCGCAGCTTTTGTCATTGAAACAGCCCGGACACAAGGCCCGGGCTGCTTGATTTTATGGCTGTTAACCTGGGATCAACGGAAGTTGACGGTCTTGTTCTCGCCGTCGGTGACCTCGATCTCACGATACGAGCCCGCGCTTTCACCGGGGCCAATCAGCTCAACACCCGACGCGCCGACATAGTCGATGTCCTGACCCGCGGCCAGCAGTTCCAGACCTTTGGCCAGCTCACCGGGGTAGATTTTCTCACCCGGAGCGTTGGCAACGTCCATGATCTTGCCGCCATAGTCCGCCGGGTTGGCCGATCCTGCGGCCTGCATGGCCAGCATGAACAGCGCAGCGGCGTCATAGGATTCAGGCGAATAGGGCGACGAGCCGTCGAAACCGGCAGCTTCGGCCATGGCGAAATATTTCTCGGCACCTTCACCGCCAGAACCAGCGATCTGACCGAACGAGCCGTTCAGGTCGGGGCCGACATTTGCAGGCAGCGAGTCGCCGATCATGCCGCCGGGCAGACCGAACGTATCAAACGCGCCGCTGTCCAGCGCCGACTGGATGATGCCAAGACCGCCTTGGTCCAGATACCCGGCAACGACCAGAATATCGCCACCTGCCGACGCCAATGCCCCGACTTCGGCCGAATAGTCGGCTTTGCCGTCTTCGTGCGCGGCGACGATGGTGACTTCGCCACCCGACGCCTCGTACGAGGACTGGATCGCGTCCGCCAGACCCTTGCCATAGTCGTTGTTGGTGTAGGTCAAAGCGATCGAGCTGATGCCGCGATCATTCAGGATGTCTGCCATCACTTGACCTTCACGCGCATCCGACGGTGCCGTGCGGAAGAACAGACCGTTGTCTTCCATGGTCGACAGGCCCGGCGAAGTTGCCGAAGGCGAGATCATGACCATGCCATTCGGGATCGCGACGTTCTGCAGGATCGCCCCGGTCACGCCCGAGCAGTCGCCGCCGATGATACCGGCAACACCTTCGCCGATCATGCGTTCGCCGTTCGACGTCGCCAGACCGTTATCGATACAACCGGTGTCCGCACGCGATGCCGTCACAGTCGCACCGTCCAGCAATTTGCCGGATTCGGTGACCTCGGCCATCGCCATCTCGGCACCAGAACCCATTGCGGGGGCCAGCGATTCGATTGGGCCGGTAAATCCGAACAGAACGCCCAGTTTGACGTCTTCAGCCATTGCAGTGCCAGCCAGCAAGGCGGATGCTGCAGTTGCAGTAAGCAGCTTTTTCATATGGTTACTCCCTATTGTGAACGTATTCGTTCTGGGCACGACCCTAGGCAAGCTGTGCGAAAAAGAAAAGTGCTAACACAAAGGTGCTTTCTTGTGCGGTAATCCTATGTGCTTTGATGTGGTTAGGCAGGCCGATCACGTCGCGTTGCCAGAGTAGGAGAATGAAATGCCGCGCATCTTTGCGATTCTGTTTTTGACCCTCTGCGCCAGCGTCGCGGTGGCTGATACCCTTGAAACCTCGGCTGGACCTGTACGTGTGACGCAAATGGTCGGGGGTCTGGACACGCCTTGGGCCATCGGGATCCTGCCTGACGGCCAGTTTCTGGTCACTGAACGCGACGGCGACCTGCTTTTTGTGTCGGACGGCTCAACCAAGCGTGTGCGTGGTGTCCCCGAGGTGGCGGCAAACGGGCAGGGCGGTTTGCTCGACGTCACGGTGGCGCGCGATTTCGCGCAAAGTCGAGAGATTTTCCTGACCTTTTCGAAACCGCAGGCAAGCGGCGCGGGCACGGCGGTTGCAGTCGCGCGCCTGTCGGAGAGCGGTGATCGCCTGACCAATCTGCGGGTGATCTTCGAAGCGGTCCCCGGTGGAAGCGGCGGGCGCCACTTTGGGTCGCGCGTGGTCGAAGCCAAAGACGGAAGCCTTTTTATAACTATCGGAGATCGCGGGGATCGACCCAGCGCCCAAGACCGCGCGAACCATATGGGCACTGTGATCCGTATCAATCGCGATGGCAGCGTGCCGTCCGACAACCCGTTTGTCGGCCATTCGGATACACGCCCCGAGATCTGGTCTTTCGGGCATCGCAACCCGCAGGGCGCGGGGTTGGACGCGCAAGGGCGTTTGTGGGTGTCCGAGCATGGCGCGAAGGGTGGAGATGAGGTCAATCTGGTGCGGCCCGGTGCGAATTACGGATGGCCGGTGATTTCCTATGGCGTCCACTATTCCGGTGACAAAATCGGCGAAGGCACCTCGAAACCCGGGTTGGAACAGCCCGCGCACTATTGGGACCCTTCAATCGCGCCCTCGGGCTTGATGGTTTATTCGGGCAAGCTGTGGCCCGCCTGGAAGGGCGATATCTTCGTCGGGTCGCTTAAATTCGACTACATTGCACGTCTGTCGGGCTCGCCTTTGGGTGAGGTCGGACAGATCAAAGGGGCCGAGACCGAGCGCGTGCGCGACATTGTCGAGGCCTCGGACGGATCGATCTGGTTTCTTTCAGTCGGTGAAGGCGCGGTTTATCGGATGACGCCCGAAGGTTAAGCCATTGATCCGTCATGCCGTCCGTGCTGTGATGCATTCGCCTTTCCACCAGCACGGGCCGACGCCAGTGGATGAATTTGATATCGAACTGTGTAAAACGCTGCCCCCCAAAGCAGAGCTGAACGGTATCTTGGCGCAATATAATGCTTTGATTGTCGAACGCATGACCGCGATGGGGTTCGGGATTGATCCTGCTGCGCCGGAAAGTGCGCTGGCGGAATTCTGGGCCCATTCGGAGGATTACCTGCCACCGAACGGGTGCCTTGTTGTCGCACGGAACGGGCAGGGTGAGATCATCGGATGCGGGATGATGAAACGGCTCGATCAGGAAACCGGCGAGCTCAAACGCGTCTTTGTCACTAAAAAGGCCCGCGGTACCGGAACTGGACGCGCCTTGATTCATGCACGTGAAACCGCGGCGCGGAACATGGGGCTAAAGTGGTTGGTGGCAGATACGCTGACGCCCAATGTCGAGATGCGCAGTCTCTATCCAAAACTTGGGTTCGTGGAACAAGAGGACCCGATTGAGACAACAACCTATCTAGATCAGCCGATGCTGCGCCCCTATCTGCACTACTTTACCAAAGAACTTGATTAGACCGACAACCGCCCGCCTTGCGCGCCACGCTCGCGGTAGGGCGTCGTGTTGTAATGCGCGCGGTAGCATTTCGAGAAATGGCTGGGTGAGGCGAACCCGCAGGCAAGCGCCACGTTTATCACGCTCATGTCGGTCTGCATCAGCAGATTGCGTGCCTTGTGCAGGCGCAGTTCCATGTAATATCGCTTTGGCGAGCGGCTCAGGTAGCGGCGGAACAGGCGTTCAAGCTGGCGGGTCGACATGCCCACATCCTTGGCAAGGATCGAGGGCGAGATCGGTTCTTCGATGTTCTTTTCCATCATCAGGATGACCTGGCTCAGCTTGGGGTGGCGCACGCCGATCCGGGTGGGCGTCGACAGGCGCTGCGTATCCTGATCGGTGCGGATCGACGAATAGATCATCTGATCGGCCACGGCATTCGCGAGGTCTTCGCCATAGTCGGCCGCGATGAGTTTGAGCATCAGATCGATCGACGAGGTGCCCCCGGCGGTTGTCATCCGGTTTCCGTCGATCAGGAACACCGACTTTGTCAGCTCAATCGTGTCAAACTCTTCGATAAAACTGTCAGAGTTTTCCCAGTGAATCGTTGCCCGTTTGTTGTCGAGCAATCCGGCCTTTGCCAGCGTATAGGCCGCTGTGCACAGCCCTCCGATCTTCGGGCCCTTACGCGCCTCTCGCCGCAGCCAGTTCAGTACGCGTTTGGTCGTCGCGGCCTGAATGTCGACCCCGCCGCATAGCAGAATCACATCGTCCCGCTGCAGCTCGGTCAGATCGCTATCGACCTTGAACGATGTACCAGCCGAACATTGCATCGTGTCCCCGCCATCGGCAGCCAGGGTCCAGCTGTACAAAGGGCGATCCGCCATTCGGTTGGCGATGCGCAAACTGTCCAACGCCGACGCGAAAGAAAGCAGCGAAAACTTGTCAAGAAGAACAAATACATAGTGCTTTGGTTTGTCGGCGTGGCTGTCCACAGTGACAACTTGGCGTTGCTCTTGCATGGCGAACTGTCCTTGATTCAGTACCTGTTGCGGCGTCGCACAGTCAGATTTGCCCGTCAACATGCTCAAAGCTTGTTTGCTGCGTCAAGAGCCTCAAAAGGATATGGTCACTCGGATAAGCTTTTTGTATAGAGACACACTGAATTAACTCAGCGGAGAACAAAGCTATGAGTGAGTGGCAAAAATCGAACTGGCGCAACAAGCCCCGGGTTCAGATGCCCGACTATACCGACGCGGCCGCGCTGGCCAAAGTCGAGGCTCAGCTTTCGCAGTATCCTCCGCTGGTTTTTGCCGGTGAGGCGCGGCGGCTGAAGCAGCATCTGGGGGCCGCAGGTCGCGGTGAGGCGTTCCTGCTGCAAGGTGGCGATTGTGCTGAAAGCTTTGAACAATTCAGTGCGGACGCGATCCGCGACACGTTCAAGGTGATGCTGCAGATGGCGATGGTTTTGACCTATGGTGCCAAGGTGCCGGTGGTCAAAGTGGGCCGCATGGCGGGTCAGTTCGCCAAACCCCGCAGCGCACCGACCGAGGTTGTGGATGGTGTGGAACTGCCCAGCTACCGCGGTGATATCATCAACGATCTGGAGTTCACGCCCGAGGCGCGTATTCCCAACCCGGCCAAAATGCTGCAGGCCTACACGCAGGCGGCGGCCACGCTGAACCTGTTGCGCGCCTTTTCGACCGGTGGTTTCGCGGATATGAGCCGCGTTCATTCCTGGACGCTGGGCTTCACCGATGATCAGGACGTGCAGAAATACTCGGAAATCGCCGACCGAATTCAGGACTCGATCGACTTCATGGATGCGGCCGGGATCAACGCGGATACCACGCATGAGTTCTCCAGTGTTGAATTTTATACAAGCCACGAAAGCCTGCTGCTTGAGTATGAAGAGGCGCTGACCCGTCTGGATTCGACCTCGGGCAATTGGCTGGCTGGATCGGGTCACATGATTTGGATCGGTGACCGCACCCGTCAGCCCGATGGGGCACATGTGGAATTCTGCCGTGGTGTTCAGAACCCGATTGGTCTGAAATGCGGTCCGACCACAACTGCCGAAGACCTCAAAGTGCTGATGGCGAAACTGAACCCTGAAAACGAAGAGGGACGCCTGACCCTGATCGCACGGTTTGGCGCAGGCAAAGCAGGTGAGCATCTGCCGCGACTTGTCAAAGCCGTCAAGGAAGAGGGTGCAACCGTCACCTGGGTCTGTGACCCGATGCACGGCAACACGATCAAATCGGCAACAGGGTACAAGACCCGTCCCTTCGATTCGGTTCTGCGCGAGGTGCGCGACTTCTTTGGCGTGCATCAGGCCGAAGGTACTGTTCCGGGCGGCGTGCATTTCGAGATGACCGGACTGGACGTTACCGAATGCACCGGCGGCGTGCGGGCCGTGACCGAAGAGGATCTGTCAGATCGCTACCACACGGCGTGCGACCCGCGTTTGAACGCGTCTCAGTCGCTGGAACTGGCGTTCCTGGTGGCCGAAGAACTGACCAACTTGCGCCGCGACCGGTCGAAACGCGCGGCAAGCTGACCGGTTATCACAACACATGAGACGGCGGGCTTTGTCCCGCCGTTTTCATTTGTGCTCGTCTTCGCGCGAGGAAACCAGCCGTAGATGTGAGGCCGGTTTGAACGCAGGCCCTTCTTCGGCGAACCCAGCCAATTCCGCGTGTTGCACATCAGGCTTTGGGCGAAGGTGCAATTCGGCCACCGGGCGCACCCTTTCTTCTATCAGGGCAAAGCGCCGTGGGGTGACGCCAATCGCACCGTCACTGACCATCACGCCCAGCGCCCGGCTGACATCCCCCAGATCGCTTTTCAGCGGCAACAGAATCATGCGTGCCTGCAGTCGCATCCGCCCCAGTTTGCCCGAGGACTCAAGGCTCAGCTCGGCAATGGCGGGCGCGGTGAACACCGCATCCAGATGACCGGTGACCCGACTGCGCGCGCTGGGTTCAAAAAGCGCGGTCAGTGGCATGCCCCGCACCTCCATCCCGAAGATCTTGTTCAGGTGGCTGCCGGCCAGCCTGAACCGCGCCAGACCGGGCGCGATACGTTCCAGGATGAACGTGTATTCCAGTATATTCTCTAGCCCGCGCGGATCGATCTGGGATCGCGCCGGGATGTCACTTTGATCCAGCAGCGCTGTCCAATATGCCTCGGCCTGTCGGATGGGGGACAGGCTGCGCCCACTGTCGAAGCGATCCATTGCGACAATCTTCCCAATGCTTGGGCTGGAACCAGTTCCAAAAAAGGTTTTCATTTCATCACCCTAACGTCGATCAGTCGCATTTTTCATAAAATGCCAGCTATTGGCGGGATACCGGCACGCCGGTTGGTTTAGCCAAAAGATTGACACGGGTTAATTCAATTTTGGAGGAAAACTTTAACGAATGGTTAACTTGTGCAGACGAGTTGAAGATTAAGCAGGGTCTTGCCCAAGGCAGGCCGATGGCATTAGGTGCGAAGGCCGGGCAAGTGATGAAAGGGCAAGCATGATCAAGTCCATGACCGGGTTCGCTTCGGGGAAAGGGGCGCATGGCCCGCACAGCTGGAGCTGGGAGCTGCGCAGCGTCAATGGCAAAGGCCTGGATCTGCGGCTGCGGGTGCCCGACTGGCTGACCGGGCTTGAGGCCGCGTTGCGCGCCGACATGTCCAAAGCACTTAGCCGAGGCAATGTTACGCTGTCCCTGCGCCTGAGCCGAGAAGAAACGGCATCGGACATCAAACTGAACATCCCCGCGATGCAGTCCGCTCTTGAAGCGCTGGTGCAGACCCAGGCCCTGGCGGTGGAACGCGGGATACCCCTGGCCGAGTCCAAGGCCAGCGATCTGCTTTCGCTTAAGGGTATGCTTGAGGCCGGGTCCGAGGCGGATGATGCAGCGCCCTTGGTGGCGCAGTTGAAGGCCGAGTTCGGTGAGCTGCTGGCAGATTTCATCGCCATGCGACAATCCGAGGGTCAGGCGTTATCGGGCATTCTGAATGCGCAATTGAACAGTATTGAAACACTGACACATCAAGCGACGGAAATCGCCGAACGCCGCCGCGAGGAGATGGCGCAAACGCTTCGAGACAATCTTGCACGTGTGCTTGAGAACACTCAAGGTGCGGACCCGGACCGCGTCGCGCAGGAACTGGCGCTGATCGCGGTCAAGGCGGACATTACCGAAGAGCTGGATCGTCTGGGCGCACATGTCACCGCCGCGCGAGCGCTTTTGGCGCAAGACGGCGCGGTTGGCCGCAAGTTCGATTTTCTGACGCAGGAGTTCAACCGCGAGGCCAATACCTTATGCTCGAAGTCGCAAAACGCCGATCTGACCGCGCTTGGGCTTGAGTTGAAAGCTGTAATCGATCAAATGCGCGAGCAAGTGCAAAACGTGGAATAGGAACGCAACATGGCGGAACGCCGAGGCCTGCTTATCATCTTGTCTTCGCCTTCAGGCGCGGGGAAATCCACCTTGGCCCGACGTTTGATGGGGTGGGATGAAGGCTTGCGGTTTTCCATCTCGGCCACCACCCGCGCACCGCGCCCGGGCGAGGAACATGGTCGAGAGTATTTCTTTCTGACCGAAGACGCGTTCAAACAGCAGGTCGCCGATGGCCAGATGCTGGAACACGCCCATGTATTCGGCAATTTCTACGGATCGCCCGCCGGTCCGGTGCGCGAATCGATTGAACAGGGGCGCGACGTTCTGTTTGACGTCGATTGGCAGGGCGAGGTGCAGATCCGAAACTCGGACCTGGGTAAGCATGCATTGTCGATCTTCATCCTGCCGCCCTCGATCCGAGAGCTGCGCCGCAGGTTGGAAGGCCGCGGACAGGACAGCGCGGATGTGATCGCGAAACGTATGCTCAAAAGCTGGGATGAGATCAGCCATTGGGGTTACTACGATTACGTGTTGATAAATGATGATCTGGACGAGACAGAAGAAAAACTGAAGACCATCGTCGCCGCCGAGCGGATGCGCCGCATTCAGCAACCGCGCCTGCAAGACCACATCCGCAAGCTACAGACCGAGTTCGAGGAACTGTCATGACCATCTACGCGCTTGGCGACCACGTCCCGCAAATCCACAAAGACACCTGGGTTGCGCCCGATGCCAATCTGATCGGGCAGGTGGTGTTGGAAAAGGGCGCGTCGGTCTGGTTCGGCTGCACCATTCGCGCGGATCACGAAGAAATCCGTGTGGGCGCTGGCAGCAATGTGCAGGAAAACTGCGTCATGCATATCGATGCCGGTTACCCGCTAACAATTGGTCAAAACTGCACCATTGGGCACAAGGTGATGCTGCATGGCTGCACAATTGGCGACAATTCCCTGATCGGGATGGGCGCCATTGTGCTGAACGGTGCAAGGATCGGCCGCAACAGCCTGATCGGGGCAGGGGCGTTGATCACCGAAGGAAAGGAGATCCCGGATAACTCGCTTGTCATGGGATCCCCGGGCAAAGTCGTGCGACAGCTGGACGACGCAGCGGCGCAGAAGATCACGTTCAGCGCGCTGCACTATCAGGACAACATGCGCATGTTCCGGGATCGCTTGTCACCAGTCTCGGTCAGCGACTAAAGCGAAAGCCTCGCACGATGTCAGAGGACCTGATTGAAGAGTTTGTCTCGGCCATCCCGATGCCTGCACTGATGGTGGATCAGACCGAACGGATCATAGCAGCCAATACCGATGCAAGGACGCTTTTGGGGCAGGGCATTCTGACCCGTCATTTCGCCACCATCCTGCGCCAGCCGCAGGTAATCGAGGCGATTGAGACCAGCCTGCGAAACAAGGGGCCAGCCAAGACACGCCACCTGTCCAACGATGGGGCACAGGACACGACTTTCGAGGTCGAGTGCCGCTATATGCAAGGTGTCGGCGCAGTGTCGGGCGGGGCTGTTCTGGTGGTGTTTCAAGACGTGACGCATCTGGAACAGGCCAGTCATATGCGACGCGATTTTGTCGCTAATGTCAGTCACGAGCTGCGCACACCGCTGACGGCGCTGATGGGCTTTATCGAAACCCTGCGCGGCCCGGCCCGCGACGACGCCGCTGCGCGAGAACGCTTCCTGCAGATCATGGCGGACGAAGCCAACCGCATGAATCGGCTGGTGGGTGATTTGCTGTCGCTGAACCGGGTCGAAAGCGAAGAGCGTGTGCGCCCCAAAGAGCCGGTGGAGCTGACGGGCCTTTTGCAGTCGACCCTCAACACCTTGAAACCCCTGGCCGAAGACGCAGAGGTCAAGCTGAGCCTGAACGCACCAGAGGCCGAGGTTTCCTTGTTGGGTGACAGCGATCAATTGCGACAGGTTTTCACCAACCTCATCGAAAACGGCATCAAATACGGTGGCAGCGGCGGTGTCGTGGAGGTCAACGTTTTGACCTCGGACCGGGATACCGCAATGCGGGGGCCGGCGGTGCGGGTCCAGATTGCCGACAAGGGGCCGGGCATTGATGCCGTACACCTGCCGCGCCTGACCGAGCGATTCTATCGCGCCGACAGTCACCGATCCCGCCAATTGGGCGGCACCGGTCTGGGGCTTGCAATTGTGAAACACATCATCAACCGTCATCGCGGACGGCTGCGCGTGGAAAGCGAGCTGGGCAAAGGTTCTGTGTTCACAGTGATATTGCCGCGCTGAAACCCAGCCGTTCTGACCTGATCCGGGCGACCAGACTAAAGGGTTGTGAAAAAAACTTCACCCAAGCCGCGTGTTGTCATGAAACTGTTACGTTCCTGTCACAAAAGCCTTACGCGAGCCTCCTAGTGCTGCGCTCGGGATCATCATGGGGGTGATCAAAACACATGCTTACCAAGGAGACTGAAATGTCCTTTGTGAAACTGTCGGCTTCTGCGCTGGCGATTGCTGCCGTTTCGGCCACTGCTGCTGCGGCTCGTGACAACGTACAGATTGCTGGTTCGTCGACCGTTCTGCCTTATGCGTCGATCGTTGCCGAGCTGTTTGGCGAAAACACCGATTTCCCGACACCGGTTGTTGAATCGGGCGGTTCTTCGGCAGGCCTGAAGCGTTTCTGTGAAGGTGTTGGCGAAAACACCATCGACGTTGCAAACGCATCGCGCGCCATCCGCGAAAAAGAGATCAAGGCCTGTGCCGAAAACGGCGTGACCGACATCATGGAAGTTCGCATCGGCTATGACGGCATCGTTTTCGCAAGCCAGCAGTCGGGCCCGGCCTTTAACGCGTTCGAGCCATCGGACATCTTCAACGCTCTAGGCGCCAAAGTCCTGAAAGACGGTGCTGTGGTCGATAACCCCTACAACACCTGGGCCGAGTTCAATGCGGACTTGCCTGACGTTGAAATCGCAGGCTTCATCCCGGGCACCAAGCACGGCACCCGTGAAGTTTTCGAAGAAAAAGTTCTGCTGATCGGTTGTGAAGAAACCGGCGCAATGCAGGCCATGATCGATGGCGGCATGAGCGAAGACGACGCAGAAGATGCATGCTTGGCTGTTCGCACCGATGGCAAGTCGGTCGATATCGACGGTGACTACACCGAAACTCTGGCGCGCATCGACACCAACCCCAACGGTATCGGCGTCTTTGGTCTGGCGTTCTACGAGAACAACACCGACAAGCTGAAAGTGGCCACCATGTCGGGTATCGCACCGTCGACCGAGACCATCTCGACCGGTGAATATCCTGTGTCGCGCCCGCTGTTCTTCTACGTCAAGAAAGCGCATATCGGCGTGATCCCTGGCCTGAAAGAATACGCTCAGTTCTTTACAGCTGACGAAATCGCAGGTCCGTCCAGCCCGCTGGCCAACTATGGCCTGGTTGCCGATCCTGAGCTGTCAAAAACGCAGGACGCAATCGCGAACGAAGTGACCATGGGTTCGGGCAGCTAAGCCTGGCTTTGGTTTGAAAGATCGGGGACGGCGAAAACCGCCGTCCCCTTCTGCGACTTTTACCCAATCAAGAGCAACGGGGGCGTCATGCCGATACTTTGGCTCATTCTGATCGTGTTGGCGATCGCGGCGGTCGGTTATGTCCTGGGACGGGCACGCGCACTGCAAAGCGCGGGCGGCGACAGCCGGGGGCTGCATTCTCTGCCGGTCTACTACGGTGCCAACGTTCTGCTGAAAACGGTTGTCCCGGCCTTTGGCCTCTTGATTGTCTGGCTGCTGGTGCAGCCGCTTTATGTGAATTCTCAGGTCTCGGAAATGATCCCGGATACGGCGATCAAAGAGGGGTCCTCGCTAAGCCTTGTGATGGCCGAGGTGCGCCGCACGGCGACCGGTTTGGACAATGCCGTCGCCCTTGGCAACATGACCGAGGAGGACGCAAGGAACTTTCGGACCGATCTGGCCGATGTGACCCAGCGTCTGAAAGATGCAGGGCAGGTGGTGACCTCTGACATCACACAACCGGTTCTGAACGCGGCACAGACCTACCGGATGATGAACGCCACCGGCTATGGCATCATGACCGTAGCCGTTTTGCTGGTCGCGTTGATCGGGTCCGCGGTGGGCTGGCTGCAGACAAAGGCCGATTACCGCGCCCGCAACGTGGTTGAGCAGGGCGTGGGCATCCTGTTGTTGGCGGCGGCGTCGATTGCGATCCTGACCACGGTGGGTATCGTGCTGTCGCTGGTGTTCAACACGTGGGAGTTCTTCAAGCTCTACCCGGCGTCGGACTTCTTTTTCGGCCTGACCTGGTCGCCCAGCTTTTCGGGGCGCGGAGGGTCATCGGAACTGGGTATCATCCCGCTTCTGTGGGGCACATTCTACATCTCGATCGTGGCACTGTTGGTTGCTGTTCCCATCGGCTTGTTCGCGGCAATCTATCTCAGCGAATATGCGTCACCCAAGGTGCGGGCTGTTGCCAAGCCGATGCTTGAGGTGCTGGCCGGTATCCCGACCATCGTTTACGGCCTGTTTGCCTTGCTGACCGTCGGTCCGCTGCTGCTGGATATCTTTGGCGACAATGGGCTCGGTTGGATGAAAGCTGGCACCGCGGTCATGACCGCTGGACTGGTCATGGGCATCATGCTGATCCCGTTTGTCTCGTCCCTGTCCGACGACATCATCAACGCGGTGCCGCAGGCGATGCGGGATGGGTCCTACGGGCTGGGTGCGACGCAGTCCGAAACCATCCGCCAAGTGGTGCTGCCGGCTGCGTTGCCGGGCATCGTGGGTGCCATCCTTCTGGCCGCTTCGCGCGCGATTGGGGAAACCATGATCGTAGTGCTTGGGGCAGGGGCCGCGGCCCGGCTGAACCTGAACCCATTCGAGGCCATGACCACTGTGACTGCCAAGATCGTCAGCCAGTTGACCGGGGATGCCGACTTCGCCTCGCCCGAGGCATTGGTGGCCTTCGCCCTTGGCATGACGCTCTTTGTTCTGACCCTCGGGCTGAACGTCTTCGCCCTTTATATCGTGCGCAAATATCGGGAGCAGTACGAATGACCGACGCCAGCATGCATAGCCCCGAAAGCGGCCGAAAGACGACATCGCTGACCGCAGCCGACGCGCGCACGAAGAAACGGGCCAATGCCGAAAAACGGTTCCGCGCCTATGGGATCGTTGCCATAGCGACCGGCCTGTTCTTTCTGGTCGTCCTCTTTGCCTCGATCCTGTCGCAAGGCATCCCGGCCTTTCAGCGCACAGTGGTGAGTGTTGAATTCACGCTGGATCCGGCGCAACGGGATGAAGCAGAAGCGACACTGTTCAAAACCAAAGCCTATTCAGACCTGTTCATCGCGCAACTGAATGATGAGCTGGCCGAAAGCGGTATTCAGGTCGATTTCGATGCGGATGCAATCGAACGCCTGTTGGGCAAAGTCGGTGGCACGCTTCGGGAATTCTATCAGAACAATCCCGACACGCTGGGAGAATCGGTGATGTTCGATCTGGCGGCTTCCAGCAGGGTTGATGGCTATTTCAAGGGCCGCGTGTCACGCGACACCCTGCAAGACAGCCGTTTCCTGCAACTGAGCGATCTGGACCTCGTTGATGCGCTGAAAGAAGCTGGCATCATCAAGCAGGCCTTCAACTGGCCCTTCATCACCGGTGCGGATTCAGGCGTGGACAACCCCGGCGGTGCTGGCATCGGGGCCTCGGTCGTCGGGTCGTTCTTCATGATGCTGGTGGTTCTGGCGTTGTCGCTGCCGATCGGTGTTGCGGCCTCGATCTATCTGGAAGAGTTCGCGCCGCAAAACCGGTTCACCGATCTGATTGAGGTCAATATCTCGAACCTCGCCGCTGTGCCGTCCATCGTATTCGGTATTCTGGGTCTGGCCGTGTTCATCCAGTTCATGCACCTGCCGCAATCGGCGCCACTGGTGGGTGGACTGGTCCTGACCCTGATGACGCTGCCGACGATCATCATCTCGACCCGTGCCTCGCTCAAGGCGGTGCCGCCATCGATCCGGGATGCGGCACTTGGGGTAGGGGCCTCGAAAATGCAGGCGGTGTTTCACCACGTTCTGCCGCTGGCCGCGCCCGGTATCTTGACGGGCACGATCATCGGTCTGGCCCAAGCACTGGGGGAAACCGCGCCGCTTTTGCTGATCGGCATGGTGGGTTTTGTCGCCCGCGGCTATCCCGATGGGTTTCTGGCTGGCTTTACCGAGCCGAACTCGGCCATGCCAGCGCAGATCTACACCTGGGCCGCGCGTGCCGATGTGGGGTTCTATGAGAAAGCCTGGGGCGGCATCATCATCCTTTTGATGTTCCTGCTGACCATGAATATCATCGCAATCATCCTGCGCCGCCGCTTTGAACGCCGCTGGTAAATGGAGGCTACAATGAATGACATGACACGAGTGGAGAGAACCGTGGACTCCAAAGACATCAAAATCAACGCCAAGAACGTTCAGGTCTACTATGGCGACACCCACGCGATCAAAGACGTGAATGTCGATATCGAAGACAAGACCGTCACTGCTTTCATCGGCCCGTCGGGCTGCGGTAAGTCCACGTTTCTGCGTTGCTTGAACCGGATGAACGACACCATCGATATCTGCCGGGTGCAGGGCGACATCCTGCTGGACGGCGAAGATATCTATGACAAGCGGGTCGATCCGGTACAGCTGCGCGCCAAGGTAGGCATGGTGTTCCAGAAACCCAACCCGTTCCCCAAGTCGATCTATGACAACGTGGCCTATGGTCCCCGCATTCACGGCCTTGCCAAGAATAAGTCGGAACTGGATGAAATCGTTGAGAAATCTCTGCGTCGCGGTGCGATCTGGGATGAGGTCAAGGATCGTCTGGATGCCCCCGGAACCGGCCTGTCTGGCGGCCAGCAACAGCGTCTGTGCATCGCGCGCGCCGTCGCGACCGAGCCCGAGGTGCTGCTGATGGACGAACCCTGCTCGGCCCTGGATCCGATTGCCACGGCACAGGTCGAAGAGCTGATCGACGAATTGCGCTCGCAATATTCGGTGGTGATCGTGACCCACTCGATGCAGCAGGCCGCACGCGTCAGTCAGAAAACTGCGTTCTTCCACTTGGGTAATCTGGTCGAGTTTGGAGAGACCGGGCAGATATTCACCAACCCCGAAGATCCCCGCACGGAAAGCTACATCACCGGCCGTATCGGCTGAGCACAGGTAATTTCACATGTCAGAACAACATATTGCATCTGCATTCGACCGTGACCTTGAGGCGATACAGGCCCATATCATGAAAATGGGCGGTCTGGTCGAGGCCGCGATCATGGGCGCCGCACGGTCGCTGGAAACGCGCGACGAAGAATTGGCGCAGGAAGTGCGTGCCAATGACAAGGCCATCGACGCGCTCGAAGACCTGATCGATGAGGAAACCGCGCGCCTGATCGCTTTGCGTGCGCCCACCGCCAGCGATCTGCGACTGGTTCTGTCGGTTTTGAAAGTGTCCGGCAACCTTGAGCGGATCGGCGATTACGCCAAGAACATCGCGAAACGAACCACGGTTCTGGTCAACGCGGGCGAGATCAACGGCAGCGCCGCAGCCTTGCGTCGCATGGCGCGCGAGGTCGAACTGATGCTGCGTGACGCCCTGGACGCTTATATCCAGCGCGATGCCGAACTGGCCACCGATGTCATCAACCGCGATGAAGAGGTCGACCAGATGTACAACGGCCTGTTCCGTGAATTCCTGACTTTCATGGCCGAAGACCCGCGCAACATTTCCTCGTGTATGCACCTGCATTTCATCGCCAAGAATATTGAGCGTATGGGCGATCACGTCACTTCGATTGCCGAGCAGGTCGTCTATCTGGTGACCGGCGAGCGCCCGGCAGAGGCCCGGCCCAAGGCCGACGTCACCTCGCAAACCGTGTAGGAGAACACTCATGTCTGCTGATCAACCGACTGTTCTGGTGGTTGAGGACGAGTTGGCCCAACGCGAAGTGCTGGCCTATAACCTCGAAGCGGAAGGGTTTCGCGTCTCCAAGGCGGCCAGCGGCGACGAAGCCATGCTGCTTGTGGATGAAGACTGCCCGGACATCATTGTTCTGGACTGGATGATGCCGAACCTCAGCGGTATTGAGGTCTGTCGTCGACTGAAAACGCGCCCGGACACACGCGCCATTCCGATCATCATGCTGTCGGCACGGTCGGAAGAGGTCGACAAGGTGCGGGGACTGGAAACCGGTGCGGATGACTATGTGGTCAAGCCGTATTCGGTGGTCGAGCTGATGGCGCGGGTGCGCACGCAACTGCGCCGCGTACGACCGGCCACGGTTGGCCTGCGGCTTGAGTTCGATGATATCATCCTGGATTCCGAGACCCACAAGGTCAGCCGCGACAGCAAACCATTGAAACTCGGGCCGACAGAGTTTCGTTTACTGAGCACGTTCATGGAAAAACCGGGTCGTGTCTGGAGCCGCGAGCAACTGTTGGATCGCGTATGGGGTCGTGACATCTATGTAGATACGCGCACTGTCGACGTTCACATCGGTCGTTTGCGCAAAGCGCTGACGCAACATGGCGGTGCAGATCCGGTCAGAACCGTTCGAGGCGCCGGCTACGCACTGGGATAACGCACTTGGGGCAGGGTGTGCGATAATCTTGCCCCGAGCATTTCGTGCGTTCCTGAGCTGAACGAGGTTTTTCAAAACCAAGATTAACTGTGCCTCATCAGATTGCGTTGCCAAACGTTGCCACTGATTTCCGCTGGTGTTTGGTATGTTACGCAATATGCTTCGCGTGCGCATGAGATTACGCGTAGGGTTCAGTCGATGTACGACAGCGGTAAGAATCGAACAAGCGAGCAGTATATGCGGCGTTCCGAGATCGTGTACCGTTATTCGTATAATCGGTATTATGGTAATTTGATTGATGCGCCCAAATGAAGCTTAAAGGCAAAATAGCTGTCGTAACCGGTGCCGCCGGTGGAATTGGCAAAGCCATGGCCGAACGCTTTGCCGCAGATGGCGCCATCGTTGTTTGCGCCGATATCGACTTGGATGGCGCGCAGAAAGTTGCGGCCCACATCGGTGGTCACGCCTTTGGCTGTGATGTGTCGCGCGAGCCAGACACGCAAAACTTGATCGAACATGTCGAGGCGCAGATCGGACCGATTGATCTGTTCTGTGCGAATGCCGGAATTCTGACATTGGGTGGCCTGGACGTTCCTGATGCCGAATGGGACCGGATCTGGAAGATCAACGTGATGTCTCATGTCTGGGCCGCGCGGCATCTTGTGCCTCGGATGGTCTCGCGCGGTGGCGGCTACTTTCTGTTAACCGCATCCGCCGCTGGACTGCTCAATCAACCCGGTGCTGCACCTTACGGCGTTACGAAACACGCCGCCCTCGGTATTGCCGAGTGGCTGGCCTTGACCTATGGTTTTCAAGGCATCCGCGTGTCGGTTTTGTGCCCGCAAGCTGTGCGCTCAGACATGATCCGTGGCCACGAAAACTCGGTGGCTGCAATAGACGGAGTACTTGAACCCGAGATCGTGGCGCAGTGCTGTGTTGATGCCATAGAGGCCGAGCAGTTTTTGATTTTGCCACATCCTCAGGTCTTGGACTACATGCAGCTTAAAGCCAGCGACTATGACCGTTGGTTGGCCGGAATGATGAAATTAAATCAGAAGTTTAGCTAGCAAAGTGCAAGTCATTTCCGCCGTTTTCGCAACAAACCTTCCTGCGTGACGGAGGCCACCAGAGTTCCGTCCTGCGCGTAGATTGAGCCGCGGTTGAAACTGCGTCCCTGCCCCGCCCACGGAGATTCCATCGTGTACAGATGCCAGTTGTCGAATTGAACCGGCCCGTGAAACCACAGCGCATGGTCAAGACTTGCGCCATCAACCTCGCCAGAAAACCAGCTCAGGCCGTGCGGCCGAAGCCCGGATGTCAGCAGGCTCATATCAGAGGCATAAGCCAAAAGTAGATGTTGCACGATCTGGCTTTGGTCTTTTGCGCCGGTCATGCGGAACCAGATTTGTTGGCGGTCATCTGCTTTGGCTGGTTTAAACAGGTCCAGAGGTTCGATCTCGTGCACTTCGATAGGACGTTCGCGCAGCAATTCAGGCCTCAGGTGTTCGGGAACACGGTCCACATATAGCTGCCGAAGATCTTCGCGTGAGGGATGGTTTTCGGGTCCGGTTGCCTCAGGCATAGGATGTTGATGGTCCCAACCGGTATCTGTTTTGTGAAACGAAGCTGACAGGTTCAGGATTTGCTTACCATGCTGGATTGCGACCACGCGGCGTGTTGTGAACGAACCTCCATCCCGCGCCCTATCCACTTGATAGATAACGGGAATAGATGGATCTCCGGGGCGAATGAAATAGGCGTGCAGCGAATGACACAACCGTTGGTCAACCGTCCGATAGGCTGCGGCCAGGGCCTGAGCGATCACGTGGCCGCCAAAGATGCGGGTCGGTGTTTCCCCGCCTGCCCCGGTGCCGCGAAACAGGTCCACTTCCAGGGCTTCGATATTCAGCAAATCCAACAGGATGCGTTCTGCTTCGGTCATCAGTTTAATGCGCCTTGTACCAGGGCCTTTAGCTCCGCCCGCGAGGGGTATGAACTGGACGGTGACAGCTGCGTAAAGAACACAACGGTCAGGTCGTTGACCGGATCGATCCAGAAATAGGTCGAAGCGATCCCACCCCAGCTGAAATCGCCGACCGAACCCGGGACGCGCAGTCGCGCCGGATCCAAAACCATAGCACCGCCAATGCCAAAACCAGTGCCTTCCATGGGTTGCTCGGCAAAGCTTTGTGGACCCATCGATGCAATATCGCCGGGTAAGTGGTTCATCATCATGAATTCTACTGTGTTCGGACCCAGAATCCGCACACCGTTTCCGGCCCCGCCATTGCGCAGCATTTCCGCGAAACGGGCGTAATCGTCAATCGTTGAAACCAACCCGCCACCGCCCGAAAACGTGGTGGTCCGTTCAAAAGGAGACGCCCCTGCCCGATCCGCTAAACGCAGCGTATTTGTGCTGTGGCTGGCCTTGTCCAGATGAAAGCCATCCCCGTCCAGAGGCGTGTAGAGAGAGGCAAACCGATCCGCAGAGTCTGAGGGCACCCGGAATGCCGTATCTTTCATCCCTAGCGGTTCAAAGATGTGCTCGGCAAAGAACCGATCCAGCGTCTGGCCCGAGACAACTTCGATCACGCGCCCGATCACATCGATGCCCACCGAATATTCCCAACGCGTCCCAGGGTGAAAGGCCAAGGGCAGTTCCGCCAGCGCCTTGACCCGATCGGCCAACGGCCCTTGATCGGGAGAAAAGATCAGGTTTTCCGCGTCCATAGCCTCGGGCAGAACGCCGGGATTGAACGGGTAGCTCAGACCGCTGGTATGCGTCAGCAACTGATGCAGCGTCGGTGTCGGCGCAGGTTCCGTCTGATCGACCCGCGTTGCACCCGGGATCAATACCTGGACGGATTGGAATTCGGGCAGAAAATCAGACACGGGCGCGTCCAGATGAAACAGACCACGTTCGACCAGCATCATCAGCGCCACGGAGGTCACCGGTTTCGTCATCGAGTAGATGCGCGTCAAAGTCGCACGATCATAAGGCTTTGCGCTTTCGACATCGCGCAGACCGCAGGCGTGAAAGAACGCCTGACGCCCCTGATGCAGGACCAACAGCGAACTTCCCGCATATTTCCGGTCGTCAACATATCGTTGCATCCAGTTGCGAATATGCGTCTGTCCGGTCTCGTGTAGGATCATCATTTACCTTTTTGTTCTGACGCAACAAATCGTGCCCTTCGTCGCGCTTATCCGACTGTGATATGCGGACGTTGAGATGTCGAGAACATTGTATGATGACCATAGGTTAGAATTGATTCGAAAGGGTGATGCAGTGGCGCAGATTGAACTCATGTATGACTTTTGCAGCCCGAATGCGTATCTGGCGCACAAGTTGATACCCGACCTCGCTGCACGTCACGGGGCTTCGGTGACATATTCTCCGGTCTTGCTGAGCCTTGTGTTCAAGGCAACCAACAACCAGAATCCGTTTCAGGCCTTTTCCGAAAACCGCCAGAAATCGGCCTATCTGACGCATGATCTGCACCGATTTGCCCGACGGCGTGGGTTGAGTTTTCACATGAGCCCACATTTCCCGCTCAACACCAAATTCGCTATGCGTGGTGCGATCTATGCAATGGGAAAACCGTGGGAGTACAAATATATAGAAGCGGTTTTTGACGCGATTTGGTTGCATGGTCAAATGATCGAAGACATGAATGTTCTGATCGATGTGGTGCAGGAGGCTGGCTTGCCTTCGAAAAAGATACGCGACGCGGCCACAGACCCGGACATCAAACAGCGGCTCAAGGATCAGACGAAAGCTGCAGTTCGTCGGGGCGTCTTTGGGGTCCCGTCGATCTTTGTCGGCACCGAGATGTTCTTTGGGAAAAACAGCCTGAGCAATGTTGAGCTAGAGCTTGAAACGTTGGCGGAAACGCGCTGATTGGTCGAATGTGACAAATGGCTGGCGTTTTTCCCCCTTACGTCTGATCCAAAGCCTTAAGCCCGTGCTGAGCAAAAACCGGCACGTAAGCGCCAAACACCTTGGCACGCGCCGGGTCTGATGCGTTGCCGTCGACCGAGCGTTTGTAGACCCCCTGCAAAATGGCGGCCATGCGGAAGAAGTTGAAGGCCAGATAAAAGCCGAAATTGTCGATGCCGGACAGCCCTCGCCGTGCGCAGTAATCGGCCACAAAGCTCTGATCCGAAGGCAGCCCGAGCGCAGCGCGATCAATACCGGCAAGGCCTCGCCCCTCTTTCCCGGGCGGCAATTGCCATTGCATGATGACAGCCGCCAGATCCGCGAATGGATGACCGATGGTCGACAGCTCCCAATCCAGAACACCGATACAGCCGGTGCCGTCCGCCTGAAACATCAGGTTGTCGATACGATAGTCGCCATGCACCAAGGTGCGTTGGCCGTCATCCGCCGGAACCTGTTGTTCTAACGCCAAAATCAGACGGTCCATCGGGGGAATGACGTCGGTGGCCGAGGCACGGTATTGTTTGGTCCAACGCGCGATCTGGCGTTCGAAATAGTTTCCTTCGGGCCCGAAATCGCTTAGCCCGACGGCGTTGATGTCGACCATATGAAGCTCGGCCAGAACGCGGTTCATTTCATCCAGAACACCTGTGCGAACAGCACTGCTTTCACCCTCCATCGTGGGTTCCAGAAAGATCCGCCCTTTCAGATGTTCCATCACATAAAACGCCGAACCGATCACTGCGTCGTCTTCACAGAGCAAGAGCATTCGAGGCACCGGGACAGGGCTGTTTCTTAGTGCCTGCTGCACCCGAAACTCACGATCGACGGCGTGGGCGGATTTAAGAAGCTGCCCCAACGGCTTGCGGCGCAACACATATTTGGCCTTTAGGGTACGCAACAGAAAGGTTGGATTGGATTGCCCAATCGCAAACTTTTCGACCTCCAACGGGCCTTCGTATCCGTTCAGGTTATCCTTAAGATACCTGTCTACAACTTTGATGTCCAATTGAGGTTCAGTATTTGACATAAGCCAACATCACATTGAATCAGCAAAGATATTGCCACTTGTCTGCACATTGATGCCGCCGGAGACAGGCAGAACCGCACCCGAGATATAGCTGCCTCCGCGTCCACACAGGAACAGGACACAACCAGCGATATCTTCTTCGCGACCGACACGACCCAGCGGAACCCCTTGGCCAACGCGTTCGCGTTTCTCGGCATCTTCAGTGGCAAAGGCAGTCATCCGAGATACGAATGGTCCGGGGGCCAGGGCGTTGACGGTCACACGGTGCGGTGCAAGCTCCTTGGCCATGATCTTGGTCAGGTGCAATACGGCGGCTTTGGAGGCGGAATAGCTATAGGCCCCGTCTCCCATCGGCACTTCGCCCATCACAGAACCGACATTGACCACTCGCGCCGGATCGTCGTCAGTACCGGATGCGATCAGCAGCGGCAGCAGCTTTTGTGTCAGATCGAAAATACCTGCGACATTGACGTTCATGACCTTTTCCCAGGCCGCATGCGGAAATTGACCCATCGGCGCGCCCCACGTGATGCCCGCATTATTCATCAAGATATCAAGCTTTTGCGTTCGACTTTTAACCTCTTTCACCAGTGTGTCGATACCGGCTTCGGTCCCCAGATCTCCGGCAAAGCCTTCGGCAGATCCGGGTGCGTCCAATGCGTTCAACTCGGCTGCGACCGCTTCGCAGGCGTCGCCCTTGCGGGAGGCGATCAAAACATGGGCACCGGCACGAACGAAGGCTTCGGCTGCCATGCGCCCGATCCCGGTTGCGCCCCCGGTGACCAGTGCCGTTTTTCCGGGAAGAGAGAACAAACTTTCTGGAGTCATGCTGCATCCTTGTAATAGCTTGGGGGCCGAAACGATTGGCGATCTTTCTGACGATCCAACGATTTCGCCGATGATGAGGCAAGAGGGAACAGAAATCCATGCAGGCATTACTCAGCGTCACTTCGGGTGGCCCGGACACACTGGAACTGACGACCCTGCCCGACCCTGTACCCGGGGATGACGAAATTGTGATCGCGGTCGAAGCCGCCGGCGTAAACTTCCCAGACACGCTGATGATCCGGGACTTGTACCAGATGAAACCACCCCGCCCCTTTGCACCGGGCGGAGAGGTTGCGGGAACGGTGGTGTCGGTTGGCAATGGTGTGAAAACCCAGCAAACCGGTGACCGCGTGCTGGCGCTGACGGGCTATGGCGGGTTTGCCAGTCATGTCGTGACCAAGGCTGCAGCTGCGGTCAAGATCCCGGATGTTATGCCGTTTGACGATGCGGCCTGCTTTGTTTTCACCTACGGAACCTCGTACCACGCCCTGCACGATCGGGCCGAGCTGAAACCGGGCGAAACCCTTTTGGTTCTAGGGGCCGCCGGAGGGGTCGGATCGGCCGCTGTTGAGCTGGGCAAAGCGATGGGTGCAACTGTGATCGCGGCTGTGTCGTCCGAGGATAAAGCCGCCTTCTGCCGAGATCTGGGTGCAGACGAAACCATTGTATATCCAAGAGAAATGGATCGGGATGCACAAAAATCCCTGTCTAACCAGATCAAGACCTTATCGGGCGGCGGGGTTGATGTGGTCTATGACGCTGTGGGTGGCGATTATGCTGAACCCGCCTTGCGAAGCCTGTCGTGGAAAGGCCGGTTTCTGGTTGTAGGCTTCCCGGCGGGTATCCCCAAAATACCGCTCAACCTGACCCTGCTGAAGGGCTGTCAGATCGTGGGTGTCTTCTGGGGGGCCTCTGTCTTGCAAGAACCGCACGCGCATGCGGCAAATATGCGCGCATTGTTCGACCTGTATGGGGCGGGAAAAATCAAACCCCGTATCTCGGCCCGCTTTCCGTTGGCACAGGCAACTGAGGCGTTGAAGGTGTTGGAAAATCGAAGTGTTCTCGGTAAGGTTGTAGTGTTACCTGCTGATCGGTGATCGGGGTTAAACACCCAACCCTTGCAATACAGCAACTTGGTCAATTCTCGTTCGTCGCCAAAGCCGAGCTGTGTCTGGACGCTTAATTGTTTCGGGTTTAAGGAATGTTAAGGGGATAGATAAGAAATGACGAACATTCTGGTTCTTAACGGCCCGAACCTAAACCTTTTGGGCACGCGACAGCCCGACGTCTATGGGCGCACGACGCTCAAGATGATCGAGGATTTGTGCCTGGCGCATGGCCAGACATTGGGTCAAACAATCTCGCACCTTCAATCCAATCACGAAGGCGCCCTGATCGATGCCATTCATGCCGCGCGCGGCACGCAAGACGGGATCGTTCTGAACGCCGGTGCTTACACGCACACATCGATTGCCTTGATGGACGCGATTGCCTCTGCCGAGGTCCCGGTGGTCGAAGTTCACCTGTCCAACATTCACGCACGCGAACCGTTTCGGCACAAATCCTACATCGCCAATGTTGCGATCGGGCAGATCTGTGGCTTTGGCGCTCAGGGATATGTGATGGCGCTGGATGCGCTGGCCGCGCACCTTTCGGGTGGAGGTGCTGCATGAAGCTGAACGAATATCTCAATTTCCTCAGTTATACCACGACGCTGGAAGAGCTGTGGGATGCCCATTGCCGCCAGATGGCGCAATACGGTTTTGACCGACTGATGTACGGATATACCCGGTACCGGACAGAAACCTCGTTGGGCGATCCCGAGGATTTCATCATCCTGACCAATCACTGCAAGGAGTATCTGGACGGCTTCGTGCATTCGGGCCTGTATTTTCACGCACCGATGTTGAAATGGGCGCTGAACCACGAAGGTGCGGCAAGCTGGCGGATGATTCACGAACTGATGACATCGGGCACCATGACCGATGAAGAACGGCAGGTGTATGACTTCAACAAATCCCGCGGTGTCACGGTTGGATTTACCATCAGTTTCAACTCGGTGTCGGTTCGGTCCAAGGGTGCGATCTCGATGGCGGCGATCGCGAACAAAACACAAGATGAGATCGACGCGGTCTGGGACGAACACGGCGACGAAATTCTGCTGATGAACAACATGGCGCATCTCAAGATTTTGACGCTGCCCTACACCACACCGAACCGGGCGCTCACCAAGCGGCAGCGCGAGGCTTTGGAGTGGGTTGGCGATGGCAAGACGACACAGGACATTGCCCTGCTCATGGGCCTGACGGCGGCGACGGTCGAAAAGCACTTGCGCCTAGCACGCGAAGCACTGAGCGTTGAGACAACCGCGCAGGCGGTGTTGAAGGCATCCCTGCAGAACCAGATGTTTGTCATGGAAGCCTGAACAGCTTGAACTGACGCAAAAATGCGTCAGCTTACCCTAGGTAAGGAAATCATGACTTTCCGAATCTGTCGTTAAAGTTGCACATTGGTACTGTTCCGTGAGTGGTGGCTTTAGCCAGGGAACGTTTCGGTCGGATCTTTGCAATATCAGGGCTCTCCGATCACTCTGACCTCGGGCGCCTATTTGTCCGCGTCTCTGGGTCGGAATTTTTGAGGGGTCCTGTCCATCCCCATCATGCGGGACCCCTCAATCCACCTCCTCAATATCCAATTGGCCTCACGCGCCCTGAGCGCATGAAAAAACCCGACTGCAGGTCGCAGCCGGGTTCAAAATTGTGGCAACCCCTATCCGGGGCTGCGTCTATATTTTAGCCCTGAGCGGCCTTGGCCACTTCGGCGGCAAAGTCTTCTTTTTCGACTACGATGCCTTCGCCAACTTCCAGACGAACGAAACCGGTGATGGTTGCGCCGGCCTCTTTGGCGGCTGCTTCCACGGTCAGGTCAGGGTTCACAACGAAGGACTGGTTCAACAGGGTCGATTCGGCGACGAATTTCTTCATACGGCCAGCGATCATCTTTTCGATCACCTGCTCCGGCTTGCCGGATTCGCGGGCGATGTCCATCTGAACCTGCTTTTCTTTCTCGACAACCGCCGGATCCATGTCCGCCTCGGACAGGGCCGCCGGGTTCACGGCGGCGATGTGCATCGCAACCTGCTTGCCGATGGCTTCGTCGCCACCCGACAGAGCAACCAGAACGCCGATCTTGCCCATGCCGCCTGTCGCGGCATTGTGGACGTAAGACACAACAGTGTCGCCGGTCAGTTTGGACATCCGGCGCACCGACATGTTCTCGCCAATGGTGGCGATCTTGTCTGTCAGGGTGTCGGCAACGGATTTACCGCCCAGATCAGCCGCCAGCAAAGCGTCAAGGTCGTCCACGCCTTCAGCGGCGTAGGTGATCTTGCCAACCATTTCCTGGAAATCGGCGTTCTTCGCGACAAAGTCGGTTTCCGAGTTCACTTCGACAGCAACACCGCTGCCGCCCTTGACGTGAACGGCCACCAGGCCTTCTGCCGCGGTACGGCCCGATTTCTTGGCTGCCTTGGCCAGGCCTTTGGTGCGCAGCCAATCCACGGCTTCGTCCATGTTGCCGCCAGTTTCGGTCAGCGCCTTTTTTGCGTCCATCATGCCTGCGCCGGTCGAGTCGCGCAGTTCTTTCACCATTGCTGCTGTGATTGCCATCTTTTGGCTCTCCTCAATTCAAACGGAATTGGGGCAGGTCTACCCTGCCCCATATGTCATTTACGTGACGGGCAGCTTATGCTTCGGCAGGTGTTTCTGCTTCGGCTTCTGCAGGTGCTTCCTCGGCAACGGCTTCTTCAACCGGTGCTTCTTCGAATGCGCCCAGGTCAACGCCTGCTGCACCCATCTGAGCGGTCATACCGTCCAGCGCGGCACGTGCGGCCAGATCGCAGTACAGAGCGATGGCGCGGGCTGCGTCGTCGTTGCCGGGGATGATGTAATCCACACCATCGGGCGAGCAGTTGGTGTCAACCACGGCCACAACCGGAATACCCAGTTTGTTGGCTTCGGCAATCGCCAGCGCTTCTTTCTTGACGTCGATGACGAACAGCAGATCAGGAACGCCGCCCATTTCGCGGATACCGCCCAGCGACGCTTGCAGTTTGGCCTGGTCACGCTCCATGCCGAGACGCTCTTTCTTGGTCAGGCCTTCGGCGCCGGTTTCCATGGCTTCGTCGATCTGGTTCAGGCGGTTGATCGACTGGGAAACGGTTTTCCAGTTTGTCAGCGTGCCGCCCAGCCAGCGGTGGTTCATGAAGTACTGCGCCGACTTTTCAGCAGCTTCGGCGATCGGACCAGCGGCCTGGCGCTTGGTGCCAACGAACAGAACGCGGCCACCTTTTGCAACGGTGTCACGAACGGCCTGCAGCGCCTGATCCAGCATCGGAACGGTTTGAGTCAGGTCCATGATGTGGATACCATTGCGCGAGCCGTAGATGAACGGGCCCATGCGGGGGTTCCAACGCTGTGTCTGGTGACCAAAGTGAACGCCAGCTTCCAGCAGCTGACGCATGGTGAACTCGGGAAGAGCCATGCTGTATTTCCTTTTCCGGTTTACGCCTCGGCGGGGGTGAAAGAAGCGGATGCTCCAACCGGCGGGCCAGATAAGGATGTCTCCCCTACAAGGCCCAAACCCCGCCTGCGGGTTTGAATGGCGCGCGTATACGGCAGGATTGAAGGCAGCGCAAGGGCCAATCGCCCTTATTTTTCAAGCCGCGCCAGCGTATGTGCGTGTCGCACTGCCGCCTCACAATGGGCCGCCAGTGCCTTGCGGTCGGCAAAGTCGCTGACCCGCGCCGGAGTGTGGTAGATCAACTCGACCGAACCTTGCCTGCGGGCGCCCAGGCTTTTCAGCAGATGCGGTCCAAAATCCATGTCTCCCCACCAGCCATAAAACCTGTCTGGCTGACCGTGTGGCGCATGGAAGACGACCGTTACGGGTTGGACATACATGAAATCCCGCAACTCATCTGCGAAGAACGCCGCAAAGAGCGTTGATTTAAATGTCAAAACCCGCAATCCATCGGTCGAGGTGCCCTCGGGGAAAAACAGCAGTTTGTGCCCTGCCGAAAGTCGTTCTTCAAAAATCCGCGTCTGTTCCCGGGCTTTCTTGCGGTCGCGTTCGATGAATACGGTTCCCGTTGCACGGGCCAACCAACCAATTCCGGGCCATTTCGCAACCTCGGCCTTTGAGACGAAATAGACCCTTTTACGGGCGTTCAGCGCGAAAATGTCCAGCCATGAGGTGTGATTGGCGACAACCGCACCACGTTCCTTCATCAACGCACCCGTGGTTCTAAATCCCATGCCCAGAATGCGAAACGCGTTGCGGCACACGAATTGCGTGATGAAGGGGGTGACGGGTCTGCGCACCCCGCACAGTGGGCGCTCGACAAGGCGAACCGCCAGCAGAACAAGCAAACCACCAAATACAAGCAAGGCCAGCGGCACGCCGCGCAAGATCACTAGACACCAGCCCAGAATACCCAGCTCCACGGGGTCCGGTGCGTCGTCGCTTTGCCAGGAAGGATCGCTCACCGGGTCAGGCTCCACTGTAAATGCGGCGCTGCCTTTCGTTCATCCGCGCGGTATCGAGGATCAGGCACACGTCTGTGGTGTTAAAGGCGTGGTCGATAAAAGCCCCCTCGCCCACAAACCCGCCCAGACGCAGGTAAGCTTTGATCAGCGACGGAACCTGTACCATTGCTGCGCGCCGGTCCAGGTCTTCTGGCGCAACAAGATCCATGGATTGAAACACATCCGGCTGCGCCCGCACTCGCAATTCGGGCGGCGCCAGATGGTTGTGATGCAGCATCGACAGAGGCTGCGCCAGATCCTGCACATCAATGCCGTGAAAACTCGCGACGCCGAATAGCACTTCGATACCCCGCTCGGACACGTACTGCGCCAGCCCGTTCCACAAGTGGTACATGGCGGTGCCGCCGCGATAATCACGATGAAGACAAGACCGCCCCAATTCCAACAGCTTGCGACCGCTTTGTTTCAGGACACTCAGGTCATATTCATCTTCGGAATAGAACTGCCCCAATTCTGCTGCACGTTCGCCCGGTAACAGCCTGTAAACGCCCACAACTTCGCCTTTGGCATCGTCGCAAAGAATCATATGGTCGAAATAGGGATCGAACCGGTCCTGTTCCAACCGCGCGTCATGATCGACCATCTCGCCACCGCCGCCAAGCTCGGCCACGAAGACGTCATAACGCAGACGCTGGGCCGCTTTCAGCTCGGCCTCGGTCTCGGCAAGCTTGATTGTAAAGGAAGGGCCCGCATCCGGCATTGGTTGATCCGCTTTTCTTTTGCGCGCTGATACCGCAGTTCTTTGGGCGAAGGCAATAACTCCGCCTCTGGTCAAAGTTGTTAACCTTTCCTAAACCAGTTTCACGGATCAAAGACCGGCATCAGGGCTATGCGTGTCCCGTCGATTACCACTTTCCCCTGCTCGCGAAAGTTAACGGTGATCTTACCTGCGATGTTGGACTGTACCTGTCCGACACCCCAATCGGGGAAATCCGGATGGCGGACATACATGCCCGGTGCAAGAATTGCATTCAGATCTGTCATGCGGTGGCTCCGGTCCAGCGGCAGGTCTTACAGGAGGTACGCATGGGCGCATCAGACGTCAACCTGGCCGAATTGATCGGCTCTCGGATCTGTCACGATCTGATCAGCCCGGTCGGGGCGATCACCAACGGGTTGGAACTGCTTGAAATGGTCGGGTCCATGCAGGGCCCCGAGATGGAGCTGATATCGGGCAGCGTCAGCAGTGCCGCCGCCAAAATCCGGTTCTTCCGCGTGGCCTTTGGCGCGGCCAGTGCGCACCCGCTTGGTAAGGCAGAGGTAACCGGGCTGCTGGACGACATTGAGCGTGCCAGCCGCGTCAAGGTGCATTGGCATGTGACCGAGCCCGTTCCCCGCAACCAGGTCAAACTGGCATTTCTGGCTTTGCTCTGCTGTGAAAGCGCAATGCCCTTGGGTGGATCGGTCGAGATCCGGGTCCAAGGCGATGCGTGGACTGTAACCGGCACGGGTGACAAGCTGAGCGTTGATCCGGCCCTGTGGCAGGGATTGCCCAGCGGATCATTCGCCGAAAGCGTCAAACCATCCCAAGTTCAGTTTGCGCTGTTGCCCGAAACGGCCAAAGCCATGGGACACCGGATTGCTGTGGAAACCACAACCACCCGCATCGTGATCCGCTTTTAGCTTCGCGTCGTGCCGTTGCCGCGCACCAGGTATTTGAAACTGGTCAACTGAGCGGCCCCCACCGGGCCGCGCGCGTGCATTTTACCGGTGGCAATGCCGATCTCAGCGCCCATGCCAAACTCGCCGCCATCGGCAAACTGGGTCGAGGCGTTGTGCATCAAAATGGCGCTGTCCAACCGCTCAAAGAACCGCTCCGCCGCTGCCGGGTCTTCGGTCATGATGCAATCGGTATGGTTCGAGCCATACTTCCGGATATGCGCAATTGCACCGTCAATATCGGCGACAGGTTTGGCGGCGATGATGCTGTCCAGAAACTCTTTGCCCCAATCCTGAGTCGAGGCCGGCTGAGTACCTTCGATGGCGAGCGCCCCTTCGGCGTGCACCTCAACACCGGCGGCCAGCAGCGCCGCAATCACATCACGTCCCAGAGTTTCGGCAATATCCTGATGGATCAGTAAGCATTCTGCAGCCCCGCAGATCCCGGTGCGGCGGGTTTTGGCATTCAGCACAACAACCAGTGTTTTCTGGGGGTCCGCGGCCTTGTCGATATAGATATGAACAATGCCTTCGAGATGAGCAAAGACCGGCACGCGCGCCTCGCGCTGCACCAGCCCCACAAGGCCTTTGCCTCCGCGCGGAACGATCACGTCAACATAGTCGGTCATTGTCAGCAGTTCCTGAACCGCGGCGCGATCGCGTGTCGGGATAAGTTGTATCGCATCCTCGGGCAGATTGGCGGCCTTCAGCCCTTCGACAAGACAGGCGTGAATGGCGGTCGAGGAATGAAAGCTCTCGGACCCGCCGCGCAGGATCACAGCATTGCCGGATTTCAGGCACAACGCGCCCGCATCCGCAGTTACATTTGGGCGGCTTTCATAGATCACTCCGATCACACCCAAAGGCGTGCGCACGCGCTGAATGTTCAGACCCGTGGGCATGTCCCATTCGGCAATAACTTCGCCCACGGGATCGGCCTGATCGGCCACCGTGCGCAGACCGTCAACCATACCCTGAACGCGCGCTTCATCCAGCATCAGACGATCCATCATTGCCGGGCTCAGGCCTTTTTCACGGCCATAGTCCAGGTCTTTCCTGTTGGCCTCGATGATCTGGGCGCGGTTGGCCCACACGGCATCAGCCGCCGCAATCAGGGCGGCGTGTTTACGCTCGGCACTGGCATAAGCAAGATCCTGCGACGCAGCTTTGGCGCGCTTCCCAAGATCGGCCATCAGTGCGGGAATGGTATCAAAATCCTTCATCTCATCAGCCTCACAGGTGTCATACTATCAGTCTTACAGCGCCAGATCATCTCGGTGTATCAGGACCGCGCGGCCCGGATATCCCAGCGTTGCCTCGATCTCGGAGGATTTGCGCCCCTTGATGGCATCCGCTTCTTGCGCGGTATAGCGGCTTAGCCCTTGCGCCAGGCGCCGGGCTTTGGGGTCTAGCACGGCCACCGGGTCGCCCCGCCCGAAATCGCCGGTGACCTCGACAATGCCAGCGGGCAACAGGCTTTTGCCATTGGCCAACGCATCTGCGGCACCATTGTCCACAACGATCTCTCCGCGTGGTTTCATGGCCGAAATCCAACGCTTGCGTGCGGCGTGAGGGTCCAACGTTGCTGTAAACCAGGTGCAATTGGCACCGTTTACAAGCGATTTCAGTGGGTTGATCGTTGATCCTTCGGTGATCACCATGTCGCAACCCGCAGCGGTTGCCATTTTGGCCGCCATGAGTTTTGTCTTCATGCCGCCTTTGGACAGGCCCGAGCCGGCATCCCCGGCCATTGCTTCGATTTCGGGCGTGATACGTTCGATTACGTCATAACGCGAGGCCGAGGCATCTTCGACCGGATTGCCGGTGTAAAAGCCATCCACATCGGACAACAACACCAGCTGATCGGCGCCGACGGTTACCGCGATCTGGGCCGCGAGACGATCATTGTCTCCATATCGGATCTCATCGGTGGCGACTGTATCGTTTTCGTTGACAATAGGTACGACGCCCAGCCCCAGCAACGTCTCAAGTGTCGCGCGTGAATTCAGATATCGGCGGCGATCTTCGCTGTCTTCCAGCGTGACCAAAACCTGAGCTGTGGTGATCTGGTGCGGTGTCAGTGCCTCTTCATAGGCGCGCGCCAAGCGGATCTGGCCAACGGCGGCGGCAGCCTGAGATTGCTCCAGAGGCAGCGTGGTCATCGGCAGGCTCAGAACTTCGCGCCCCAACGCGATTGAGCCTGACGACACCAGAATGACATCTGTTCCCTGCCCTTTCAGCCATGCAACATCCTGCGCCAGAGACCGCAACCAATCCGCGCGCAACAGGCCGGTTTCCCGGTCCACCAGCAGCGCCGAGCCGATTTTGACCACCAATCGGCGGGCATCGGTCAGGGTTGCCAAGGCTGTGCCTCCTCAACGGGTTTTTCACGCAGGCGGCCTTCGTCGATTTGCGCACGTAGGGCGCGCAAAACCTCGGTCACGCCCAGATGCGCCACGCCGGACATGGTCATGACCGGGCCGCCGACAGCCTCTTCCAAAGCGGTCTTTGCCAGCGCGCATTCTTCATCGTCCAGGGCATCGACTTTGTTCAGAACGGTAATGCGCGGCTTGTCTGCCAGTTCACCGCCATAAGCCTCAAGCTCGGTAATAATTGTCTGGTAGTCTTCGGCGACGGTTTCCGAGGCGCCGTCGACAAGGTGCAGCAGCACCGCGCAGCGCTCCACATGGCCCAGAAATCGGTCACCGATCCCGCGCCCTTCATGGGCGCCCTCGATCAGACCGGGGATGTCGGCCACGACAAATTCCACGTTATCGACGCCGACAACGCCCAGATTGGGGTGCAGCGTTGTAAACGGATAATCGGCAATCTTGGGGCGCGCGTTTGAGGTCGCGGCCAGAAAGGTCGACTTTCCCGCATTGGGCAGGCCCAACAGGCCAACATCGGCAATCAGTTTGAGCCGCAGCCAGATGGTGCGATCAATCCCCGCCTGCCCCGGATTGGCGCGACGTGGGGCCTGGTTGGTGGCCGATTTGAAATGCAGGTTGCCGAAACCGCCGTTGCCACCCTTGGCCAGCAGGAACCTCTGCCCGACCTCGGTCAGATCGCAGATCACGGTTTCTTCGTCTTCATCCAGAATTTCGGTCCCGACTGGCACGCGCAGGATGATGTCGTCGCCATCCTTGCCGGTACGTTGCTGACCGCGCCCGGGCTGACCGTTCTTGGCAAAGAAGTGCTGCTGATACCGAAAGTCGATCAGGGTGTTCAGCCCATCCACAACTTCGGCCCAGACGGATCCGCCCTTGCCGCCGTCGCCACCATCGGGGCCGCCATATTCGATGTATTTTTCGCGCCGAAAGCTGACGCAGCCATTACCCCCGGCACCGGACCGGATGTAGACCTTTGCGAGATCGAGAAATTTCATGTGTGTCCCCTACTGCAAAGGCCCCACCGGCCACAAGTCAGAGTTTCTTGCTGTATGTCCAGGTGGGCACGTTTGCATCCCGCGCCACCGAATAGCTTTCGGCGTCACCCAGATATTCAAAGCCGCAATGCGTCAGGACCCGGGCCGAGGCCGGATTGTCCTGAAAAACGCTGGCGAACATGTTTGCATTGTTCAGCGGATTGGCCAGAACCAAAGCTTCGACCGCCAGCGACGCAACACCGGTGTTCCAGTAGATCGGAGCCACCCAATAGCCCACCTCGGATTGATTGCGATCCAGGCATTCCAGCGAGATCAGGCCGATCAGTTCCGGCCCGCCATCCTTGGTCGCATCCAGCGCCCAGACGTCCTCTGAGCGCTCATCAGACATCGAGCGCGTCACAAACGCCTCGACCGACCCGGGCGGCAAAGGATGCGGGATCGAGGTGGTCATGCGCGCCACGCGCTCATCGCCGGCATAATGTTCGATCAACCCCATATCCGACCGGCGCAACGGGCGCAGATCGAACCGCTCGGTTTCGATGACCGGCTGGTTTATTATTGTCTCAAGTTTCATGAGTGCGTTCCTCCTCCGAACAACACAAAAAGTACGGACGCAACAGTGAGACTCGCTAACGTCCACATCAGATATTTTTCCGCAGGCCGTCCTTCAACCGCATGGGCAATTCTATCGCCCGCAAAAGTCCAGATCGGGTGAAGAACCACCTGACAAATCAACAAACAAAGCGCGATCGTGACCGTAGCCTCAAAACTGGGCGTTCCTGTGGCGACAAAGCCGGTGAAGCCAGCAATGATCATGGCCCAAGCCTTGGGGTTCAGCGGGTGGACGATCAGACCGGCCCAAAACCCGGGGGCCTGTCCCTCTGCGGTACCGCGCGCCAGCCGCGTATTGGCAATCTTCCACGCCAGCCAGCAAATGTAAGCCGCCGACGCGTATTTGAGCGCCGAAAACACCAACGGTGCCTGTTCGGCCAATTGCAGCAAGCCGAACCCGACCGGCCAGATGATCAGCTGCTTGCCCAGGATGACGCCGCCCACAAAGGGCAGCGCCGCCTTGAAACCATAGCGCGCGCCTGTCCCCAGCAAGACCATGTTGGCCGGGCCTGGCGTGCCGACCTGAGAGGCCGCGAAGATCAGGAAACTGGTGGTTGCGACAGTCATTGTGCACCCTCCCAATCCGCGCGCGATAGTGTCATTTCCTGAATGATCACGTCTTCGTCAGTCGCGGCGACCTTTGCCTGGCGCTGACCGGTCGGTCGGAAACCGATTTTCGACAAGACGGCCTCTGAGCGTTCGTTTCCAAGGTGATACCCCGAGGCAACATCCGCGTCATGCGTGCGGAAATGCCTTTCGGTCATCGCTCGCGCCGCTTCGGTGACATAGCCCTGACCCCAGGACCCTTTTTCGATCCAGTACCCCAATTGATTGCCAAGGGAGATACAGCCGATCAGGGCGCCTTCCCGCGTGATAGCAAAGGCGTCCGAAGGACCGGCCATGTTGTCAATGAAATCCATGGCATGGTCGGTATCGTAGGGATATGGCACCACAGTTAACCACCGCACCACATCCAGATCGTTCAGGAGGTCAACAAGACGCACTGCATCCGTGCGCGCAAACCGGCGCAGGATTAAGCGTTCTGTTTTGATCACTTCGGTCATGAGACCGCTCCTGAAAACGAGAAAGGGGACCGGCACTTTCTGCCGGTCCCCCATGAATTTTTCTTAAACCTTCTGGGTTTCGGCTTACTCTGCGGCCTCCGCCACTGGCAGGACCGAAATAAAGGTGCGGTTTTTCAGTCCCTTGTGGAACTTTACGGCGCCATCGACAGTTGCAAAGATGGTGTGATCCTTGCCCATGCCTACGCCTTCGCCCGGCCAGAACTTGGTGCCACGCTGACGTACGATGATGTTGCCTGCGATGGCTGCTTGGCCACCATAGAGTTTCACGCCAAGGCGACGACCCGCTGAGTCGCGACCGTTACGGGAGGAACCGCCAGCTTTTTTATGTGCCATTCTCTCTCTCCTTAGCCTTTGGCCAGTTCTTTGGCCTGCTCAACCCATTCGGGCTTCACTTTGACGGTGTCGATAGCAGCAATCTGCTCGTCCGACAAGGCAGCCAGAGCGGCAAAGCTCTCGATACCTGCGTCGTTCAGCTTTTTGGCAGCGGCCGGGCCGACACCGTTCAGCTTGGTCAGATCGTCAGCAGCTGCCGCAGCGGCGGGTGCCTCTGCCTTGGCTTCCGCTTTCTTGGCGGCAGGCTTTTTCGCAGCAGGTGCCGCTTCGCCAACCGGAGCCGATCCGGTTGCAGCTTTGATGCCCGACTTGTCAGCGCCCGACGACAGGATGTCGGTTATCTTGACCAGAGTCAGCTTCTGACGGTGGCCAACGGTACGCTTCGAGCTGTGCTTACGACGGCGCTTGACGAACTTGATGACCTTGTCACCTTTGATCTGTTCGATCACTTCAGCCTGTACGCCCGCGCCTTCAACGAAAGGTGCACCAACAACCGGAGCGTCGCCGCCCAGCATCAGAACATCGTTGAATTGAACTGTTTCACCTGCGTCGGCAGCCAGTTTTTCAACACGGAGCACATCGCCCGCCTGAACCTTGTACTGCTTGCCGCCAGTCTTGAGGACCGCAAACATGCGTCTTTCCTTTTCCAAACCGCGTTCTGTGGTCCCCGGATGGGTGTTGCCGGCTTTCGCCACCTCGAACAGCGCGCCCTTTTCGGGCTGTGTGACGACCCACGGACAAAGCCCAATGGATCAATAATAACGATACCCGGCGCGGAGATTCCGGCCGGGATACGCGCTTATCGTTACATTGGGTGAGAAAGTCAACCGAAAACCGGTGCTATAAATCCGATGCCTGCATGGCGTGTGCCACGGCCTCGCCCAGGTTAAAAGTGATCTCGACCATCATCTTGTCATAGGCCCCAAACAGCGACTTGTTCAGCGCCCGTCCGGCCTCGGTCCGGGAAAACGCGATATTCTCGCGCAATTGCGTCTCGGTCAGGGGGCGGTAGGCGAGTATCAGAAAGGAATAGATCCATTCGACAGTCTCTTCCTCGGCCTCTTCCCCACGGGATAACAGGCTGCCCAACAGCGCATCGTTGCCGGTCGATCCGCCCTGCCCGGTCGCCAGCCCGCGGATGAACGCATAGTCCGAGTTGAATGACGTCCGCACGTTCTGTTCAATCAAATCGTTCACGCTCACGTATTCGTCCACAAGACGATAAAGCGAGCTGTCCCGATCTGCCTGCGCATAGGACTGCCGGGCCATTTCGTCGATGGCGTCGTCCGTCATCGCCAGTCTGGCCGAGTTTTCCAGCGACACGATGGTCTGCCCAAGCTCGCTTTCAAAGAAGATCGCGGCCTGTTCGATCTGACTGTCGGACATGCGGTTGGTCACGGAATGTGCAATCAAACGGCGCATCCAGACCGGGTCATACATCTCGGCGATTTGCGACGATAAATAGTCAATCCCAACACCGTCGAGCAGTGATTCACCCAATTGCTGACCCTGCGCGCGGCCTTCATCGGCCAGAATCGTCAGGGTCTCTTGCACCTTCATGGCACGCAGCAGGCGTTCTGCTGGCTCTTCCGCCGCCAGGGGCAGCGCCAACCAAAAGAACGCTGCGATGAGAGCCAGGAAAAGGCGCATCAAATATCCTGTGCCGGGCGCAGCTCTGCCATTCGGGCGGCGAGAATTTCAAACTTCTGCGCCATGATTTCGTACTGAATGACATTCAGCAGCTCATACACTTCCTGCATGAGCGGCTGTTCGAGCGCATCGACATAGGCATCCACGTCAGCGTCTGAGAAGTCCTGATACGTATAAGCCGCGTTTGACAGGGCCGAGATCTGCAAAGACCGGCGCAGCTCAGGCTCTTGCCGTTTCATGAATTCCCGCAACTCATCGGCGTTCATCTGTAGTTCGATGACACCCGATGCGCTGGCCGACAGCAGGAACCGGATCTGGATTTCCTGCAGCGCGCGCAGCGATGTACCGCTGGCATCGACCGCGCGGTTCATACGTTTGAGGCTTTCGACGCGGGTCGATCCATCCTTGATCAGATCAGACACGATTTTTTGACCTTGGGCATCTTTCGCATCGTCATCCTCATCCAGATGCGCCGCGTTTTCCGCTTTGACCAAACGTTGCCCAAGGTCGGTTGCGTAAAACTCGACTGCGTGCATCAGCGCTTCGTCGCTGAGGGTTTGTTCCAGAATTGAAACCGCGGTTTCGTGCATATCCTCGGTGTCGAACACTTCGGCCGTCAGCCGCGACCAATCGGAACCGAACCCGTCGGGATCGATCCCCAACATTTGCGGAGCGGACGCCGAAGCCTGGGCAATACTTTCCAGCGCGACGTCAAATCCCGTGGTGGTCAGAAACGCCTCAATGCGGTCACGGCTTGCTGCGGTTGCGGATGAAACTGTCAGGCAAACGGTCAGAAGAACCGCGAGGACGGGCAGAACGAACTGGCGCATGGAATAGGTCATAGACCTGAGCCTAGGTGTTTTCGCTCAACTGGCAATGGAAAATCCCGCTTTGGTGAAAATCGGGAATTTTCTGCTTGCACCGCTGCGCGTTCCTCACTAAATCCCCCCCTCACAGACCCCCGCGGAGAGGTGCCGGAGTGGTCGAACGGGGCGGTCTCGAAAACCGTTGTGGGTGCAAGCCCACCCAGGGTTCGAATCCCTGTCTCTCCGCCAGATTTACTGGCTTTTCTCAAACCCTAACTTTCGCGCCTACCGGCTGGCGGCATCAATCCGCCGTTTAGCATCCTTCTGATCAGCGTGAGGTGGCTCAAACCTTGGGCGCAGGGTAAATCTACCGGTTTTCCACTTTGCAATCAGATAGTTTGTACACATCTCGATATTGGATTTATTTCAAAGGAGACCTCTCATGTCCCGTCTGATGATTTTTGTAGTTTTGGCCCTTTTGGCCGTTGGCGCATATTTCCTTGTGTCGCAATCTGAACAAACCCCAACTGAGCAGCTGCAATCTTCGGCCGAGGATGCAGGTGATGCGGTGTCTGAGGCCGCCGATGCGGTGGGCGACGCCGCAAATGACGCGGCGCAGACGGTGACGGAACAGGCGTCCGAGGCTGCATCCTCGGTTGCGGAACAAGCGGGTGAGGCCGCGTCTGCAGCGGGCGATCAGGTTGCTGCGGCTGTGGAACAGGGCCAGGACCTGCTGAGCACCTGGATCGCAGAGGGTAAGTTGACGGCGCAACAGTTCGACTATGACACAATGGTTAGTGCTGTGCAGGAAAGCACCCTGTCGCAAGAGATCAAGACCCAGGCCGTGGCCATACTGGATGATATCAAAGCAGCCCCGGAAACGATCGTAGAAAAGATCGTCGAATTGCGCGCTTTGCTGAGCCAGCAATAGATGCGGCGGCGGGGTCGGCCTTGGGCCGGCCCCTTCCCCAGCGTCAGACCGGCATGTCGTTGACGTGTCGGTTGTAATTTGTTTGGCTTGGATCAACCTCAACCCTTCGGACAGCAGGATTTCGGTTTTCTGTTCGCATTCAAAAGGCCAGCAACGTGACCCAAATTCCTGAGACCATGTTCGCGGTCATCCAAACGCATGATGGATACGCGTCGCAAATGTCGTCCCCGTCCATCAATGATGCGGCGGATTGGCTGGCCGAGGCGCAATTGCCCGTGCCCTCACCCGGTCCCGGGCTGGTTCTGATCCGCCTAAGAACGGCATCTGTTAATCCGTCCGATATCCACTTTATCAAGGGCGAATATGGCCAACCCCGCGTCAAAGGTGCCGCCGCAGGTTTCGAAGGCTGCGGAGACGTTGTGGCAACCGGAGACGGTGCCGAAGGTCTGTTGAACCAGCGCGTGGCTTTTGTCGCCGCAGGGTCCGGAGCATGGGCGGAATATGTGGTTACGAATGCCCAGATGTGCATCCCGCTGCGCCCGGACATATCCGACGAGGATGGCGCGGCGCAGATCGTGAATCCTCTGACAGCGATGGCGATGGTCGACATCGCGCGCGCCGATGGGGATGCTTTTGTGGTTTCAGCCGCGACAAGCCAATTGGGAAAACTGATGTGCAGCCTGGGGCATGATCTGGGGCTGAAGCCAATTGCGCTGGTACGACGCGCCGAAGTCGAGCCTCACTTGAAGGAGCTTGGCGCTGCAGAGGTGCTGGTCACTACAGAGGACGATGTGGCCAGCCGGTTCGCATCGATCAGCGCCGCGCTCAAGCCGCGTGTGTTTCTTGACGCGGTTGCCGATCAACTGTCCGAGCAGGTCTTTCGATCAATGCCAAACAAAGCGCGATGGGTTTGTTATGGCAAGCTAAGCACTGAGATGCCACAGCTGACGCAAATGGGTCAGTTGATCTTTATGGGAAAGAGGATCGAAGGGTTCTGGCTGACGCAGTGGATGATGTCCACGCCACCCGCCGACCAGATGCGCGTCGTTACCGAAGTGCAGGCCCGTTTCGCAGAGGGGCGTTGGAAAACCGATGTATCGGAAAGACTTACGTTACGAAATCTGCTGCCAAATTTAGCCGATGCGCTGAAAAAGAGTGACGGCAAGGTGATAATCACGCCATAGTGAAGGGAAGGCCGGGGTCAGCAAAACCGGGGCCACATGACTGCCTGAGGTTGCGGTAACGGGAGGACGAGTTTGGACAACGCGCAGCTGCTGATCAGCGGGCTGGCCAATGGCTGTGTCTACGGCTTGATCGCACTTGGCTTTGTGCTGATTTACAAAGCGACCGAAGCGGTGAATTTCGCCCAGGGCGATTTCATGATGCTGGGGGCCTTTGTCACCATTGGTCTGACGAACACCGAATATATGGGCCTGCCCTTCTGGATGGCGCTGCCGATATCGCTGGGGATCATGGCGGTCGTTGGCTATCTGGTCGAACGCCTGATCATCCGGCGGATGTTCGGTGAAAGCCAAACAGCGGTGGTCATCCTGACGATTGCAATGGGTTTCGTGATCCGGTTCGTAGCCGGCCTGATCTGGGGGCACGAACCGCACACATTGCAAAACCCGCTGGCCGGCAAAGAGGTGCGCTTTGGCGGGTTGGTTCTGGGGATGGAGGATGTGGCCGTCATTGTCGTCACCATCCTTTTGACCTGGGGGCTTTATGTGTTTTTCAGCCGAACCAAGTTGGGGCTGGCGATGCAGGGCGCGTCGCAAAACCAGCTTGCGGCCTATTACATGGGGATCCCGGTCAAGCGGGTTCAAGGTTTTGTCTGGGCCCTGGCCGGTGTCGTCGCGGGGATCGCCGGGATCCTGTTTGCCGCCAAGGGCTCGGTCGATCCGACCACCGGGTTGTTGGGGATCAAGGCGTTTGCGGCCGCTGTCATCGGCGGGTTCGGCAGCCTCCCCGGCGCATTGGCCGGAGGGTTGATCGTCGGCGTGATCGAACCCTTCGCCAGCCGCTATATCGCCGCCGGTTATAGCCAGATCGCGCCTTATGCCTTGTTGCTGGCTGTCCTGATCTTCCGCCCGCACGGGCTGTTCAGTCAGGTTCGGGTCAAAAAGGTCTAGGCGCATGAGGATCGTATTCAAAACCGACTACATGCAGGATATCCGGCCCTGGAAAGATGGCTATCAACTGGGCCTCTATCTGATCCTGCTGGTCGTCGTGTTCGCCGCCCCTTGGTGGTTGGATGATTTCTACTTGGGTGAGCTGACCAATGTGCTGATCTGGGCCATTGCCGGGCTTGGCCTGATGATCCTGACGGGTCACACCGGTCAGGCCAGCCTGGGCCACGCGGCGTTTCTGGCCTTTGGCTGCTATGCCAACGTCGCCCTGATCGAACTGGGCGTGCCGTTTCTGATCGCCTTTCCTCTGGCCGGTGTTCTGACCGGTATCGCAGGTGTGACTGTTGCCATCCCTGCCTTGCGCCTTCACGGGATCTATCTGGCAATCTTCACGCTCGCGCTGTCGATCCTGATGGATGACATCATCGTGCTAGCCGAACCGATCACCGGAGGAGTCGCTGGCAAGTATTTGGGTGGGGTCGAGGTTTTTGGCATTCTGATCGATCGCTGGGGCACACCGGCGCAGTTCTTCTGGCTGGTTCTTGGCGTCGCCGTTCTGGTCACGCTGGGATACATCAATCTGCTGCGCGCACCGCTTGGGCGTAGCTTCATCGCTGTGCGCGATTCCGAGGTGTCGGCGCAAGCCATGGGTGTCGATATCGCGCGCACCAAAATGATCTCATTCGCGCTGTCTTGTATGGTCACCGGCTGGGCAGGTGCACTGATGGGGCTTTATGCCGGGGCGTTCAATAACGAGACGTTCAACGTGCTGATCTCGATCCAGCTGTTGATGATGATCGTCATCGGCGGGTTGGGGTCGATCCACGGCGCGTTTCTGGGCGCTATCGTCATTGGGTTTCTGCCGCAGTTTCTGTCAATCTCTAAAGAATATGCCGCAGCCCTGTTTGGCGGAAACACCGTCGCCATTCCGGGGCTCGAATTCGGCATCTTCGGTATGATCCTGATCGCCTTCATCCTGTTCGAGCCGATGGGAATGTACGGCCGCTGGCTGAAAATCCGCACCTGGTTCGAACTGTTCCCCTTCTACCGCAAAGACATGTTCAAACGGCAGAAATCCTATCTCAAGACGGAGCGCCTGAGATGAGCCTGCTGGAGTTCGAAAACGTCACCCTCAAATTCGGCGGACTGACGGCGGTGGATGATCTGTCGTTCTCTGTGGAACAGGGTCAGGTTTTTGCCATCGTGGGGCCGAATGGGGCCGGAAAATCTACTGTATTCAACCTGATATCGCGATTTTATGATCCATTTGCCGGATCTATTCGGTTCGATGGTCACGATTTGCTGCAGGTGAAGCCTTCGGGCGTGGCCGCCTTTGGCGTTGCGCGGACCTTTCAGAATATCGAGCTTTTCGAACACGCCACGGTGCTGCAAAACCTGCTGGTCGGACGCCACCGGCATCGCCAGACTAACATGTTGTCCGAAATTCTGTTCCTGCCTTCCGCACGGCGTCAGGAGCTGGAGAACCGTGAGAAGGTCGAAGAGATCATCGACTTCCTCGATCTGCAGGCCTACCGCGACAAGATGATCTCAGGCCTGCCCTACGGCGTTCGTAAAGTGGTCGAGGTCGCACGCGCACTGGCCACCGATCCAAGCCTGCTGTTGCTGGATGAACCCGCCTCGGGACTGTCAGTTGAAGAGACCACGGATATGCGTTGGTGGATTGACGACATCCGCCGCCAGATGGGGATCACCGTGCTGATGGTGGAACACGACATGGGCCTTGTGTCTGGCGTGTCGGATCGGGTTCTGGCGATGGCGGACGGGGCAAAACTGGCCATGGGCACCCCGGCCGAAGTGCAATCCCACCCGGCGGTGATCGAGGCGTATTTGGGGAAAGCCTCATGAGCGATCCCATCTTGGAAATCCGCAATATCGAAAGCTTCTATGGCCCGATCATGGCCATTCGCGGAGTGTCACTGGATGTGCATCCGGGGCAGATTGTTTCCATTTTGGGCGCTAATGGCGCGGGCAAGACCACATTGATGAAGACTATTTCGGGTGTCATGGACCCCGAAAAGGGCCGGATCACCTTTGACGGCCGGGATACTCAGGGGTCCGAGCCGCATAAGGTGGTCGAACAGGGCATTGTCCATGTCCCCGAAGGGCGCGAGGTCTTTCCGCTGCTGACGGTTGACGAAAACCTCAGCCTCGGGGCTTTTACCTTGTCAGACAAGGCGCAGATCGAGCGTGATCGCGAGTTGGTCTTTTCCTATTTTCCAATCCTTAAAGAACGCCGCAACCAAGAGGCCGGCACCCTGTCCGGCGGTCAGCAACAGATGCTGGCCATCGGGCGCGGGCTGATGGCCAACCCCAAGATCATGTTGCTGGACGAACCGTCGCTGGGCCTATCCCCGCTCCTGGTGCAAGAGATATTCGAAATCCTCAAACGTCTGAACACCGAACAGAACATGACCATGATGCTGGTCGAGCAAAACGCCAACGCCGCGCTGGAACTGGCCCATCATGGCTATGTCATGGAGGTCGGGCGCATCGTCATGGACGGCCCCTCCGCTGAGCTGTTGCAGTCGAAGGACATCCAGAATTTCTACCTTGGCGTTCAGCAGGACGGTGCCCGCGAAAGCCGCCGCTGGAAGCGGAAGAAGACATGGAGATGAGCCAGATGGACGCCAGCCCCCTGCCCGCTCAGACCATGATCAACGGCGTGCAGTTCAACGCAACGCCCGGTCAGCGACCCTTGCGGGTGGACGGCTGTATCACTCTGGCCGAGCTGTTCCAGAAACGCTGCGCCGAGCTGGGCGCGCGGACGGCGCATCGCGAAAAGGACCTGGGGATCTGGAAATCCTATTCCTGGACAGATTATTGGCAACATGCCAAATGGATCGGTCTGGGCCTGCGAAAGCTGGGGTTGGAACGCGGTCAGGTCGTGTCGATCCTGTCAGAAGACCGCAAGGAATGGGCCTGGCTTGATATGGGAATACAGGGCGTCGGCGGGATTGCGTCGGGCGTTTACACAACCGACAGCGCCAGCCAACTGCAATACCTGATCACAGACAGCGACAGCCGGTTTCTGATCGTTGAGGACGAGGAGCAGCTGGACAAGTTCTTTGCCGTCGAAGACGCTTTGCCAGACCTGCTGAAAGTCATCATTCTGGAAGACGAAGGGCTGCACGATCTGGAGCATCACCGTTGCATGATGATCGACCAGCTATACGCGCTTGGACATCAGGCCGAGGCTGAGGATCCCGGCCGGTTCGAGGCCGCGATTGCCGAGACAACACCGCAGGATACCGCGATACTGGTTTACACGTCGGGGACCACCGGCAACCCCAAAGGCGCGATGCTGAGCCACGAAAACATCATGGCCACTATCGAGGCTGGCGCGCATGCCCTGCCTTCGTTGATGACCGACGAGCAGCTGTGTTTCCTGCCGCTGTGCCACATCCTTGAACGCGATGTATCGGTCTATTTGCCGCTGGCCTCAAAATGCACGGTTAATTTCGCCGAAAGCCCCGAAACGGTCTTTGCCAACCTGCAAGAGGTCTCGCCCGCCACGTTCACCGCCGTTCCGCGTGTCTGGGAGAAGATTTATTCTCAGGTGCAGATCCTGGCCCAGGACGCGACGCCTGCCGGGCGGCTCGCGTTTGGCCTGGCGGTCAAGGCCGGGATGGTCCGCGCGGAATATGTGATAAACGGAAAGCCTGTTCCGGCCGGCATCGCCGCACAGTTCTGGCTTTGGGACCGGCTGGTACTGCGCAATCTGCGACGTATGTTGGGATTGGACAAGCTGCGTCGCGGTGGTTCGGGCGCCGCCCCAATCTCACCGGATTTGCTCAAATGGTTCTGTGCTATCGGCGTACCGGTGGTCGAAGGGTTCGGCATGACCGAAACCTCGGGCATCGCGGCACTCAATACGTTGGAGGCCAACAAATTGGGAACCATTGGTCGCGCTGTGCCGGGCTGCGACATCAGGGTTGCCGAGGACGGAGAGCTGCAGGTCAAGGGCCTGAACGTATTTCAGGGCTATTGGCGCAACAACGCCAAGACGGCGGAGACCTTCACCGCTGACGGCTGGCTGCGCACGGGCGATATGGGGCGGATCGACGAAGATGGGTTTGTCACGATCACAGGGCGGCTCAAGGACATTCTGATCACCGCAGGCGGCAAGAACATCACGCCTGCCGAAATCGAAAGCCGGTTAAAGTTTAGCCACTATATCTCGGACGCGGTAATCATCGGCGATGGGCGCAAATACCTGACCGCGCTGATCATGATCGATCAGGACAATGTCGAGAAATTTGCGCAGGACCGCAAAATCCCGTTCTCGAATTTCGCCTCACTTTGCGCGGCACCCGATGTAACCGATCTGATCAAGGCCGAGGTTGCTGCCGCCAACACTGATTTTGCACGGGTCGAGCAAATCAAGGACTTTCGCCTGATCGACGTGCTGCTGACCGCAGAAGATGAGGAACTGACCGCCACGATGAAACTGAAACGCGGGTTGGTCGAAGAAAAGCACGCATATCTGATTGAAGATATGTACAGTTAGGAAAAGACATCTTTGGGAGGAGATAAATGAACATCGTTTTCAAAGGACTTGCAGCAGCGGCTTTCAGCGCTACCGCAACGCTCGTGTCGGCCCAAACGCAAGGCGTTACTGACGATGAAATCGTCATCGGTTCGGTCAATGACCTCAGCGGTATTTTTGCGGCAGTGGGCGTTCCGGCGACCAAGGGCGCGAATGTGGTGTTTGACCGGGTGAACGCCGAAGGCGGCGTGCATGGGCGGCAGATCCGTTATGTGGTCGAAGACAATGGCTATCAGATGCCGCGCGCGATGCAGGGCTATAACAAGCTGCTGAACCGCGACAAAGTGTTTGCGATGCTGCAATCGCTTGGCACTCCGATGAATGTGGCTGGGTTCAAGCTTCTGGATCCAAAAGGGATCCCCAATGTGGCCCCCCTGACCGCCGCGCGTCAGATGCTGCAGGAGCCGATGAAGAACAAGTTCACATCCTTCTCGACCTATTACGATCAGGCGCGCGTGGGTGTGAAATACCTGGCCGGAGAGTTCGGCGGCCAAACCGTGTGCACCATGTATCTGCCGACCGATTTCGGCGAAGAAATCCTTGAAGGCAGCAAAGCCGGGGCCGAAGAGGCTGGGATCACCTTTGGGTCAGAGACCACGCACAAACCGGATGAAACGGATTTTGTCGGCTCGCTGAGCAAGCTCAAGGAAGAAGGCTGCAACATCGTGACGATGGCGCTGGGCGTCCGGCAGGCGATCACCGTGGTTGGCACGGCCAAGAAAATGGGGTTGGAGGATATGAAATTCCTCGGCACTTCGGCCAGTTTCCTGACCGTCGTGGCACAGGTGCCCGGTGGCGTGACGGACGGGTTCTATGCCGCGGCCTCGTGGCTGGACCTCTGGGCCCGCGCTGAGGAGCCCGCCCCGGCTGCGTTTATCGCGGAATACAAGGCCGCAACGGGCGAGGATCCGGTCGGCTTTGCGATGCTCGGCTATTCCGCTGCCGAGATGATGGTCAAAGCGCTGGAGGCCGCAGGACCCGATCTGACCCATGAAAGCTTTATCTCGGCAATGGAATCTCTGGACTACATGGATGAACTGGTCGGCAACCACATCACCTATGGCCCCGATGATCACCAGGGTGCCGATACGGTTTTCGTCAGCGTTGTCGAGAACGGCGCCTGGAACCTTGTTTACGAGGAATAGTCGCTAACGGTTGAAAAAACTGCACTGTGTTTGCCCGGCCCGTCCGGGCGAACACGACCTCCAATTCAGTGAAACGTGATTAAATTTTGAGCAATCTCTGCTTGCAAGTTTGGGTGGATTTCATAGATTGCGTGGATGAAATTCAATGAATCCAACGCACTATTGCATCTGGCTGACAAGCCGGTAATCGCTCAGGGCAATCGACAATATGTCTATCAGCACCCTGACCTGCCTGATACTTTGCTCAAAATCCCGCAGTCCCATACCATGGACGAGCATTATAACCTGCTGACAGACAGCTGGTTTGACCGCAGGTTTCGCGGCTCGACAGTGTTCAAGGGGTTTCTGCGTGAGTTTCAGGAATCCTTTGCCCTGATGGCGCGCCACCAACAGGGTGCAAACACCCTACCTGTTTGTGAGGTCCGGGGTGTCGCGCAGACTGATCTGGGTCTTGCGTTGCTCTATGAACGCATTGCCGAGCCGGATGGTGAGCTTTCCCCAAGCCTTTTTGACCTTGTTTCCTCGGGCCGCATTACCCGCCAGCATGTGGACGATCTGCACCACCACTTTGACATTCTGGCGGACGAGAATGTCGTCATCAGCAACAAGAACCAGAAAAACCTGGTGTATCAAAGCTTTGCAGATGGTTCAGGGCGTTGGGTCTGGATTGATAGTTTCGGGTGCAAGCAAACAATCCCGATCCGACGCTGGTACAGGCGATTGAACGAACGCAAACTGGATCAAATTCGAGCCAAATTTGTCGGAATTGCAGAAAGAGCCCTGCGCGAGAACACGCACGCCTGATCGCTAGCCCTTTCCAAAGCGCTTCAAAAGCACAAAGAAAAACGACCGCACAAGACGTGCGGTCGTTTTCTTTTTCTCGGTGTTCCCGGCGATTAACGCTTGGAGAACTGGAACGAACGACGCGCTTTGCGCTTACCGTATTTCTTACGTTCCACAACGCGGCTGTCGCGGGTCAGGAAGCCAGCGGCTTTCAGGGCGCCACGCAGCGAGGGATCGTACAGCTGTAGCGCTTTCGAGATGCCGTGCTTGACCGCACCGGCCTGACCGGTCAGGCCACCGCCTTTGACGGTTGCAACAACGTCGAACTCACCTTCAACGCCGGCAACCTGGAACGGCTGGCGCAGGATCAGCTGCAGAACGGGGCGCGCGAAATACACGTCCTGGTCTTTGCCGTTCACGGTGACCTTGCCGGAACCCGGCTTGATCCAAACGCGGGCAACAGCGTCTTTTCGCTTGCCGGTGGCGTAGGAGCGGCCCAGCTCGTCACGTACGGGTTCACGCACGACGACTTCTTCGGTCACGGTTTCAACGCCTGCGACGGCGCTCAGCTCTTCGAGAGTATTGATCTGATCAGCCATCGGTCATTAGCTCCGGGTGTTTTTCTTGTTCATGGATGCAACATCCAGAACTTCGGGCGCTTGCGCCTCGTGGGGATGCTCGGCACCGGCGTAAACGCGCAGATTGGTCATCTGCTTACGTGCCAGACGGTTGCCCGGCAGCATGCGCTTGACCGCTTGGGTCACAACACGCTCGGGGTGTGCGCCTTCGAGGATCTGCTGCTTGGTGCGGGATTTGATGCCGCCCGGGTGGCCAGTGTGCCAGTAGAAGTTCTCTTCGCGCTTCTTGCCGGTCATCTGGATTTTGTCAGCGTTAATCACGATGACATTGTCGCCCATGTCCATGTTCGGGGTGAACGACGCTTTGTGCTTGCCACGCAGGCGCATGGCGACGATCGAGGCAAGACGGCCCAGAACAACGCCCTCGGCGTCGATCAGGATCCATTTCTTGTCGATGTCTGCAGGTGTTGCAGAAAAGGTTTTCATGGCAGGATAGTCCTGTTTGATGTGAAAGACCGGCCTGAACACAGACCGGTCCGAATTCGATGGTCGGGTTTTATGAGGTGCGCGTTCGCGGGTCAAGCGTATCTATGTAGATTTAATTACATAAAAACAATCAGTTATAAAATAGGTATTATTTTACCCCATTCCTTAACCATTCTGTTTTCCTCAAAACCCAGCGCATCAACATACCATCGCCATTCCCCAGATCCCGTCGTCGCGTGTCGACATGGTATGCGCCCAGTTTTGCGGTCGCCTTCTGCGAACGGATATTCGACGGGTCGATGTGAAACCAAACCTCGTCATGATCCTGAAACGCATGGTTCAGCATCAATGCTTTCACGGCCCTGTTGCTACCACCGCCCCAGTGATCCCGAACAAGAAAACTGTAACCAATCGCAATTCCGCCCGGTGTCTCGGGTGGCTCGTAGAATCTTGAGCATCCAATGACCCGACCGTTTGTTTCACGAATGGTGACGGCCCCTCCGGCCCCTAACAAGAATTGAAAGTATGGACCAAAGTCCTCTTTTTTGTGCCGAGTCGTTGCAGGGTGTCCGGCCCAGATCAATGGGTCACTGGCGGCGGCAAAAAGCGGTTCAAAATCGGTCTCGATCATCGGGGCGATTAGAAACTGCGCGTCACGCAATTCCGAGATTTGCATAATCTTTTCCAATCAGACCGATATCTGTTCGGGCGGGTTGTCCAGCAAGGCGCGCAGTCGCTGCATCGCATCCTCGAACTGATCCAGCGTAACGTGGCCATTCATGGCGATGCGCACCGCATTGGGCGCGCGTCCGTCCCGCAGGGCGAACTCATCAGCGGACCGCAATTGTATCCCTTCCCGCTCTGCGGCGCGGCTGAACGCGGCCGCACGCCAACCAGAGGGCAGATTGAGCCAGACAAAGGGCACCTCTGGCGCCCAATTGAGGTCAAAGCCGCCCAAAGCATTTACCGTAATGCGCACATACTCTCCCATTCGCTTGCGGACATCCTGGGCGATCTGCCGTGTGCGAGGATCGGAAAGCAGCAGGCGCGTCAGTTCTGCAAGCGGTTGGGCCAACCCGAAATAGCCATACTCAGCGGAGCGCCGCAGGTCCGCACTGCGTTCTTTTGGGGCAATCGCGAACCCGACGCGCAAGGCTGGCGTCAGGATTTTCGAAATCGATGACACATGCCATCCGCGCTCCGGCGCCAGGGCCCGAAAGCTGGGTTCCAGCGCATCCCCCATGCGATAGCAATCATCTTCGACGATTTGCAAATCGAACCGGCGGGCGATCTCAACGATCTCCTTGCGCCGTTCCAGCGGTGTGTGCAGGCCCGTCGGGTTTTGCACCTCGGGTGAGACGCAGACCGCCTGCGCCGAGGTCTGGCGCAAGACATGCTCCATCGCTGACGGGTCTATCCCCCAATTGTCCATGCGAATCCCGACAACCTCGGCTCGCATCAATTCCCCCGCCCGCCGGAACCCGGCATAAGACAGATCCTCGACCAAAACGACCGGTTTGGGGCCCGACAGGATCGTCTGGAACACCAGACACAGCCCGTTTTGCCCGCCATGCGTCAGCACAATGTCATCATGGGTCAACGGCCCCAACGGAAGATCAGACAGCCAGTCGACGACAGACTGGCGCATCGGCGCATAGGCATCGCGCGTTGGGTAATTCATGAAAAGCCAGGGATCGGCTTCCGAAACCTTCTCCATACACTCGCGGATCAGTTTGACCTGGCCCATGTCGGGCAATCGCGGGCTGAACAGGCTGACATGTTTGTCATTCTGACTTTCTGCCAAATACAACTGCCGTGACCAGACATCATCCAGGATCGGAGATTTTGGCGGTGCAACGAATGTACCACGCCCTACCTCAGCTTGTAGCAGGCCCTCGTCGGTCAGAATCGTATAAGCCCGCGCAACGGTTCCGGGTGTTATCTGCAAGCGATACGCCAGTTCGCGCACCGGAGGCAGTTTCACTCCGATCTCCAGCGTTTTGTTTTCTATCGCTTTTCGAATGGTATCGGCGACCAGAGTATATTTCGGACCCTTTGCTTTTGGGAGCGATTCCGGCCAAATTGTATCCATTACAATTCTTCCTTTGATTTTGACACAATTCTGAATGTATCAATGTTTTGTACCGAACATATTTGCTTTGTGTCAATACAATTTGAAAGGATACCCAAGATGACACGCACAATGCACAACCCCGCCCTCATGTTGCTGAACGACAGCCCCCGGCTGCCGCTGATCGCTGCGCTGGCCGTGTGGTTTGCGGTGACGGTCACAAAATGGGAACAACGCCGTCGCAGTCGCGTGAATCTGGGCAAGCTGGATGACCGCCTGTTGCGGGATGTCGGTTTGACGCGCGTTCAGGCCCGCAACGAAGTTCAGCGCTATTTCTGGATGAATTGAACGAATCCCCAGTCCCACCTCGTGGGACCTCTTCCTGGACCGGGGCTTGTCCCCGGTCTTTTTTATCCAAATCGCGCCGCAGCTGATCCTTCGGGCGGGATCGCATAGGTCATGCTGGCGCGCGCCACGGGCATGTCAGAGCCCTCGGAAAACAGCAGCACATCCCCAACCGCCAATGTCTTGCCCAGTTTCAGCAACCGGCATTGGGCCAGCATGTCTTTTGAGCCATCCGGCTTTCGCAGAAAATCCAGCGAGCTGTTGGTGGTGACGGCCAGCGATTGCCGCCCTTTCCGCGCCAAAACCATGGCGTAGACACTCACATCAGCCAGCCCGAACATTGACGGCCCGGAAACTGTCCCCCCGGGGCGCAAGTGCCGGTCTTCGACCAGCAGTCGCATTATGATCGTCTCTTCGGTCAGCGCTTCGACAACAAAGTCACGATGAACCTGTGGAAAAACCTGTTCCAGATATTCGGTCAGTTCTTCTTTGTTCAAAGCCAACGACATGCTTTCCCTCCGCCCTGCGCAGCCCTACAGTTGGCCAACAGTCTACCGGAGGGCAAGATGGCAATTTTAGAACGTAACGACACCGGTGCCACTGCGCGCCTGACCTTGAATTCACCGGATCGCTTGAATGCCCTCAGCGACGAGATGTTGGCTGCCCTGCAGCAGGAATTCGATGCCCTTAGCAAAGACAGCACGATCCGTGTGGTTATTCTTGCCGGAGCGGGCAAAGCGTTTTGTGCGGGCCATGACCTGAAACAGATGACACAGGGGCGGCAATCCGAAGATGGCGGCAAGGCGTATTTTCACGACCTGTTTCAGCGATGCGCCAAAATGATGCTGTCGATACAGAAACTGCCGCAGCCGGTGATCGCCCAAGCGCACGGCATCGCCACGGCAGCCGGGTGCCAGTTGGTGGCAACCTGCGATATGGCCGTTGCCGCTGAAGGCACTCGTTTTGGTGTAAATGGGGTCAATATCGGGCTGTTCTGTTCAACCCCCATGGTGGCGCTCAGCCGGAACATTCCCAGAAAACTAGCGTTCGAGATGTTGACCACGGGCGAGTTCATCTCGGCCGAGCGTGCGGCAGAGCTGGGTTTGATAAACCGCGTGGTACCGGAAATGCTGCTTGAGCACGAAACCAATGCACTTGCAAAACAGCTGGAAAGCAAACTCGGATCGGCCGTGAAAATCGGAAAAGAGGCGTTTTATCAACAGCTTCAGATGCCCGTCGATCAGGCCTATGACTACACCGCCGAAGTAATGGTACAGAATATGCTGCATCGCGACACAGAAGAAGGCATTTCTGCGTTTATCGAAAAACGGCCGCCGGATTGGCATCAATAATGCAAGAATTTTAGTAATTTTTGATCACTGTTCGTATTTTTGCACTTTTCAAAGGGGCAACACTGTGGCAAAGGTGGGACGAGGCTAAGGCCAATAAGATCCTTTTGGGTCGCCGTGGGCGGAAGGTCCCTCCAAGCTGGTTTCTCTCACCGGCGTCGACATTCCCGCAGCGGCGACCCCAAGACTACCCCTAAATCTGGCAGAAAAACCGAACGCTTCAAACGCGTTGCTATGCTGCGCGTTGTGCCCTATGTGGCAGCCCATGACACAGACATTGCATATTGTGGGCGGCGGCATGGCCGGGTCCGAAGCGGCATGGCAGGCGGCAGAAATGGGCGTCGACGTGATGATTCACGAAATGCGCCCATCGGTCGGCACCTTCGCCCATCAAACCGGAAATCTGGCCGAGATGGTCTGTTCCAACTCTTTCCGCTCGGATGATGACGAACAGAACGCTGTTGGCCTGTTGCATTGGGAAATGCGTGCAGCCAACGGTCTGATCATGACCACCGCAGATGCCCACCGCCTGCCCGCTGGTGGAGCTTTGGCAGTCGACCGGGATCCGTTCGCCGAAACCGTCACCGCAAAGCTGCGCGCACACCCCAGGATTTCTGTCACCGATGAAGAGGTCACCGCCCTGCCCGACGAGGGCAATTGGATCTTTGCCACCGGGCCACTGACCTCTCCGGACTTGGGTGCTGCGATTCAGGCCGAAACCGGCTCCGAGGCTTTGGCTTTCTTCGATGCCATTGCCCCCATCGTCTATGCCGAAAGCATCGATATGAGCCAGGCCTGGATGCAGTCGCGTTATGACAAGGGCGAGACCGAAGAGGAACGCACCGCTTATCTGAACTGCCCGATGACCCGCGACCAATATGAGGCGTTCATCGACGCGCTTCTGGCCGCGGACAAGACCGAATTTCACGAGGGCGAAACGGCGGGCTATTTCGACGGCTGCCTGCCGATCGAAGTGATGGCCGAACGCGGGCGCGAAACCCTGCGCCATGGACCGATGAAGCCGGTCGGCCTGACCAACCCACATGCGCCAGACGAAAAACCCCATGCCGTTGTTCAACTGCGGCGGGACAACGCTTTGGGGACCCTGTTCAACATCGTCGGTTTTCAGACCAAGATGAAATATGGGGCACAGACCGACGTCTTTCGGATGATCCCCGGTCTGGAAAACGCCAGCTTTGCGCGGTTGGGCGGTATTCACCGTAATACATTCCTGAATTCGCCGACCCTTCTCGACGATCAGATGCGGCTGAAATCGCGCCCGAACATTCGGTTTGCCGGTCAGATCACCGGGGTCGAAGGCTATGTCGAAAGCGCGGCGATGGGTTTGCTCGCAGGCCGTCTTGCAGCAGCCGAGATTCTGGGCCACACCCTGCCCCCTGTTCCACAAGACAGCGCGATGGGAGCCCTGATCCACCACATCACAGGCGGGGCCGAGGCGAAGACGTTCCAGCCGATGAACGTCAATTTCGGCCTGTTCCGCCCGGTTGACGGTCTTAAAGGCGGTCGGCGCGGACGCAAGGACAGGTACAAAGCCTATACAGACCGCGCCAAAACTGCCTGGAGCGACTGGGTCGCACAATCTTGATCCTCTTTTGGGTCTGGACACGTACTCTGATCTGCATGGTATAGAAACAGCGTGATTTTCCGAACCCGATTTGCCCCTTCCCCAACCGGCCCATTGCATCTGGGGCACGCCTATTCGGCGTGTCTGGCCACGGATATGGCCAAGGCGCAGGGTGGCGCGTTTCTGCTGAGGATCGAGGATATCGACCTATCCCGCGCCCGCCCGCATTGGGAGGCGCAGATCTTTGACGACCTCAAGTGGCTTGGTCTTTCCTGGCCGGTTCCTGTCATGCGTCAGTCTGAACGCCTGCCGCGTTACCGCCAAGCGCTGAATATGCTCATCTCAAAAGACCTTGTGTACCCCTGCAACTGTAACCGCGCGGATATTGAGGCAGCTGCCGGAGCCCCGCAAGAAGGCATCCCTCAGTTTGGGCCGGACGGACGGATTTATCCGGGCACTTGTCGGGACCGTTTGATGCAGGATGCCGCCCCGACGGATGTCTTGCGGCTGAGCCTTGAAAAGGCCCTTGCGCTGATCGACATCAGGACCTTCTCGGAAACTGGCCCCGGTTTTGCCGATTTGTATACGCTCGACCCGGATGCTTTGTTGCAAACGGTCGGTGACATCATTCTGGTGCGCCGGAATATGGGAAGCTCCTATCACCTTTCGGTGGTGGTGGATGATGCGGATCAGAACATCACACATGTGGTCCGGGGTGAAGACTTGTTCGAAGCAACTCAGATACATGTGGTACTGCAATGCCTGTTGAATTTGCCGGTCCCAACCTATCACCACCATCCTTTGATCCGGGATGATCAGGGCAAGCGCCTTGCGAAACGGGACGATGCCCGCGCGATTGCCAAATACCGGGCCGACGGCCTTAGCCCACAGGACGTTCGCGCTCTGGTCGGGCTCTGATTCACTTTCATCTTTTCAAAAATATTCTCGCCGACGGCATGGCGCTTGCGCCACTCAGGCCATCGGTGACATCAGCTCGACCTCTTCGCCCTCGCGCACCGCCGTGTAAAAGCAACTCCGACGGTTGGTGTGGCACGCGGGACCCTGCTGACGCACGACCACCAACAGGCAATCGCGATCACAATCGACGCGCAGATCAACCAGCTCCTGCACATGGCCCGAGGTTTCGCCCTTGATCCAGAATGACTGACGCGATCGCGACCAGTAGGTGACATGCCGCGTTTCAAGCGTGCGTGCTACGGCCTCGGCATTCATCCAGGCCATCATCAATACCTCGCCGGTCTCATCAGCCTGCGCGATGGCGGGGATCAACCCGGCCTCATTGTATTTCAAACTTGATGGATCGAACGCGACGGGCTGCGACATGGTAAAAACCTTTTGCATCTAAAGGGCTGGCCACTATGTATGAGGAACAGTCAACGAGGGAAACCCATGTCCGGCGAAACCGATCTGATAAAACTCTACTCAGGCCGTATTCTGGCATTGGCCGCGGATATCCCGCATCTCGATCGGCTGGACAGCCCTGATGCGACCGTCAAGAAACGCGCGCCCCTGTGCGGCTCGACCGTGACTGTGGACATCAAGCTTAGAGATGGGCATATCGCCGAATATGGCCAGGACGTGAAGGCCTGTGCCTTAGGGCAAGCTTCGGCTTCTGTCGTTGGTAGTGCCATCATCGGTACGACCCGCGCCCAGGTTGAAACCGCACGTGATCAGCTGGCTGCCATGTTGAAAAAAGACGGTCCTGCGCCCGATGCGCCGTTTGACGGGCTCGAAGTTCTGATGCCTGCCCGCGACTACAAGAACCGCCATGCGTCGATCCTGTTGGCGCTGGACGCGACCGTCGAGGCATTGAAACAGGCTGAGCAGGCCGACTGCGCCTAACCATGGCCTTTGGGTGCAAACCCGTATAGCCTCGCGGTAATTTCGACCGGGGGTTTGGTGTGAACAATCTTCTTGAACATTTTGTCACCCTTTGGGTCGTGATCGATCCGATCGGCACAATTCCCGTATTCATCGCCGTCACTGCCAGCGCTTCTGTTGCTGCGCGTCGCAAGACCGCCGTTCTGGCCGCGTTGGTCAGCGCCGGAATATTGCTGTTCTTCCTGCTCTGCGGGCAGCTGGTGATTGAGGCGCTTGATATCGGGCTGAACTCGTTCCAAGTGGCCGGCGGCATTATCCTGTTCCTCTTTGCTCTGACTATGATCTTTGGCGAAAGCAAACAGGATATGGAACAGCGCCAGGCCGAAGAAGATGTGGAAGACAAGCTGCACCAGACCAACCCGGCGATCTTTCCGCTGGCTGTGCCATCCTTGGCCTCACCCGGTGCGATGCTGGCGATTGTTGTTCTGACCGATAACCATCGCTACAGCGTCGCCGATCAGGGGATTACCGCGTTGGTCATGCTGTCTGTCATTGCCATTGCCTGCGTGCTGATGCTGTTGGCCGAGCCGATCATTCGCCTGATCGGCCATTCAGGCGCTGCGATCATCAGCCGGGTGATGGGCATGATCCTGGCCTCGGTTGCTGTGAATTCGGTCCTTTCTGCGATCCTGGAAATCATGCGAACCGGTCAGCTGTAAAAAAAACCGCCGCTCCTTCCGGGCGGAAAGGGCGGCGGCAGGTATTGCGTGTCTCGTGTTGGGGTCCGGATAACCGCGCGGGGCCGAGGCAGGCCCCGTCAAAGGGTATGGGACAGGCAGGTCACCCTTGACTGAGATGGGGATGACAAACGCGGGTTAATCGGCACGAGATCGCAGGCAGAATGGCTTAGAACCCCATGGGCAGGTGAAGGGCAACCACCAGCATGACCACCAGCGAAACCGCGCCTGCTGCGTCTTGCAGCAACGTTGCTTGTGAACGGCTAATCGCGGTTTTGATCTGGGTCAGCATGGTCTCACCTCTGTTCGGGGTTTAATCATTTGTTGACTTTTTGTTCTCATATTTTTCCGAGTCAGTAAAGAACTTTTTGAGAACATTTGCGAACGAACCGGAACTTTTTCGCTAACCCACTGAAATCAAACGGATCGCCTGATCCTGTTTCATCAGCCACAAAAGAACACGCGCCGCTTTGCCCCGATCCGAGCTGAGATCAGGATCACCGTTCAACAGCGCCCGTGCATCGGTTTGCGCGACAGCCATCAGACCGGCCTGGCGTTCCAGATCGGCGATCCTGAATCTGGGCAGCCCTGACTGCGCCGTCCCGATCAAATCCCCTGCCCCGCGCATCTGCAAATCGGTCTCGGCGATGCGGAACCCGTCCTCGGTCTCGCGCAGGACCTCAAGGCGCTTACGCCCACCTTCGCTGAGCGGCGGTTGGTACATCAACAAACAGGTCGATGCAGCCTCACCCCGTCCAACGCGTCCGCGCAACTGGTGCAACTGCGCAAGGCCAAACGTCTCAGCCCGTTCGATCACCATGATCGTCGCGTTGGGTACGTTGACTCCAACTTCGATCACAGTTGTGGCCACCAGCACTTTGGTCTGGCCGGTTTGAAAATCCTGCATTGCGGCGTCTTTGTCCGCTGGCGGCATTTGCCCATGCACCAAGCCAACCGTCTGGTCCCCCAAAACGGCCCGCAGCCGTTTGAACCTTTCCTCCGCCGCGGTCAGATCGGACACTTCGGATTCGTCCACCAAAGGGCAAACCCAATAGCATTGCCTGCCTTCGCGGATCGCGTCGCGCAGATGCTCGACAACTTCATCCATCCGCTGCGTGCTGATGACGGCTGTTTTGATCGGTTTCCGGCCCGGCGGTTTTTCGTCCAAAACAGACACATCCATGTCGCCATATTGCGCCAGGGCCAGGCTGCGCGGGATCGGTGTGGCGGTCATGACTAGAACGTCGGCGCCTTTGCCTTTTTCCGATAATTCCATGCGCTGGCGCACGCCAAACCGGTGTTGTTCATCGACGATGGCAAGGCGCAGGTTCTGGAACACAACGTCGCCCTGAAACACCGCATGGGTGCCCACCAGAATGTGAATGTCTCCACGCGCCAGCGCGGCCAGCTTGGCTTTGCGCTCAGCGCCCTTGTCGCGACCGGTCAGGATTTCCAGCACAACACCGGCGTCTTCAGCCAGCGGCTGTAACCCCTCAAGATGCTGGCGTGCCAGGATTTCGGTCGGGGCCATCATGACGCCCTGCCCGCCCGCCTCGACGGCGATCAGCAGCGCAATGAATGCAACCAGTGTCTTTCCCGCCCCGACATCGCCTTGCAGCAATCGGTTCATCCGCGCGTCCGAGGCCATATCTCCCGCGATTTCGTCAATCGCGCGGGTCTGGGCATCGGTTGGACGATACGGCAGGGATTGCAGAACCTTGGATTGCAGCGACCCAGTGCCGATGCTGACCAATCCGCGGGCCTTTTTCTCACGCTGCCGTGCCAAAGCCAGGGTCAACTGATGAGCCAACAACTCATCATAGGCCAGCCGTTCCCGCGCCGGGGCAAATGGGGCCACGTCATCGGCGCCTTGCGGGTGGTGCGCTGCCTGCATCGCGGTTGCCCAATCGGACCAGGTCTGCCGGTCGACCTGAGTCGGATCGATCCATTCGGCCAACGCCGGAACCCGTGCCAACGCGCTTTGGGCGGCTTTGTACGCCGTCTTTTGCGTCACACCCTGGGTCAGATGATAGACGGGCTCAAACTCGGGCAAAGAACTCGCCTCGTTTGGTGGAACCACATGGTCGGGATGCACCATCTGAGCCATCCCGTCGAACAGCTCAATTTTCCCGGACACAATGCGTTTGGCCCCTTCGGGCAGAATTTTCTTCAGATAGTCCCCACGCGCGTGAAAGAACACGAGTTGGAAGTCCGTCTGCGTGTCTTCGACATATATCCGATAAGCCCCACCCCGGTTTCGCGGGGGCCGATGGCCCCCAACCGTGACCTCGACCGTCAGAGTTGTCGGAAAATCTACGCCTTGGATGGTGTCCCTGCGGCGTCTGTCGACCACCGCATAAGGCAGCGAAAAGAGCAGATCCCGAGGGGAGTCCACATCGAGCTGGCCGAGCAACTGCGCGGTCTTTGGCCCGACACCATCCAGTGTTTCAAGCCCCGCAAACAGGGGGAACAGGATTTCAGGGCGACCGCTCATGCGTCGCCGATCAGCTGCAGCCAGCCATCTTCATCCAGCGTTTCAATCCCCAGATCCGCCGCCTTTTTCGCCTTTGAACCTGCCCCTGGCCCCGCCACCAAAAGGTCCGTTTTCGTGCTGACCGAGCCCGAAACCTTGGCACCGAGCGCCTCGGCCCGGGCTTTGGCCTCGGCCCGGGTCATCTTTTCAAGCGTGCCAGTGAACACGACTGTTTTGCCCGCCACCGGGCTGTCGGAAGATGGTGCCTCGGGCGGTAGGATCGTTAGATGTTGGCGCAGATCGTCAAAGGCCTTGCGCTCATCCGTATTGGCAAAGGCGTCCGACAGCGACAGGCCGAGCGTCGCGCCGATACCATCAATACCGATCAGGTCCGCCCAGGCGCTGGCCGCAGCCTCGGTGACGGCGCAGTTGGCGATGGCCTTGTCGCGGGCCTCTTTCACCCGTGCGCGGCGATTTTCCGTTTCGGCACGTTCACGCTCGGCAGTTTCCGCCTCGTCCGCCTGACGTTGGGCCAGGGCAGCAGGTCGCGCGGTGTCGATGGCCTGTGCCATCGCCTCCCAATCACGATAATACAGCGCAAGATCGCGGGCGCCGACCTCGCCCACGTGGCGGATGCCGAGGGCGAACAGCAGGCGTGGAAACTCAATGGTGCGTTTTTCGTCGATTGCCGCAAACAGATTGCCTGCCGAGGTCTCCCCCCAACCATCGCGGTTCTTCAGCCGCGCCAGATTGCCAGCATCGCGATCTTGCAGGGTGAAAATGTCTGCCGGAGTGTTGATGGGCAACACGTCATCACCATGAAACATCTCGATCTGCTTGGCGCCCAACCCCTCGATATCAAAGGCCTTGCGCGAGACGAAATGTTTCAGCTTTTCAATAGCCTGCGCCGGGCAGATCAACCCACCGGTGCATCGGCGCACGGCATCCCCTTCCTCCCGTACCGCAGCGCTGCCGCATTCCGGGCAGAGAGTGGGGAATTCATAACGTTCCGAATTGACGGGGCGCTTTGACAGGTCAACATCGGCAACCTTGGGGATCACATCACCGGCGCGGTAGACCTGCACCCAATCGCCAACGCGGATGTCCTTGCCATCGCGGATGGTGGCACCCTTGGCGTCGCGCCCGGCAATATAGTCTTCGTTGTGCAGGGTCGCGTTCGACACCACTACGCCGCCAACCGTCACCGGGTGCAGCCGCGCCACAGGGCTGAGCGCACCGGTGCGCCCGACCTGAATGTCGATCCCCTCCAATCGGGTCCAGGCAAGCTCGGCCGGGAATTTATGCGCAATCGCCCATCGCGGCGTGGTCGAGCGAAAGCCCAAACGGGCCTGCAGATCGAGATCGTTGACCTTATAGACAACTCCATCGATGTCGTAACCCAGAGTGGCCCGCTGCGCTTCGATGTCCTTGTAATGCGCCAGAACCTCATCCGTATTGGCACAAAGTTGGGTCAGCGTATTGGTTTGAAAACCAAACGCGTGCAACCGATCAATCGCGCCGATTTGCGTCGCGGCCAGCGGCTCGGACAGCTCGCCCCAGGCATAGGCAAAGAACCTGAGCGGTCGCGCGCGCGTGATCGACGAGTCCAATTGCCGCAAAGATCCCGCTGCGGCGTTGCGAGGGTTGGCAAAGGTCTTGCCACCGATTTCGGCCTGGCGGGCGTTGAGCGCATCGAAATCGGCGTGCGACATGTAAATCTCACCCCGGACCTCAAGAACCTGCGGCGCGTTTTCAAGACGCTGTGGAATGTCCTGAACCGTGCGCGCATTGTCTGTCACGTTTTCTCCGACCGAGCCGTCGCCACGGGTTGCTGCCTGCACCAAAACCCCGTTTTCATAGCGCAGCGACAGGGACAGGCCGTCAATCTTGGGTTCAGCCGTGTACGACAGCGGTTCAGCGTCGCTCAGGCCCAGATATTTGCGAATCGAGCGGTCGAAATCCACAACTTCCGCATCGTCGAACGCATTGCCCAATGACATCATCCGGACGGCGTGAGAGACCTTGGTGAACCCCTCGGACGGTCGGCTGCCGATTTGTTCCGTTGGGCTGTCTGCGCGCTTTAGATTCGGGAATCTCGCTTCGATATCGGCGTTGCGACGTTTCAGCGCGTCATAGTCGGCATCGGAAATCTCTGGCGCGTCATCGCCGTGATAAAGCTGATTTGCACGCGCAAGCGCAGAGGCCAGACGCTCCAATTCAAGGCGCGCCTGCTCTTCGGTCAGATCATTTGCCGGAATTGTATCGCTCATGGCCTCGCCCCGTCTGGATTCTTATGTCCAAGTGATAGGGCGAGGCCAGAGCCAGGTCCAGTGTTGTACCGTGAGTGAGGAAATGCGCCGTCCTGAACCCAAAACGGTCGCGGGGTGTGAGGTCAGGCGCCGACGGCGATCCGTTGTTCGTCCACGCTGTTGGCCTGTGGATCGCGCAGAACATATCCGCGCCCCCAAACCGTCTCGATATAGTTTTCACCGCCCGTTGCATTGCTCAGCTTTTTGCGCAGCTTGCAGATGAACACATCGATGATCTTCAGTTCAGGCTCATCCATACCGCCGTAGAGATGGTTCAAGAACATCTCTTTGGTCAATGTCGTGCCCTTGCGCAGGCTCAACAGTTCAAGCATCTGGTATTCCTTACCAGTCAGATGCACGGTTTTGCCTTCGACCTCGACCGTTTTGGCATCAAGGTTAACGGCGACGCGTCCTGTGTGGATGACGGATTGGGAATGCCCCTTGGAGCGCCGGATGATGGCGTGAATACGGGCCACCAGTTCTTCGCGGTGAAACGGCTTGGTCAGATAATCGTCCGCCCCGAAACCAAAGCCCTTGATCTTGCTTTCAGTATCATCCGCACCGGAAAGGATCAGGATCGGTGTTTCCACCCGGGCTATGCGCAATTGGCGCAGGACTTCATGGCCGTTCATATCCGGCAGATTCAGGTCCAACAGGATCAGGTCATAGTCATACAGCTTGGCCAGATCGATGCCTTCTTCGCCGAGATCCGTTGCATAAACGTTCAGGTTGGCATGGGTCAGCATCAATTCGATGCTTTTGGACGTTGTTGGATCATCCTCGACTAGAAGTATGCGCATTCTACTGCTCCGATTTTTAGGTCAAATTCTTCAACTGATCTGAGCCTGAATAAAATTGGTTAACTTGAAGTTACCGTTGAATCATTTATTCACTTTCTACTTTAAGTTGTCGATATTTTTTTAGAGCAGTTGCTTTCAAAGCCTCGACACCGTGTTCAGCTACGGCCGAAACCCAGCCGTTGAACTCTTCATCGCTGATGCCATAACGCTTTTTTGCCTCGGACAAGGAAATCAGGCCGTAAAGAACCCCCCGAACCACCAATGCCTTTCTAGATGCCACCCACCTGCAAGTGTCTTCCGGTGGTAAATCTGCCCGGGTCAGAATCGACCCGTCCGGCAGGGTTACCGATCTTGGTCCTTCCACTTTGTGTAAGTACATGTCGTGCCTCATTGCTTGTTCAGGAAAGGCTGGCCCCATCCTAATTAAAAGCGGGTGAAACGGCCCCTTGAGAGTGTGTAGAATTTTCCTATATTCTGCCGGTCTTTCTTAACCCTGACTGGAATCGCCATGGCACTTGCTGTCGAGACCCCGCTCAATTCGCTTGGATTTGCAAAACCGCCCTCGGAAACGCGGGTGGTCGTTGCCATGTCCGGCGGCGTCGACAGTTCGGTGGTTGCCGCCTATCTGGCGGATCAGGGATATGACGTGGTCGGTGTGACGCTTCAGCTGTATGACCACGGAGCGGCCTTGGCCAAGAAGGGTGCGTGTTGTGCAGGCATCGACATTCATGACGCACGGCGAGTGGCAGAAGAGCGCGGCTTTCCGCATTACGTTCTGGATTACGAAAACATCTTCAAGGACGCAGTGATCGACGAGTTCGCCGACAGCTATCTGGCCGGTGCGACCCCTGTGCCGTGCATCCGCTGCAATGAGAGGGTGAAGTTCAAGGACCTGCTGGAAACCGCAAAGGACCTTGAGGCCGATTGCATGGCGACCGGTCATTACATCCAGCGCAAGATGGGGCCAAACGGCCCAGAATTGCACAGCGCCGAAGATGCCAACCGAGATCAGTCCTATTTCCTGTTCTCGACCACGCCCGAGCAGTTGGACTTTCTGCGCTTCCCTCTGGGCCACTTACCGTCAAAGGACGCAACCCGCGAGATGGCGGCCAAATACGGGCTGGCCGTGGCGGATAAGCCCGACAGTCAGGATATATGCTTTGTGCCGAACGGCGATTATGCCAGCGTGATCGAAAAACTCCGTCCCGGCGCTGCGGATCCGGGTGAGATCGTTCACGCGGACGGTCGGGTGTTGGGACGCCATGAGGGCGTGATCCACTATACGATCGGTCAGCGCCGTGGCTTGGGCATCGGCGGGTTGAGCGAACCGCTCTATGTTGTGAAGCTGGACGTGGACAAGAAACAGGTCGTCGTCGGCCCGAAAGAGATGCTGGCGACCCGGATCGTTCCCGTGCGTGAGATCAACTGGCTGGGCGACGAACCCTTTACCTCTCGTAAGGAATGGCAGGTGTCGGTCAAAGTCCGCTCGACCCGCCCCCCGCGTGAGGCGATCATCCGCCCTTTGTCGGAAACCACGGCCGAGGTTGAACTGTTGACGCCCGAGGAAGGGATATCTCCGGGTCAGGCCTGCGTGTTTTACGATAGCGACAGCAGCCGGATTTATGGCGGCGGCTGGATCTGGCGCGGCTGCTAGATCGCGTCCGTCCACGAGTTGCTGAGGATATACAGCCCGGCGCAGATCATCACGTAAGGCACAAGGGTTTCCAGCCTGCGCGCCAAACCTCCGGTCATGATCGGTGTTCGGGCGCTTAACAACCCGAGCGCAGTCAACGCCAGGGCGGCCATGATGGCTCCGGCAACTCCGGCCACCCGGTAGTGTGGCGCAGAGTCTGCCAGCAACGGGGCCAGTACAGCAAAAGTGTCCATAGACAGGCTGAAAAATAACATCACGGTGACGATAATCGACGCTTTGGGCGGTATTTTCGGTGCACTCTCGCCACCGGTCTTTCGGAATTGGCGGTAAACGCCAATGAGGCCAAGACCCAAGGGAATGACGCCAAGATATCCCGCCCAATGCGGCACCACGTCATCCACACCCAGCGCCACAACAAACGCTGCCGAAATCACCAGTATCTGAGCCAGCAAGAACCCGATCACGGTGCGGCGCGGACCGGACACCATCATCAGCGCAATCAGAGCCGCCAGGTTATCAAGATTGGTCAGGACCTGAGCCATAAAAGCCGAGGCGGCGAAGATCACCAGATCCAGCATCAGTGTTTCATGCGCTGCAGGACGGCGCGCGCGGCACGCAATCCGGGGGCCTCTCCGCCGCGTCCCAGACGGTCCATCGTCAGGGTCATGGCCTTTTGCTGCGTGTCAGGCGCGTTGGACACCCCTTGCAGCGCAGCGGCGATCGCATTGGGCTGACATTCATCCAGCAAGCATTCCGGCACGGCGCGGGTTTCCGAGACCAGATTGACCAGCGTTACGGTTTCCAGATTGACCATGCGCCTTGCGATCTGCGTAGTCAGCCAGTTCAGGTTATAGGCAATGACCATGGGCGTGGCCTGCGCGGCCAATTCAAGCGAGACCGTGCCGGATGCGGCCAGCGCGAGGTCTGCCGCGGCAAATGCGGCCCGCTTTTGCGCCTGCTCCTGATCCGATGGCAGATCACGCGGATCAACCACGACCGGTGTACCGGGCCAGGTCTGAACGTGCGCCGAGACGGTGTCCACCATATGCGCCACGGTTGGCACCACGACACGATGCGCGGGGCGGTCTTTGAGAAACAGCTCCAACGCCCGCCCAAAAATTGGCGCGAGGCGATCAACCTCACCCTTGCGCGATCCGGGTAATGCCAGAACGATTGGCGCGTCGCCCAGATCAAAGCTGGCGCGAAACGCGGCAATGTCCTGATCTGTGGCGACGGGTTCATTCACAACCGGATGGCCGACGAAATCGCATTCCATCCCGGCCTGCTCCATATACGGGGGCTCAAATGGCAAAAGCGCCAGCACATGGTCGATGACCTTCGCCATCTTGTCTGCCCTGCCCGGCCGCCAGGCCCAGACACTGGGGGCTACGTAATGCACAGTTCGGATATTCGTCTGCGCCTTGACCAGTTTTGCCACCCGCAGCGAAAAATCCGGGCTGTCAATCGTGATCAGGACGTCTGGCTTTGTGTCCAGCACGGCCTGCGCGGTTTCTGCTATCCTACGCTTGAGGTGGAAGAATTTCGGCAGTACCTCGACCAAGCCCATAACGCTGAGTTCGGACATGGGAAAAAGGCTGGTCATACTCTGCGCTTGCATCAACGGCCCGCCGACGCCGTCAAAGGTGACATCCGGCACTAGTTCGCGCAGGCCTTCCATAAGCGCGCCGCCCAGCCGGTCGCCCGAAGGTTCTCCGGCCACCAGAAAGACGCGCATCAGACCGCGCGCTCGCGCACCAGCAGGAACAGACCCAGCCGGTTGCATTCCGCCACCACCTGTTCCCGGTCCAAAACGATGACACCGCCCTTTTCGATCACCAGACCGGACAGCCCCGCCGCCACCGCATCCGCGATTGTCTCGGGTCCAATTGCAGGCATATCGACCCGCAGGTCCTGATCGGGCTTTGGCCCTTTGAACAGAATACCACCGCCTGCATCCGGCCTTTGGGTCAGGGATTGCAGCATCCATGCGGTGCCGAAGATCCCTTCTACTGCCAGCACCTGACGGCGCGACACGACGCAGGCCTGCCCGATATCCGCCGCACCCATGGCGCGCAGAACACCGGCGGCGCGGTCGGCATCGTTCTGATCAGCGTCTGACGGTTGGGCTTCGGTCAGACATCCCAGCGGAGGCAGCAGATCAGGTGCGATCTCATGCGCGGCGCGGATTGTCAGGCCAGCGTTTTCAAAGATGCCGATGACCGCCCGCAACGCACCATCATCGCCAGACATCATCGCCTGTTGAATGATCGGCACCAAGGGCATCGTCGCCGCATCGATGCGCGCAGGGTCGACCTTGGGGCGACGCACGGCGCCTGCCATGCACACCTCTGTCACACCGCGGGTTTTCAGCTCGGCCAGGAAACTGCCTAACTGCTCTAAGGGAAAGGTGATATCGGCGGTGACACTGTCAGGCGCGAAACCTTCCATGGCGCAGACCAACGGGCGCTCCGCCAGTTTCGCGACGACTTGCCCCGGCAATGCCCCTGTCCCTGCAATCAATGCCAGCATGGGTCTATTTCTCGGGCGTCAGGAACGAGCGGTCTGTGTCACCGGTCACGAAATCCACGATCCGGCGCACATATTCGCTGTCGGCAGTGTCACCGACGCGGGCGGCACGGTCCTTGAACGTCCCCTCGCCCTCGGTCAATTCGCGGAACGCCGCACGCAAGGCCGAGATGTCTTCTCTCGACACGCCACGCCGTTTGAGGCCCACAAGGTTGAGGCCGTCCAGCTCGCCGCGCGGCGCCTGAACCAAGCCGTAGGGAATGACATCTTTCGGCACCATCGTCAGCGCGCCAATGATGGCACCGCGCCCGACGCGCACAAACTGGTGCAAACCCGAGATGCCGCCGACGATCACATCATCTTCGATGATGCAATGCCCGGCCGCGCCCGCATGGTTCACCATGATCACCCGATCCCCGATCTGAACGTCATGGGCCACGTGGACCCCGGCCATCAGCAGACAGTCATCGCCCATCCGCGTCACGCCACCGCCGCCATCGGTGCCGGTGTTGATGGTCACATGCTCGCGAATGCGGTTGCGTTTGCCGATCTCAAGCCGCGTGTTTTCACCGCCGAACTTCTTGTCCTGCGGGATCTCACCTACAACGGCAAAGCTGAATATAACCGTGTCTTCCCCTACCGAAGTGTCCCCGGTCACCACTACATGTGATTTGAGCTCGACCCGGTCGCCAAGTTTGACCTGCGGCCCAATATAACAAAACGGACCGATAGAGCAGCCCTCACCGATTTGCGCGCCGGGTTCAATGATCGCGCTTGGGTGAATACCACTCATGTCGTTTTTTCCATATCCCAGTCTACATAGGCCGAGAATTCGGCTTCGGCGGCCACTTCGCCATCTACCGTGGCGCGCCCGCTGAACTTGAAGATTTTGCCGCCCTTTTTGCCGCGCACGGTTTCCACGTTCATTTCAAGCACGTCGCCCGGGACAACCTTGCGGCGGAATTTGCACTTGTCGATATTCATGAAATAGATCAGCAACTCGCTGTCGATCACATCCATGCCGACACCAAGCATGACGCCCGCAGTCTGCGCCATGGCCTCGACGATGGTAACACCAGGCATGATCGGCGTTCCGGGGAAGTGACCCTGGAAATGCGGTTCATTCATGGTCACGTTCTTGATCCCGATGGCCGATTGATAGCCATTGATATCGACAACCTTATCTACCAGCAGAAACGGATAGCGGTGCGGCAATATCCGCTGAATGAGCTGAATGTCGGCGCTCTTGGTTTCCGTAGTCATGTGGTCGTCGTCCTGTTCTGGCTGTCCTGTTCACGCGTGGTAGCAACACAGCTACGCAAGGGCAAGCAAGCTATTCGCTCTGTTGGCTTTCGATCGTCGATCCGTCGCCGATGGCCGTATTGATCCGAGCGATGGCTGCATCGGTTATATCCGAGGCATCTGCGCTTAGGAAAACACTGGATCGTTCGATTATCATTGACGCGCCGGTTTCCCGCAGCAGATCAATCAGAACCGGTTCGGCAAGGCGGGCAAAGGTCGAACGCGCCTCTTCACTGCGGCGAGCAAGCGCATCCAACTTGGCGCGCTGGCTTTCGCGATGGGTCTGAACCTTGTCGTCAAAAGCTTCGGCCAGGGGGCGAAACTCTTCCGGGGTGAGCTCGGCGCGTTTTTCGGTCAGATCTTTTTCTTCGGCGCTCAGCTCGGCCACGATGCGTTCGTTCTCGGCACCCAGAACTTCGCTTTCGGCTTCGATTTCACGAAAAATACGCTGCCCAAAGGCGGATTCGGAAAATAGCCGGTCGCTTGAGATTGTCAGCACGCCGGATTGGGGAACCCCCAATTGCTGAGCGGACACCGCACTGGCAAAAGTCAAAGCCAGGAAAACACACAGGGCCCGCAAAGGGCCCTGAATGATGACGTTAGGAACGCATCGCATCGCGGATCAGAACTGCGCCTGAATGGTCAGGTCAAAGTTCTGCTCTCTGTCGAAATCCTCTTTCTTCAGAGGCTGCGAAAAGTTGAAACGCAGAGGTCCGAATGGCGTGGTCCATAGCACCGACACACCGATGACGTGCCGGATCGAACCGTCTGCGCCAACGATATCGGCACCCGCGGTGTTCACATTGTCGATGTTATAGAGGTTGCCGACGTCATAGAACACGCCGCCGCGCAGGCCCAGTTCCTCGGGCAGGCCCAGCGGGAAATCCGATTCAAACCGGGCCACCCAGTAGTAGTTACCGCCAATCGCATCATCCTGCCCATTTGACAGGTCACGCGGGCCAATACCCGCCGGTTCGAAGCCGCGGAACGTATTCGGGCCCAGCACAAAGCGGTCCAGGGTGCGGCTGAAATCGTTGCCGGTCCAGTTCAAGGCTCCAAGTTCGAGCGTGGCGCGCAGAACAACCTCTTCGTTCAGAACACGCTGCTGCGCGATGGCGCGTGCGGTGGTCTTGAAGAACTCGTTGTCGCCCCCAAGACCCGCAGCATCAACGCCCACTTCAAGCAAAACACCTGCGGTCGGGTTCAGACCACCGATGCGGCTGTCATAGACGTAAGACACACCCAACGCGCTGGACGTGCGCTTGCCCTGATCGATCTCGGATGCGATCACCGCGCCGTTTACTTCGTTGCTCTGCTGGGTCATCTCGCTGCGATCCCAGCCATAGCGCAGGCGCAGCGATGACAGCTCGCCAATCGCATAGGTCAGCTGAGGTCGGAAGAAAACAGTGCTGGTGTCGTAGCTTGCAAAGCTCGAATTGGTCGAGGCCAATCCAAGACCCAGATCAAAGCGCAATTTGCGACCCAGAAGATAGGGTTCAGTGAAGTTGATCGTGTACTGTTCGGAATCCTGTGCGGTCGAAAGAGTGATCCCGAGGTTCTGACCACGGCCCAAGAAGTTCGCTTCGTTCAGGCCGATTGCGATACCGAAACCATCGGAAACCGAGTAGCTGCCGCCAAGGCTCAGCGAACCGGTGGGCTGTTCTTCGACATCGACATCAACGATCACCTGACTGGGTGTCGAGCCCTCACGGGTTTCAACGTCAGCCACCGCAAAGAAACCAAGTGCGCGGATGCGTTCAGCGCTCTGACGGATTTCGCGCGGGTTGAAGGGGTCGCCTTCGACCGTGTCAAACTGGCGACGGATCACGCGGTCCAGCGTGGTGGTGTTGCCTTCGATATCGATCCTCTCAACAAAAATCCGAGGACCTTTGGTCAGCACAAATTCGACATCCAGCGTCAGGTCGCGGTCGTTGCGCGTAACCCGCGGTTCAACGCGCAGGAAATCAACGCCTTCTTTCAGACCCAACCGCTCCTGCCGCGCGATCGAATTTTCGATCAGCAAAGGCGAATAGGTTACACCGGGTCTGATCTTGAGAGCATCCTGATATTTCGCGGCATCCACTCCGGGGATTTCACTGACCGTGGTGATCTTGCCGAACGAGAATTTCTGCCCCTCGGTGATATTCATCACCAAGAAGAAGGCATCACGTTCCCGCGTGAATTCGATATTAGTGCTGTTGACGCGGAAATCGACATAGCCGCGCGACAGGTAGAAATCGCGAATGACCTGCTTGTCGAATTCGATCCGGTCAGCAATGAACGTGTCTCCGCGCAGGAAGGTGCGCAGGATATTGGCCTGCTTGGTTTCCAGCACACGACGCAAACGGCGATCGGAATAGGCGCGGTTCCCAACAAAGCTGACACGCTCAACTTCGATCGTGGTGCCCTCGGCGATCTCGAACACCAGATCAACGCGGTTGTCGCTGCGGCGGATGATGCGCGGGATGACAGTTGCCGACACTCGGCCCTGCGCGGTGTAGACCTCGGCGATCAGGTCGGCATCGGCTTCGGCCACTTGCGGTGTATACACACGGCGGGTTTCGGAAGAAATAACGTCGAACAGCACATCGTCTTTGACGCGGCGATTCCCTTCGATGCTGATCTGGTTGATTGTCGGGTATTCCTGAACCTCGATCAGCAGTGTGCTTCCACGTGGTGTCAGTTCAACTGTTTCAAAAACACCACTGTCAAGCAAACGCTGAAAAGCGTCATTCAACTGACCGGCTGACACCGTCTGCCCCGGCGCGATTCCCGTGCGGGCGATGATTGTCGATGTCTCAATCCGACGGTTTCCTTCAACTTCGAAGGAATTGATAGTATAAGTTTGTGCCTGCGCAACACGCGGCGCAGCGGTAAAACCTATTGCTGCAAACAGAAAAAATATCGCTAGAGTTTGCCACAAGATATTGGATTGCGGCCGACCTGAGCCGCAGAATGTGCCCTTGCCTCTGCTGTTAGACATTATTTTCACTACCCAGATTTTAAGACTTTAAATGCTGAGTAGCGGGATTGAGTGGCCTTGTCAAAAGACCAAACAGCAAAAACGGCCCATTGGGCCGTTCACAATTCAACTTAGCTGATTTTCGGGAATCACAGGCCCAGTAAATAGCCGCCTGCTGCCAGGGCCAGTGCGGTGGCACCGAAACACAGAAGAACGTCCCAGTTCAATTGGAACAGGAAGCTGAAGCTTTGATATGATTTTTGCAATGCTCTGGTCATCGTACCGGTCCAAACACAAAATTATGCCCGTTTTCTAGCCTTGAAATAAGGCAACATTGCGTCATTGACGTGCCGCAATTGCCTTATTCAGCAGAACAGGTCGTTACTGACCGAAAACAGCATCAGCGACAGGATCAGCGTAATCCCGATGCCCATAAGCACCCGCAACGCTTTGTCACTGGGCGGTTTTCCGGAAACCGCCTCATAGGCATAGAACACCAGATGCCCGCCATCCAACGCCGGAATTGGGAACAGGTTCAAAAGACCAACCGCCGTCGACAAAACCGCGATGAACGTAATGAAGTTCTGCGCCCCTTGGCTGGCCATCGCGCCTGATGTTTCGGCAATCCCAATGGGCCCCGAAATATTGCAGGTACTGATCGCGCCGGTGATCATGTGCCAAATGCCTGACAAGGACCCCTCGATGATCCGCCCGGTCTGGTTCACACCACCCTTGAGCGAATCCCAAAGATCGGCCGGAACGGTCGCTGGTTCCAGCATCATCTGGCCCGCGATACCGATGCGCCAATGGGTGACAAATCCGCCATCGCGCTGCGGCTCATCCGTTCTGCGGGGGGCCAGCGCGAATTCCAGATCCGTACCATCGCGCCACACATTCAGCAGCAGAACCCGCCCGTCCGACGACTCCACATGTTCTTTCAACTGCTCGAACGCAAAGATCGGCTCGCCGTTGATCGCCGTGATCACATCCCCTGACTCTAGGCCAATATCCATGGCTGCGCTTCGGGGTGAGACCTGACGGATCAGCGGCGGAAACAACCAGGGTGCCGGCACATCCAAGGTCTCTCCGTCGCGCAGGACGGTGTAGTCCAGCACAGGCTCTACCGGCAGCGCAGAGGTAAAGTCAGACCATGTCTTGTCATTGTCGACGTCCGGAGTGGTCACCCCCGCCACAGCGATGATTTCGTCGCCCTCCTCAAGCCCCTGAACAGTGTCCGGCAGCGGGTGAAGCGTGCCAACCGTCAACGGCTCACGCGAGACGCCCTGAGACCAGAAAACAAGGCCAAACACCAGAATCGACATGATGAAGTTAAAGACAGGACCGGCGGCAACCGTGGCTGCCCGCGCCCAAAGCGGTGCGCCATGCATCGTGCGGCGCAATTCAGCCGGGCTTTGTTCGGCAATGCTGTCCATCGCCTCTTCGTCCTTGCCCGACGCGGCGTTGGCGTCGCCCAGAAATTTGACGTAGCCCCCAAACGGCAGCAATGCGATCTGCCAGCGGGTCCCGCGCTTGTCCACGCGGCTCCACAAAACCGGGCCGAAACCGATTGAAAAAATCTCGGCATGAATGCCGGACCAGCGCCCCACGATGTAGTGGCCATATTCGTGCACAGCGACAATGACGGACAAGGCGATGACGAAGGCCGCAATCGTGTACAGCAATCCGCCAAACTGTGGAATCAAAGAAAGAATGTCCAATTTATTTCCTGCTCGCTGGTTAACAGCTTTTCGACCAAGTTAAGTGCCAGATGGCCCGTTTGTAGCGCGTTATCAAGGGGCAAAACGGCATCATTAAGGCCGTTTCCGGTTTATTGTGTCATGAACTAAAATAGTAGGTCTGATGACGGGCCTTCGCAGTGGTTTTGTTCACATAGCGCCGGGCGCGTAGAACAGGCCTGCGATCAAAACAAAAAGCGATGCCCCCATCATGCCGTCGAACCGATCCAGAAACCCGCCGTGACCCGGGATGAGGTTCGAGCTGTCCTTGACGCCGAACCGGCGCTTTGTTGCGCTTTCAACGATATCTCCGACCTGGCTCGCCATCGAGGCCAGGACCGAGACGATCACGAACAGAACGCCAAACCCTGCGTAGGCGGCAAAGATCGCACCCACGATTGCAGCCGCAAACCAGCCACCTGCGGTTCCCGACCATGTTTTCTTGGGGCTTACCTTGGGCCAGAACTTGGGTCCACCGACGGCCTTGCCAACAAAGTAGCCTGCCACGTCGGTGGCGACGACCACCGAGATCAGCCAGACCATCCAGCCAAAACCCATGGTTTCGCGGATCGAGATAAACCCAAGGCCCGAGGCCGCGATCCAGAAGGCAAACAGCACGTAGACCCCGCGCTCTTTGCCGATCTGCCCTGCCCCGACAATCGCCGGAGCCAGCAGAACCGGCAGCTTGAAGAGCGGCGGCAAGTGATAGCTTATGACAACAGCCAGCCCGGTCAGCACGGCCAGTTGAATTGCAACGGCCTGTTTTTGTGGAACGATCATTCGAACCAGTTCCCAGGTCATCAGGCCACAGGCAACCGCGATGAACGCCTCGAACCACAAACCGCCAAGCCAGACCTCGATAGCGCCGATGCAGACCAGCACCGCGGCCGAGGCAATGCGTGCCGTCAAGTCAGACCATCGGCCATCCGTCATGCGGGGACGGCCCCAAATCGTCTGTCACGCGCGCCATAGTTCTGGCAAAGATGTTCCAGTTCGGCGGCTGTGAAATCCGGCCACAGAGTATCGACAAATTCATATTCCGAATAGGCAGATTGCCACAAAAGGAAATTGGAAATGCGCGCTTCGCCACTGGTGCGAATGACCAGGTCCGGATCCGGAAGAACACGTGTATCCAGATACTTGGGCAACGTTTCTTCATCCACATCTTCGGGCCGCAACTTACCTGCTGCCACATCACGGGCCAGACGTTTGGTGGCACGGGCTACCTCGTCCCGGCCTCCGTAGTTGAGAGCAACCGTCAGGTGAACCAGATCGTTGCCTTGGGTCTCGCGCTCCAGCATATCCATGAGGTCCGTCAGCTTTTTGTCGAGCCGCACACGATCCCCGATAAAACGCACCCGGATACCGTGTTCCTTCAGCGTCTGGGTTTCCTTGATGATGTAGCGTTTGAACAGGTTCATAAGACCTGCGACCTCGACCTGGGTGCGTTTCCAGTTCTCGGTCGAGAAGGCAAAAACTGTCAGGTACTTGATCCCCAAACGTGGGCAGGCTTCGACCACTTCGCGCACACGCCGCGCTCCGGCGTGGTGGCCAAACAGTCTTGGCCGACCTCGCGCCTGTGCCCAGCGACCATTGCCATCCATGATGATCGCAACGTGTTTAGGGCCTTGCGGTGCCTCTATATGGGGATCCTTGGGCATCCGCCTGCCTCAGACCTGCATGATCTCGGTTTGCTTTGTCTCAAGCGCCTCGTCCACCGCCTTGATCATCTCGTCGGTCAAGTCCTGCACCTCGGATTCCCAAAGCTTTTGGTCATCCTCAGACAATCCATCGGCCTTGCCCTTCTTGATTTGGTCCATCCCATCGCGCCGCACGTTGCGGATCGAAACACGCGCGCTTTCCGCATATTGGCCCGCGACCTTGCCCAACTCACGGCGGCGTTCTTCGTTCAACTCCGGAATCGGCAGCATGATGATCGTGCCGTTCAGCTGCGGATTGATGCCCAACCCGCTTTCACGAATCGCCTTTTCAACCTTTCCGACCAGTGACTTATCCCAGACATTTACAGTCACCATCCGAGGTTCGGGTACGTTCACGGTCCCTACCTGATTGATTGGCGTCATCGAACCATAGGCATCTACCATGACCGGTTCCAACATCGAAGCCGAGGCGCGCCCGGTCCGCAGGGATGCAAACTCGGTCCTGAGATTTGCCATCGCGCCGTCCATGCGCCGCTTCAGATCATCGGTGTCCAGTTCGAAATCGTCAGACATGCTGCTCACTCCCCGTCTTCAGGTGGTATTCCGGTGGGTCATAAGCCATCGGAATTGGGATGTATAGCAATCATGATCAGGAATTGAGGTAAAGACCAGAGGTGTTTGGTTTCTTTACCCGCAAAAACCCAGGCCGGAATTTCTCCTGGCCAGGGTTTCCCCTTGGCGTCAGGCGTTCACGTCCACGACAACGCGACCCTTGACCTGTCCTTTCAGAATATCTGCACCCAGTTGCGGCAGATCCGAGAGCGTGGCGGGGTGCACCATGGCTTCCAGCTTGTCCATCGGCAGGTCCGAGGCGACACGCTTCCATGCACGAACGCGGTTGTCATAGGGCTGCATGACGCTGTCGATGCCCAGCAGGTTCACCCCGCGCAGCAGAAACGGAATGACCGTTGCTGGCAAGGCCGCACCGCCCGCCAGACCCACAGCCGCAACCGAACAGCCGTATTTCATCTGCCCCAGAACCCGCGCCAGCATGTCCCCGCCCACAGCATCCACGCATCCGGCCCATGTTTCACTTTCCAACGGACGTTTGGTGGTTTCGTTCAGCTCCTCACGCGGCACAATGGTCTGCGCGCCCAGAGATTTCAGGTAGTCCCCGGTTTCCGGGCGCCCTGTCACCGCGGCGACCTCGTATCCCAGATTGGCCAGAATGGCGGTAGCAACCGACCCGACGCCGCCAGCGGCGCCGGTTACCAGAACCGGGCCGTGATCAGGTGTCATCCCGTGATCCTCAAGCGCCATGACCGCCAGCATCGCGGTGAAGCCGGCGGTGCCGACCGCCATCGCCTGTTGCGTGCTCAGCCCGTCGGGCAGCGGCACCAACCAGTCCGCCAATGCGTTTGCCTTTTGCGAATAACCACCCCAGTGCGCCTCACCCACGCGCCAGCCAGTCAGCACGACCTTGTCGCCGGGTTGGTAGCGATCATCCGAGGACGCCTCGACCTTACCGGCATAGTCGATCCCGGGAATGTGCGGGTAGTTCCGCACCAGCCCGCCACCCTTGGGCGACAGGCACAGACCGTCCTTGTAGTTCACTGTGGAATACTCGACGGCAACCGTCACGTCGCCATGTGGCAGATCAGCGTCTGACAGCTCTTTGATCGACGCGCTTGCCAAGCCGCTTTCTTCATCTTTTTCAACAAGTAATGATTTGAACATCATGTAATCTCCCATATCCGTCCAAACGGACGTGTTGTTGTTCACCGGCTATCGCCAGAACTTTTCCTGAACCACGGCCCAACGCATTCCGTGTTCGGTCAGAACCTCGATCCGCGTTCCGGCGCCCCAATGCGCCCGGTCAACCATCCCGATCGCGACATTCACACCGAACTCGGGCGAATACGCGGCTGATGCGATCTGCCCCACTTGCGCGCCACCCGCCATCAGCGGCCAGGATCCGGTGCATGGCCCGATCTCACCTTCGATCACAATCGGCCGGATCTGCCGAGGCGGTCCGTTTTCCGCCTGATCCGCCAAAGCAGCCTTGCCAATGAAGTCCAAAGGTGAGTTGCAGAACCGCGCGAGCCCGCATTCATAAGGCGTGTTTTCGCGCCGCATATCCGAGCCGAAACTCAGCAACCCGCTTTCAATTCTTTCGATTCCATTCGGACAACCGGCCCTCACATGCAGGTCGCGCCCATTGGCAAACAGGCTGTCCCAAAGCGGCATGCCATATTCGGACCCTTCGACATAGATTTCGAAGCCGCCCTGTTTGGACCAGCCAGATCGCGCTACGACGAAGGCTTGATCTTCGAACCGTAGGCGTTTGTAACGGAAGAATTTTATGTCACGGACTTCATCACCGAATACCCGCGCCATAAGCTCATCCGCTTTCGGGCCCTGCACGGCGAGTGGCGAGACATCGGGTTCGGAAACGTCAACATCCAGACCAAGCCCGATCGCCAACCCAAGCGCATATTGCCAAAGATCTCCATCCGCGACGGACAGCCAATAGTGATCATCGGCCAGTTTGATCGCCACCGGGTCGTTCAGCATGCCCCCCTGATGATCCACAACGGGGACATAGTAACACTGATCCGCTTGCATTCGGTCCATATCGCGCGGGCTGATCATCTTCATTAGACGTAGCGCGTCCGGCCCCTTGATCTGGACCTGCCGTTCGCAGGACACATCCCAGACCTGCACATGCTGTTTCAGATGCGCGGCATCCGCCTGAACGCTTTCAAACACGGTGGCCAGCAGGGTGTGGTTGTAAACGGTATAGCCCTTAACACCCTCGGCCTCGACGCCCGGTGTAAACGGCGTGGTTCGTACACGGCGGTTCGGAGTTATGAATGCCATTTCAGCGTCCTATTGGCTGATATTCAATTGGATTTAACAGAACCGAATTACTTCGGTCCATGCCAGTCGATCGGGCAAATCTCGGCCGATTTACCGCCAAAGTCCCAGACACGGCCATAGTCACGCACTTTCGATTTCGTGCCGCGCGCCACGATGATGTCCGGCCCCATCCAGTATTTCGAGTTCGAGACCATCACGGGATGCTCAGGTTCCTTGCCCGCCAGCATCTCAATCTCACCCTGGATTTTGCGCCCGATCATGATCCGACGTTTGGTGCCGTCACGTTCGATCTGAACCGGGGCGCGCTCTGCCCCGATGATCTCGCTGACCAGCATGGTGAACAGCCCGGTTGTGCCTCCGGCCTGTCCGCTGAAGATCTGCAGCAGGCCGTTATAGGCCTTGCCGCTGGCACGCTCGTCGACATAGGCGGCGACCTTCCATTGCCCCTCGCCCATACGGCCCGGGATGTCGACCAGAAGACCCACGTTCAGGCCGGACAGATCCTCGCCTTCGTAATGGCCTTCATCGATCACGATACCCATCCAGGCGTGGCAATGCCCCTCGGTCGGAGGGTGCGCGCCAAGCGAAACCACGCAGGGGCAGAACACGTCGCATGAACAGTTCAGGATCAATTCACCTTTGATTGCCCAATCCGTGGGGCTCATGTCCCGTCGTTTGGGATTAGGCATCCGGCTGTCGATGCGTTGGCTGATCGGCAGCTTGTCGGCATCTTGTTTTCTGTTTTTAGCCATAGCATTACCCTCCGTTTATAATGTGATAGCCGAGCAGAAGGAGACCGCCCGCAATCAATGCAAACCCCATTGGGCGCGTCACGCGATGCCCGATTTGGGGTAGTTTCTCCAAGACCATGAACAGCGTCGCCAGGCCCATCCACAGCAGGCTCATCACCCCGCCGACGAAACCAAGGGCCATGAAGCCCCAGCAGCAGCCAACGCAGAACGCACCCAGCCCCAGCCCCATGCGAAACCCGCCACCAAAGCCGGTTTTCCAATGCCCTAGAAAGTAAGTCATCGGGGCGTGGCAAACGCCGTGGCAGACCTCTTTCGTGCGGCTGAACTGAAAGGCGCCGACGATAATCAGCAAACCGCCAGCAAGGTAAGGCGATTTGGCGATGCCCAGCATGTCGACCACGCCGCCAAACAGCAGGACCAGTTGCGCACCGGTGATAACAGCGGCGAATCCAACCCACACGATGAAATAGCCGCTCAGCACACCCAGCCACCCTGCCCGCGTGCCGTCGGCACTGCGGATCAGGTCCTCATAGCTGCGCAATGTTGGAACAAGTGTTGGCAGCATCATCGCGGCCATCATGATCGCCCACATCCAGAACAATGGGCCGAATTCGGCCATGGGCATATACATGTCCATGCGTGGATCCATCGCGGCCATGGCTTGCCCCATGGGCCTGGGCCGGCCGATCCAGTCCAGATCCATATCGCGGCTCATGGTGAACATCATCCACCACGACCACAGGATCGCGGCGTAAAAGCCCAACCACAACGTGCTGCGAAGAACTGCGCGACTCATGCGCTCCTCCCGACTCAGTCCTTGCTTTTCAAATGTCAGACTTTTAAATGTCAGACAAATAAAAAGTCGCGATGAGCCCCTGATTATGAAGATTGACCCGCAAAAGCCTGCCGATCTGTCGGCTCAGATCGCTCAGGCCATTCGCAGTGCCATCGTTTCAGGCGAGCTGAATGTTGGTGAGCGCCTGCCGTCCGAGGCCGAGCTTGCCGATCAATTCCATGTCTCACGCCCGACGGTGCGCGAGGCGCTGAAACGGCTTGCCGCACAATCGCTTATCCGTACGCAGCGCGGGGCGTCAGGTGGTGCATTCGTGAACCGTCTGAACTTTGAGGATGCGTATTCCCAGCAGATCACAACTTCGACCCTGTTGCTGTCGATGAACGCAGTAAGCTTCGATACCGCGTGTGAGGCCAGATACGCGCTGGAACGCGCCTGTGCCGCCCTGTCGGCCCAGCGGCGCACCGCCGATCATCTGGCCACCATGCGGGCCGAGATCTTCCGGCAGGCACAACCCGGTCTGACGGATGAGGCGTTCTGCGCGTCTGACGTGGCATTTCACCGAGCCTTGGTTGACGGTGCGGGAAACCCGGTTTTGTCCTATCAACTCGCCGGCGCGGTCGAGGCAATGCAGCCGCTGATGAACATGATCACCTTCACGGCGCGATCCCGCGAAGCGATTATCGAGCTTCACAGCAAGATCGCGGACGGGCTTGAGACGCAGGATGCCGCGGTAGTCGAGAGCGCCCTGATCGCGCTTGAAGAATACACGCGGCAACTGGCTCGGGATGTTGCAGAGCAGCGCAGAAAGGATACCGGGGCTGTTCAATCTGCCCAGTTGGGCTAGGTTGCGACGGAACACAAGTACACGAGGCCCCGATGGTACCCACCCTGAACGCAATCGCAGCGCTTCTGACGATTGGCTTTGGCCTTTTTGGCTTTCTTGCGCCCGCCTACACCGCCAATGCGCTGGATCTGGCGCCCACGACCAGCAATATGGGCCTCAGCGAGATGCGCGCCTCAGTCGGCGGGCTGTTCGTTGTGACCGGAATTGCGGTTTTGTGGCTGAACAATCCGATGGCCTATGTGATGCTGGGCGTTGTCTATTCCGGCGCTGCCTTGGGTCGTTTTGTATCCCTGGCTCTGGACAATCCGCCCTTTGCCAAAGCCTTGATATTCGGGGGGATTGAGCTGGCTCTGGCCGTTTGGCTGATCGCTGCAAACATTAACAGGACGGCTTAAACCCCTGTGAAAGCTGACTATGCCATCCTGCATTCTCGGTTTGCATCTGTTTGCCGCCTCACCTATATAAGATGTGTCCTTCGGGACTATGGACATAAACGCGCTCGTAATAAGCGGATCGGACCCGGGGGCGGTACCCGGCGGCTCCACCATATACCTTCTGGGGGCATCCTTCGTTTGGGGATCACTTTCAGAATCGGGGGGCCGAAATAGGATCGACGAACGTCTAAAGGGGTTAGCTTTGTCTCGGCTGTCTGCCACCGTTATCGGCGAAACTAGTACAATTGCAAACGACAATCGTGCTCCGGTTGCAGTTGCTGCGTAAGCAGTAACAAGACCGAAATCTAAGCCCTTGCGCCTAGCCGCGTAAGGCGGGGTTCGCAGGTACCTGGCAACAGAAACCTGCATTTTCCCTTAAGACTAAGCTTAATCCGCTTTTTTGCGCGCGTTCAGGGTTTTTTCATTCTTTGGTCCCATGCTGTCAAAGACAGGAAAAAGGAGGGCCGTGATGTCGAACGCAGAATTGCTCAGAAACTGGTATGCGGAAGTCTGGGAAAAGGGCAATACCGATGCCATCGACCAGTTCTTTACCCCTGACACCATGGCCGAAGGGCTGATCCCCGAGATGCAGGTGGGCGCGGATGATTTCCGCGATCTGGTAATGGCCTTCCGTCATATTCTGGGGGATATCAAGGTCGAGCTTCCGAAAATCACCGAAGACGGTGATTGGGTTTCAGCCATCATTCACCTGAAAACAACACGCGCCGACAATGGTGCCCCGCTTGAGGCGACAGGCAGCGTGATCGCCCGCATTCGCGACGGGCAGATGGTAGAGGCCTATAACCAGTTCGACTTTATCTCTTTGTTCGAGCAGTTGGGCCAGTTTCCGCAAGACACGCTGCCGGTTTGCATGACCGGTCAAAGGCTGGATTGGGCCTGACTCAGCACACATGCTTGACCCCTCTGACGCTTGGCCCTAGGCAAAAGCAAAGGGATCAGATTGCGGCGACCGTCTAGGCCCTGGGCTCCGGTTTCGCATGTATCCGACCACACTCGGGAGACATGCGATGCACGCGCCAGCCTTATTCTCAACGGATACGCTTGTGCCTACGCAGCGGATCGTGCGTGGGCCGATCGCCAAACCCTGCCGTATGGGTCGCGTGACCCCCTCTTGGTTCAAAGGGCGATCATGACACCCTCTGCCCGCGACTTGTTCAAAGTGTTTGGCCGCATTGGCCTGTTGTCCTTCGGCGGGCCTGCCGCTCAGATTTCCTTGATGCACCAAGAGCTTGTGGAAAAACGTCCGTGGCTGGACGAACAGACATTCCTGCGTGCGCTTTCCTTGTGCATGCTGCTACCGGGCCCCGAGGCGATGCAACTTGCAACCTACGCAGGGTGGAAACTGCGTGGCGTGGCTGGCGGGCTGATCGCGGGATCGTTGTTCGTCCTACCTGGCGCAGTGGTGATCGCGGTTCTGGTCGGGCTCTACGCCGAGTTTGGCACCCTGCCCCTGGTTCAAGCGGCCTTTTTGGGCGTCAAGGCAACCGTCATCATCATTGTATTGAAGGCGTTGATTGGCCTGTCCGGTAAGGCCCTGACTGAACAAAGCCACCGCGTAATCGCCATCCTGGCCTTTTTGGCCATTTTCACGTTGAACCTGCCCTTTCCGCTAATCATCCTTCTGGCCGGCGTGTGGGGCTACGCGACTTCGCGCGGTAATGCGGAAACGGTCCCCCAGCCCGCGCCCAAGCTGGCCAATCCGATACGCACCGCTGCGATCTGGTTGACGTTGTGGCTGGGGCCATTGGTGATTCTAACCGTTACAGGGCAAACACTGCTCAGCGATCTGGGTTGGTTCTTTGCGCGTCTTGCCGTGGTGACCTTTGGCGGGGCCTATGCAGTGCTGACCTATATGACGCAAACCGTTGTAGGCAGTTACGAATGGATCAGCACCGGTCAGATGATCGACGCGCTTGGTCTTGCGGAAACGACGCCGGGCCCGTTGATTTTGGTGACACAATTCGTCGCCATGCTCAGCGGTCAAATCGCTGGTGGCCCGGCTTTGGCGATTGCCGCTGGTTTGGTTGCGCTGTGGGCAACATTTGTCCCGTGTTTCTTGTGGATATTCCTGGCCGCCCCGTACCTGGATAAAATAGCCGCACGCCCCGCATTGGCCGGAGCGATGCGCGCAATCACCGCCGCGGTGGTTGGCGTGATTCTCAACCTCTCTGTCTGGTTCAGCCTGAATGTCCTGTTCCAGGACACGTCACCAATCAGCTGGGGCCCCATCACCGTTCCTGCGCCAGAACTTGCGACACTGGATGTTTCAGCGGTTGCCTTAACTATTGCCGCGGGGCTGTTGATCTATGGCCTGAAATCCGGTTTAGCCGTATCATTGTCGCTGATGGTTCTGGCGGGAATGGCATTGCACGTAATCTGAACAATCAGGTGCAACCTGCTCTTTCGTTTCCGACCAAATAGCCTATGCTGAGACCAACCACTTTCGAGGAAGACCCATGTCGCAAGGCATTGATTATGGAAACCTGATGCACACCGCGATGCGCGGTTTGATCAAGACCGTTCTGACCGATGTTGCTCAAAACGGCCTGCCCGGCGCGCATCATTTCTTTATCACGTTCGACACGCGGCAAGAGGGCGTCGATATCGCGGATTGGCTGCGTCAGCGCTATCCGGATGAGATGACAATTGTCATGCAGCACTGGTTCGAAAACCTTGAGGTCGGCGACAACGGGTTTTCGATCACCCTGAATTTCGGCGACGCGCCCGAACCTCTGTATATCCCCTACCTCGCGATCAAGACCTTTGTTGATCCGTCGGTCGAGTTCGGGCTGCGGTTCGAAGGCCCAGAGGACGAGGATGAGGCGGATTTCGTGCCCGAAGACGTGCTTGAGGTCGAACCCGAAGAAGAACCCCATCACGATGCAGATGTGGTGTCTTTGGACAGTTTCAGAAAATAGGTCCGATCAGACCGCCAGCCTTTCGGCGGTCATTCCTTTTTCAGGAAGGTTTCAACCGACCTGGATTTGATGCCGTTGCGGAACCGCGAAAAGGACAGATCCAGTCCCCCGTCTGCCAGCGTTCTGTCGAATTGCTGCAGCTCGTACCCGCCATGTGCATCGATGAACAGCGAGAATACGGTCAGGGTATCGCCGTCGATCCGGCCCCAGACAAAGGGTTCACCCTTCATTGGGTCAAGCGGCACTTCGTGACCAAAAACATTGCGCTTCATCGCGGCCGAAAACACGTCCGGCCGGGCGGAGGTCTGGAAATCAACCGAGTATTTCTCAGCCTTGACCCGGCCATCGGCCTTATAGGTTGTTGTTGACCAACTGATATTGAACCCGCCCCGCGTTTCATGGATCGACACGCTCATATCTCTGGGAGTCGAGGTGCCATCTTCATCCACAACACTCGCAGAACCGGTATAGTCGCCAACAAACGGTTCAATGCCCGAGGCCTGCGCCGCGGTCACAAACAGCCAAAGGGCCGCGGCCAGACAAGATGCAAAAGCAAATGCGTGCCTGCCAATGAACGATGTGCGCATCAAAACCTCCTTGGGATTCAATTCATTCTAGTCCGACTGCGGCGGGGTACAATGCCTGTGTTTTCGCTAACGGCGAAAAATTGAACGGCACGGTGATCTATACCTTGGATGAGCGTCCGTTTAAGGTGCGCGCAACTGGCCGATTGCGTCATGGCGCTGCTGCGGCTAAACGGCATACAACTGCATACCAGACGGAGTGACTGATGTCTTCTACCCGCACCGAATCCGACAGCTTTGGCCCGCTTGAGGTTCCCGCCGACAAATACTGGGGCGCGCAGACGCAACGGTCGATCATGAATTTCCCCATTGGCTGGGAAAAGCAGCCCGTCGCGATTGTACGCGCTTTGGGTGTCATCAAACAGGCCTGTGCGATGGAGAACAAGACCATCGGCAAGCTGGACAGCAAAATTGCCGACGCGATCATTCAGGCCGCGGGTGAGGTCATCGACGGCAAGTTTGACGACAACTTCCCGCTGGTTGTCTGGCAGACCGGCTCGGGCACGCAATCGAACATGAACTCGAATGAGGTGATCGCCAACCGCGCCATCGAGATTTTGGGCGGCGTGGTCGGATCGAAGGACCCGGTTCACCCCAATGACCACTGCAATATGGGGCAATCGTCGAACGATACCTTCCCGACTGCCATGCATATCGCCACCGCCATGAGCGTGCATGACGTGTTGCTGCCGGGCCTTGAAAAGTTCGCCTCGGCCCTAGAAGCGAAGGCAAAAGAGTTCGAAGGCATTATCAAAATCGGTCGGACACATACGCAGGATGCCACACCTCTGACGCTGGAACAGGAATTTGGGGGGTACGCCCACCAGATCCGCCAGGGCATTGCGCGTGTCGAAGCGTCGATGCCCGGCATCTATGAACTGGCGCAGGGCGGCACCGCGGTAGGCACCGGCCTGAACACGCATAACGGCTGGGATGAGGCCGTGGCGAAGAACATGGCCGAGATCACCGGCCTGCCCTTTGTCACCGCCCCCAACAAGTTTGAGGCACTGGCCGCGCACGATGCGATGGTGTTCCTTTCGGGGGCTTTGGCGACGATCGCGGGCTCTTGCTACAAGATCGCAAACGATATCCGGTTGCTGGGTTCTGGTCCACGCTCGGGCCTGGGTGAGTTGATCCTGCCGGAAAACGAACCCGGGTCGTCAATCATGCCCGGTAAAGTTAACCCGACGCAGGCCGAAGCGCTGACCCAAGTGGCAGCACATGTGATGGGCAATGACGCGGCAATCAAGTTCGCGGGCTCCCAGGGTCATTTCCAATTGAACGTCTATAATCCGATGATGTCCTACAACCTGCTTCAGTCTATCCAACTGCTGGGCGACGCAACCGACAGCTTTACCGAGCGGATGCTGCTGGGCATCAGAGCCAACGAACCGCGCATCGACAAGCTTATGAAGGAATCGCTGATGCTGGTGACGGCACTGGCGCCGACCATCGGCTATGACAACGCAACCACCGTCGCCAAGACTGCCCACAAGAATGGCACGACCCTCAAGGAAGAGGCCATTGCACTTGGGTTTGTCGACGAGGCCACCTTTGACGCCGTTGTACGCCCGGAACACATGATCGGACCGAAAGACTGATGGGTAAACCGGTCAACCTGAACCGGTATCGAAAGGAAAAGGCGCGGGCCGAGAAAAAAGCCCGCGCCGATCAAAACGCGGTGAAATACGGGCGCTCGAAAGCCGAGAAGGACCTGACCCGCAAGCTTCACGATCTGACCCGCAACACCCATGACGGGCACGAGGTCGAGGAATGAGCCGCAGGCCCATCAAACACTCGCTGACCATAAAAGGGCATCGCACATCGGTTTCTCTGGAAGATGAATTCTGGCACGCGTTTCGCCAGATTGCGCAAGTGGAAGACAAACCAATCAATGTGTTAGCCGCCGAAATTGATCTTGCCCGGGAACCTGAAACCGGTCTTGCATCGGCCATACGGGTCTACATTCTCAACTGGTATCAGAAACAGGTATGAGGCTTGCCTCAGCCGCTTGATTTCGCTTAGAGTACTTGAGAACAAAAAGGGTACAACATGAGCCAGACTGTGATCGGCCCCGATGGCAAACCGCGTTGCAACTGGTGTCAGGCGGCGCCGGAATTCTTCGACTACCATGACAACGAATGGGGTTATCCGGTGGCAGATGATCAGCGCCTGTTTGAAAAACTGTGTCTTGAGAGTTTTCAGTCCGGCCTCAGCTGGCGCACAATCCTTGCCAAGCGCGAGAATTTCAGAAAGTCGTTTTGTGAATTTGATTTCAACAAGATGGCCGAGTTTTCTGAACCTGATATCGAGCGACTCTTGCAGGATGCGGGCATTGTCCGGCACCGAGGAAAGATCGAAGCTGTCATCAACAATGCGCAGCGTGCCAAAGAACTTGTCGCCGAAGAAGGCTCACTGGCGGCTTATGTCTGGCGCTACGAGGCCGCCAGCCCTGCACCACCCCGCAGCGCCTCGACCTCGCCCGAGTCTGTGGCGATGTCCAAGGATCTCAAGAAACGGGGATGGAAGTTCGTGGGGCCAACCACTGTCTTTGCCTTTATGCAGGCCATGGGGTTGGTCAACGACCATGCAGAAGAGTGTGTGATGCGGGAAAGAGCGGCGCAGCTCCGCCGCTCTTTCACAAAGCCGGTTTAGGCGGACGCGCGGAAAATCTTGTCGATATTGCTGCCCAGAGCCGCGTTGAACTCGTCCTCGGATTGCTGCTTTGACAGGCCTTCGGTCAGCGCGCGTGAAAAGGACGCGATCATCTTGTCATTCTGCGCCAGCAGATCGCAGGCTTGCTCGGTCGAGTAACCGCCCGACAGGGCGACAACACGGATAACCCGTGGGTGATCCGCCACCGCATCATAAAGGTTTGCGGCGCTGGGGATCGTCAGCTTCAGCATGACCTCCTGCCCTTCGGACAGTTGATCAAGGTTCTTGAGAATTTCGGCCTTCAGAATCTCTTCCGCTTCGGCCTTGGTTTCCGAATGGATGTTCACCTCGGGCTCGACAATCGGAACCATGCCGGCGGCGGTCACTTCGCGTGCGACATCGAATTGTTGGGCCACGACCGCGGCGATACCTTCGGCATTTGCCTCGTGAATAACCGAGCGTTCCTTGGTGCCGAACACGCCCTCGGCTTTGGTAAGTGTGTCTGCAAGACCGGGGATCGGCTTCATCAATTGTACGCCGTTTGCAGTCTCTTCCAGCCCTTTGTCGATCTTCAAAAACGGCACGATGCCTTTTTGCGACCAAAGGTAGTCTGCAACTTTGCGTCCATCGATCTCTTCGCCCAGAGTGCGCTCGAACAGAATCGCGCCGATCACTTTGTCCTTGGTAAAGTCACTTCCCAGAATGATACGCGCGCGCATTTTCTGGATTTCGTCGAACATCTCGGCGTCGGACCCATAGTCCGAAGCATCAACCCCATAAAGCGCCAACGCCTTTGGCGTGGACCCGCCGCTTTGATCCAACGCTGCGATAAATCCTGCGCCAGAGGTCATCTGCGCGCGCTGTTCTGCCTTGGACATGAGCTTTTCCCGTTCATCAGTGATTCTGTATTTCCACCCCGCATACAGCAACCCGGGAATTGATGGTAGATTGTTAGCGCCCACTGACCCGCAACCAAATTCCGTCCTGCGCTCGTACCGTCAAATGCGCCACGGGAACGGGTTGTTTGCCCTCGATCAACTCGAACCGATAGTGGCGCAGCAGCATCGACAGCAGCAACGGCCCTTCGATCATGGCAAAGCCCGCGCCGGGACAAACCCGTGGGCCAGCAGAGAACGGCATATAGGCCGCGCGTTGGCAGGTCTTGCCATTTTCACTGTCCCAACGGCCGGGGTCAAAATCGTCGGGATTATCCCACAGGCGCTCGTGTCGATGCAGGTGCCAGGGGCTGAGGACGATCTGCGCGCCTTGGGCGATGTTACGCCCTCTGAATTCCGCAGGACATCCGGCCTCGCGCACCATCATCGGGACCGGGGGGTAAAGCCGGAGCGTCTCACGGAATACATCGCGGCTGAGCTTTAGGCGCGAAACGCTCGAAAAATTGGGGGTGTCCAACGCTTGCGCCTCTGTGGCCAGCTTGTCCTGCCAGTCCGGGTTTGCGGCCACCAGATACAGCGCCCATGCCAGCGCTGAGGCGCTTGTTTCATGACCGGCCAGAAAGAAGATCGCGACCTGATCGATCATTTCCTCGGTATCAAATGCCTGACCCGTCACTGGGTCAGCCGTGGACATAATCTTGGTGGCCAGATCATCCGGGGCTGTACCGTCAGCGATCTGCCGTGCCCGATCCGCAGTAAGCTTTCGGATCAAAGCTCGAATTTCGCGCGCCGTTTTCCGTGTCTGGCGCGAATGAAATCGGGGCGCCCACCGTGGCAAAGGGATAAAGGCCGCGAGATTCAACAGCGGTTGTTCGCGCTGGTAGGTTTTGAATTTATCAAACACTTCGGCCGCGATTTCATGCTCAATCGGAACCGAGAATAGTGTGCGAAAAATCACGTCTGCTGCCGCGTGGCTGGTGAGCTCTTCACACTCCATCTCCGTCCCGAGATGAGGGCGTAGACGCTCAACACAGGCTTGCCCGGCGGCGTGCATCGCGGGAAAAACCTCTTTCAATCGCCCGCCTTCGAACGCGGGGTCGATTATCCGACGCTGGCGTTTCCACATTTTACCATTGGTCAGAAAGACCGAATTGCCAAGCAGGGGGCGCAACCCTTCCCCAACCCGATCAGATTTCGGAAAGTCTTCGGATTGCTTTTTGAGGACCCTATCCACCAGGTCAGGCTGGTTCACGAGGTACGATCGGAAAAACGGGGTTCGAAACTCGGCCATCCACGCACGGTAAAGGCGCTGGGGTTGCGCCGACAAAAGATCCTGCCGAAACAGGCGCAAATACCGCCAAAGCGATACCTTGTCAGGGCGCGACGGTGGCTTGGGCGGCCTCATGCGCACACCGAGCGGTAGGGCGAAAGTGCCTCTTCCTTGCGCGACTTTGACGGAGCACGGCCCTTGAACCTTTGATCCAGTGTTTCGGGGCCTGCTGTTATTCTGAAATAGTCATAATCGCCGGGTCGGTCGAAGGCGCACAGGTATTGAAAATGCAGCCGAAAGAACCGCCAGCGCAGGGCTTTCCAGCGGTCGGGCGAAAGGGTCTGCGTGAAAGCTGCGGACAGAACCAAAGGCCATCGTTTTTCTGGCCCGGCGACGCCGGTGACGGCGACCGGATCGCACAACGCAAAGGCGCACCCATCGCCGGGCGCGGAAACATCCACCCATGTCAGAGCTTCACTGACTGACAATTGCGCCAAATCCGCGCGCAATTGATACGCTTCAGGTAGGAAAGACACCATCGGAACCACCTGCCCCAGCGTCAGAAAGGACAACGGGGTCGAAGCCGCCAAGCCACGTCGTTCCAGATTGGCCAGCACCATCACCCCCAGATGCGCGCCAGAGCTGTGGCCCACGACCAGAACCTCATCAACATCGGTGTCCAGCGCCTTGGCGATCATCTCTGCAAATTGATCCAGCCTTGCTTGCATTTCAGGCGCCGTTCTGCCGCACAACCTGGCCGAATGCGCGTAGTCATGCATCAGGTAATAGGCAAACAACCGGTTGTCGATTTTGCGAAACCAATGCAGCAGAGCGTATGCCAGTCCAAGACCCGGCACCAAGGCAAGTGGCCCTGCAACAGGCCAGATCAGCGAGGCAACCGTCCAAAGCACAATCAACGCCAGAACAAGTTGCCCCAACAGCATACCAACCGGATACAGCGCTGCAATAACCGGCCCTTTCCGAAGCCGCATCAGCCGGAATAAGGCACCCGTCGAGATATAGGTCCACGCCGTCCGGGCAAGCTCAAGATAGGTAGCGGGTATCGAATGCACCATGCTGTCGCGCACGATGTCCGACCAGACCAGCACGTCGATCTCGGTGTGAACCGTGGCACCATCCTGTTGCGAGACGACCTGCCAACCATAGGTGTCGCTTGCGGGTTTGGATGAAACCTCAATCGAATAGCCACAGATTTCCGCCTGTTCGCGCCCCTCATTCCGGTAAAGCTCACGGTACCGGCGCGGAGGAATTGGGTCATACCCCGGCAGGTAAAAGACCTGGCGGCGGCGAACGATGTTTTCAGGTTGTTGACTGCTCATGCCCCAAGACCTCTGCCGCACAGATTAGCGCAGCAATCGGATCAGGGTAAGCCCTGCGCTTTCACTGGAACGTAAGTAATCCCAGCCAGTTAACCAAGGGTTGCCAGGGCTGGGAATGTTTCAAGCAGCCACCAGCTGAACTGGGTGAAGAGGCCGGTCACCAGCATGATCCCGACAAACAGCAACAGTCCGCCCATCACTTTTTCGATGGTCGCCATATGCGGTTTGATCCGGTTCATTACCGACATAGAACGGCTAAGGAACATCGCAGCCAGCAGGAACGGGATCCCCAAACCGGCGGCGTATACGCCCAGCAACAAGGTTCCGCGCGCCACCGATGCTTCGGACGCAGCCAGAGACAGAATCGCACCCAGTTGCGGACCGATGCAGGGCGTCCAGCCGAAAGCGAAGGCAAGGCCCAGAATATACGCGCCAAAGACTGACCCACCGGACTCACCTGTTTCCATACGGGCTTCGCGGTCCAGCAAGGGAATGCGGAAGACATTCAGAAAATGCAGCCCGAACACGATGACCACCACCCCTGAAATCTTTGCGAAAAGCGCCTGATTTTGAATGAAAAAAGCACCAAAGGCAGAGGCCGTGAACCCCAAAAGCAGGAACACGGTCGACAGACCCATCACAAAAAACAGCGCAGACAATGTTGCCTTACGTCTTGCGCGCGCCTCGTCCTGGATCTCGTTGATGCTGACCCCGCTCATATAGGCAAGGTAGGGCGGCACGATGGGCAGCACGCAAGGTGACAGAAAGCTGATCAAACCGCCGAGCATGGCGATGAACATGGCGGGCAGCAGGCCTGCGTCTATGATATCTATTCCGAACATGTATCAGCACATAAGTGATTGCACCGCCTGCGTCACGGGGCCATTCGGTCACAACCTCGTGGTTGCACTCTGGACAGCGTCGCGCGTTCAAAATATCCCGGTGGCATGAGCGACACCACCGATACACTGGATGCCCTGGGTCTGTTATGCCCCCTGCCCGTTCTCAAGGCGCGCAAACGTCTGAAATCCATGCCTGCAGGCAGCGTTCTGCGTCTGTTGTCAGATGATCCGGCTGCCATCGTGGACGTTCCGCATTTCTGCGCCGAGGCTGGGCACGAGTTGCTCTCGCAGGAACAGGCAGGCGACCATCAGGTCTATGTGATTCAGAAATCCGGCTGACGCGCTCCGAAAGAAAAAGGCGGCCCCAAAAGGACCGCCTGTTCGATTATTTGCCCAGTGACCACCAGCCACGCCGCTTGGGCTTGTCCGGTGCGGGCTCAGGTTCTTCCGCCACAACCTCCAGCACGGGCTCTGCCACCTCTTCTGGCGCAGCAGCTTCTTCTGTCGGCTCTTCCACAGGTTCAGGCGCCTCTGCCACTTCGGCCTCCGATAGCTGAGCTGGTTCCTCGGGTTGAACGGCTTCAGACTCTGCCGTGTTCTCTTCCTCGACTGCTGCCTCGGGCGCAGGTTCTTCCTGAGCAGGTTCATCTGCTGCAACCGCGGCCTCTGGCGCCTCGGCGGCTGCTTCTTCCGCGACAGGTTCAGCATCCTTTTTACGGCGACGCGGTGCGCGGCGTTTCTTTGCCTTGGCCGGTTTTTCCTCGGTCTCGCCTTCGCCTTCCGCTTCGGTTTTGGGCTCGGCCTCAGCTTCCGCATCCACAGCGTCGCTCTCATCCGAAACCGTTTCTCCGTCACTATCGGTTGCAGCGTCGGCAGTATCCGCATTGCCACCGCCCTTTTTCCGACGACGACGGCGGCGTTTGCGCTTGGGCTTGGCCTCTTCTTCGGACTGAACCGCTTCGGTTTCGACCTCTTCCTCTTCGGTCGCATCGACCATGTCCATCAGGGACGCATCAACGGAAACGACCGGGGCGGTCGCCTCGGGCACAATCCGGCTGGCAGTCTTGAACTTCTCCATCGAGAAATCAGGGCTGACCAGATGTACGTCCCCTTCGATCCGAACCGACAGCCCATAGCGAGACTCGATCTGCGCGATATGCTCGCGTTTCTGGTTCATCAGGAAGTTCGCGATGCTGACCGGGCAACGCACCAGAACCTCGCGCGATCGGCGCCGGGTACCTTCCTCTTCGATCTGACGCAGGATCGACAGCGCCATGTTGTCGTCCGAGCGGATCAGCCCGGTGCCATGGCAGGCCGGGCAAGGCTGAGTCGTCGCCTCGATCATGCCAGGGCGCAGACGTTGGCGGCTCATCTCAAGCAGGCCAAAACCCGATATCCGTCCGACCTGAATGCGGGCACGGTCGGTTTTCAGCTTGTCTTTCAGGCGCTTTTCCACGGCCGAGTTGTTCTTGCGCTCGTCCATATCGATGAAATCGATGACGATCAGACCGGCCAAATCGCGCAGACGCAATTGCCGCGCAACCTCCTCGGCTGCTTCCAGGTTGGTCTTGAGCGCGGTGTCCTCGATCGAGCCCTCTTTGGTGGCACGACCCGAGTTCACGTCAACCGCTACCAGCGCTTCGGTCACACCAATGACAATATAGCCGCCAGATTTCAGCTGAACGGTCGGGTTGAACATGCCCGCCAGATAGCTTTCGACCTGATAACGTGCGAACAGAGGCAACGCATCTTCGTACCGTTTCACGTTCTTGGCATGAGACGGCATGATCATCTTCATGAAATCCTTGGCGATGCGGTATCCGCCTTCGCCTTCGACCAGAACTTCGTCGATGTCACGGTTATAAAGATCGCGGATCGACCGCTTGATCAGGTCGCCTTCTTCATAGATTTTCGCAGGCGCAATTGACTGCAGCGTCAGTTCGCGGATCTGTTCCCACAGGCGCTGCAGATATTCATAGTCGCGTTTGATCTCCGACTTGGTCCGCTTTGCCCCTGCAGTACGCACGATCAGGCCCGCACCTGTCGGTACGTCAATCTCGGCAGCGATTTCTTTCAGTTTCTTGCGGTCCGCCGCGTTGGTGATCTTGCGGCTGATCCCGCCGCCGCGTGCGGTGTTCGGCATAAGCACACAGTAACGACCAGCCAGCGAAAGATAGGTGGTCAGCGCCGCACCCTTGTTGCCGCGTTCTTCTTTGACAACCTGCACCAGCAGGACCTGGCGGACTTTGATTACCTCTTGGATCTTGTAGCGGCGCGGCCGGGGTTTTTGAACCGGACGAATGTCTTCGCTGTCATCTTCATCCGCAACGGATTCGATGGAATCATCCTTGGCTGCCGCATCCGCAGACTTGCCTTTGACCTCTTCGCCATCGTCGTCGGATGTTTCTTCCGCGTCCGTTGGCTCAGCCTCAGCAGCGGCGGCTTCCTCCGCCTCCGGAGCGGGGGCCTCTTCTGCCGTGGTTTCCTCCGCAGGCGCATCAGCCGCCTCAGCATCGGCCCGCTCGTCCGAGGTCTCTTCTTTGGTCTCGCCTTCCTCAGTGCCGTCTTCTGGCTCTTCTACCGGAGTTTCTGCCACGATCTCCATCGGAGAGGTGCCTTCGGGTACCGGCGCTTCCGCGGCCTCTTCCCCTTCGTCCAGATCGATTGTTTCCATACCTGTGGGTTCGGAGGAAACCTCAACCGATTCCACCGGGTCGTCAGATTTGACATCCGCCGCCTTGGTGCGCGACCGGCGACGTTTCTTGGGCTTGGCTTCTTCGGCTTCATCCCGCGCCTTCATTGCCTCGGCATAGGCGCGTTCTTCCTCCATCAGGGCTTCACGATCTGCGACCGGGATCTGGTAGTAGTCGGGATGAATCTCCGAGAACGCCAGGAAACCATGGCGGTTCCCACCGTAATCAACAAAGGCCGCCTGTAGCGACGGCTCAACGCGTGTGACTTTTGCTAGGTAGATATTGCCGGCAAGCTGGCGTTTGTTTTCGGATTCAAAGTCAAATTCCTCAACCTTGTTTCCGTCGACCACCACAACGCGGGTTTCCTCCGCGTGGGTGGCATCGATAAGCATTTTCTTAGCCATGTGTCCTTGGTGCACCGCGCCAAACGCGTTGTCCTACCTTGTCCGGGTGGACAGGCACTTTTGGGGTGGTGTCTTGTCAGGGCGATATCAGACGGCGCGCGGCAGGGTCTGGCGCCATGGCCCCCTGCCCGTTGTCTCAATCGTTGCGCGCGCGTCATCGCGGTTCTTCTCCGACAGGCGCGGGGGTCCGCTGCCTGCCCATTTATTCCTTTCACCCGGCATTGCGGGTTCAGGTACTCTACTGCCCCGGTAGGGGCACAATCGGTCTGTTCAGCCTGTTTCGGGATTTCTGATCTCCGGCGGCAAAACAGCGAAACTCAAATTCGGGACTTGCAGGCGCAAAAAGGCCAAGTCCGTTCGGACACAATAAAAGCAGTCCTGTGGAAAAGACAATGGGCAAACTGCATCGCACCCTCATAAGGCGCGGCAGGATCCCTTCATCTGGCCAAAAATATCCCGGGGGAGTCGCCCGGCACGGGCGGCGGGGGCAGAGCCCCCTACCTCTTACAGGTAATCGGAACGTTGAAGGCCGTATTTGGCCATCTTCTCATTCAGCGTGCGGCGCGGCAGACAAAGCTCGTCCATCACCGATGCGATCGAGCCCTTATGGCGGCGCATCGTGTTGTCAATCAACATCCGTTCGAACGCTTCGACATATTCCTTCAACGGTTTGCCTTCAGTGGTCATCACCGGCTGCATTTCCTCGTGATCGGACATCAGCAAGGATGCGATCGTTCCCGATCCGCGTCGCGATTGCAGCACCGCGCGTTCGGCAATGTTAATCAGTTGCCGGACGTTCCCCGGCCACGGCGCCTGCAGCAATTGCGCGGCCTCTTGCGCGCTGACCTGCGGCGCGTCGCAGCCATATTCTTCGGCAAATTGCTCGCTGAGCCGGGTGAACAAGGTCAGAATATCTTCACCGCGCTGACGCAGTGGCGGCATTGTGATCCGCAATGCGGCCAACCGATAGAACAGGTCGGGACGCAAAACATCCTCGCTTGTCTTGCCTGCTTCCTGCAGGTTCGAGATTGCGACGATCCGGGTTTCCGCCGGCGTACCCTGCTCGTTCATCACACTCAGCAGACGCGCCTGCAGCGTGTCGCTCAGCGCCTCGACGTCCTCCAGAACCAAAGTGCCACCGCGCGCCTCTTCGATCGCGGGCAACTGAGTGTCTTCGGGCATCATCGGACCGAACAGGCGCTTGGACAACGCGTCCTCCTCAAGCGCCGCGCAGGAGACCAGAACAAATTTCTTACCCGCCCGGCTGCCAACAGCATGCAGTGCGTGCGCCACAAGGGTCTTGCCGGTTCCGGTCTCACCATCCACCAGAACGTGGCCATCGGCCTGCCCCAAATCCAGAATATCCTCGCGCAGACGTTCCATCACCGGGCTTGCACCGATCAGCTTGTTCATGATCTGGGTGCCACCCGACAGCTCGCGCCGCAGCGCGCGGTTGTCCAACGTCAGTCGGCGCGCGTTGCTGGCACGTTTGGCCAGTTCCGACATGCGATCCGGGTTGAACGGCTTTTCCAGAAAATCAAACGCACCCACGCGCATTGCCTCAACCGCCATGGGCACATCACCATGACCGGTGATCATGATCACCGGCAAGGTACTGTCTGCGCCCATCAGCTTTTTTAGCAACTGAATACCATCCATGCCCGGCATCTTGATATCCGAGATCACAATCCCCGGATATTCCGGCCCCAACACCTTGAGCGCGTCTTCCGCGCTCGAAAATGTCTCGGTATCGTAACCGGACAGCGCAAGCCACTGGCTGATCGACTGGCGCATATCCTGTTCGTCATCCACAATCGCGATCTTCATGGCCTGTGCCATCGTCATTCCTCGTTATTCTGCGGCCTCAAGGCCGTCACTGCCAAGAATTGGCAACTTCATTTCAAAAACGGCGCCGCCATGCTGGCCGTTGCGCGCCGTAAGCCGTCCCCCGTGGTCGTTCACGATCCCGGACGAGATGGCAAGACCCAGACCAACCCCATCGCCGGGGCGCTTGGTGGTATAAAACGGCTCAAACAGGTTCTCGATATCTTCGATCCCGTGCCCATTGTCCCGGACCGTCAGCACCGCGGTTTCCCCGGCGGCAAGGATGATTTCGACATCCGGCTCCGAGACGGATTTGGTGGCGTCCAGAGCATTGCGCAATAGGTTGACCATCACTTGCTCGATCCGCATGCGGTCACCCATGACAACAACCGGTTCCTCGGGCAGGATCTGGGTGATCTTGACATGTCTTTGGCGCAGCTGCGGCTCCATCATCGACAGCGACGAGGCCAGCGCTTCACCAAGATTTACAGGGGAAAATGCATCCGCGCCCTTGCGGGCATAGGATTTGAGCTGACGGGTGATCGCACCCATCCGTTCGATCAGCCCATCGATCCGGCCAAAGCTTGACAGCGCCTCTTCGGGCCTGTCGCGGCGCAGCAAAAGTCTTGCGCCAGCCAGATAGGTTTTCATCGCAGCCAGTGGTTGGTTCAACTCATGGCTGACCGCCGCCGACATCTCGCCCAAAGCCGCAAGTTTCGAGCTTTGCGCAAGCGTTTGCTCGGCAACTTCCAGCGTCTTTTCAACCCGTTCCCGCTCAGCAATTTCACGCTGCAAACGGGTGTTCAGTGCGCGAAGCTCCGCCGACTCACGTTGGAACAAATTCATCTTCGACGTGGCACGGCGGCTGAGCGCATAGAACGCCAGCGCCAGAAGAATCGCAAAGCCCATGATCTCAAGCGCGAGGACGCTGTTCACCTTTTCGCGGATCGACGAATAGGTGGTGAACGATGTCATCTGCCAGCCCCGGAACGGAATACGTGTTTCCATCCGCATCACGGCCTCGCCTTGCAGATAGGCGTCAGGCGGCAAAGCGCTCCAATCCGTTGTGGCGCGCAGGGCACGCTGGATCGCACCTTGCGGCGGCTGCCGCTGCATCGCACTGGCCTCGTCCAGCCCGCGCCACTTGGGCTCGGTTGACAGGATGATCGCCCCGGTGCTGTCGGTGACAAAAACCGCGTCCGAAATCCCGGCCCAGGCGCGTTCGAACTTCTGCAGGTCCACTTCTACCACAATCACGCCAAGGATCTCGGAATTGGCTTCGATCCGCCGGGAATACACAAAGGTATATCCCCCGGATTCCAGCGGAATGACCGAAAATATGGTGGCATTTGACCGGATTGCATCCACGTAATACGGTGTGTTCCGGTGCGCTTCGAGCAAGCGGTTCCGATCGGTGGCCGCAACCGTGGTGCCATCACTGTCCAGCAACACAAGCGAGGCTGCGCCGATCTCTTCGACAAAGGAGATCAATCGCTGGCTCGACAGCGTAAAATCGCTGGACTGCAACGCTGAAATAAGCGTGGGATCGCGCGCCAGCAGCTGCGGAACGATAGCGTTGCGGCGCAGTTCGCTCAGCAAGTTACCGGAATAGAGCGTCAGGCGGAGTTCCGCCCGGTTGCGTGTTGATTCCGTAAATCGGCTGGTCAGTAGGCTGTTGGTGATCCAGACGGTGACCACGGTGGCAATCAAAAGGGCAATGATTGCAAGGCGGGGACGCCAACCCAGCGAAGCCCCGCGCAAACGGCTCAGAAAACCCTGATCTTGTGTCTGAACGTCCGAACTCATCCCTTGACGCTACGCGTGTGCGCCGATGACCTCAAGTCACGCGGGGGTCAGTACAGATGACAATGCGCGGAAGAGCGCCGTTCCATCGGTGCCGCCATGGCCCGAATCCGCCGCCCGCTCGGGGTGGGGCATCATCCCCAACACGCGCCGGTTGTGCGACAGGATGCCTGCAATATCTTCACGCGAGCCGTTCGGGTTGTCGACATAGGAAAAGGCGATTCTGTCCTGATCGCGCAATTCGGCCAGTGTGGCGTCGTCGGCAAAATAGTTGCCGTCGTGATGGGCAATCGGAATGTCGATCACATCGCCTGCATTGTAGCCTTCGGTAAAGGCGCTGTTGCTGGTTTCCACTTTTAACCCGACAGTGCGGCAGATGTATTTCAGCCCGGCATTGCGCAGCAGCGCACCGGGCAGAATGCCGGTTTCGGTCAGGACCTGAAACCCGTTGCAGACTCCGATGGCATAGCCGCCGCGTTCCGTATGTTCGACGACGGCCTTGCAGATCGGGGATTGCGCAGCAATCGCACCGCAGCGCAGATAATCCCCGTAAGAAAATCCGCCCGGGACACCGACGATATCGACCCCTTCGGGCAAGGCGGCATCCTTGTGCCACACCATATCGACCGAAAACCCGGCTTGTTCAAAAGCTACGGCCAGATCACGGTCACAGTTTGACCCGGGGAAAACAACAACGGCTGCACGCATGGCGAACGCTCCTATGAAGCAAAGTCGGTGACAACGGCAACGCCCGGCGGCGTTGGCGCGTCAAAGGCGGCAAGCTCGGCGCTTACCTGGCTCAGGTTTATGTTTCGGGTGACCAGAGGGCTCAGATCAACACCGCCCCCGTTGATCAGTGAGAGCAGCGACGGATAGCGCCAGCTTGGCATGCCGCGCGTGCCTTGCACAGTCAGTTGACCGGAATAGAGCACATCCATCGGCACGGTCATGGACGAGTGATCCCCCGCAGGCATACCGATCTGAACCATCCGCCCCAGCTTGCGCAGGGACCGCATGGCCGCGACGGTCGTAGCCTCAATTCCCAGCGCTTCGATGGCTACATCCGCGCCGCCGTTTGTCAGGTCTTTGACCGCGTCCGGCGCATTGCATAGGGCTGCGTTTACCACTGCATCGGCGCCAAGGCCCTTGGCATAAGTCAGCTTGTCCGCGTCGATGTCGACCACAACGACACGCGCGCCCAAAGCCTTGGCCAGGATCAGGGTCGAGATGCCGACCCCGCCGCCGCCAAAAACAGCCACCCATTCGCCGCCCTGCACCTGTGCGCGTCCGACCAACGCCTGCCATGCGGTTGTGACGCGGCATCCAAGTGCCGCAGCAATCACAGGATCCAAATTGTCCGGCAGAGCAGTCAGGTTCGCATCGGCATGTGAAACCGAGATATATTCGGCAAAAGCACCGTCGCAGGTAAATCCGGGAACAATCTGATCGGCACAGATGGTTTGATGACCTTTGGCACAGTCAGAACAGTGCCCACACGCCAGAATGAAGGGCGCAATCACCCGGTCACCCTTGCGCCAACGTGTTACACGCGCGCCAACGGCAACAACCTCGCCGCAATATTCATGGCCGGGGGTTATCGGCAGTTCAACATCCGGATCCGCGCCGGACCAGGCATGCCAATCGGACCGGCAGACACCGCAGGCCAAAACTCGCACGACCACACCGTCTGCGGCGGGTTCCGGATCGGGAACCGTCGTCACCTCTAGCGGTTGGCGATATCCGATCAGGCGGGCAGCGCGCATCCGTCAGACCAGTTCGATCTCGTAGCGTTCGATAACAGTGTTGGCCAACAGCTTTTCGCACATCTCGGTCACATCCGCTTCGGTCGCGCCCTCGGCCAGTTCCAGATCGATCACCTTGCCCTGACGCACGCCTTCGACCTGATCAAAGCCCATGGCGCCAAGGGCGTGGCGCACGGCCTCACCCTGCGGATCCAGAACTCCGTTCTTGAGCATCACATGCACCCGTGCCTTCATTTTCGAAACTCCGTGTTCGGCCCGGCTCCCGGGGCCCCTTGCGTTGCGCGGGAGATACCCTGCCGGAATTCATTCGACAACCCTTGTCGACCGGGACAGATCGCACCGCCCCGGATCGTGCCGGGATCAGTTGATGAGCGTGGGCTTGGTCACGTTGCTTTGGGGCAGAACCCCCAGGCGGCGTGCAACTTCGGAATAGGCATCCGTCAGGTCACCCAGATCGCGGCGGAACACATCCTTGTCCAGCTTCTGCCCGGTTTCGATATCCCACAGGCGGCAACTGTCTGGGCTGATCTCATCCGCGACGATCAGACGCTGATAATCACCTTCATAGATGCGCCCAATCTCGATCTTGAAATCGACCAGACGGATACCGACGGCCAGCATGATGCCGCTCAGGAAATCATTCACGCGCAACGCGAGGCTGAGGATATCGTCCATATCCTGCTGGCTGGCCCAGCCAAAAGCGGCGATATGTTCCTCGGTCACCAGCGGGTCGCCCAGGGCATCGTCCTTATAGCAATACTCGACAATCGGACGCGGCAATTGGGTGCCCTCGGCAATGCCCAACCGCTTAGACATCGAACCGGCAGCATAATTGCGAACGATCACCTCAAGCGGCACGATTTCACAATTGCGGACCAGTTGCTCGCGCATGTTCAGCCGGCGGATAAAGTGGTTGGGTACGCCGATCTGGGTCAGACCGGACATGAAGAACTCGCTCAGGCGGTTGTTCAGAACACCTTTGCCGTCGATCACGTCTTTCTTTTCCGCATTGAACGCGGTGGCGTCATCCTTGAAATACTGCACAATCGTGCCCGGTTCCGGGCCTTCATACAGGATCTTGGCTTTACCTTCGTAAATCTTCTTGCGACGCGCCATGTGCGACCTTTCCAGTCCGGGGCAAAGGGATGAGTCTCTTTGGGTTGGCGCCCTCATAGTGCAAGGCCCGCCTGCCCGCAAGTTCGGTGGATTTTTTGCGCCTTTTGACACAGCGCAAATCACTTGCACACCGGGCCACGTATGCTCATATCAGCAAAACAGCAATTTAACCCAAGGGGTCCCCGATCAATGACCACGTTCGACGAACGCGAAAACGCTTTTGAAGCCAAGTTTGCCCATGACGAAGAGATGCAGTTCAAGGCGCAGGCGCGCTGCAACAAACTGCTGGGCCTGTGGGCAGCAGAAATGCTGGGCAAAACCGGCGACGCGGCAGATGAATATGCCAAATCCGTCGTGATCGCCGATTTCGAAGAGGCCGGGCACGAGGATGTTGTTCGCAAAGTCTCGGGCGATCTGGGCACGCTGTCATCGGACGACGAAATTCGCGCCAAAATGGCCGAGCTTTTGCCATTGGCTCAGTCCCAGATCATGATCGAGAGCGACTAAGTCCTCGCCTCCCACTCATGATCTTCATGAGATTTATGAATTTGATTTAGCGCCCCGGTCATGAGACACGGGGCGCCTGTTATTTTATCGGGCCAATGCCCCGCCAATTGGAATACCCCCATGACAAACGCGCTGACCCAGCTTCTTCAAACCAATGATGTCATTGTGGCAGATGGGGCGACGGGCACCAACCTGTTCAATGTCGGCTTGCAATCGGGTGACGCGCCAGAGCTTTGGAATGTGGACGCACCCGACAAAATTCGCGGGCTCTATCAGGGGTGGGTAGACGCGGGCAGCGATCTGTTTCTGACCAACACCTTTGGCGGCACAGCCGCGCGCCTGAAATTGCATGAGGCACAAAACCGCGTTTCCGAATTGAACCGCATCGGGGCCGAGCTGGGCCGTGAGGTCGCAGACAAGGCCGGGCGCACCGTGGTGGTTGCGGGCTCTGTCGGGCCCACCGGTGAGATCATGGAGCCGGTCGGCAGCCTGTCGCATGCGGACGCGGTTGAGATGTTTCATGAACAAGCCGAAGCTCTGAAAGAAGGCGGCGCAGATGTTCTGTGGGTCGAAACGATCAGCGCACCGGAAGAATTTCGAGCCGCAACCGAGGCCTTTGCCATGGCTGACATACCGTGGTGCGGCACCATGAGCTTTGACACCGCCGGGCGTACCATGATGGGCGTCACCTCTGCCGATCTGGCTGTGCTGGTGGAAACCCTGCCCAACCCGCCGATCGCGTTTGGAGCAAATTGCGGCACCGGGTCTTCGGACATCATGCGCACGGTTTTGGGCTTTGTGGCGCAGGGCACCGAACGTCCGCTGATCTCGAAAGGCAACGCAGGCATTCCGAAATATGTGAATGGCAGCATCCACTATGACGGTACGCCCGAATTGATGGCCCAGTATGCCGTCATGGCGCGGGATGCCGGGGCCAGGATCATTGGTGGTTGCTGTGGTACTATGCCTGTCCATATCGCCAAGATGCGCGAAGCGCTGGACAGCACGCCGCGCGGGTTGCGCCCGACGCTGGATCAGATCACGTCTGTTCTGGGGCCGTTTACGTCGGCATCAGATGGCACCGAGGCGGACGCGGCCATGCCCGAGCGCCGCACACGCCGTCGCCGCCGCGCCTGATTGACCGCTCAGCGCCCTTCGAATACCGGAGGGCGTTTTTCCAGAAATGCCACGACGCCTTCAGCAAAATCCCGGGACCGACCGCATTCACCTTGCAGATGCGCCTCGGTCTCAAGCTGTTGTGGAAGGGTTTTTTCATAGGTTCCGCGAATGGCCTGCTTGATCGCGGCAAAGCCCGCAGTCGGGCCATTGGCCAGATACTCGGCCCTTTTGCGCCAGTGATCCGCAAAGTCATCATCGGCAACCGCTTCCCAGATCAGTCCCCAATCGTCCGCCTGCCGGGCGCTGATCTTGTCAGCAAACAGGGCCGCGCCCATCGCTTTGGCAAACCCCATCTGGCGCGGCATGAACCATGTGCCACCGGCGTCGGGCAGCAATCCGATCCGGGCAAAAGCCTGTAGGAAATATGCGCTTTCTGTTGCGATCACCACATCGGCACACAGCGCCAGATTGGCCCCGGCCCCAGCCGCCGGGCCGTTGACCGCAGCGACCGTGGGGACCGGGCAGTTATAGACGGATTCCAGCATCGGCTCGTATTCGTCCCGCAATGCGCGCTCCAGATCAATTTTGCCGGTGCTGGACGCGTCACCCAGATCCTGACCTGAACAGAACGCACCCCCTGCCCCGGTCATCACAATCGCCCGCGCGTGCCGCGCCGCGTGTTTCATGGCATGCGTTATCTCAGCCCGCATCCGCGTTGTCAGTGCGTTCATCCTGTCTGGTCTGTTCAACGTCAGAACGGCCAGACCTTGCGTGATGTCCAGATCAACTGCTTCGTATTCCATGAAAATCCTCACCTGCACTGGGCTTTGCAGGAAACCTGACGCAATTTGACCCGAAGGAAAAGAAGAACCGCGCGTCAGTCTTTCAGGATTTCGTTCAGCCGCTCTTGCTCTTGCGCGGACAAGGCGCCGGATTGGTCAGCCGTTTCCGGCATCGCGCGTTTACGAACGAAATTCCAACCAACCGCAGCGGCGATCAGCAACATCACCGGGCCCGCAAGCCAGAGCATCAGGTTGGCACCACCTGTTGTGGGGCGCAGCAGCACGTATTCGCCGTACCGGTCGACGATAAAGTCGATCGCTTCCTGATCCGTATCCCCGGCCACCAAACGCTCGCGCAGCAGAAGGCGCAGGTCGCGGGCCAGATCGGCGTTGCTTTCATCAATGCTCTCGTTACGGCAGACAAGGCATCGCAGGCCGGTACTGATCTCGCGCGCGCGTTCCTCAAGCACCGGATCATCCAAGATCTCATCCGGTTGCACCGCCAAAAGCGGTGTGGCCCAGAGCATCAACAGCAACGCCAGTCGTTTCATTCCGCAGGCACCCTGGGTTTTGCCGTTTTGCGCGCGCCCGCAGCCACACGGAACCGACGGTCAGACAGGCTGAGAAACCCGCCAAGCGCCATCAAGATACATCCGCCCCAAATCCAGTTGGCCAGCGGTTTAATATAGGTTCGCATGACCCAACCACCATCTGCCTGCTGATCCCCGATCACAACGTAAAGGTCGCGCAGGAAGCGATAGTCTATCGCCGCCTCGGTGGTTGGCATGCGGGCCACCGGATAGTCGCGTTTTTCCGGGTGCAATGTCGCCACCTGTCGCCCGGCCCGAGTGACCGTGACATCCGCCATGGTCGAGAAGTAATTCGGGCCCTGCACGCGGCGCACGTCCTGCAAGGTTAATTCAAACTGACCAACCCTGAAGGGTTCACCCGGTTGCGCGACGCGAATATCCTCAACCTCCCACGCGGTCAGACCGGCTATGGCAAACATCGTGATGCCGAGACCGGAATGCGCGACCGCCTTGCCCCAATCCGCGCCCGGTAGCCGGAACAGCCGTTTGAGACTGCCCGTGCGTCCTGTACGGCTCCAGAGGTCCACGGCCGCGCCAAAGGTGATCCATGCACCCAGGAACAGGCCAACGGGACCCAGCGCGCTTTTGCCGGTTTGCATGGCCCAAACCAGCAGAGCCAGCGCGACCGCCAGAATAAACGCATAGCGCAAGGTCCATGCAGCACGGCCCATCTTGCCACGTTTCCAGGGCAGCAGGCCTCCGATTGGCAAAGCCAGCCCCAGCGCAATCATGAACGGCGTAAAAGCGGCATTAAAGAACGGTGGGCCAACCGAGAGCTTTCGGTCAAACGCCATCTCGGCCACCATCGGCCACATGGTACCGAAAAAGACCACGAAACAACTGACGGCCAGCAGAACATTGTTCAGGATCAGCGCGCTTTCGCGGCTGACGACGCCAAAGACGCCCTTGGCCTCCATCGCTTGTGCCCGTGCGGCAAACAGTGTCAGCGCACCGCCGATAAAGAAGACGAGGATCATCAGGATGAACACGCCACGCTCGGGGTCGGTCGCGAAGGCATGGACCGAGGTCAAAAGGCCAGAGCGGACGATGAACGTCCCAATCAGCGAAAACCCAAAGGCGATGATGGCCAGCAATATTGTCCAGCTTTTCAACGCCTCGCGTTTCTCGACCACGATGGCCGAATGCAGCAACGCCGCAGACAGAAGCCATGGCATGAACGAGGCATTCTCGACCGGGTCCCAGAACCAGAACCCGCCCCAGCCAAGCTCGTAATACGCCCACCACGAGCCAAGTGCGATGCCGATGGTCAGAAAGATCCAGGCCGCCAGTGTCCAGGGTCGCACCCAGCGACCCCAGGCGGCGTCAACGCGGCCCTCGATCAAGGCAGCAACAGCAAAGCTGAACGCCATGCTCAGCCCGACATAACCCAGATACAGAAACGGCGGGTGAAACGCCAAGCCGGGGTCCTGTAACAGCGGGTTCAAGTCCTGCCCGTCAAATGGCGGCACCGGCAGGCGGTCAAACGGGTTGGAGGTGAACAGGATAAAGGCAAAAAATGCCACACCAATGGCACCCTGAACGGCCAGCACGCGGGCTTTCAATGTGGGCGGCAGCCCCGCACCAAACAGCGCAGCCATCGCCCCGAACAACGTGACGATCAACACCCACAGCAGCATCGAACCCTCGTGATTGCCCCAGGTTCCACTGATCTTGTAAATCATCGGCTTGGCCGAGTGGCTGTTTTCCACAACGATGCGCAGGGAAAAATCAGAGGTCGTGAACGCCCAGACAAGCGCACCGAAAGAGAACGCGGTCAGCAGGAATTGTGAGATCGCCGCAGGTTCGGCAAACACCATCCAGCCGGGCCATCGTTTTGCCGCACCCACAAGAGGCACCACGCTTTGAACGATGGCGATCAGGAAGGCTAGGATCAGTGCGAAATGGCCGAGCTCGGTAATCATGGTCTGATTATACCGGCGCGGCCACCCATGTTCCATTCACATTCGGCGGCGAAGCCAGAACATAGTGTCGCGGTTTGTCACCGTCTGAGAGAGCGCCAATGAGCCAGCGCAGGATTGTCTTGCGCGGTTGACGCGTCTTGCGCCAGCGCAACATCCGTTTTGGGATTGGCCGCACCGGATCTGCTGCTCGCTTCTTCCAGGGCCTCAAGATTGCTGAGGACTTCTGGCAAGTGGCGCAGCGACCCTCGCATCTGCTTTTCGAACTCCTGCACCTTGGCCTGATGCCGTGCGCCGAAGTAAAAGGACACGATGACGCCCAACAGCCACCACAGAGGCTGCGGGACCAGCGCGATCCCCTGCATCCGCGCGGCAAACCAGATCGGATCGATCATGGCGGAGACAAACAAACCCAGCGTGCCCAAGGCCAGCGCAGGTCGGGGCAGCCGGTTCACGCCATCAATAAAGCGGTCGAACCAACCTTTCCCGTTGCCCTGAAACTCGGCCGCGAATTGCGCCAGTGCTTGTTCATGGAGGGTTACGGCGCGCACCGCCCCGGCTTCGGCGTTTTCGCGAAAAACCTCGGCCGTTTCGCGCAGCGCATTGCGCCCGCCACCAAAGACAAATTCAAGCACGGTTGAGATCAACCCCATGAGACTACCCTTTCCTGAAACTGTTTCGCGCTGAGATGGAATCGGGGCGACACGAACTCTTCGGCGCGCAGGATCCAGCCGCCTTTGCGCCCTGCCCGCGTTCGCGCGAATTTGCGCAGCGCTGGGCGTTTGTCAGCCAGCCGCAGATAGTAATTCCGCCGGACCACGCCATACGCATCTCGCAACGCTATGGCATCAGGAACCGCAGCGGCACGAGCAGCTGTGGCTGTCTGCGGACCGATCGCGCCGTCTATGGCGACTTCAAACCCCATCTCGCCCAGCAAGCGCTGCAATAGCCGCACCGCCTGAGATCCGGCATTTACGTACATGTCGAACACCGAGGGCTGTAGGGCCGTTGGCAACAGCGCGATGCGGGGTTTTTCAAAATATTGACGCACGAAGATATCGACCGCCTGCGCCCGGCTAAGCGCGCGCACATCCCGTGAGCCAATTTCTCCGTCGCCGTTTAGATCCAGACCCAGGCGGCGCATGGTATATATCGTGACGCCGTATTTGGTCGCACCACCGGGATCGGCAGGATCATCTACAAACCCACCCTCCCGGTTCACGATCTCTCGTGCGATTGTTTGAACTGATTTCATGATGCCCCCTGAATGCGACGCCGGGGGCAACGGTCGGGTGAAACGGTTAATCTATCGCAAGAGGAACGCGCGCATCCTCAGACAGCACCGCAACGGCGGGTGGTTCAACCGTCCGTGGTCTCCTTGTAAACGCCTTGTTCTTTCAAGGCATCCACAACCTCTTTCGGCATGTAGGTTTCATCATGTTTTGCCAGAATTTCAGTCGCTTGGAACACGCCGTCGATGTAGCTGCCGGTGCCGACCATGCCCTGGTTTTCCGAAAACAGATCGGGCAGCACACCGGTGAAGGCCACCGGTACGCTTTCGCCGCCATCAGTTACGACAAAGCGCACCGTCTCACCTTGACCACGCACGATCGAACCCTCTTCGACCAAACCGCCGATGCGGAACACTTCGGTCGGTTCCGGGGGTTCGGCGATCACCTGACTGGGTGAGCGGAAGAAGTTGATCCCGTCCTGTAACGCTACGCCAATAAGTGCAGTCGACGCGGCCAGTGCAACAACGGCCAGCGCGATGATCTGAATTCGGCGACGTTTCTTGAGCGACTTCATTCCGTCCTCACGGGAAAAGCGGAGCCATCATCAGCCCGCGGGTTTCGTCTTCACCTAACATCAGGTTGGCGTTCTGCAAGGCCTGCCCGCTGCTACCTTTTGTCAGGTTATCGAGGGCTGCAACCACGATGGCCCGACGCTCAATCCGATCGGCGACCACACCGATATGGCAGAAATTCGACCCCCGCACGTGGTGGGTCGAGGGCGCTTCGCCCATCGGTAGCATCTGGATGAAGGGTTCAGCCTCATAGGCATTGCTCAGCGTCTCATAGACGCTTTGCGGGTCGCCTTTTACATAGGTCGTCGCCAGAATACCCCGGTTGGCCGGGATCAGATGCGGCGTGAACTGAATATGCACGCTCCGACCCGCGAGTTTCGAGAATTCTTGATCAAACTCACCCAAATGCCGGTGCGTGCCTCCGATGGCGTAGGCATTGGCACCTTCGCTCAACTCGGCATGCAGCAGGTTTTCCTTGAGCGACCGACCCGCACCCGAAACCGCGCATTTCAGATCCAGAATGATGTCGTCCAGATCAATGACACCAGCCGTAATCAGCGGCCGCAGCACATATTGCCCGGTCGCAGCGTTACAGCCGGTGCCGGCAACCAACCGGGCCGCTTTGATCTCATCGCGGTAAAATTCTGTCAGCCCGTAGACGGCTTCTTCCTGCTGCTCTAACGCCGTATGCGGGTTGCCATACCATTTTTCATATTCTTCCGGATCGCTCAGCCGGAAATCGGCGGAAAGGTCGATGATCTTCAGGGCCTTAGGCAGCTCGCGGATCACTTCTTGGCTGGTCTTGTGCGGCAAAGCACAAAAACACAAATCGATCTGCGAAAAGTCGATTTCCGAGATCTTGCACAGGACCGGCAGGTCCAGATGCCGCAAATGCGGGAAAACCTGCGCCATCGGCAGACCGGCCTTACGCTCGGCAGACAGGGCCGTGATTTCCATGTTGGGATGCTCGGCGATCAGGCGCACCAATTCCGCTCCGGTATAGCCAGACGCGCCAAGAATTGCGATTTTATGGGTCATATCCGACCTCTTTCATTTCAAGTGTCACGGGGATCGACCGGTTGCGTGACGGTCGAACGTATAGGGGATCAGCCTGGTGCCGACCTTGACTTAAGTCAGACACCCTCAAAGCTGATTTGTCGTCGGAGGAACTGGGTCGCCCGGTCGCTGACCACATTGGCTTTTCCGGTCGTCAGAAACCCGGATGGCCCATCACCCAGCATATTGGGATGCCGCTGCAAATAGTCCGCAAGGCTCTCGGCCACCAAATCGCCCTGGCTATAGACCTGAACGTCAGACCCCAGCGCCTTTTGGAAGATATCGGCCATAAGCGGATAATGCGTGCAGCCCAGAATGGCCGCCTGCGGTTCCGGCATTTTCCGTTTCAAAGCATCCACATGGCTGCGGACCAAAGCTTCAGCCAGGATCATATCGCCATCCTCGATGGCATCGACCACACCACCGCAGGCCTGCGCCTCGACATCAACACCGATGGCGCGAAAGGCCAACTCGCGCTGAAAGGCACGGCTGGAGACAGTTGCGGGTGTCGCGAACAGGGCGACATGCTGCACCTCGACCTCGCGCGGGGGGGAATTGTCGCCCCATTGCCGTTCGGTCAGGGCCTCGATCAGCGGCACAAAGACGCCAAGCACACGTTTACCCTCGGGCACGCCCTCTTCCTGCATCCGGCGCAAGGCGGCGGCGCTGGCTGTGTTGCAGGCCAGAATCACCAGATTGCATCCCCGCGCCCACAGATCATGCACAGCCTTGCGGGTCAGTTGATAGATATCCTCAGCGTCACGCACCCCGTAAGGCGCGTGTGCACTGTCCGCAAAATACAGAAAATCCACGTCGGGCAGACGTTTCTGCGCGGCGCTCAGGACGGTCAGACCACCCAAACCGGAATCAAAGATACCTACTGCCATTTGCCCCTTCAGGCGCGATGCCGTTCCTCAAACTCATAGCCATAGTCGTAAGACTTCAGCGGTGTCGGAGACAGCTCATACGTGGCTTTGCGCAAGAAATCCATCATCTTGCGGGTGTCTTTGCCCATCGGGTCCAGAATGTCACGCCCGATAGGTTTTCCAATGACAACTCTCACCGGCGCATCCACGCGTTTTTTGAACTCTTTGATCAAAAGCCCCATCCGCAACGTGTTGTGCAGATGGCTGGCAATCTGGAACAGGCGTGAGGTGTGGCCGTCGAAGAAAACCGGAACCACTGTTGCGCCCGATCTGGCAACCATACGCGCGGTGAAACCTCGCCAGCCCGGATCCATAGGATATGAGAACGGCTTGACCCCTGTGCTGACCGTACCGCCAGGAAAGATACCGATCGCCCCACCCTCGCCCAGATAATTCAGCGCGGTTTTGCGGGTTTCCAGGTTCAGCTTCATCGCCTCTTTTGTTTCATCGAACGAGATCGGTAGAACGATCCGGTTCAGGTCTTCGGCCTTGCGAAACACGTGGTTGGCCAGAATGCGGAAATCACCGCGGGTTTCGGACAGGATATGCCCCATCATCAGCCCATCCAGAATGCCATACGGGTGGTTTGCAATCAGGATCAGTGGCCCATCGGTCGGAATATTCGACAGCGATCCGCCAACGATATCCAGCGTCAGGCCGTACCGCTCGACCATCACGGACCAAAAGTCACGCCCGTTGGCCACTTCGCGCTCATAGCCGTCGGCTCGCCTGATCAAGCGCAGCCGGCCCGTGGTGTTCTCCATCAGCTTGATCATCATTCGACCACTTTTGGTCTCGGCGGAATAAGCATACGAGATGTCACGGGCGACGTGGCGGCGCGATGGCATGTGAAACTCCGGTCTGGTGCCTGCCTTTTATAGGTAAGTGACACTTTTGCCTATAGAACATGACACAGACGTAAAACTTCACTCTGCCGCGGCTTTTAGTTCCGGCCCCCCGTTGCGGATGACGGACAACAACTCCTCACGCCGTTTGGCGGCCTTGGCTTCGTTTTCCGACAGAACCGGGCCAAATCCCCGGATCTCAAGCGGCAACCGCGCCAGCGCCGAAATGGCGTCGCGGGTCTGAGGTGAAAGCTGCGGCAGAACCTCTTTCATGTCTTTCTCATACTGACGGATCAATGCCCGCTCCATCCGCCGTTCAGCGCTATAGCCAAAGATATCCAGCGGTGTTCCACGCAAGCGCTTGAACCGCGTCAGCATCCGCATCAGACCAAGCGACTTTTCACCGAATTCCCGTTTCGCCGGGCGGCCATTGCGAAGCTTGCCACCCAGAAGGGGTGGAGCCAGATGGAATTTCATCGCAAAATCACCCTCGAATTCGGCTGCGGCCTTGTCCCGCGTTTGCAACAGCAGTCGCGCCACTTCGTATTCGTCCTTGTAAGACAGCAGTTTGTGATAGCCCAGGGCAACCGCCTCGCGCACTTGCGTATCTTCGATGGCATCGACCAGCTTGCGATAACGTTTGGCCAATCCCTTGCCCTGATAGTCGATCAAATGGTTGACACGAAACTCAATCCGCTGGTCCACCGTCTTGGGCATCTCGGTCACGCCCTGCCCCAGAACGCCCAGCACATCCTGTGGATGCAGAACCGCCCAGCGACCAATGTCAAAGGCGCGCTTGTTTCGTTCGACCGCCGTGCCGTTCAGGTCGATGGCATCCTGAATGGCCGATAACGTGATCGGGATCAGCCCGCGCTGCCAGGCCGCCCCAAACACCATCATGTTTGAATAGATCGAATCTCCCATAACGGCTTTGGCCAAATCACTGGCGTCAAACAGATCGACGCCCTCTTTCAGACGGGCGCGCAAAGCCAGTTCAAGCTGATCGCTGGGGATCTGAAATTCAGTGTCTCGTGTGAAGTCGCCGGTGATGATCTCATGACTGTTGACAACTGCCCCGGTCACGCCGGTCTGGGTCAGGCCAAGAGTCTTTGCCCCGGCAGACACGACCAGATCACCACCGATCAGAGCATGCGCCTCACCCGTTGCAACGCGGATTGCACTGATGTCTTCGGGTCTGTTGGCAATGCGGCAATGGATGTGCACAGCACCGCCCTTTTGGGCAAGGCCAGCCATCTCCATCATGCCAGCGCCCTTGCCGTCGATCTGCGCCGCCTGCGCCAAAATGGCCCCGATGGTCACGACGCCGGTGCCACCAACGCCGGTGATCACGACGTTATGGGTGCCGTTGATGACCGGCAGATTGGGTTGCGGCAGATCCGGCAGTTCCAACTCGGTGGTCGCCTCTTTACGAGGAGTTGCCCCTTGGAGCGTCACAAAAGAGGGGCAGAACCCGTTCAGGCAGGAAAAATCCTTGTTGCAGCTGGATTGGTCAATGGCCCGTTTACGTCCAAGTTCTGTTTCCTTCGGCACGATCGATACGCAATTCGACTGAACGCCACAATCGCCACAGCCCTCGCAGATATCGGTGTTTATGAACACGCGCTTATCGGGATCGGGGAACGTGCCACGCTTGCGCCGGCGACGTTTCTCTGCCGCACATGTCTGAACGTAAACAATGACGGACACGCCGCTGATTTCACGATACTTTTCCTGCACCAACATCAGATCGGCGCGTTCGAATGTCTCGACCCCCGCAGGCAGAGCCTTGAAGTTCACATCTTCCTTTTCGTCATAGACCAGGGCCACATTCTCGACGCCCATCGCCTTGACTTCGGCCACAATGCGCTCAGCCGACAGGCTGCCTTCGTTTCCCTGCCCGCCGGTCATGGCAACCGCGTCGTTGAACAGGATCTTGAACGTGATCGTCGTGCCAGCTGCCAGCGCCGCCCGGATCGCTTGCACGCCCGAGTGGTTATAGGTCCCGTCCCCAAGGTTCTGAAAGACGTGACCCGTTGTCGAGAACGGCTCTTCTCCGATCCAGTTTGCTCCTTCACCGCCCATCTGCGTGAATCCGGTGGTTTCGCGGTCCATCCACTGCACCATGTAATGACAACCGATCCCCGCATAGGCTCGGCTGCCATCGGGCAATTTGGTTGACCTGTTATGCGGGCAGCCCGAACAGAAATAGGGCAGTCGCGCAGCGATCTCTTGTGCGTTGTCGGCGCGGCGGGCGTCAGAGAGTTTGGCAAGCCCCGCACGCACACCGTCGGTATCGCGCCCCTCTTCCAACAGAATACCGCCCAGTTTTTCGGCGATCATGATGGGGTCAAGCGCGTCACGGGTCGGGAACAGCTCTTCCCGGTGCAAGGCTCCGGCACCGCCCTTGTACCAGCCATAGACCCTGCGCCCGCGGCGGTCGTCAAAGATGGCTTCTTTGACCTGCACCTCGATCAGCTTGCGCTTTTCCTCGACTATGACGATCAGGTCCAAACCTTCGGCCCAGTCATGGAAGCCTTTCATATCCAAGGGGAAAGTTTGACCGATCTTATATGTTGTGATGCCCAGACGCTCGGCTTCGTTCTCGTCGATGTTCAATAGGGACATGGCGTGAACAAGGTCCAACCAGTTCTTGCCTGCGGCCACAAATCCGATCTTGGCCCCGGCCTTGCCCCAGACCCTCTTGTCCATCTTGTTGGCATGCGAGAAAGATTCAGCCGCGAAGCGTTTGTAGTCGATCACTCGCGCCTCTTGCAGGTGTGGTGTGTCCACAAGACGAATGTTCAACCCACCCTCGGGCATATCGAACTGAGGGGTCGCGATCTGCATCCTGTCCGGTGATCCATCGACCACCGAGGTCACTTCGATCGTGTCCTTCATGGTCTTCAGGCCGACCCAGACACCGGCAAAACGGCTGAGCGCGAACCCATAGAGGCCGTAATCCAGTATCTCCTGCACGCCCGCCGGGCTGACCACGGGCATGTACATGTCCACCAGCGACCATTCCGATTGGTGCAGCACGGTCGAGCTTTCGCCGGTATGGTCGTCGCCCATGGCCATCAACACGCCGCCGTGTTTCGCGGTGCCCGCCATGTTGGCGTGCCGCATCACATCACCTGACCGGTCCACCCCCGGCCCTTTGCCATACCAAAGGCCAAAGACACCGTCGAACTTGCCGTCGCCGCGCAGCCCCGCTTGCTGACTGCCCCAAAGGGAGGTCGCCGCAAGGTCTTCGTTCAGTCCGTATTGAAAGGTGACGTCATTTTCGGTCAGCGGCTTTTGCGCGCGCATCATCTGCTGATCAACGGCCCCAAGCGGCGATCCGCGGTATCCGGTCACCAATCCAGCCGTATTCAAGCCCGCTGCCCGGTCACGTTCTTTTTGCATCAGCATCAATCGCACCAACGCCTGTGTGCCGTTCAGCAATACCGGGCTTTTGGACAGGTCGAACCTGTCGTTAAGCGAAACTTTCGGCTGACTCATCTGACGTCTCCCCTCGTCGGATTAGTGTGCTTCAATATCGTGCATATTAGGTCACAAATGCTGACCTGTATAGCAAATTTCCCCTTATCCGTAACGATTTCCCTGTTTGATTGTGGAAATTGTTACGTGTTTCATATAGGTCAGCCGCAACATAACGAAAGTTGCGATGATGGATTGGGACAAGCTTAGAATATTTCACGCAGTTGCAGATGCAGGCAGCCTGACTCATGCCGGTGACAAGCTCAATTTGTCTCAATCCGCCGTGAGCCGTCAGATTCGCGCGCTTGAAGAATCGCTGGATGCCACCCTTTTTCACCGCCATGCCCGTGGTTTGATTCTGACCGAACAGGGCGAGTTGCTGTTTGATGCGACCTCTGCGATGTCCAAGCGCCTTGATGCCGCCGCCGCCCGTATCCGGGACAGCGAGGATGAGGTGTTCGGCGTTTTGCGCGTGACCACAACATTCGGTTTTGGCACGCTTTGGCTGGCCCCCCGTCTGCCGAAACTGTACGAAAAATATCCCGACCTGAACATCGATCTCATGCTTGAAGAGCGTGTCCTCGACCTGCCCATGCGCGAGGCGGATGTTGCGATCCGCATGAAAGAGCCCAGCCAGGCGGATCTGGTGCGCAAGCGGCTGATGACTGTCCAGATGCTGCTATACGCAACCCGCACCTATCTGGACACGCATGGCGGGCCACCGAAATCTCTTGAAGACATCGCCAAGCACCGGTTAATCTGTCAGACCCCCTCCGCCCCACAGGTTGGCGCCAGCGCATCCATGGTGCGGCACCTAATGACCTACAATCCAGGGTCCCTGATGACAGTGAACAACTATTTCGGCGTGTTGCAGGGCGTTTTGCACGATCTGGGGATCGGAGTGTTGCCTGATTACGTAACCGAAGATTTCCCGGATCTGGTTCCTGTCATCCCCGATATCGAGAGCGCCGACGTGCCGGTCTATCTGGCTTATCCTGAGGAATTGCGTCATTCGAAACGGATCGCCGCCTTTCGTGATTTCGTTCAGGATGAAATCATCGCGCACCGTAAGCAATTGCGGCAATTGGGAAAATTGTAGTTATGCACTCATAGCATAGCGGATTTGATCTTTTTACGACCGAAACACCTTGATCGTTCACAAACTGATCCCTAAATCAGCAATCGAAGGCGGTGATGCTGAAACGCTCATCATCTTCATACCTCCCTGTTGGACTATGGCCGAGCTTAGTGCTCGGCCTTTTTTTTGGTTTTTTGCCAATTCGGCCAGATCAAGCTGTCAAATCTTTGTGACTAACCCTATGATGCGGAAAAAACGACCAAATTCCGTATTTGAGGGCTAATCAATGTTCCACTCACTTCGCTTTGTTCTGTTATTGGTATCGGCGCTATTTGTCGCGATGCCGGCCTATGCGCAGGACAGTTCCTCGTCATCGTCCGTTTCCATCCCCGAAGATCTGACGCCTGAACAGGTTGATGATCTGGTCGCGCGTATGTCGGATGATCAGGTGCGGTCCATTTTGCTCGAACGCCTCGATGCGGTCGCCGAAAAGAATGCAGCCGAAGCAGAAGACCGCGAAGACCCAATCACCGAGATCAACGAGATCTGGACTGAGATGGTGGCGTCGTGGACCGAAGTCCTGATGACATTGCCCAACATTTTCCACGCTCAGGTCGATGCCGTCCAAAGCTTTACCGGCAAATTCGGCACCACCGGGGCCTTTGCCCTAATGGGCCTCGTCCTTAGCGTTCTGGTCGTCGGTTTCATCGCCGAAAAACTGTTCGAATTGCTGACCCGCCGCTGGCACGTGCAAAACGAAGCCGTGGCCGAGGGCGACCTTTGGGGGGCTGTCCGTTATCTGTTTGGCCGTTTCTGTCGCGAAATCGCGGGGCTTGTGGTTTTTTACGTGGTCATTCGTGCTGTTGGTCGCGGCCTTCTGTCGCCCGAACAGATCACCTATGCCGCGCCCTTTGTCTTTTATCTGATCTGGATTCCACGCCTTGGCGCCGCCGCATCCCGGTTTGTTCTTGCACCCAAAAAGCCGGAATTCCGCTTGGTCAATATCGACAACCACTGGGCTCAGTTCCTGCATCGTAACCTGATCGGCCTGCTGGTTCTGATCGGCTTCACCCTGTTCCTGCTGCACTTCAACCGGTTGAACGGCATCACAAGCGGTGAAACGCGCATCGGCTTCTGGCTGAACGCGGGCATTCACATCTATATCGGCGTGATCGCCTGGAAAGCCCGCGAAGGGCTGAGCCAGATGATGCTGGGCACCGACCCGGATCACACGCGCTTTGACGAGGAAGTGGCTAAGTACTACCCCTACTTCGCCATCGGTGTGTCAGCCGTGATCTGGCTGCTGGTTGAGTTTCTGGTTGCGCAGCGCAACCCGACATCGCTGGCATTGCTGGTTCAGGGCGCACATTTCGCCACCATGTTCTGGCTGCTCAGCGCCCCAGCCCTGGACACGCTGATCCGCGGGCTTGTGCGCCACCTGCAACCACCCCTGCAAGGCGTTGGCCCGGTGGCCGAGCGTGCCTATCGTTCCACGAAACGCAGCTATATCCGTATCGGTCGCGTGATCGCGGGGATTTTCGTGATCCTGATGATTGCCCGCGCCTGGGACCTCGATCTTCAGGAAATCGCCGGTGGCGGTGCTGAATCCGGCAGCAAGCTGATCCAGTTCTTCATCATTGCCGCGATCGGTTACATCATCAACGAGGTCGTCTCGCTGTGGATCAACCAACGCCTCGCCAAGGAACAGACAGCGTCTGAGCAAAGCCCTGATGAAGAAGCCGGCGAAGGCGGTGGTGCAGGCGGTTCGCGCCTGACTACGGTTCTGCCGCTGTTGCGGGTGACCGCGCAGGTCACGATTGCGGTGATCTTTGGTCTGCTGGCCCTTGGCGCTCTGGGCATCAATATCGCACCCCTGCTGGCCGGTGCCGGTGTTCTGGGCCTGGCCATCGGTTTTGGTGCCCAGAAACTTGTGTCCGATATCGTGGGTGGCATTTTCTTCCTGATCGACGATGCGTTCCGCGTGGGGGAATATGTCGATGTAGGCGGCACCACCGGCACGGTCGAGAAAATCTCGATCCGCTCGATGCAGCTGCGCCATCACCGCGGGCCGGTGCACACGATCCCTTATGGTGAAATACAAAAGCTGACCAATTACAGCCGCGACTGGGTCATCATGAAACTGAAATTCACCGTGCCGTTTGATACCGATCCCAACAAGGTCAAGAAGATCTTCAAGAAGATCGGTGCCGAGATGATGGAGGATGAGACCCACAAGGACGGCTTCCTGCAGCCTTTCAAGTCGCAAGGTGTGTTCGACTTTGACGATGTGGGCATGATCATCCGCGGCAAGTTCATGGCCAAACCGGGCAAGCAGTTCACGCTTCGCAAGGAAATCTTCAACCGCGTGAAGGCTTCGTTCAAGGAAAACGGCATCGACTTTGCCCGCCGCGAAGTCCGCGTCGCGATCCCGGGGTTGGACGAAGCTGACAACCTGACAGACGAACAGAAAGCCGCAGCGGGTGCCGCTGCTGCTGACGCCGTCAACAAGGGCCAGGCCCCGGCCTGATCCGGATTTGTCACGATCATTCAGCGGGTCTGGCCTATTCGCCGGGCCCGTTTTTCGTTGTCAGGTCCGCCCTGCGCCGACTTGACCCTTTCCACAGACGGCACCTTGCCCTACAAGGCGCGCAATCTCGGCCCATTTGGACACAGGACAGAAGATGCAAGAGCCCGCCATCACACCCGATCTGATCGCCGCCCATGGGTTGAAACCCGAAGAATACGACATGATCCTTGAGATCATCGGGCGCGAACCGAGTTTTACCGAGCTCGGCATCTTTTCAGCCATGTGGAACGAGCATTGTTCCTATAAGTCGTCCAAAAAATGGCTACGCACTTTGCCAACCTCTGGCCCGCAAGTGATCTGCGGTCCTGGTGAGAACGCGGGTGTGGTTGATATCGGTGACGGTCAGGCGGTGGTGTTCAAGATGGAAAGCCACAACCACCCCTCGTATATCGAACCCTATCAGGGTGCTGCGACCGGCGTGGGCGGCATCCTGCGCGATGTCTTCACCATGGGCGCGCGCCCCATTGCTTCAATGAACGCGCTGTCCTTTGGCGAACCCGGCCACCACAAGACCCGGCAACTGGTCAATGGCGTGGTCGAAGGTATCGGCGGCTATGGCAACTGTTTCGGCGTGCCTTGCGTCGGGGGCGAAGTGCGGTTTCACCCGGCCTATAACGGCAACTGCCTTGTGAACGCGTTTGCCGCCGGTTTGGCCGACAGCGATAAGATCTTCTACTCGGCTGCCTCCGGCGTCGGTATGCCCGTCGTTTATCTGGGTGCCAAGACAGGCCGCGACGGGGTGGGCGGCGCAACCATGGCCTCAGCCGAGTTCGACGACACCATCGAAGAAAAACGCCCCACCGTTCAGGTCGGCGACCCCTTCACCGAAAAGCGCCTGATGGAAGCCACGCTGGAGCTGATGCAAACCGGTGCGGTGATCTCGATCCAGGATATGGGTGCAGCAGGCTTGACCTGTTCTGCCGTTGAGATGGGCGACAAGGGCGGTCTGGGCGTGCGCCTTGATCTGGAAAACGTCCCCCAGCGCGAAGAGAACATGACCGCCTATGAGATGATGCTGTCGGAATCTCAGGAACGGATGCTGATGGTCCTCAAGCCAGAGCTTGAGGCAGAAGCTCGCGCCGTGTTCGAAAAATGGGACCTCGACTTTGCCATTGTTGGAGAGACAATCGCCGAGGACCGTTTCCTGATCATGCACAATGGCGAGGTCAAGGCGGATCTCGTTCTGTCCAAACTCTCCTCGACCGCGCCGGAATATGACCGTCCGTGGCAGCCGACCCCCGAGGCCGCACCGCTTGAGGATGTGCCCCAAATCGACCCGATCGACGGTCTGCGCGCTCTGCTCTCTTCGCCTAACTATGCGGGCAAGCAGTGGGTCTATGAGCAATATGACACCATGGTCATGGCCGACAGCGCCCGCACGCCCGGTTTGGGCGCGGGCATGGTTCGGGTGCATGGCACCGACAAAGTGCTGGCTTTCACCTCTGATGTCACCCCACGCTATGTCCGCGCCAACCCTGTTGAGGGCGGCAAGCAGGCGGTGGCCGAAGCCTATCGCAACCTGACCGCCGTCGGCGCCACGCCGTTGGCTACCACCGACAATCTGAACTTCGGCAACCCCGAAAAGCCCGAGATCATGGGCCAGTTCGTGGGTGCCATTCAGGGCATCGGCGCAGCCGTCGGCGCGCTGGATATGCCCATCGTGTCGGGCAACGTCTCGCTTTATAACGAAACCGACGGTCAGGCGATCCTGCCGACCCCCACGATTGGCGCTGTTGGGCTGCTGTCGCATGCGGATGAGATCATCGGAAACGAGGTCCGCGACGGCCATGTGGCGCTGGTCATCGGCGAGACCAACGGCCATCTGGGCCAATCCGCCCTTCTGGCCGAAGTGTTCAACCGCGAAGACGGGGACGCGCCCCATGTCGATCTGGACGCCGAAAAGCGCAACGGCGATTTCATCCGCGCCAACCGCCAGATGATCAAGGCCTGCACCGATCTGGGTGATGGCGGGCTGACCCTGGCCGCGTTCGAACTGGCCGAGGCGGCGGGCGTCGGCGTTTGCCTGGACGATGCAGCCACCGAGTTCCTGTTTGGTGAAGATCAGGCCCGCTATCTGGTCGCCTGCAACTTCGATCAGGCCGAGGCACTGATGATCGCCGCCGGTCAGGCTGGCGTTCCGCTGGTCTCGGTGGGCCGCTTTACCGGCGAAACAGTAAAGATCGGCAACTCCGAAGCGCCGTTGGCTGATCTGAAAGACACGTTCCGCACAAGCTTTGCCGAGGCCGTCGCGTAACCTGACAGCTTCTTCTCGTTCCAAATACGGAAATCCTGCGCCCGCCACTAGGTGCAGGATTTACCACTTTCCCGAGGCGCTGCCATCTTGCACGCCCCGCCCCATCGCTCTACATCTTGGGAAAGACTTTCAGGAGTAGACCTACATGCCGATGAGCGCCCACGAAATCGAGACCCTGCTGCGCCAAAGTTTCCCGGATGCGGACATCCAGGTTGGCGGGCAAGATGGCGTCCATATGTCCGCTATGGTCGTGGACGAAAGCTTTCGCGGCAAAAACCGGGTGCAACAACAACGCGCCGTCTATGCGGCCCTGAAAGGCAAGATGGACGGCCCGGACGGCGAACTGCACGCGCTGGCGCTGACCACCAAAGTGCCGGAATAGTGGACGATGCGTTCGGCTGGGTTCTTTGGAGACTTGTTTTCATCCTCTTTGATATCTTGAACTCAGTCACGATCATCGTATGTGATTTTCCCAAGTTGATGAAATACGGCCCCAGATACTGGCGTGTTATACGATCTATGAGACGCCGGGCCTTTGTAAGAAAATATGGCTGAGATTCTTAAGTGAACGACTGCGCCAGCCATCGAAGAAAAAAGGAAACGCGAAATGACTGACGTTAAGACCCAGATCGACGAAACCGTCAAAGCCAATGACGTAGTGCTGTATATGAAGGGCACCAAAGAGATGCCGCAATGCGGGTTTTCATCTCGCGTCGCAGGCGTCCTGAATTACATGGGCGTTGACTACACCGACGTGAATGTCCTGGCGGACGAAGAAGTACGTCAAGGGATCAAAGATTACTCTGACTGGCCCACCGTGCCGCAGCTCTACGTCAAGGGTGAGTTCGTGGGCGGCTGCGATATCATCACCGAAATGACTTTGTCGGGTGAATTGGACACGCTGTTCGACGACAACGCCGTCAGCTATGACAAAGATGCCGCCGACAAGATCCGCGAAGCGAACGCCTGATCCTATCTGCTGGTGCAGTCCTTGAACAATATGCGTTCAGGGGCTGTGCTGCTATTCGCCTGATGGGTTATCGTCGCGTCCCAACCCTTTGAGCGCAAAACATAAGTTCCGTCAGACCCGACGGATACGTAGCGTATTCCCGACCCGCTTCGGGCCTGCTGCATTGCGATCAGTTCACCGTCGATGACCATCGCCGCAGCACCAGCACCGTCGCTGCTGTTGAAATAGGAAATCGGCACTTGCGCGCCGTTTTCGCAGGAAAAAGTGACCGACAGAATATCTATCTCGGCAAGCGCCGGACCGGCAGCCAGCAAAGCTGTGGTGCCAAAAACAAGTGCGTTGAGCGTATTCATTTCGCAGATTTCTCTTCTATGACCGCCGCCAGAGCTTCGGCGCGGGCCGCCATTTCAGCCAGAGTGTCGGTCACCATCGGCGGCACAACGGCAACTTCAATCCGTTCCGGCTCGGGCGCCGGGGTGTTGCGTAATGCGGCAAGTTCCGCTTCGACCTCGGCAAGCCGGGTTTCCGCGGCCTTGACGCGCTCCTCCTGACCCGCTGTCTTGTCCGCCAGCATCAGCCCGGCCATCAACAGCATCCGCGCCTCGGGCATCCTGCCAATCTGATCGGCAAGAACCTGCGCCTCGTCATCCAGCATCCGCGCGGCCGTTTGCAGAAAAGCCTCTTCACCCTCTTGGCATGAGACTTCAAAGCCGCGGCCGCCGATATGAATTGTTACCTCAGGCATTACTCAACCTCCCCTTCGGCCAGGTTGGCCTGCGTCAACAGCGGCTCAAGCCGCGCCAATACCGCATGAGCCTCGGCAGCATCCGAAGCACGCGCCGCACGCGTCGCTTCAAGCTCAGCCGCCGTCGCGCGGTTAATCAATGCGGCATCCGGCACACCGCCTTCGGATGCCGCGCGCAATTCGTCCACAGCGGTGCGCAGCTCTTCGTTGGCTTTGCGCAGACGCTGCAAATCATCATCCAGTCGCGACATCGCGGCCCCGTGGCTGGTTCGCTCAGCGCGCAGCATCTCAAGCTCGGCGTTCAGCTCTTCGATGCGTTCGCTGTCGGCCAGCTCTGCGCGTAGTTTCGCCAATTCGGCATCCAGTTCTTCGGCCCGCGCTGCGGCGGATGTCAGCTGAGCGATCTCTCCGCGCAGGGTCTCAACCTCTTCGGACGCGCCCTGATTGGCTTGCAGGGCTTCAATCTCGGCCCTCAGAACGGCGACCTCATCGCTGTTGTCCAACGCGGCCTTGGCTTCGGCCAATTCAGCCCGCGCAGCTTCGACACTGGCCAGCTTTGACGTCGCCTCGGCCAGGTCCGCGCGCAGCTTGTCGGTCTCGCCATCCGCGGTGGGTTGATTGCGCAGGGCGTTCAATTCAACGCGCATCGCATCAACTTCCTGATCATGGCGTTCCTTGAGGCCCTTGAGGCGTTCTTCCAACTGCGCATTCGCCAGGCGTTCTTCTTCAAGCGTTGCCCGCAAAGTCTGATCGCCGCCCTCAACCGGTGCCGAGGGATGACCCAGGGCATCGATCCCGGTGCCTATCCGCTCCATCGCGGCCACGATACGACGTTGCAGTTCTTCGATCTGGCTCATGCCCCTGTCACCTCTTTACCAAGGTTCGTTCTCTTACACCCCAAGCCGAATCATGCCCGGTAGCAGCACAGCCTAGTTTAACGGAATGTCGTGGAAAATACCCACTGTTTGCTTTCAACGACTTGCGCAACACTGTTGAAGCGATCAAAGCGCGTTTTCTGCAGTTCTGCTTGCACTTTGGGGGGTGGATGGTATTCAGCCCGCAATCTGCCCGTAACCCAAAGGAATAACGCCCGTGGACCTGACTGCGCTGCGCAATGCCAACCCCGAACACTGGGACAAGGCGGCGGCTATCCGCACCCTGACCCTCGATGCTGTCGCCGCTGCCAATTCCGGCCATTCCGGTATGCCCATGGGCATGGCCGATGTTGCGACCGTTCTGTTTGAAAAGCACCTGAAGTTCGACGCCGCGAACCCCAGCTGGCCAGACCGGGATCGGTTTATTCTGTCTGCCGGGCACGGCTCGATGCTGGTCTATTCGTTGCTCTATCTGACGGGCCACGCCGACGTCACGCTGGATGAGATCAAGAACTTCCGCCAGCTGGGCGCCAAAACCGCGGGCCACCCCGAAAACTTCCTGGTCAATGGGATTGAGACCACCACAGGCCCGCTGGGTCAGGGTATCTCGAACGCTGTGGGCTTTGCCATGGCCGAGGAAATCCAGCGCGCGCATTACGGCAAAAAGGTTGTCGACCACTATACCTATGTCATCGCGGGCGATGGCTGCCTGATGGAAGGTGTCAGCCAAGAGGCGATTACGCTGGCCGGTCGGCACGAGTTGGGCAAGCTGATCGTGTTTTGGGACAACAACAACATCACCATCGACGGCACCGTCGATATCGCCGACCGCACTGACCAGGTGAAGCGCTTTGCAGCGTCGGGCTGGCAGGTGATCGAGATTGATGGCCATGATCCACAGGCGATCGACGCGGCGATTACCAAGGCCAAGTCGTCGAAAAAGCCTTCGATGATTGCCTGCGAAAGTCACATCGCCCTGGGGCACGCGGCGCAGGACACTTCGAAAGGTCACGGCGCTCTGACAGATCAGGATCAGTTGAAAGCGGCAAAGGAAGGCTACGGCTGGCCTCATGACGCGTTTGAAATTCCGGCCAATGTGAAATCCGCATGGGAAGCCATTGGCGCACGCGGCGCAACCGAACGCGCAGCATGGGAAGAGCGTTTTGCCACCCTGTCTGAACGTAAACAGGCCGAGTTCAACCGCGCCTATGCGTTTGAGGCACCAAAAAAACTGGCCGGTGCCATTCGTGCGTTCAAAAAGCAGACCTCGGAAGATCGGCCAAAATTGGCCACTCGTGCGTCGTCGGAGAAGGTTTTGAACGTCGTCAACCCGATCATGACAGAAACCGTCGGCGGTTCGGCGGACCTGACCGGGTCGAACAACACCAAGTCTGCGGACATGGGCGTGTTCCTGCCGGAAAACCGCAAAGGTCGCTATATCCACTACGGTATCCGCGAACACGGCATGGCGGCGGCGATGAACGGCATGGCGCTGCATGGCGGTATCCGCCCTTATGGCGGAACGTTCATGGCCTTCACCGACTATGCCCGCCCCTCTATGCGTCTGGCTGCGTTGATGAAGGTGCCGACTGTCTTCGTGATGACCCACGATTCCATCGGTCTGGGCGAAGACGGCCCGACTCATCAGCCGGTCGAACATCTGGCCATTTCGCGCGCGACGCCAAACACCTATGTGTTCCGGCCCGCGGATACGGTGGAAACCGCCGAGGCTTGGGAACTGGCGCTGACAGCTAAGGAAACCCCGTCGGTTCTGTCCCTGACCCGTCAGGGCGTGCCCACCGTTCGGACCGAGCACAAGACCAGGAACCTGACTGCGCAAGGCGCCTATGTTCTGGCCGAGGCCGAAAACAAGCGTCAAGCCATCCTGATCGCGACTGGTTCGGAAGTGTCACTGGCGATGGAAGCCAAAGCCCAACTTGAGGCCGAAGGCATCGGCACCCGCGTCGTCTCGATGCCGTGCATGGAACTGTTCGCGCAACAAGACGAAGCGTACCGCAAGCGCGTCCTACCCGCGGGCCCCGTGCGCGTCGGGATTGAAGCTGCCGTCCGCGCCGGCGGCTGGGATCGCTGGCTTCTGGGCGAGCGTGGCCGCGAGGCCAAGGCAGGTTTCATCGGCATGTCCAGCTTTGGCGCGTCCGCCCCGGCGGGCGAGTTGTATAAGCATTTCGGCATCACCACCGAAGCCACAGTTGCCAAGGTCAAGGAACTGCTGGGGCTGTAAAACAGACCCAGCTTATCGTGCAAAGGGCGGCTTTGGCCGCCCTTTTCCGTTTGGTTCAGGCGTCCAATTGCCTCTTTAGCGCGTCATAGGCTCTTTGCACGTAGTCCAAGCGCAACTCGTATTTTCCGCGCGGCACAATACCATCAGGTATTTGGCCCAACACTAGGGCCAGACACTGACGTAAATGGGTTCCGTACAGCGGAACATAACAAGCGGATTGACCAGTCAGACCGTTGTACATACGTCCAACGACCCAAGCATTCCGCTTTGCTGCCTGATCTGCAGTGTGAATACGAAATTCCAGGAACGTGCAGAGGTCGCGCGGCGCAAATGGCATCTCTTCCGCGCCAAGTTTCAGGATGGACAGGACGCGGTCTTTGCGGGTCTTAGCACGCCCGCGCAATACCGCGGTAAATCGCGTCGATACCTGTCGATAGATCGGCAAATCACCTAACAATTTGGGCATTCAATGCGCCGATGTCTTGCCGGATACCTGCGCAATCAAGGGTGCCAGCAACTTGGTCGCCACCGGGATCAGAACGAACCCCCAGGCCAGACCAAAGATACCGTCCATCGTGGCTTTGGAAATCCACTCGACCGCACCGCTCCATTGCTCGGATACGGAATGACCGATGGCATAGGCCCAGTCGTGGATATGGTGCCCCAACCAGCCAAAGCCCAGCACTTCCAGCCCGTGAATGACAATCGACCCACCGACCCACAGCATGGCCGCCGTGCCAACGATCGAGAGCACTTTCATCACCACAGGCATCGCCTTGACCAGACTGCGCCCAACTCCCCGACCGATGGGCGTTGGTGCGTTTTTCGCCAGGAACAGGCCCACATCATCCATCTTCACGATCAGCGCGACCGAACCATAGACGGCAACCGTCACCCCGATGCCTACAACGGCAAGGGTGGCGCCTTGCATCCAGATGTTTGGGGCCTCAATCGCGGCCAGCGCGATGGTCATGATTTCGGCCGACAGGATGAAATCGGTCTTGATCGCACCCCTGACCTTCTGCTCTTCCAAATGGCCCGGATCGCGGACTTTCATGTCCTGATCAATGACATGGCTGCCATGAGGAAAGAGGACGTGAAAGATCTTTTCAGCCCCTTCAAAACACAAGTAAGACCCACCCAGCATCAGCAGCGGCGTGATCAGCCACGGCGCAAAATTCGCAAGCAACAACGCAACCGGCAGCAGCAGAATGAGCTTGTTAAAAAACGACCCGCGCGCAATGCGCCAGATGATCGGCAACTCGCGCGCAGGTGCGAACCCCTGAACGTATTTCGGGGTCACCGCGGCATCGTCGATGATGACTCCGGCAGTTTTGGCCCCGGCCTTGCCCGCAGCCGCAACAACGTCGTCGACCGAAGCCGCTGCAACCTTGGCGATTCCTGCTACATCGTCCAACAGGGCCAAAAGACCACTCATCGCGCTTCCTTTCCGATCAATCGCTGCAGTTTGGACCCTACCTTATCCAACCGCTAGCGCAAGCGTTAGCGCAACCGCTTTGGTTTTGCGCTAACACGTTGCGAATATGCCGTTTTTCCTCTTTTGAGATTCATCATACGTGGCTATATCCCGAGCAACGCAAGCGCATCAGGAGGCGTCACATGACCATCAAGGTCGGCATCAATGGTTTTGGCCGCATCGGCCGTTGTACCCTGTCGCATATTGCCGCCTCGGGCCGCAATGACATCGAAGTCGTCAAAGTCAACGCCACCGGGCCGCTTGAAACCTCGGCGCATCTGCTGAAATACGACAGCATTCACGGTCGCTTCCCCCGTGACATTCGCGTTGACGGCAACACTATGGATCTTGGCCGTGGCCCGATGCAGATGTTTTCGACCTATGACATGAACGAGCTGGTTTGGGACGGCTGTGACGTTGTTCTGGAATGCACCGGCAAGTTCAACGACGGCCAAAAGGCAAAGACGCACCTGGAACGCGGCGCGCGAAAGGTTCTGCTGTCGGCCCCCGGCAAGAATGTGGACAAGACCATCGTGTTCGGCGTGAACCACAACAGCCTGACCGCCAATGACAACATGGTTTCGAACGGATCCTGCACCACCAACTGCCTGGCGCCGCTGGCCAAGGTACTGGACGAAGGCGTCGGCATTGAACATGGCATCATGACCACCATTCACGCCTATACCGGCGATCAGCCGACGCTCGACCGCCGTCATAGCGACCTGTACCGCGCACGCGCAGCTGCCATGTCGATGATCCCGACCTCAACCGGCGCGGCCAAAGCTTTGGGCGAAGTTCTGCCCAACCTCAAAGGGCGCCTGGACGGATCGGCCATCCGCGTGCCCACCCCGAATGTTTCTGCTGTTGATCTGACCTTCCGCGCCGGGCGCGACACCTCGACTGCCGAGATCAACGCCATCGTCGAAGAAGCCACCAAAGGCCCGATGCAGCGCGTTCTGGGTTACGAGCCCGCACCGCTGGTTTCCACTGATTTCAACCATACCGAGGAAAGCTCGATCTTTGCGCCCGATCAGACCCGCGTGGTTGATGACCGGATGGTGCGCGTGCTGGCCTGGTATGACAATGAATGGGGCTTCTCGGTTCGTATGGCTGACGTCGCCGTCGCCATGGGACGCCTTAACTGAGCCTTCGGACTTTGCTTGTAGCTTGATGCCCGCTCAGGTTATCTGGGCGGGCATTTCATGTTCGGGGCCTGAATGACAAATCAAATCGCAATCTGGCTGGGCATTCTCATCCTTGCCGCTGTGACTGTGGATGTCGTCTTATTCGGGCCCGAGCATCTGCTGTTTCTCGGCAAAAAGCTGTACGACTTTCTGGATTGGCTGGCCTTCTGGCGCTGAGCCTAGGCCAGACGCGCAAGAAGCGCTTCGTTCACGCGTGGGGTGACGAACTTGGACACGTCGCCACCGAGGCGCGCAATTTCCTTGACCAGTTTCGAGGCAATCGCCTGATGGCGCGCTTCGGCCATCAAAAAAACGGTCTCGACAGAATCGTCCAATGCGCGGTTCATGCCGACCATCTGAAACTCATATTCGAAATCCGCGACAGCACGCAGACCACGCACGATGATCTGAGCATTCACATCACGGGCACAATCAATCAGAAGGTTTTCAAAGGGATGCGCGACAATTTCGGTGCCCGTCTGCGCGCTGAGATGGGCGCATTCGGCCTCGATCATCTCAACACGCTCTTCCAACGAGAACAGCGGCCCCTTGTCCCTGTTGATCGCCACGCCAATGACCAGTTTGTCCACCAGCGCCGCGGCACGACGAATGATATCGATATGACCCAAGGTGATCGGGTCAAAAGTTCCGGGATATAGACCGACGCGCATCGGGGTCTCCTGCGCAATATTATTTCTCGCAGAAGCAATCACAAGATTGCTGCAGGTGCAAGGGTCGTTAGTGTCCCATGATCATGCCTTGAAGGGCATCTTTTTCCATCGCCAACTCGGCAAGCTGTGCCTTGACCACATCACCCAGCGTGACAATGCCGACCAGTTTGCCCTCTTCCAGCACGGGCATATGGCGAAAGCGGCCTTCGGTCATTTGCGATAGCACATCCTGAACCGAATCCTGCAGGGTTGCTGTCACCAACTCTCGGGTCATGTAGGACCGCACGGGTTTCAGAAGGCATCCGCTGCCGCTTGCTGCCAGTTCGCGCACGATGTCCCGTTCTGATAAAATCCCCGCCGCCGTCTTTCCACCGTCTTCCGACACGACGACGGTCCCGATGCGTTTGCTTGCCAGAACTTCCGCCGCTTGCGAAACGGTCACCGTGGGTTCAACGGTCACCACCCCGTCAGTGGACTTGGACTTGAGAATGGCCTGGACAAGCATCAGCAAAAACCTCCGGACTAACGTACTGTTTTACAAAGCGTTGCCGGAATGCGGTAATGTGTCAAGATGAAGCTTCAGCCTCAAGCCGCGCGACTTCTTCGCGAATGCCTTTGGTCAAGGCTTCGGCAAAGCGGTTCAACCGCTCGTTGCGCTTGTCGCCCTGATGACGCACAAGGTGAAAACTTCGGGTCAGACTGACCTGATCCGTCAGGATTTTCCGCAGGCCCGGGTGGAACGGCAACGTAAAATCGTGTGCCACGCACAAACCCGTGCTTTGTGACACCTGGCGCAGTTGGACCGAGACAGAATTCGATGCCAGCGCGACACGGTCGAGGCCGATGTCGTTGAGATAATCCAGTTCCCGATCAAAGATCATGTCCGGGATATAGCCGATAATCCGGTGATGACTCAGATCCTGCACCGTCTCAATCGGCGCGTGACGATCCAGATAGCCCTGCGTGGCCACCAGATGCAGCCGGTAGTCGGCGATGCGTTTGACCATTACACGCCCCGCAGTTGGCGCGCTTACAGTCACTGCCATATCGGCCTCGCGCTGCGACAGGTTGATGATCCGCGGCAGGGCCAGGATCTGTATGTCCAATTCAGGATTCGCGTCGCTGATCCGGGCACAAACCTGTGGCAGCAGGTAGTTGGCACAGCCATCCGGCGCGCCGATGCGTATCTGACCGCTCAGCGACTCGGTCGAGCGTGAAATTGCACCCGCCGCCGCCCGCATCGCCTCCTCCGCCTGCAATCCGTGTTCCATCAGACGTTCGCCTGCGGGGGTCAGAACATATCCCTGCTGCGATTTTGTGAACAAAACCGCGTCCAGTGACGCTTCTAGCCGTGCAATCCTGCGCCCTGCCGTGGCAGGATCGATCTTGAGCACCCTACCCGCCGCAGACAGGCTTTCCTCGCGCGCGATGGCAAGGAAAATGCGCATGTCATCCCAGTTTGGCGTCATCCCCAACCCTTGCATTTTTGCAAAACTCTTTTGAGACATTGCCTCTGTTCGCGGCATTCTTGCAAGTCTATTCTGCGCCCAAACACATCAGAGGAGTTTGCGATGAATGACCTGACCCACTTCCTGAACGGTGAAATGGTTGCCGGCACGTCCGGCCGGTTTGACGATGTCTTCAACCCTGCCACCGGCGAAGTTCAGTACAAATGCCCTATGGCCAGCGCGTCTGAAACGACGGCCGCCATCAAGGCAGCCGCAGCGGCGCAACCCGAATGGGGCGCGACCAACCCGCAAAAACGCGCGCGTGTGATGATGGCCATGGTCGGTCTGATGAACCGCGACATGGACAAGCTGGCCGAGGTTCTCAGCCGAGAGCACGGCAAAACCATTCCCGACGCCAAAGGCGATTTGCAGCGCGGTCTGGAAGTGATCGAATACTGCATCGGCGCGCCGCAAATGCTGAAGGGTGAGTTCACCGACAGCGCAGGCCCCGGCATCGACATGTATTCGATGCGTCAGCCGCTGGGTGTTGTGGCCTCGATCATGCCGTTCAACTTCCCTGCGATGATGCCGCTTTGGCATGTCGGCCCGGCGCTGGCCTGCGGCAATGCCGTGGTCCTGAAACCTTCGGAACGTGACCCGTCCGTTCCGTTGATGCTGGCCGAACTGTTTGTCGAGGCCGGTCTGCCCAAGGGCGTGTTCCAGGTGGTCAATGGCGATAAAGAGGCCGTGGATACCCTGCTGGACAGCGAGATCATCCAGGGCGTCAGCTTTGTCGGCTCGACCCCGATTGCGCATTACATCTATTCCCGCGCAACCGCCAACGGTAAGCGTGCGCAGTGCTTTGGCGGCGCCAAGAACCACATGATCGTGATGCCCGATGCCGATCTCGATCAGGCCGCAGATGCGTTGGTCGGGGCCGGATTTGGCGCTGCAGGCGAACGCTGCATGGCGATCTCGGTGGCTGTCCCTGTGGGTGAAGAGACGGCGGACAAGCTGATCGAAAAGCTGATCCCCCGTGTCGAAAACCTGAAAGTTGGCCCCTACACTGCGGGCGACGATGTCGACATGGGTCCGGTCGTGACCGGAGCCGCGAAAGAACGTATTCTAGGCCTGATCAACTCGGGCGTGGAACAGGGTGCAAAGCTGGTTGTCGACAACCGCGATTTCAGCCTGCAAGGTTATGAGGATGGGTTCTTCGTCGGCCCCCACCTGTTCGACCATGTGACCCCCGAGATGGACATCTACAAACAGGAGATCTTTGGCCCTGTCCTGTCCACGGTTCGCGCGGGTTCGTATGAAGAAGCGCTGAAACTGGCCATGGACCACGAATATGGCAACGGCACCGCGATCTTTACCCGCGATGGTGACACAGCCCGCGATTTTGCCAGCCGGATCAATATCGGTATGGTCGGCATCAACGTCCCGATCCCGGTTCCGTTGGCTTACCACACCTTTGGCGGTTGGAAGAAATCCATGTTCGGCGATCTGAACCAGCATGGACCGGACAGCTTCAAATTCTACACGCGCACCAAAACCGTGACGTCCCGCTGGCCGTCCGGGATCAAGGAAGGTGGCGAGTTCAACTTTAAGGCCATGGACTAAGATATTGACAACAAAGGCCGCTCATTCGGGCGGCCTTTTTTTCTTCCTGCAATCATCCGCTTTGAGAACTTCCATTTTGCTCAAAGCCGATTGATCCGGCACAGTGCCGGATTTCAATGCTTGCAGGAAAAGTCGCGTTCTCACGAAAATATCAGTCTGCCGATCTTCTCGGATACGCTACAAACACCTAAATAGCAGTCAAAATGCGAGCAGATCCGAGGAGACTCAGGTGTCAAAATCCCCAATCAGCCGTCGCTCCGCCTTGCTGGGGCTTGCGTCCACTTTGGCCACGCCCGCTCTGGTGCGGGCCCAAAGCGTTGACGCGTTTCCGCAAGACGAGGAAGCCATCAGCACCCAATTGCCAGTTAGGCGCAATGTGTCGTCATTCTCGCAGCAGAACTGGCAGGACCACTTTGACGAGCTGGGCGCAGGTTGTCTGCTGGCCGATATCACCAGCCGCGCAGTGCACTATTGGGGGCCAGACGGGACCTACAAACTCTATCCCAGTTCCGTTCCGATGAGCGAAGAGTTGACCAAGCGGGGATACACGAAGGTCGTGCGCAAGACCGAATACCCAAGCTGGACGCCGACCGCCTCGATGCGTGAGCGTGACCCATCCTTGCCGCTGCGTATGGAAGGTGGCGACCCGGGCAACCCATTGGGCACTCGCGCCATGTATCTGGGCTGGCCTGCCTATCTGGTGCACGGCACCCATGACACGCGTAAGATCGGACGGCAGAGCTCGTCCGGCTGCATAGGGCTCTATAACCAGCATGTTGAAGAGCTCTATCCGCTGGTGCAGATCGGAACTCAGGTCCGCCTCGTGTAACAAAGAAAAGCCCCGGCACAATGACCGGGGCTTTGTCTTGAGGGGGTTTGGAAGAATTATTCCGGCAGAATAACCGCGTCGACGACGTGGATCACGCCATTGCTGGCCTCAATGTCCGGCTGCACGACTTTGGCATCGTTGACCTTGACGCCGTTCTTTGCATTCACGCTCAGCCGGTCGCCCTGAACCGTCAGAACCTTGGCCCGCTTGCCGGCAATATCGCCGGACATAACTTTGGCCGGAACCACGTGATAGGTCAGGATCGACACCAGTTGGTCCTTGTTCTCTGGCAGAAGCAGCGATTCAACCGTCCCTTCGGGAAGCGCCGCAAAAGCCTCATCGGTGGGTGCAAAAACCGTAAACGGGCCATCGCCTTTCAACGTATCGACCAATCCTGCCGCCTGAACCGCAGCCACCAGCGTTTTGAATGAACCCGCAGACACTGCGGTGTCTACGATATCAGCAGCCTGAGCTTTGATCGGCAGGGCCAGTGCGATTGCAGCGGCAGCGCCCATAAATGTGCGACGAAACATGGCTGTCTTCTCCTCTCCAGCTTGTTATGGAAAGGGGTACGGCACCATCGCCGGGCCGGATCAATATTGGTTCACGTTTCTTTGAGCTGAACCCAGATGCTTTGCGCCCGTCCGTCCGCCAGAAACGGCAATTCTTCGACCGCGTCGGGGCGTGTTTGTTGCAAGAAGTACCCCGGCCAAAGCATTGAAAACCTGTTAGATTGCAGCAATGCGTGCAGCATGTACTGCTCTCCCCAGCCCGGACAGTCATAAAAGAACCGCTTGGGGTATTCGAAGGGTAAAAAAACATCGTGCACGTGGATGACAACGCCCGGTTTCAGCGCCGGAATAATGCGACAGAACAGATGCGCGACGTCATTGCTCATCCGAACGACATGGCTTGAATCGATAAACAGAACGTCCCCCGCTTCGAGGGTTCCGAACAACGCAGGATCGGCGTCCTCCAGCCGTTTCTGCTCGAACCGGTCGACCACATGGGCGATGTCAGCACGTGGATACGGGTCGATTGCGGTGATTTCGGTGTCCAACCCGCCGTCAATGATGGCCTGCCGTGTGACTCGGGTCGAGTTGCCGCACCCAACCTCGATCACGCGTTTGGGCTGAAACCGGCGGATCATCAGATACAGGGCGTCTGCATCCGGGCTGTCGTAGTACCCGTTGCCAATCCGATACCCTGTCTGGTTTCGCTCCGGGTCCTTCAACGCCTCAAGCGCAGCGGAATGTGTGCGGAATTCATCAACCAGTTGCGTGATGTCGAAACCGTCCATCCCCGGGGACAATGCATAAGCCGGACGGGTCAGACCACCTGCCTGTTCAAATGCCTCAAGCCGGGCACGTTCTTCCTGCTCGATGGACTTATCGACCAGTTTGACCCCCAACTCGTCAAGGGCGGCATTGATCTGAGGGAACTTCCTGGGTTTCACACGCGGCTCCATTTCCGGTTTCGCGCCCTGCATACCGTTGCCAAGCGGGGCACCGCAAGCCGTGCAACGTCAAACCCTTGGCAAAACGCCAATTTCCGTATTGACTGGTTGAACCCGAACCACGAGGTGCGCCATGCAGCAGGAATTTACGCTGGGTATCGAAGAAGAATACCTGTTGGTCGATCGCGACAGTCTGCATCTTGCCGAAGCGCCCGCCGCCTTGATGGAGGCGTGTCAGACCGACTTCCAAGGTCAAGTCAGCCCCGAATTCCTGCAATGCCAGATTGAGGTCGGAACCCGCCCGCACACCACGATCAAGGGTGCACGCGAGGACCTCAAGCGCCTCCGGTCCTGCGTGGCCGAGCGGGCAGCGGATTACAACCTGTCTCCGATTTCCGTATCCTGCCACCCTTTTGCAAATTGGAAGGATCAGCACCATACGCGCAAAGAGCGCTACGATGCGCTGCAACACGCCCTGGGCGGTGTTGCGCGGCGGATGCTGATTTGCGGGATGCATGTCCATGTCGGGGTCGAGGAACCCGCGATGCGGGCCGATCTGATGCCGCAACTTTCGTATTTTCTTCCGCACCTGCTGGCGCTGTCCACCTCCTCGCCCTATTGGAGTGGTGAGGACACCGGGCTGTCCTCGTACCGGTTGACGGTCTTTGACAACCTGCCCCGCACCGGTTTGCCCCCCAATTTCACCAGTTGGGCCGAATATGAACGCACCACAGGCGCGCTGGTTGAGCTTGGGGTGATAGAGGACACGACAAAGATCTGGTGGGACCTGCGGCCATCGCATCGCTTTCCGACGCTTGAAACCCGCATCATGGATGTACAGCCCCGCTTAGAGCATACCTTGTCGCTCGCCGCACTGGTCCAGGCGCTGACACGGATGCTGTGCCGGCTCAAGGCCCGAAATCTGCGCTGGCGCCAGTATGACCAGTTTCTGATCGGCGAAAACCGCTGGCGCGCGCAACGATATGGCGTGGGCGAAGGCCTGATCGATTTCGGTGACCGTTCGATCAAACCCATGTCAGAATTGATGGGCGAGCTTATGGGAATGCTCGCCGAAGACGCCGAGGCGCTGGGCACGATGACAGAACTGGCCCGGCTGCGTCAGGTGGCTGAAAACGGCACCTCAGCCACGCGTCAGCGCCGGGTCTATGCCGAGGCCTCTGCCAGCGGTCAGGACCCCGGCAAAGCGGTGGTGCGCCACCTGATCGAAGAGTTTCATGCGGACCTCTAAACCTCGGCCAGAATTTTTTTGATCCGGTCCGCCACCGGTTCATACAGGTCCCGATCTTTCCAATATCCGTTATGCGACAACGGGTTCCAGGACGTGAAGATCTTTCCGGCGTTGATCGAGATATCCTTGAGCTTTTTCTCTTTAACCAGTTTCTCATAGCTGGGCGCGCTTTTGCCCAAGGGAAATCCCAGCACGTCGTGCTTGTCATAGTAATTGTGCCACCACGTTCTGAATTGCAGGTTTTGCGGCAAATCCCGGTTTGGCGCCTGGATCGGTTCGATTTTCCCTTCGGGATAAGCAAACAGGAAGATCGGAATGTTGCACCCGAACGTGACAAGCCCCGCAACCGTTTGCATGTTTTCCAAGGGTGTCGTGTGGGAGGGTGTGCCGCCATTTCGCAAATGGGATTGCAGGTCATAGATGTAGTTCGACATGATATGCCCACCCAGGGAATGCGCCAGGATCAGCACCGGGGCGTTTGGCCCAACCTCGTTCTGCACCTCGCTGACCACCTCTTCGATCTTCTTGTGAATGGCCGAGTAGGTCTGATCTGAATCATCCGGGGTCGTTCGGTAAGACGCGGCATCGGACAGATTGCACACAACAAACTCGCGCAGTTTGTCATAGCCCAGGCTGGGTTTGATCTTCCTCAGATACGCTTTCTGCCGTTTCTGCAAAATCGGTGCCCAAACGACCTCTTGCCATTCAACCTTGTCCATATCCGCGCCGACTTGCCGGGCCACACGCTTTTTCAAATCTTTTGAAAAGGTCGCTTCCGTCGGTGGCGGTTGCTTGCCTCTTCTTGACTGGCTTCCCATTCCATGAATGGCGATCACGGCCATTTTCTTGTTCGACATCACAAGGCTCCGGCAAATTGGTTTTTCGAATTCGGCGAGTATAGGGCAATCGCAAATATCTCCAAAGTTGAGCGCGCGGATTGTTGCTATTGCAAAATTTCTGAAAGAATCGGAAAATAAAACGCTTGTTCAATTCTTCAGCATTCAGGGGCTTATCATGGATTTCGCGTTGACCGAGGAACAGACCGCCATTTTCGACATGGCTTATGCCTTTGGCCAGGAACATGTCGCCCCTTACGCGCGCCAGTGGGAGGCAGAAGGCACGATCCCGAAAGAGCTCTGGCCCTTGGTGGGCGAGCTTGGTTTTGGCAGCCTTTATGTTTCCGAAGACTCCGGCGGCTCGGGCTTGTCACGGCTTGATGCGACCCTTGTGTTCGAGGCCCTGTCCATGGCCTGCCCCTCGGTCGCCGCGTTTTTGTCCATTCACAACATGTGCGCCAAGATGCTGGACAATTGCGCCAGCGAAGACCTCAAGGCGCGGATCATGCCCGATATCCTCAGCATGCAGACCGTCCTCAGCTATTGCCTGACCGAACCCGGGTCGGGCTCGGACGCGTCCGCGTTGAAAACCCGTGCCGAGCGCACGAATGAAGGCTACACCCTGAACGGGACCAAAGCCTTTATCTCGGGCGGGGGGTATTCGGATGCCTATGTCTGCATGGTGCGCACCGGAGAGGACGGCCCCAAAGGCATCTCGACAGTTTATGTCGAAGATGGGACGCCAGGGCTCAGCTTTGGGGCGCTGGAACAGAAGATGGGGTGGAAAAGCCAACCCACCGCGCAGGTCCAGTTCGACGATTGCAAGATACCCGCGGGCAATCTTGTCGGGAACGAGGGCGACGGTTTCAGATACGCGATGATGGGTCTGGATGGCGGGCGGCTGAACATCTCGGCCTGCTCGTTGGGCGCGGCCCAACACGGGTTGGACATGACGCTGCAATACATGTCCGAGCGTAAGGCCTTTGGCAAATCCATCGACCAGTTTCAGGCGCTGCAATTCCGGCTTGCGGATATGGAGATCGAATTGCAGGCCGCCCGCACCTTTCTGCGCCATGCCGCATGGAAGCTGGATCAAGGTGCCCCGGATGCCACCAAATTCTGCGCTATGGCCAAAAAATTCGTAACCGAGGTGGGCTCCAAAACCGTGGATCAATGCCTGCAACTGCATGGTGGCTACGGCTATCTGGCCGATTATGGGATCGAAAAGTTAGTGCGCGATCTGCGTGTACATCAGATATTGGAAGGCACGAATGAGATCATGCGCGTGATCGTCGCGCGCCAGATGCTGTCCAACCGCTGAGGCCCAAATGTCCGACATCGACATCCGCTCCACCGGCCGCGCCGGTCGCATCACCCTGACTCGGCCCAAAGCGCTGAATGCGCTCAGCTATGACATGTGCATGGCCATCGACACCGCCCTGCGCAACTGGCGCGAAGACGATGCCGTCGATCTGATCATCATCGATGCCGAGGGCGACAAGGCCTTTTGCGCCGGTGGCGATATCGCCGAACTTTACGCAACCGGGATTCAGGGCGACTATTCCTATGGTCGGACCTTCTGGCGCGACGAATACCGCCTGAACGCAATGATCTTGGAATACCCCAAGCCGGTGATCAGCTTTCTGCAAGGCTTCACCATGGGCGGCGGCGTTGGTATCGGCTGCCACGGCAGTCACCGCGTGGTTGGGGAAACCTCTCTCATCGCCATGCCTGAATGCAGCATCGGACTGCTACCGGATGTCGGCGGCACCTTCATGCTGGCGCGGGCGCCCGGGCGGTTGGGAGAGTTTCTTGGAACGACCGGCTATCGCATGGACGGGCCCGACGCGATTTTCGCAGGTTTCGCAGATCATTACGTGCCACAAGCGATGTGGCCCGACCTGATTGAAATGCTAGAGGATTCCGGGCGTGCCGAACTTGTCGCGGATCACGCTCAGACACCACCGACCGCCCAGCTCGCAAGTCTTCAATCGGAAATCGACCGCTGCTTTTCGGGCGACGCATTGCCAAATATCCTGGCAAACTTGCCAAGTTGGGAAGGCGATGCGGCGCGCGAGGCAGCAAAATCAATTGAACGCGGATCACCCCTCTCCATCGCCTGCACCATCGCGGTGCTGCAACAATTGCGCGCTGCGCCGCTGACAGTTCGCGCGGCACTGGAAATGGAATACAGGTTCACTTTCCGCGCTATGGAACACGGCGACTTTCTGGAAGGCATCCGCGCCCAGATCATCGACAAGGATCGCACCCCGCGCTGGCAGTTTCCCGACCGAAACGTGCCAGAGGACACGGTGTCTGAAATGCTGCAACCGCTCGGGGCGGATGCGCTCACATTTTTGGAGGATTGAGACATGAAAATTGGCTTTATCGGGCTGGGAAACATGGGCGCGCCCATGGCGGCAAACCTGGCCAAAGCAGGGCATGATGTCACCGGATTCGACATGGCCGATGTCACGGTCGAAGGGGTCAATATGGCCGCAACGGGCGCCGAGGCGGCGACAGGGGCGGATGTGGTCATCACCATGCTGCCCAACGGTCAGATTCTGCGCGCGGTTGCCGATCAGGTGATACCCGCAATGACCGACGGGGCCGCGTTGGTCGATTGTTCAACCGTCGATGTCGACAGCGCGCGCGCGGTGGCGAAACAAGCCACGAATGCCGGCCTGCTGGCCGTCGACGCCCCCGTCTCTGGCGGGATCGGAGGGGCCGCTGCCGGTACGCTCACCTTCATGGCAGGCGGATCAGAGGCAGCTTTTGCCAAGGCCGCCCCACTTTTTGACATCATGGGCCAAAAAGCCGTTCACTGCGGTGAGGCGGGCGCGGGACAAGCCGCTAAAATCTGCAACAACATGATCCTTGGCGTCACCATGATCGCGACTTGCGAGGCCTTTGCCTTGGCAGACAAGCTCGGCCTCGACCGGCAAAAGATGTTTGACGTGGTCAGCACCTCGTCGGGCTATAGCTGGACGATGAATGCCTATTGCCCTGCCCCCGGTGTTGGCCCCCAAAGCCCAGCGGACAACGACTATCAGCCCGGATTTGCCGCTGAACTGATGCTGAAAGACCTGAGGCTCAGCCAGCAGGCCGCAGAAAGCGCTGATGCAGATACACCCATGGGGCAAGCCGCCACTGCCCTTTACGAACAGTTTGTCGAAGGCGAAAACGGACTGGGCAAAGACTTCAGCGCCATGCTGCCCCGCTTTGAAGAGCGCGGCCGCGGTTGATCCGCTCTTTTTCTGCGTCGCGGTTTATTCAGCCGCGACGCGGGTGCCTTCCAACATCGGCTTCAGATATCGGCCAGTGTGGCTACGGGCGATTTCGGCCACCTGTTCCGGCGTTCCGGTAGCGACAACCTCACCACCGCCGTCGCCGCCCTCGGGGCCGATATCGATAATATGATCAGCGGTTTTCACCACATCCAGGTTATGTTCAATCACCACAACCGTGTTGCCCTGATCAACCAATTCATGCAGCACTTCCAACAGCTTGCGCACATCTTCGAAATGCAGCCCGGTTGTCGGTTCGTCCAGGATATAAAGCGTCCGGCCTGTTGAGCGTTTCGACAGTTCCTTGGACAGCTTGACCCTCTGCGCCTCGCCTCCTGACAGCGTCGTCGCCTGCTGGCCCACCTTGATATAGCCCAGTCCGACACGCGCCAGCGCATCCATCTTGTCGCGGATCGAGGGGACGGCCTTAAAGAACTCCTGCGCGTCTTCCACGGTCATATCCAGCACATCGGCGATGGACTTGCCCTTAAACTTGATATCAAGGGTTTCGCGATTGTATCGCGCGCCTTTGCAGGTCTCGCAGGTCACATAGACATCGGGCAGAAAGTGCATCTCGATCTTGATGACACCGTCACCCTGACAGGCTTCGCACCGGCCCCCTTTGACGTTGAAGCTGAACCGCCCCGGTTTGTAGCCCCTCGCTTTGGCCTCGGGCAAACCGGCAAACCAGTCTCGGATCGGCGTGAAGGCCCCGGTATAGGTCGCTGGGTTCGAACGCGGCGTGCGCCCGATGGGACGCTGATCAATGTCGATCACCTTGTCCAGATGCTCCAACCCCTTGATGGTTTCACACGGCGCCGGCGTTTGCCGCGCGCCGTTCAGACGCATCGAGGCTGTCTTGAACAGGGTCTCGATCGTCAGGGTCGATTTGCCACCGCCCGATACGCCGGTCACACAGACGAACTTACCCAACGGAAATTCCGCGGTGACGTTTTTGAGGTTATTTCCAGTGGCCTTAACCACGGTCACTTTCTTCTTGTTGCCCTTGCGCCGGTCTGCAGGTACGGCAATCTCTCGCGTGCCCGCGAGGTATTGCCCGGTGACAGATCCGGCATCGGCGGTGATATCCGCGGGTGTGCCGTGACTGACCACCTGCCCGCCATGCACCCCGGCGCCCGGGCCAATATCAAAGACGTAATCCGCCTCGCGAATGGCCTCTTCGTCGTGTTCGACCACGATCACCGTGTTGCCCTGATCGCGCAGGTTCTTGAGCGTACCCAGCAACCGGTCATTGTCACGCTGGTGCAGGCCGATGGAGGGCTCATCCAGCACATAGAGAACCCCGGTCAGGCCCGACCCGATCTGGCTGGCAAGACGGATACGCTGGCTCTCACCGCCCGAGAGCGTACCACTTGAACGTGACAGCGTAAGGTATTCAAGACCCACGTTATTCAGGAACCCAAGGCGTTCACGGATTTCCTTGAGGATGGCCCGGGCAATCTCGTTCTTCTGGACGCTCAGATGGTTTGGTGCGTCCTCGATCCATGCCAGAGCCTCACGTATGGACATCTGCACCACCTGTCCCACGTGCAGGCCTGCGATCTTGACAGCCAGCGCCTCGGGGCGCAGGCGGTATCCTTCGCAGGCGCCGCAGGGGCGGTTGTTTTGATACCGCTCAAACTCTTCTCGAATCCAGGCGCTGTCGGTCTCGCGGTAGCGGCGCTCCATGTTCGGGATGACGCCTTCGAAACTACGGGTCACCTGATAGACTCGTCCGCCTTCATCATAGCGGAACTGGATTTCTTCATCGCCCGAACCGCGCAGGAACACCTGCTGCACTTTCTTCGACAGGTCTTTCCAGGGGGTGTTCTTGTCGAATTGATAATGGCGCGCGATGGCTTCGATGGTTTGCAGGAAATATGGCGATTTCCCTTTGCGCCAAGGCGCAAGCGCGCCGTCATAGAGTTTCAGGGTCTGATCCGGTACGACCAATCGTTCATCGAAAAACAGCTCGACCCCCAAACCATCGCAATCCGGGCAGGCCCCAAAAGGTGCGTTGAACGAGAACAGTCGCGGTTCGATTTCGGGAATGGTGAAGCCACTGACCGGGCAGGCAAAGTTTTCTGAAAACGTGATCCGTTCCGGCTCTCCCTCTTTCGGTGCGGTTTCCAAAACCGCGATGCCGTCCGCCAGATCCAGTGCGGTGCGCAGGCTGTCCGCCAGCCGGGTTTCCATGCCTTCACGCACAACCAGCCGGTCAACCACCACATCGATATCGTGGCGGAACTTCTTGTCCAGCGTCGGTGGGGTGTCCAACTCGTAAAATTCGCCATCCACCTTAACGCGCTGAAAGCCCTGCTTGCGCAGCTCCAGAAACTCTTTCTTATACTCACCCTTCCGGTCGCGCACGATGGGGGCCAGCAGGTAACCGCGTGTGCCCTCGTCCATCGTCATGACACGGTCGACCATGTCCTGCACCTGCTGCGCCTCAATCGGTTTACCGGTCGCAGGGCTGTAGGGCGTGCCGGCCCGGGCAAACAGCAAGCGCAGGTAATCATAAATCTCGGTCACCGTTCCAACAGTAGAACGCGGATTTTTGGAAGTTGTCTTCTGTTCGATGGAAATTGCAGGCGACAGACCACTGATGTGATCCACATCAGGCTTTTCCATCATATCCAGGAACTGCCGCGCGTAGGCCGAGAGGCTTTCGACATAGCGCCGCTGCCCTTCGGCATAGATCGTGTCAAAGGCCAAAGACGACTTGCCGGAACCCGAAAGTCCAGTGATCACCACCAACTGATCACGCGGAATATCAACATCTATACTTTTGAGGTTATGCTCACGCGCGCCGCGCACCTCGATATTCTTCAGCTCAGCCATATCAGGCCCCCAACAAACAAGTGGTTAAGAGATAGGCGAGAGCGGCTGAGTCTCCAACAAAAAAGTTAGAACAAAATATGAACAATCACTTTATTGCCGACATATACTGACATCGCGATGAAACGCGCTGCGCGGGCCAGATGAATATGGCTATCAGTGTCAGATCTGGGGTGAAAATGGCGCGGTTGACGGGGCTCGAACCCGCGACCCCCGGCGTGACAGGCCGGTACTCTAACCAACTGAGCTACAACCGCGCATCTATCTTCGTGGCCTTTGACCTGTGCCAAGGTGTGCAGCGCTGGCGCGGTTGACGGGGCTCGAACCCGCGACCCCCGGCGTGACAGGCCGGTACTCTAACCAACTGAGCTACAACCGCCCGCTGCCCGTTCATCGCTGAACGTTTGGGTGTATTATGGCTACGGTCGGGCAGCGTCAAGCGGCGTTTTGAAGTTTTTTCGGGAATTCGAATTTTTCCCGCTGGCGCATTGTTTTGGCGAACTGCGACACCGCCAACCACGTACCATTTTGGCGCTGTCCCCCTTGCGGCCTGTGACCAGAGCCTGTAAGACGCGGCCTCACGGGTGATTAGCTCAGTGGTAGAGCGCTTCGTTCACATCGAAGATGTCAGGAGTTCAAATCTCTTATCACCCACCATTGCATCCCACAGAATGCAGGCGCGGTGAGTGGCATGGCTTGACTATTGCCCTGACAACGCAGCCTTTAATCTTCCCAACAAGCCCTTTGGTTTTTTGGACCTAGGTGAACTCTCATTGCCCGTGCCCTTGCTGCGAGCCAGGTACTTTTTGAGGTTTTCTTCGGCCAGCTTCTGAACACGCTCTTTGCGTTCCGGGTCATAGGCACAAATCTCGTCGATCCGGCTGACCTTGAGCGTCCGCGTCGGACGTTCCTGAATGATGCTGTAGTCTATGTCTTCAAACTCCAGACCGTATTCATCGCGCAGCAGGGGCAGTTCATGACACTCGGCGTTGATATAATTCGCTATTTCCGGCCGCAGCTTGGGTTTGGTGGGCGCCTCGATTTCCCGATCCGCCATCATGATGGCCCGAAAACGCTTGCGTTTCATGTCCAGTTCTTCTGCGTTGCTGGCATGATCCGAGGGCGAGACCTCATGCAAGATGGCCATACCCTCGGCTGAGACACTCTCGTTGCTCTGCATTTTGGGAAGCGAGTCATATGGGATCGGAAGATCAGCCCATTGCAGAAAATCGGCGACTACATCTTGTTCAACAAGTTTGGCCCTTTCAAAGACCCGCACCTGCACAACATCGCCATAGATCTGCCGATAAGATCTCAGCACCTTGGCCGTATAGGTTCCCCCGGGTTGAACAATCTGATTTGTGGATTTCAGCGCCTGCTGCACGCGCGACAAATAGCGTTTCACGGGGCTGCGGACATAGGCCAGAACCTGAATGTCATCAGTCAGAGTTGGCAAGTATTTCCGTGCCCTTTCTGCTTCTACCTCTGAATGCGAAGCAAAAAGAACTTCACTGCTTAGAATCAGGTGTTCCGGTTTTTCGGGCTTCAGTTGTTCAAGAAGGTTTTCCCATTCTTCCAACGCGCCTTGATGCGCCGCTTCATTAGTGAAACCCATCCGGTTGACGACCGAAGGTGCGCGCATTGGTATGTCATAAATCAACGGCTGTAGCCAATGGTGGCGCGCCGGGATGTAAAGCGTGTCGGGGAACAGGCATCCATATTGGCGAATGTCCTCACGCGCGGCATGGAGGCATTCCTGAATCGATGTCGACCCGGCTTTGCCCATTCCAATATGAAGTGTCAGTTTCATGTTCTTCCCGGCATCTTTATTGATCTGCGCCCCGCGCGCCAAACCTGCTGGTTAACGGCAGTACTAAAATGAACCCAAAGCCGCAACTGTGATCGCTTTCGGGCCGATCCGCGGAACGAAAAAAGGCGGAGCTTGCGCCCCGCCCTTTTCCCAAAAACACAGCTGGATCAGTGTGCCGTGGCCGACGGCCCCGCGCTTTCGGACGCTTTTGCGGCAGCAGCGGCCGCCTCCTCGGCGGCCTCATCCCAATCGATGGGCTCGGGCTGGCGAACAAGGGCCTGTTCCAGAACTTCCGACACATGCTTAACGGCGATGATCTCAAGACCTTCTTTCACATTGTCCGGGATATCGGCCAGATCCTTTTCGTTCTCTTCCGGGATCAGCACCGTCTTGATACCCCCGCGCAACGCGGCCAGCAGTTTTTCCTTGAGACCGCCGATCGGCATCGCATTGCCGCGCAGTGACACCTCGCCAGTCATGGCGATGTCCTTGCGCACCGGAATACCAGTCAAGACCGAAACGATGGACGTGACCATCGCCAAACCCGCAGAGGGGCCATCCTTGGGCGTCGCGCCATCAGGTACGTGCACGTGGATGTCGATCTTGTCGAACTGAGGCGGCTTCACCCCGATCTCAGGCGCAATGGACCGCACGTAAGACGAGGCGGCGTCGATGGATTCCTTCATCACATCACCCAGCTTGCCGGTGGTCTTCATCCGCCCCTTACCGGGCAATTTCAACGCCTCGATGTGCAGCAGATCGCCACCAACGGAAGTCCAGGCCAAACCTGTCACAACGCCAACCTGATCGTCCTGTTCGGCCAGACCATAGCGGAACTTTGGCACGCCGAGGAAGTCATCCAGATTTTCCGGCGTGACTTCAACAGTTTCGGCCTCTTTCTTGATGATCTTGGTCAACGATTTCCGCGCCACTTTGGCGATCTCACGCTCGAGGTTCCGAACACCAGCTTCACGCGTGTAGGTGCGGATGATCTTTTGCAGCGCCTCGTCGGTCAGCTCAAACTCCTTAGCTTTAAGACCGTGGTTCTTGACCTGTTTGCCGATCAAGTGCTGCTTGGCGATCTCGGATTTTTCCTCTTCGGTGTAACCGGCCAACGGGATGATCTCCATCCTGTCCAGCAGAGGCCCAGGCATGTTGTAGCTGTTCGACGTGGTCAGGAACATCACATTGGACAGGTCATATTCGACCTCCAAGTAATGGTCCATGAAGGTGCTGTTCTGTTCCGGATCCAAAACTTCAAGCATCGCCGAAGCCGGGTCGCCACGGAAATCCTGCCCCATCTTGTCGATTTCATCCAAAAGGATCAGCGGGTTCGTGGTCTTTGCCTTTTTCAGCGCCTGAATGATCTTACCGGGCATCGAACCGATATAGGTCCGACGATGACCGCGGATCTCGGATTCATCGCGTACACCACCCAGCGAGATGCGAATGAACTCGCGCCCCGTGGCTTTGGCAACCGACTTGCCCAGCGAGGTTTTACCCACGCCCGGCGGGCCAACGAGACACAGGATCGGGCCTTTCAGTTTTTTCGAACGCTGCTGCACAGCCAGATATTCGACGATCCGCTCTTTGACCTTCTCAAGACCGTAGTGATCGGCGTCCAGAATGTCCTGCGCACGGCCCAGATCCTTTTTGACGCGAGACTTGGTGCCCCACGGCAACGACAGGATCCAGTCCAGATAGTTGCGCACCACCGTGGCCTCGGCCGACATGGGCGACATGTTCTTGAGCTTTTTCAGCTCACCTTCGGCCTTTTCCAGCGCTTCTTTCGACAGCTTGGTCTCGGCGATCTTGGCTTCCAGTTCGGCAACCTCATTGCTGCCGTCCTCGCCATCGCCCAGTTCCTTCTGAATGGCTTTCATCTGCTCATTCAGATAGTATTCGCGCTGCGTCTTCTCCATCTGGGTTTTGACGCGGGTCTTGATCTTTTTCTCGACCTGCAGAACCGACATTTCGCCCTGCATCAGGCCATAGACCTTTTCCAGCCTCTCGCTGACGCTGAGGGTCTCAAGCAGTTCCTGTTTCTGATCGACCTCAATGCCCAAATGGCCGGAAACCAAATCAGCCAGCTTGGCTGGCTCGGTGGTTTCACCCACGGCGGCCAGCGCCTCTTCGGGGATGTTCTTGCGCACTTTGGCATAGCGCTCGAACTCATCCGCGACGGTGCGCAGCAACGCTTCGGTCGTGGTGACATCGCCCGGGATTTCAGTCAGATATTCGGCGCGGGCTTCGAAAAACTGATCGTTTTCAAGGAATTCTGTGATCTGCACCCGCGCCTGCCCTTCGACCAGCACCTTGACGGTGCCATCGGGCAATTTCAGCAGTTGCAGCACATTGGCCAGCACACCTGATTGGTAAATGCCGTCGATGTCTGGATCATCGTCACCCGGGTCCATCTGGCTGGACAACAGAATTTGCTTGTCATCCTGCATCACCTCTTCCAGCGCACGGACCGATTTGTCACGGCCCACGAACAGCGGCACGATCATATGCGGGAAGACCACAATATCTCGCAGCGGCAGGACGGGGTATGAGGAATTCAGAGGCTCTTGCATGCTCTATCCTTATCGTTGGCAAGACGGCGCTGGTCCCTGATGCAGGCAACCTTTGGCCATCTCCTGTCTTGGACGGTTAAGGTGGGGCGCTGTTCCGCGCTTTTCAACCTTAGCGTCCTGTTGCACCTACCAGAATGACCCGAGGTCTGGGGGACTTCAAGGCATCCCGAGGACATATCCACGGTTTTTGTGCAAGCTGCCTGTTACAAAGGCTCTATATCGCCCTGCGCACGCTGATCGTGGAACTGCTTTTCCCATGCTGCAAATTCACCTGCCGCGATGGCGTCGCGCATGCCCTGCATGATCTCTTGGAAGTAGTGCAAATTGTGCCATGTCAACAGCATCCCCGAGATCATCTCGTTCGAGCGGAACACATGGTGCAGGTAAGCGCGTGAATAGTTCTGACAGGCCGGGCATGTGCAATTTTCGTCCAACGGACGCGGGTCATCCGCGTGGCGCGCGTTCTTGATGTTCACAACACCGTGGCGGGTAAAGACCTGTCCTGTACGTCCCGACCGTGAGGGCAGAACGCAGTCCATCATGTCAACTCCGCGCGCCACGGCGCCCACAATATCATCGGGCTTGCCAACGCCCATGAGGTAACGTGGCTTGTCCTGCGGCAGAAAATCGGGCGCATAGTCGAGGCAGTCGAACATGGCCTCCTGCCCTTCGCCCACCGCCAGACCGCCGATGGCGTAGCCTTCGAAACCAATCTGCTTCAACGCCTCAGCGCTTTCTTCGCGCAGGTCCTGTTCCAGCCCGCCCTGCATAATCCCGAACAAGGCGTGCCCCGGGCGGTCGCCAAACGCATCTCGCGACCGCTGCGCCCATCGCATGGACAGGCGCATCGACTCGGCGATGCGGTCCCGGTCGGCGGGCAAGGCCGGGCATTCATCAAAACACATGACAATGTCCGAGCCCAGCAACCGCTGGATCTCCATCGAGCGTTCGGGCGTCAGCTCGTGCCGGGACCCGTCGATATGGGATTTGAAGGTCACGCCCTTTTCAGTGAGCTTGCGCAGACCAGCCAGCGACATCACCTGAAAGCCGCCGGAATCGGTCAGGATCGGCCGGTCCCAGTTCATGAACTTGTGCAATCCACCCAAACGGTCGATCCGCTCGGCTGTTGGGCGCAGCATCAGGTGGTAGGTGTTGCCCAGCAGAATGTCCGCCCCTGTCTGACGCACGCTTTCAGGCATCATTGCCTTGACTGTCGCAGCCGTCCCAACGGGCATGAACGCAGGCGTGCGCACTTCGCCCCGAGGTGTGTGGATCACGCCGGTTCTGGCCCTGCCGTCAGTGGCTTTCAACTCAAAGGAAAAACGATCTGTCATCTGGATGCCTGTGGTCGCGGAACCGGGCAGGCTTTGCCTGATCTGTACCTGCGATGCAACCCTTCAGGGCAGCGATGAAACATGCCGGGTGAAAAGATCGACCACCCCTGCCCCGTCCACGTCACGGCAGACGCGTACCGCAGGCAACCGGTCATCAGGCACCGTCGCGCCAATACGTTCACCCTCGGTCACCACGTTGATACCGGTTTCGACCGTTTCGAACATATGCTCGTTCCCGCAGGCGATCAGAGCGGTGGAGTCGTGCAAGCCGCAGCCATCGACATCTTCAATCTCGCGATAAAACCGCAGATAGAACTCCGCGATATGTTTCAGGAACCCTCCGATATCCGGTGAGTTCTGCACCAGCGCCGCGAAGTCGCTAGAGTTGTAGAGCGTTTGCAACGTCACATCGAGGCCCACCAGCACCGTTTCCGGCGGAGTGGCAAACACCGCCTGCGCAGCGTAAGGGTCATTGTGGATATTTGCTTCGGCATGGGCAGATACGTTTCCCGGGCAAAAGACCGCCCCACCCATAATCACCAAACGGCCCAGGTTTGTCGAAAACTCAGGATCCAAGCGCATGGCATCCGCTATATTGGTCAAAGGCCCGATTGCGCAGACCACAAGGTCTTTCTTGTGCGTCCGGGCCATTTCAACCAGAAACTCGGCGGCAGGCAACGCATGGTTTTCCCCAAGATCAGGAATATCCGTGAAATCACCGAACCCTTCCGGGCCGTGTACATGCGTTGTCGGGTCGTGATCGTCCCTGGCCCAAGCAGTCGCCGCCCCCTCGGCGACGGGTGCGGAAATCCCAAGCCGATCCAGCAGGTAACGGGCATTGCGACTGGATTGATGCGCGTGCGTATTTCCAAAAACCGTGGTCAGACCGATCAGGTCAACCTCGGGCGCGGCAGCGGCATAGGCGATTGCCATGGCATCGTCGATGCCGGGATCTGTATCGATTATCAGCTTCATACCCCCCCCGATAGCGCAGCCAAAGCCGGGATGCAAAGTCGCCACATCTTGGGAATTACCAGCCCCATAAACAGCTTCAAAGACTTGCATCCGTGCCGTTTCGCTTCATACCAGAGTTGAAATTCGACGATTCAATCCCCAAGTGTATACCATAGTACACAATTATAAGAGGACAGCTATGACCGAAGATCAGATCATCGGCCTTTTGACATCAAACATTATCTATCTGCTGGCTGCGGCCTTTGTCGTTCTTGTTATTCTCAAGGGTATCAAGATCGTACCGCAATCTGAGAAATATGTGGTTGAACGGTTCGGCAGGCTTCATTCCGTGCTGGGGCCCGGGATCAACTTTATCGTTCCATTTCTGGACGTTGCGCGCCACAAGATATCCATTCTGGAACGCCAGTTGCCGAATGCCACCCAAGACGCGATCACCAAGGACAACGTGTTGGTGCAGATCGACACCTCGGTCTTTTATCGCATTCTTGAGCCGGAAAAGACGGTTTACCGTATCCGCGACGTTGACGGCGCGATTGCCACGACCGTTGCCGGTATCGTACGCGCCGAGATCGGCAAGATGGATCTGGACGAGGTTCAGTCGAACCGGGCACAGCTGATCACCCGCATTCAGGAAAGTGTGGAAACTGCCGTTGATGACTGGGGCATCGAAGTGACCCGGGCCGAGATTCTGGACGTGAACCTGGATCAGGCCACCCGCGATGCGATGTTGCAGCAGCTAAATGCCGAACGCGCCCGCCGCGCGCAGGTGACAGAGGCCGAAGGCCAGAAACGCGCAGTCGAACTGCAAGCGGATGCCGAGCTTTATGCGGCAGAGCAAACAGCCAAAGCCCGCCGGATCGAGGCTGAGGCCGAAGCTTATGCCACCGGCGTTGTTGCCCAGGCCATCAAGGACAATGGCATTGAGGCTGCACAATATCAGGTCGCGCTGAAACAGGTGGAATCGCTGACCGCATTGGGCAACGGGACCGGATCACAGACCGTCGTTGTTCCGGCCAACGCGCTGGAAGCATTCGGAAACGCCTTTAACATGCTGAAAGGTCGAGGATAATGGCTGATCCGTTCTGGTTGACCTGGTGGATATGGCTGGCCGCGGCGCTTGTGCTTGCCATATTGGAAGTGGTCCTGCCGGGGTTCATCTTTCTGGGCTTTGCCATCGGCGCCGCGATCACTGGGCTTTTGCTGCTGATCCCTGGCATGACACCGGCCCTGCCCGTACTGCTGCTGATATTCGCAGTTCTGTCCCTGGTGTCCTGGCTGGTTCTGCGCCGCATGTTCGCGTTGCCGCATGGTCAGGTGAAGACCTTTAACCATGATATAAACGAGTGAAATCAATCGGCACCCAAGTCGGGTGCCGACGCTCTCTGGACGATGCATATGAGTATGCTTATATAAACACTCAGGTAACCGACCCGAGGCATAGATGACGCACCCGAATGAACCGCTTGAAGGCAATCCTCTGATTCCGCCCTCAACCATTGAACATCCGCTTTATGATGCGATTGTGGATGCGTGCCGCACGGTCTTTGATCCTGAAATCCCGGTTAATATCTACGACCTGGGCCTGATCTACACGATCGACATCAGTGCGGAAAACGCGGTGAAGGTCATCATGACACTAACCGCCCCCGGCTGCCCTGTTGCAGGTGAAATGCCGGGATGGATCGTTGAAGCGATCGAGCCCGTTGCAGGCGTGAAAGAGGTCGATGTGGAACTGACGTGGGAGCCGCCCTGGGGCATGGACATGATGTCCGACGAGGCGCGGCTTGAGCTTGGGTTCATGTAAACCCCGATTCATCCACAGAAAATTCAGCGCTGTTACAAAACTGTATTCTGATCGTTACGCGATCATAGCGCGGCTGTCACATTCGGCGGTCACAAAGCGCTTGCTCAATGCGTTTGGGCCTCTGACCACGCTGACCCCATCCAATTGACCCGATTTGGACCGCCTTTGCCCGAGGCGGTCCTTTTTCTGGCCTATTCGACGCCGCAGGTCGATTTGATTTCCGCAGCGCGCGCGTCCAGTTCTTTGACATAGTCGCCGGACAACATCTGAAGCCTCTTATGCTCGGTACCAGTGACCAGCCCCAGCAAAGCGCCTGCCGGTGTAACTGAGATAACGCTTTCAAGCTGTTGATCTTGCGCGTGTTTCTTTTCTGCCGCGATGGCGCGCAGATCGCCCTCGGCGGTTGCGCAGTTCACGGGGTGACGGTCCGTGTCAGTCGCCGCCCGAGCGGTCCCGGCCACCGCAAACCCAATCAGCAGTGCAAGAATTGACACACTTGCCTTGAAAAACATTCCCTGCGCCATGTCACACTGCCTTTCCTGTTTCAATCTGACAGCAGGCTATGATCAAGATACCGGCGATAGCAAGCCGGTATATGCGTCGAACGCATCCACCTTTGACGAAATGTGTTCCGATCTACCACGCATTCCCTTGAGCCTGCCCATCGTCAGCCTTACATTAGGCCCAACGCGTGAACACGGAGACGACCATGTTTGGTATTCCCGGCAAACAAGCCGTGACCATGACATCGAAGGCAGCCGCTCAGATCCGCCACCTGATGGAGGCCGGAGGGCATGCTGGCCTGCGTATCGGTGTCAAAAAAGGCGGCTGTGCCGGAATGGAATACACCATGGACTATGTCGATGAGGCAGAAGCCAACGATGAGGTTGTCGAACAAGACGGCGCCCGTGTGATCATCGCACCGATGGCGCAGATGTTTCTGTTTGGCACTGAAATCGACTATGAAGTCTCGCTGCTGGAATCCAGTTTCAAGTTCCGCAATCCCAACGTGGTGGACGCCTGCGGCTGCGGTGAATCGATCAAATTCGACGAAAGCCTCGCCCCTCAGCGCTAAAGTATACGGTCCCTGCCCGCCGCCCAACGGGAACCATATCACCTGTACCGCTCCGTTTTATGCGTAGTCCCAAGCGGCTGCATGTGAGCGGAATTGTCACCTGCCGCACAGAGTGGTAACTGAATCTGGAACCAAGGCAAACAACAGGGCGATCACGATGCGGCGCAAACTGGCAGCAGGCAACTGGAAGATGAACGGCACAGGCGCGTCTTTGGCAGAGCTTGAGGCCCTTGGCAAATCTCATCCAAATCCCACCGTTGATATCCTGATTTGCCCGCCCGCCACGTTGCTGCACCGCGCCGCATCCGCAACCCAGGGTACCGGCATCGCGATCGGAGGTCAGGATTGCCACGCTGCACAATCAGGGGCACATACCGGCGATCTGAGCGCCGAGATGTTAAGGGACGCTGGCGCCCGCCATGTCATTCTGGGCCATTCCGAACGGCGTCAGGATCACGGCGAACGCAACGATGATGTACGCGCCAAAGCCCGCACCGCCATGGATGCGGGTCTGATCACTGTCATCTGCGTCGGTGAAAGCCTGGAAGAGCGCGAAGCGGCAAACACGCTGGATATCATCGGCGGTCAGATGTCGGGTTCAATCCCGGATCTGTCGACTGGTGAGAACCTTGTGGTCGCGTATGAACCGATCTGGGCCATCGGAACCGGCAAGGTGCCGACAATGGACCAGATCGGAGATGTCCATGATTTCATGCGCGCCCGGCTTGAGCGTCGATTTGGCGAGGGTGTTGGCCGCTCGGTGCGCCTGCTCTATGGCGGTTCGGTCAAGCCAGACAATGCGCGGGATATCTTTGCGGTCTCAAACGTTGACGGCGCGCTCGTTGGCGGTGCCAGTCTGAAAGCGCAGGATTTTTCCGGCATCATCAGCGCGCTGGAAAGCGCCTGAAGCTTAGGCAAGCTTCATCGTAATCATCCCGGCTATGATCAGCACCGCTGCAAAGATACGTGTTGCCGTCAAAGCCTCACCCAGAAACATCACACCGATGGTAAAGGCGCCCACCGCACCTATGCCGGTCCAGATGACATAGGCCGTCCCCAATGGAAGGGTCCGCATGGCCAGCGCCAACAGCCCAAACGAACCGATCATGGAAATACCCATGAGCGCAGTTGGCCATAGCCGCGTAAAACCCGCAGATTGTTTCATGCCGACAGCCCAAACAACCTCTAAAGCGCCCGCGAATAACAGAAGGATCCAAGGCATAACCTTACCTCCAGAACAGTCGGGCCGTCCCGACGGGGTTTCAAGGTGGTGAGGTCGTCCTCGACTCTTTAGGTAAGGCCTGTTGGGCAGCATTCAACAGGCCCAAAGAAAAAACCGGGCAGCACGGCCACCCGGTTTCCTTGATTGCTAAGGGTCGTTCTAGTTCGTCACGATCTCGGGGCCCATGAACGTGTTGGGCAGGAAGGTGGATATCCAGGGGATATATGTCACCATGATCAGGAAGACGAAGAGAACGGCCAGGAAGGGCAACGCGGCCTTCACAACCTTCATCATCGGCATCCCCGCCACGCCCGAGGTCACGAACAGGTTCAGACCGACCGGAGGTGTGATCATCCCGATTTCCATGTTGACCACCATGATGATGCCCAGATGGATCGGGTCGATGCCCAGCTCGATCGCGATTGGGAACACCAGCGGCGCGACGATCACCAGCAGGCCCGAGGGCTCCATGAATTGACCGCCGATCAGCAGGATGACGTTGACCACGATCAGGAAGGTCACCGGACCCAGACCTGCGGACAGCATGGCACTGGCGATATGCTGCGGCACTTGTTCGTCCGTCAGCACGTGTTTCAGGATCAGCGCGTTGGCGATCACGAACAGCAGCGTGACGGTCAGCTTGCCAGCCTCGAACAGCGTGTGCTTGGTATCGGGGTGGAAGAAGGCCGTCACCAGCGCATAGGGCTTTTTCATCAACGACAGGTTCTGCGTACCCTCTTGCGTGCTCAGCGGCCCCATGTCCTTGTAGACAAAGCTGGCAATGAAGAACGCGTAGACGGCGGCTACCGCTGCGGCCTCGGTCGGGGTGAAGATACCGCCATAGATACCGCCCAGGATGATGACAATCAGGAACAGGCCCCACCCGGCCTCGCGCGCTGAGGTAAAGATCTCTCCCCAGCCTTTCCAATCGCCTTTCGGCAGGTTCTTGACCTTGGCCATGACGTAGATGGTGATCATCAGCATCAGACCGGCCATCAGGCCCGGAATGACACCGGCCAGGAACATCCGACCGACCGACACCTCAACAGCCGCCGCGTAGACGACCATCACGATGGATGGCGGGATCAGGATGCCCAGCGTCCCGGCGTTACAGATCACACCGGCGGCGAATTCCTTGGAATAACCCACCTGACGCATCCCTGCGATGACAATCGACCCGATCGCCACCACGGTTGCCGGAGACGACCCCGAAAGCGCAGCAAACAGCATACAGGCGAACACACCCGCAATTGCCAGGCCGCCGGGCAAGTGCCCCACGCAGGCAATCGAAAACCGGATGATCCGCCGTGCCACGCCGCCCGTGGTCATGAAGGACGAAGCCAGGATAAAGAACGGGATCGCCAGCAGGGTAAAGTGCCCCTCGAACGCCTCAAACAGCGTACCCGCGACAGAAGCCAGCGAGCTGTCGGAATAGATCAGCAGGAACAGGGTTGAGCTGAGGCCGAGCGCCACCGCAATCGGAACACCAATCAGCAGCAGGCCAATGACCATCGAGAATAGAAGAACGACGTCCATCAGTTATGCTCCCCTTGCTGAGCGCGAACTTCTTCGATCTCGTCCTCGACTTCGTGGCTGGCAACAAGGCGGTCGGTTTCACCGCGCCAGATTTGCACTGAAACCTGCGCAAAGCGGATCACCAGCAGCAACATCGACACAGGCAACACCAGATACGGCACGACCTTGGGCAGTTTTTCATAGCCCTCGCCATAGTTGATCAGCCCTTCCAGAAAGCGCAGCGGTGCGACCATCGGGATGTCGTCAACTTCGTAGAAACTTTGGCTGCGGGCATCCAGGTTGAACCCTGTCGGGAACCAGCGGCCCGAGGTTGGCGGCAGATCGGCAAACACGGCCCAATAGTCGTAAGACCCCTTGAGCAGCAGCAGCGAAAACACCAGACAGCACCCCACCGCGATCAGCGCCAAAATTCGGCGCGGCGCGGGGGCCAGCATGTTCAGGATCGCATCCACACCCAGATGGGCGTGTTTCTTGACCGCATAAGACGCGCCCAGCAACACCAGCCATCCGAACATGAAAACTGTCAGCTCAAGCGCCCACAGGATGTTGGAATTAAACACAAACCGCGCGATCACGTTGGCAAAGGTCACGACCGTCATCAGGCCAAGCAGCAACGCGATCAGGGTTTCTTCGATATGGTCGACCAGCCCGCCTTGGCCGGATTTCGCACCAGACATCTCTCTGTCCCCGTTTTTTGTGATGAGAGGGAGAAGTGGCGGGCCTTATCCGGCCCGCCCGGCCTGCGCGTCGATCACTCCCCAGCCCCAGACGCGCGGCCAATGCGCGGGATCAGAACCCGGCGTTGATCGCCTGAGCGGCGTCGATCTTGTCCTGACCTACGTCATCGGCGAATTTGTCCCAAACGGGTTTCATCGCATCGACCCAGGCCTGGCGCTGATCGGGGTTCAGATCACGGATGATGCCACCCGCATCGGTGATCGAAGCTTTGGCCGCTTCGTTCACGGCAAAGGCTTCTTTGTTCCGGGTTTCGGTCACTTCGCTGAGGATCGTCAGGAATTGATCACGAACGGCCGGGTCCAGACTGTCCAGCCAGTCCACAGAGGTCACGACCAGATAGTCGATGATGCCGTGGTTGGTTTCGGTAATACCGTCCTGCACTTCGAAGAACTTCTTGCCGTAGATGTTCGACCAGGTGTTCTCCTGACCGTCCACAACGCCCTGCTGCAGCGCGCCGTAAACCTCGGAGAACGCCATTTTCTGCGGGCTGCCACCGATGGCTTCCATCTGAGCAACCAGCACGTCCGAGGATTGCACTCGGAACTTCAGACCATCCGCATCCGACGGGTCGACCAGCGGTTTGTTGGCCGACATCTGCTTCATGCCATTGTGCCAGAATTCCAGCCCCTGCAAACCACGGCGCTGCATGCTGTCTTTCATGGCCTGACCTGCATCCGAGGCCTGGAACGCGTCAACAGCTTCGATGTTCTTGAACATGAACGGCAGGTCGAACAGGCGGAACTGCTTTGTGAATTTCTCAAACTTCGACAGCGAAGGCGCGGCCAGTTGCACGTCGCCCTGCAACATCGCTTCCAGCACTTTGTCGTCGTTATAAAGGGTGGAGTTCGGATAGACCTCCACGCACATCACGCCCTGCATCTCGTCATTGACGCGCTGTTCCAACAGCGACGCAGCAATGCCTTTGGGGTGTTTATCGGTGTTTGTCACATGCGCGAACTTGACGACGATTTCGCCATCGTCGCAGGCCGCAAAACCAGCGGTGGCGGCAACAGACAACGCCAGAGCACTGGCAGCGGTTGTCAGGAATTTCATGAATCTTCTCCTCCCGGACTTCGATGATATCTCCGCTGAACCGCAGTTCAGAGGTGATTGCGCGCAGTGAAACGAATCGGATGTGCTGCCTCAACACTTTGTTTGATGGCTCGAACCTCTGTCATAAGTTGTTATTTTTCAGTGTATTAATGGGCTGATATTCGCAACACACGCAGAGGCGATTCAATTCTGTGCGGAATTTCGCACATCATTTTGGTGCGCTGTGCGGATTTTCGCACGGTTCTCGAATCGAATAGGCGAATCGTTTGACCAGTGCGAATCTGCATCCGCGACCTGCCAAACTTATCTGCGGTAATCCTCTGGCCGGATCTGATAGCGTGCCAATTTGTCATAGAACGTCTTCCGCGGCAGTTTCAGCGCTTTGGCGGCCTCAGACGCCTTGCCGTTGTGCCGCCCCAGCGTTGCCACAAGCAAAGATCTTTCCACCCTTGCCATCTGCTCTGCCAGCCCAAGGTCGGTCGCCTGAGTGACCTCTTCTGGCATGCCAAGAACAAAGCGCATCGCCGCTGACATGAGTGACCGGGCATTGCCTGGCCAATCCTGCGCCATCAGCGCAGCCAGATGCTCGGACGAGATGTCGGGGACATCCAAGCCCGCCTGCTCGGCAGCCTGTGCCACATATTGGCGAAAGATCACCGGAATATCCTCGGGCCGCTCTGCCAGTGAGGGGATGCGCACACGCATCACGTCCATACGATAGAACAAATCTGCATTGAACCGGCCCTCCGCCGCGTGCTGGGCCAAGTCTCCTGTGGTCCCGGCGATAATGCGCACGCCGATGCCTTTTTCGATCAGTTCAAGCGCCGCATATTGAGTCGCCTCGGGCATCGCAGAAATCTCGTCCAGGAACAAAGATCCGCCACTGGCATCTTCGCATACTTGGATAAGACCTTTTTCATCCAAACTTGCGGAAGGGCGTTTGACAAAGGGCCCCTGCCCGCCGGGCGACATGAGGTGAATGACCTCGGCGACCTTGGAAATACCGCTGCCCACCGGCCCGGTTACCAGAACCTCGGCCCGGGTTGGTGCGACCGTGCGGACACGTTCCCGCAATTCATCCGCCTGTTTCGAGAATCCAAACAGCAACCGCGCTGCGGGGTCGCCTTTTTCAAGTTCGGATTTCTGTTTGCGCAGGGTCAGCACTTCGGTCCGGGCTGCAAATGCGCGCTCCAGCACGGCTGTCAGATCCGCAGCGGCACAGGGTTTTTCCAGAAAATCAAAGGCCCCTTTGCCCATGGCCTGCACAGCCATCGGGATGTCGCCTTCTCCGGTCAGCAGGATCACCGGAAGCTCGGGGTCAATGCCGCAGGCATACTCCAGCAGATGAAAACCATCGCGCCCCGGCATGCGAATGTCCGAGATGATGACACCCGGAAAATCAGGTTGAATGTGATCCTTGGCCGCAACAAAAGACCCGGCAGAAACCGGTTGATACTCTGCCAGCTCAAGTGTCTGGGCCAACGCCTCACGCACAGCGGCATCGTCATCCACCAAAAGGACCTTACGGATCATGCGGCCATGCCTTTGGAATAAGGGTCGAGTTCAACGGTAAATTCAGCACCGTCTTGCGTGTTTGCCCCGCGAATGTCACCACCAAAACTCTGAACCAGACCATATGAGATCGACAGCCCCAAACCCATCCCTTCCGATGAACCGACGGATTTGGTTGTATAAAACGGCTCGAACACCCGGTCCGGGTCTTCGATACCCGGCCCGGTATCGCGCACCGAAACGCTCAACCGTGAGCCCTGATCCAGCACAATCTCAACCCGCTTGTCCGGCGCATCGATCATGGCATCCGCCGCGTTGTTGATGAGATTGACAAAAACCTGCACCAGCCGCACCTCACCGCCCCAGGCAAACACCTCGGTCGCCGGAGGGTGCCAGTCCAGGTCGATGCCATCACCCCGCAGACGTGCTTCGGTCAATTCGACAGCAGTGTTGATGACCTGTACCAGATCGACCCTTCCCATCGGTTCGCTTTCGTTTCTGGCAAAAGCCCGCAGATTCTTGATGATCCGCGCCATGCGGGCCGCCATATCCGAGATGCGTCCAAGATTCTCTCCGGCTTTGGATTCGTTCCCGCGATCCAGAAAGGCGGAACCGTTGTCGGCGAATTGCTGAATGGCCATCAGGGGCTGGTTCAGTTCATGGCTGATCCCCGCCGACATCTTTCCCAGCGCGCTCAGCTTGCCGGCCTGCACCAGATCATTTTGCGCCTGTTTCAGGGCGGCCTCGGCCTCCTGCCGCTCGGTCACTTCGCGACGCAGCGCCACGTTGGTCGCGGTCAAGGCACGGGTACGTTGATCGACGCGACTTTCCAGAACGGCATTCGCCTCGGCAAGCGTCCTGCGCCGTTCCGAGGCCAGAAACAACATGGCCCCAAAGGCAAAACAGATCGCGGCAACCGCAGCGGCCTGCAACCCGGCCAGACGTCGGGCGGGCGCCACATCCACAAGCACCTCGGCCGTCATGCCGATCACCGGAAGATCAAGCGTCAAATGCAACGCGCGATCCGGCAGATACCGCCCCCAGCCAAGTTGCCACAGTTCGTGATCACCCACTTGCGTCGCCGCGAAATCGGCCACTTCACCGTCTGGCGGGGCTATCCCCGCCTGCCCTTCGGCACGCCGCCAGAACAAAAGATCCGACCGGTTCGAGATAAAGACAACGCCCGCATCATCGATGAAAAACACCGCCTCGGTACTGCCGCGCCATGTCTGTTCCACGTCCTGAACGTCGGCAATCACCATAAGTGCGCCAACGACCTGACCCTGCGGCCCAAAGGCGGGGGCCGCATAGGAATAGGTGCGCACACCGCTTGATGGCAAAACACCATGGGCACTGCCCAATGCGCCCTGCAATGCGCGCTGGAAGGCCGGATGGCCCGCCAGGTTCGGATCGGCCACCGGTTGCGCTGCAACCAAAACCCGCCCCGAAACATCCAGAAAAAGAACATTGGCAGCACCGGTCTTGTCCGCGACATCCAGCAAAAGGGCACGTGCCTGTTGTTGCTGACCGGGCGTGTCCAGACCCTTCAGAGAGGGATGCTCGGCCATCAGGACAGCCACTTCCTGATAGACCTGCATCTGCGTGCTTAACCGGTCAGCGGCCAGTTCCAGATCAGCCTCGGCCTTTTCGCTGAGTTGAGACAAAGCCTGCCGATAGCCATAGGTCCACACCGCCGAGGACAGCAAACCAACCGCCAGCAGAAATCCGATGATGACCCAAATGCGTTTCATGTCTTAGGGTCTTGCATTCGACGCGTCGCATGGCAAGTGTGCACCGCATGAAGACCCTATCGCAATCCCCGACAGAACCCGCCTTTGTTCAGGACCCCTATCCGTTTTATAACCGGGCCCGTCAGCATGGCGACCTGTTCTTCTGGGACGACTACAACATGGTCGCCGCTGTCTCGCACCGTGCGGTTGCTGCGTTGCTGCGGGACCGCCGGTTTGGGCGCGAAGTTCCACCCGAAATGGCGACGCAAGGCCCCGCTCATCTGGCACCCTGGCTGGCGGTTGAGGCACATTCGATGCTTGAACTGGAACCACCCCGCCACACGCGACTGCGCGCGCTTGTCTTGCGCGCTTTCACCTCACGGGCGATTGCCGCGCTGGATGCGTCGATCGAGCACTTGTGCCATGATCTGATCGACAGGTTCCCGGACACACCATTTGATCTGTTGGAGGCCTATTGCACGCAGGTTCCGGTAATCACGATCTGTCGTCTCTTGGGCGTGCCGCAGGACATGGCGCCCCAGCTGCTTAGCTGGTCCCATGCGATGGTCGCGATGTACCAGGCAAGTCGCACCCGAGAAACCGAGGATAAGGCCGCCGCAGCCTCAGCCGAATTCACCGCGTTTTTGGGTGACTACATCCAACAGCGTCGCCAGAACCCCGGCGATGACCTGATCACCCGGCTTATCCAGGCCGAAGAGGATGGCGATAAACTGTCACGTGATGAGTTGATCGCGACATGCATTCTGCTGCTCAACGCCGGGCACGAGGCGACAGTTCATGCGCTGGGCAACGGTATCAGAACGTTGCTTACGCAGCAGATGTACCCCGGGGCTTTGGCCCCAGCCACGATGGACGAAGCGGTCGAGGAGATCCTGCGATACGACCCACCGCTGCATATGTTCACCAGATACGCCTACGAGCCTGTCGAGCTGTTCGGTCATAGTTTTGCGCGTGGGGATCAGGTCGCCCTGTTGTTGGGGGCCGCCAACCGTGATCCCGGCGTTTGGGCCGAGCCGGACAGGTTTGATCCGAAGCGGGACATCCAGGCCAACACGAGCTTTGGCGGCGGTTTGCATTTCTGCGTCGGCGCGCCACTTGCCCGGCTTGAGATGCGGATTGCCCTGTCGGTGCTGGCGCAAAGATGCCCTAATCTGCGGCTGGCCACGCATGCGGCCTATTCCAACAGCTACCATTTCCACGGTCTGACCCGGTTGATGGTCGAACCCGCGTAACACGGTTTTGGGCTAGTCGTCAGCCAGCGTGCTCAGTGGCAGCATCGTGGTGGATTTGATCTCTTCCATCGACAAGAGCGCGGTCACGTTGTGCACCCGCACCTCAGAGATCAGGTTCTGATAGAAGGCGTCATAGGCACGGGCATTCTTGACCCGGACTTTGAGGATATAATCAATGTCACCAGCCAGGCGGTGCGCCTCTTGCACTTCGGGGCGGTCCTGCAAGGCCTTTAGGAATTTGCGCTGCCAGTCAGCCTCATGTTCCGAAGTGCGAATCAACACAAAGAAAGTCGCTTCGAATCCAAGGGCTTCGGCGTCCAGCAACACCGTCTGCTGACCGATAACACCCGCACTTTTCAACTTGCGGATGCGATTCCATACAGGGGTCTTCGAACTCCCGACTTGAGCTGCAATTTCGTCGAGGGACTGACTGGCGTCCCGTTGCAGCTCTACCAGAATTTTCCGGTCTGTCGCGTCTATCCGCACCGACATTCTATTTTTCCTTCCAATTCAAAACCTGCGTTCCACATGATCGCCAAATCAGAACATTCGTTCTTATTTGCGGTGGAATATGGCGCTTTGGCGGGAATATTTCCTATATTGCAAGGCAAGTCAAACCAACCCCGAGACCGAAGAATGCGGACCGAACCTCAAATCAGCTCTACTGGACATGTCGATTTTGTCGGCGCGGGTCCCGGTGATCCTGAATTGCTGACGCTCAAGGCGTTGGCCGCGTTTGAGCGCGCGGATATCGTGCTGCATGACCGGCTGATCGGCGAAGATGTTCTGGCGCTGGCCGGTAAACACGCCATTCTGGTGGATGTGGGCAAGGCCGGATTTAGCCCTTCTTGGAAACAGGAAGATATCGATGCCCTTCTGGTGGAACATGCGCTGAAAGGGCAGCGCGTTGTGCGTCTGAAATCCGGCGATCCAACCGTGTTTGGGCGTCTGGATGAGGAAATCGAGGCCGTCGAAGCCGCCGGTATCACCTGGCGTATCGTGCCGGGTGTCACCGCGGCCTCAGCCGCTGTTGCCGGTATCGGTCAAAGCCTGACCCGCCGGGGGCGTAACAGCTCGGTCCGGTTTCTGACTGGCCACGATATGAAAGGGTTCGCTGATCACGATTGGTCCGCACTTTCTCGCCCCGGATCCGTCGCTGCGATTTACATGGGTAAGAAATCGGCCCGCTTTATCCAAGGTCGCCTGATCATGCACGGTGCAGATCGCGCAACCCCTGTCACCATCATCGAAAACGCCTCGCGCCCAGATCAGCGCATTCTGGCGACAACGCTCGACACCGTGCCCAAAGACTTGGCCGCTGCGGAAATGCACGGCCCTGCCCTGACATTTTATGGACTGGCGCCACGAGATGCAGCCAGCGCCCTGACCGAATTGAACAAGGAGCTTGCCTGATGGCCCGCGCTTTTACCCCGAAAGTCGTCACCGCCAACGATCTGCTGGAAGGCGATGTGATTTATCAGACCAGTGATGACCGCTGGTCCCGTGATCTGTCCGAGGCTGAGCTGATCACCGACGAAGCGCATGCGCAGGTCCGTCTGTTGGACGCCGCACGCCAAGCCAGCAAGATCGTGGGCGCCTATCTGGCCGATGCCGTTGACGGCGAAAACGGCCCCGAGCCGACCCATTTCCGTGAGGATTTCCGCCGCACCGGCCCGTCAAACTACGCGCACGGCAAGCAGGAAACAGCAACGCAGCCCCGGGCCTGACCGGCCTTCTCTCTCCCCTAAAGGCCCCAAAGATCGGGGCTGCACGTAAGGACAGCTAGACATGTATCGCTACTCCGAGTTTGACCACGAATTCCTGGCAGAGCGCAACAGACAGTTCCGCGCTCAGGTCGAGCGTCGTATTGACGGTTCGCTGACCGAAGATGAATTCAAGCCCCTGCGCCTGATGAACGGCCTGTATCTGCAATTGCACGCCTATATGCTGCGGGTTGCCATTCCCTATGGCACGCTGAACAGCGCGCAGATGCGTCAGCTGGCCCTGCTGGCCGAAAAGTGGGACAAGGGCTATGGCCACTTCACCACCCGTCAGAACATCCAGTATAACTGGCCCAAGCTGAACGACGTGCCGGATATGCTGGACGCGCTGGCCGAGGTTGGCATGCACGCCATCCAGACCTCGGGTAACACCATCCGCAATGTGACCGCCGACCATTTCGCCGGTGCCGCCGCGGATGAGGTCGCCGATCCGCGCCCCTATGCGGAACTGCTGCGCCAATGGTCGACCGATCACCCGGAATTCCAGTTCATGCCGCGCAAGTTCAAGATCGCCATCACCGGCAGCGAAAACGACCGCGCCGTGATCAAGGCGCATGACATCGGCCTGCAACTGGTCGAACGCGACGGTGTTCTGGGTGCCCGCGTCATCGTTGGTGGCGGTCTGGGCCGTACCCCGATGATCGGCAAGGAACTGTCGGAATTCGTCGCATTCGACGACCTGCTGGCTTATCTGGAAGCCACCGTTTCCGTGTGGAACCAGATCGGCCGCCGTGACAACAAGTACAAGGCGCGTATCAAGATCACCGTGCACGAACATGGCATCGACGCCATCCGCGCCAAGGTGAACGAGCGTTTCCTGCAGGTCCGCCCGCAGTTCAAGGGCGCCGATATGGCTCTGCTGGATGAGATCAAGGGGCACTTTGCGCCGCCCGCCTTCCGCGAGGCTTCGGTTGCGTCCTTTGAGGCCGCTTATACCAACGATCCGGTCTTCCGGTCGTGGGTCGACACCAACATCGCGCCGCACAAGGATGCGGATCATGCGATCGTCACGATCTCGATCAAGAAGCATGGGGCAACGCCCGGTGATGCGACGGCTGAGCAGATGCGCGTGATGGCCGATCTGGCCGAAGAGTTCGCCTATGACGAGCTGCGCATCAGCCATGAGCAGAACGTGATCCTGCCGCATGTCCACAAATCGGACCTGCCTGCGATCCACGCCAAGCTGAAAGAGCACGAACTGGCCACCGCCAATATCGGCCTGATCAGCGACATCATCGCCTGCCCCGGCATGGATTACTGCGCGCTGGCCACGGCCCGCTCGATCCCGGTTGCCCAGCAGATCGCAACCCGGTTCGACGAGTTGAAGCTGGAGCATGATATCGGCCACCTGAAGATCAAAATCTCGGGCTGCATCAACGCCTGTGGTCACCACCATGTCGGCCATATCGGCATCCTGGGTCTGGATCGTGCAGGCGTGGAAAACTACCAGATCACTCTGGGTGGAGACGCGACCGAGACAGCGGCCATTGGCGACCGTACCGGGCCGGGTTTTGCCTATGACGAGATCGTGCCTGCAGTGGAACGCATCGTCGACACCTATCTGGAACAGCGCGACAGCGCCGAAGAGACGTTTCTGGAAACCTATCGCCGTGTCGGCATGGCACCGTTCAAAGCAGCCCTCTACCCCGAGGCACGGGCGAATGCCGCTTGACCTGATCCAAACGGAACTGGGGGCCGGACGTTCTCAGCTGACCGAAAAGGTCGATGCGCTGAACGCCCGGTTCCGCCACCACAGTGCGCATGACGTGATGCATGGTGCGATCGAAGAGATCGATGAACTGGCACTCGTCTCAAGCTTTGGGGCCGAATCTGTCGTGTTGCTGCATATGGCTGCGGTGGTCGACAAGGCCACCCCGGTCCTGTTCATCGACACGCAAATGCTGTTTGCCGAAACGCTGGAATATCAGCACGAGGTTAGCGAGCGTCTGGGTCTGACGAACATCCGTATCATCCGCGCCGACGAAGAGGACGTTCAGCGCCACGATCCCTATGGCGCGCTGCACCTGCGCGATACTGATGCGTGCTGCAACCTGCGCAAAACCTTTCCGCTGCAGCAGGCCTTGACCGGCTATTGCGGCTGGATCACGGGACGCAAACGGTTTCAGGCAGGCAGTCGTGCCGCGCTTGAGTTTTTCGAAGTCGAAGACGGCACGGGTCGGATCAAGGTCAATCCGTTGGCCCATTGGGCGCCCGAGGATGTGCGCGCCTATATGGAAGAAAACAACCTGCCTCGGCACCCGTTGGTGGCCAAGGGATACCCTTCGATCGGCTGTGCCCCCTGCACCTCGCCGGTCAAAGAGGGCGAAGACCCCCGCGCTGGGCGCTGGCGTGAACAGAACAAGGAAGAATGCGGCATCCACTTTGTCGATGGCAAAGCGGTACGCGCTGGAGAGAGAACATGAACGTAATCGTAACGGACGAGGGCTTCGCCCCCGATGACTGGACTGATGGCTATGTCACGCTGGATGATGCGGCCAATGATGTGGTTGCTTTGGATGTCGCCTCGGACACAGACCCCGATGAGCTGATCGAACGCCTTGGCAGCGCGCAAATGGTGCGCGTGGACTTTCCGTCCTCGGCCGATGGGCGCGGCTTTACCATTGCGCGCGTTCTGCGCCTGAAAGGATATTCCGGTCGCCTGCGCGCCAAAGGCCATGTGCTTGCGGATCAATATGCGATGGCGCGCCGCAGCGGATTTGACGAGGTCGAGATCGACAACACCTTAGCCGACCGTCAGCCCGAGGACCAATGGTTGGCCCGCGCCAACTGGCAGGACAACAACTATCAGGCCCGCCTGCGCGGCTGAAAACCAAAATCATTCGCACACTAACGAAAATGGGGAGACAATCCCCGTTTCATGACGTATATCAAAGAAACGAAAGAGGCGCCGGTTTAGCTGACCGGTAAGGAAACGATGACAGAGATGAAATCCGTGACTGAAGCAACCGCCGTAAAGGCCCCCGTCCTGCCCGACGCCCAGACTGTTACCGAGGTAAAGCACTGGACCGATCGGCTGTTTTCCTTCCGCGTGACGCGCCCGGCATCACTTCGGTTCCGCTCGGGCGAGTTCGTGATGATCGGCTTGCTGGGTGACAACGGCAAACCACTACTGCGCGCCTATTCGATCGCTTCACCGTCTTGGGACGAGGAACTGGAGTTCTACTCCATCAAGGTTCAAGACGGCCCGCTGACCTCAAAGCTTCAGCACATCAAACCCGGTGACCAGATCATCCTGCGCCCTAAACCCGTTGGTACGCTGGTCCATGACGCGCTGCTGCCCGGCAAGCGGCTGTGGTTCTTTGCCACCGGCACCGGCTTTGCCCCCTTTGCCTCGCTCCTGCGTGAGCCGCAAACCTATGAGGACTATGACGAGGTCATCATCACCCACACCTGCCGCGACGTGGCCGAGCTGGACTATGGGCGTGAGTTGATCGACAGCATCAAGCAGGATGAAATGCTGGCAGAACTGATCGGTGAAGGCTTTGGCGACAAGATCCGTTATTACCCGACCACAACCCGGGAAGAGAGCCCCCGGATGGGCCGCATCACCGAGCTGTTGAAAGACGGCACGGTGTTTGCCGATCTGGGTATCGAAGGCGGCATCAAACCCGAAACTGACCGCGCCATGGTCTGCGGCAGCCTGGCCTTCAACCACGATATCAAGGCGATCCTTGAGGAATTCGGCCTGAACGAAGGTGCCAATTCCGATCCCAAAGAGTTTGTCGTCGAAAAGGCCTTTGTCGGCTGATCCTTACAGCTGACCGGGTTTTTGAATGCCCGGTCAGCGTAAATCCTCGGGAAAACCTGAAATTTTCGCTCAAGCCGGCCTTTATGCCGCTTGAATCGTCTGGCGTCACAGTCTAGATTTCGGGCTCGAAATTCTGCAATTATCAAAGGAATGAACCCATAGCCCGCAGACCTCACAACGCGCCACCGCAAAGAGATACCGGACCGCGCGTCAATGACAGAATCCGTGCCCCCGAAATTCGCCTGATCGGCGCAGAAGGTGAAAATGTCGGGGTGGTTCATCCCGCAAAAGCCATGCAGATGGCCGCCGATGTCGGTCTCGATCTGGTTGAGATTTCGCCCAACGCGAACCCGCCGGTCTGCAAAATCATGGATTTCGGCAAGTTCAAGTATGAACAGCAGAAGCGCGAAAGCGAGGCCCGCAAGAAACAAAAGATCATCGAGGTGAAAGAGGTCAAATTCCGGCCCAACACCGATACGCATGACTATGACGTCAAGATGCGGAACGTGTTCAAGTTTCTTGAAAACGGCGACAAGGTCAAAGTCACCCTGCGGTTCCGCGGGCGCGAAATGGCGCACCAGAACCTGGGGCGTGAGTTGCTGGAGCGTGTGGCCGAAGACGTCAAGGATCTGGGCAAGATCGAAAACATGCCCAAGATGGAAGGCCGCCAGATGATCATGATGATCGGCCCGTTGCCGCAGAAGTAACGCATCCTACAGAATATCTGAAACGCCTTCGCCACAAAGCGAGGGCGTTTTTTGTTGCAATAATCGAATGCGCCGGACCTAGATCACCGCATCAATTGCGCGAACAAGCTTGCCCACCATCTCGTCGATCTGCGCCTCTTCGATGATGAAAGGCGGTGCCAACAGAATGTGATCGCCGTGCTTGCCATCTCGCGTTCCCGACATGGGGTAACAGATCAGCCCCTCGGCAAAGGCCGCTTTTTTGATCCGGCCCGCAACCGCCTTGGACGGGTCAAAAGGCGATTTCCTGTCCCGGTCTTGCACCAGTTCCAGCCCCCGGAACAGACCTCTGCCCCGGATATCCCCGACATGTGGGTGTTGGCCGAATGCGGCCTTCAACGCTTGATCCACTGTGTCCCCCATCAGACGCGCCCGGTCCGGCAGATTCTGCTGCGTCAGTTGCATCACGACCGCCAGCGCCGCGGCTGTGGCCACGGGGTGGCCGACATAGGTATGCCCGTGCTGGAAAAAGCCCGAACCGCCCCGGATCGCCTCATAAATGCGGGCGGAACACAGCGTGGCGCCAATCGGCTGATATCCGGCGCCTAATCCCTTGGCGATACATAGAATATCAGGGGCGACCTCATCATGGTCGCAGGCGAACAAGTGACCGGTACGCCCCATGCCGCACATGACCTCATCCAGGATCAACAGCACCCCATAGGTGTCGCAAATCTCTCGAATCCGCTTGAAATAGCCCTGCACGGCGGGAACCGCGCCCAGAGTCGCGCCCACAACCGGCTCTGCCATAAAAGCCATGATAGTCTCTGGCCCCAGGCGCAGGATTTCGGCCTCCAGCTCATTCGCGACGCGCTGTCCGTAGTCAAAACTGCTCTCACCATCGGGTTTTTCCGCATATTCATAGCACGGGGCGATGTGGGTCATTTCCACAAGAATGGGATCGAACTGAGCCCGTCTCCAGGCGTTTCCACCTGCGGACAAAGCGCCCAAAGTATTTCCGTGGTAACTCTGCCGCCGGGCGATCACACGCCGCCGGTCCGCTTGACCGATTTCAAGAAAATACTGCCGGGCCAGCTTGATCGCGGCCTCGGTCGCCTCGGACCCGCCCGAGATGAAATAGACCCGATCCAAATCTCCCGGCGCATGCTCGATCAACAAATCCGCCAGCGCCTCGGCCGGGGCCGAGGTCATGAAACCGCTATGGGCAAAGGCGATCTGCTCTACCTGCTGTTGCACCGCGGAGATCACAGCAGGGTTCGAATGCCCAAGGCAGGACACCGCCGCATCACCGCAATCCAGATAGCGTTTTCCATCCGTATCAATCAGATAACACCCATCACCGCCCGCAACTGTTGGCAGATCTGACCTTGTGTGGCGTGGAAAAACGTGGCTCATACCATGTACCCTTTCAGCAATTCAATCAGCGCCGCAACCGATGCGGCGTTGTCGGCCCATGGACGGCCATGAGAATCCGTCAGGCTGTTTTCAAACCCAACCCGCACGTCCGCGCCACCCAAAGCAGCCAGATGCAGGCACTCATGCTCGCGCCGCCCGAAGGCGCAAACCATCCACCTGCCCGGCCCAGTTGGAAACGTCTTTAGATCTTCGGGTGAAGATTGCCGCGCGGTCGCATAGCGCCCCAGCACATAAAGACGGTCCGTTTGCGCCGCAGGAACGATGCCCTCGGCCATCCAATGGTCTAGCATCTTGGCATCCTCGGCATCATACAAGATATGCTGCACCTTTATGTCACGCTCAGCGCAGAACCCATAGATCTTGGGCGCCAGTTGAGTATCACGCGCGATTTCCCGCACCGCGACCGACGCCCAATCCGCACCTGCGCCCTTTAGGCAGTCATACTGTGCGGCAACGTCGAAAACCCCGGCAGCCTCGGTCGTGATCTGCAATTCCAGCTTCGGTACGGCCTGCCGCAGCGCCTCAAGCGTCTCACGATACTGCCCAGGGTCCAAAGAATGCGCGCCGGTCTTATCCCGGACATGCAGGTGTATCCCGTCCGCCCCAGCCTTGGAGCACGCCACTGCAGCTTCCACGATCTGCGCCAGCGTGACGGGCAAAGCCGGATGATCCCGCGGCCCGCGTCGTGCGCCATTCGGGGCCACCAAAACATAAGGGCGCGCCAATTTTGCCTGTTGATACACCATGGTCCGACCCTTGCTGTTCTCACTCTTTCTACTCCGACCAAACCCGTTTTCTATTGCAATCAACAAAACATATGTTTTTCTTGTGAAATGCAGAAAACCGCCCCAACCCTTTTGCGCCGATTGAAAGACCAGATTGATGCGCTGCCCCCGCAGATGCAGGCCGCAGCAAAATACATCATTGATCACCCTGCCGATTTCGGCCTTGATCCGATCCGCCTGACCGCCGCGAAAATCGGGGTCAGCTCAAATGTCCTTGTACGGCTTTCCCACCATCTGGGATTTGAGGGCTTTGAAGCCTTCCGCCAACCCTTTCGCCAAACCCTTGTCACAGATCGCGAGGATCATCTGGGCCAGACCTGGCTTGAGCGCATGCAAAAAGGCGACCCGTTCAGCGCCACCCAAGCCGGTTTTGCGCAAAATGAGCTGAACGTCGTCTCGCGTTCACTGCGCCTGACAGAGCCTGCTGTGCTCGGAAAAGCGGTCGAGATCATTACCACGTCCAAACGTTGCTTTGTCACGGCCACACGGTCCAGCTATGCTCTGGGCCATTATTTCAGCTACACGGGCCGCATGGCCTATCCCGGCATTCAGATGGCTCCGCTCCATTCTGCGTCGTCCATCGATACGCTTCTTGACGCCACCGCGTCGGATTGCCTGTTTGCAATCACGGTTCAGCCCTATTCCGCCGAAACCATCCAGGCCATGCGGTTTGCCGCCGAACACGGCATGCGCCTGATCCTGCTATCCGACAGTGAAGTGATCGCCCCCGGTGTGCGCCCGGATGTGACCCTGCCGGTCAGCACCCGCGCGCTTCACCCGCTTTCAAGCTTTACTGGCGCAATGGCTGTTCTGGAATGTCTGCTGGGCCATCTATTTGAAACAAGCGGAGAAGAGGCCAATCGCCGCGTGGATCGATACCAAAAGGCCCGCGAAGACACGGGCGCCTATTGGCAACCCTCCAAGCTTCCTCGGATCCGGCACGAAAAAAAGCCCCGATAGATCTCGGGGCTTTTTTCGGTTTACGTTCTTACATGCAGGCTTCGACAGCCCGTTTGGTCATGACACCGACCAGATGGGCGCGGTAGGCTTTGCTGCCGTGCAAGTCACCGATCATGTTCATCGGATTGATCCGCAGATCCATCAGCGCGTCGGGCCGGAATTCCTTGCTCAGCGCCGCCTCTGCTTCGGACCAGCGGAACACGCCATCCTCGCTTGCGCCTGTCACAGCCACGCGCACACCGTCCGCAAACCGCGCCACATAGACACCGACCAGCGCAAACCGAGAGGCCGGCTGCAGGAATTTCTGATAGCTCGCAGCCTGTGGAACAGGGAACCGGACCGATGTGACGATCTCACCCTCATCCAACGCGGTCGAGAACATGCCTTCAAAAAAGTCATCTGCCGCGATCTGGCGCGTGTTGGTCACGATTGTAGCACCCGATCCCAACACACCTGCCGGATAGCAGGCCGCCGGATCGTTATTCGCAATTGACCCGCCAATCGTCCCGCGATTGCGCACCGCCGGATCACCGATCTGACCCGCCAAAGCCGCCAGCGCCGGATACGACCCCGCCGCCTCGCGTGCCACCGTGGCGTGGGTCGTCGCCCCACCCACCGAGACCGAGCCATCATCCTCGACACAGACGCCCTGCATCTCGGCAATCCCGCTCAGCGACACCAAGGCCGACGGCGCCGCCAAGCGCTGCTTCAACGTCGGGATCAGCGTCTGACCACCCCCCAACGCCTGCGCATCCTCGGCTCCCAACGCAGCAACCGCGTCGGCAATGGTCGAGGGCTTCTCAAACTCGAAACTGTACATTTCGCTCTTCCTTTCCGAAAGGCACTCCCGCACCCTTCATCTTTTTGGAAATACTCCGGGGGGCGCGGGGGGCTGGCCACTCGCACCCCAACCTCTCAGCTGTTCATCGCCGCCCAGACGCGCGACGGGCTGACCGGCATGTCGATATGATCGACTGCCTTACCACCCGAATTCAGCGCATCCAGAACCGCATTGACCACCGCGGGCGGCGACCCAATCGCACCGGCCTCACCACAGCCCTTTACGCCCAACGGGTTGTGCGTACATGGGGTCTGGCTAGAATGATCCACGCCATAGAACGGCACATCATCGGCGCGCGGCATGGCATAATCCATGAAGGATGCGCTCAGCAGTTGGCCGTTTTCGTCATAGGCGCAGTTCTCCAACAAAGCCTGACCGATGCCTTGGCCAATACCGCCATGGACCTGACCGTCGACAATCATCGGGTTGACAATGTTGCCAAAGTCATCCGCAGCGGTAAACGCTTCGATGCTGACCTGACCGGTTTCGGGATCAACCTCAACCTCACAGGCATAGGCACCCGCCGGATAGGTGAAGTTTGCCGGGTCGTAAAACGCGGTCTCCTCCAGCCCCGGCTCAACTTCCAGCGGGAAATTGTGCGGCACATAGGCCGTTAGGGTCACATCGCCCCAGGCCACCGATTTATCGGTACCCGCAACGCTGAACTGACCGTCCTTGAGCTCGATATCGGCCTCGGACGCCTCCAGCAGGTGGGCCGCGACCTTCTTGGCCTTGTCGATCACCTTCTCGGTCGCCTTGACCATGGCCGAACCACAGACCGCCAAAGACCGAGAGCCATAAGTGCCCATTCCGAACGGGATCTTCGAGGTGTCACCATGCACGATCTCAACCATCGACTCGTCGATGCCGATCATGTCTGCAACCACTTGCGGGAAGGCGGTCTCATGCCCCTGCCCGTGGCTGTGCGCCCCGACCATCACACTGATCGAGCCGGTGGCGTTCACCCGCACGGTCGCCGCATCGTAAAGACCCGCCCGGGCCCCCAACATGCCAACGATGTTAGACGGCGCGATGCCGCAGGCCTCAATATAGCAGTTGATGCCCAGACCGCGCAGCTTGCCCTTGGCCTCGCTTGCCGCACGACGGGCACCAAAGCCCGCCAGATCGGCAGCCGCCTCAAGCTTGTCCATGGTCCCGTTGTAATCCCCGGTGTCATAGGTCAGCGCAACAGGTGTGTCATAGGGGAACTGAGTCACAAAGTTCTGACGGCGCAGGGCAATCGGATCAACACCCAATTCGCGCGCGGCTTTGTCGATCACGCGTTCCAGCTGATAGGTCGCCTCGGGACGGCCTGCGCCGCGATAGGCATCGACCGGTACCGTGTTGGTGAACATCGCCTTGACGTTCACCTGAATGACCGGCGTCTTGTAGTTACCTGCCATCAACGTGCCATGCAGCCATGTGGGAACCGAGCTGGAGAAGGTCGACAGATAGGCACCCAGATTGGCGTAAGTATCTGTCCGCAGGCCAACAAAATTGTTGTCTGCATCCAGCGCCAACTCAATCCGGCTGACATGGTCACGGCCATGGGCGTCTGACATGAATGCCTCGGACCGCGTAGAGCTCCACTTGACCGGGCGATTGCAGGCTTTGGCCGCAAAGGTGCAGAAAGCCTCTTCCGCGTAGTGGAAGATTTTGGTGCCAAAACCACCACCCACGTCAGGCGCGACGACACGCACCTTGTGTTCGGGCAGACCCAGAACAAAAGCACACATCAGCAGGCGGATCACGTGCGGGTTCTGCGATGTGGTGTAGAGCGTATACTCATCCGTGCCACGATTGTGTTCGGCCACGGCGACACGCGGCTCCATCGGGTTGGCGACCAGACGGTTGTTCACCAGATCCAGCGTGGTCACGTGCGCCGCGTTGGCAAAGACCTCGTTGACCTTGTCATTGTCTGCTTCGCCCAGATGCCAGTCATAGCAGATGTTGTTTTTCAGATCGTCATGAACCAGCGTCGCGCCGTCTTGCGCGGCTGCTTTCATGTCCGTGACGGCAGGCAGTTCCTGAATGTCCAGCTCAATCGCCTCGGCCGCATCACGCGCCTGTTCCAAGCTGTCAGCAACAACGGCTGCAATAGGATCGCCCACGTGGCGGACCTTGCCTTGCGCCAGAATGGGGTGCGGTGGTTCCTGCATTGGCGCGCCGTGGCGGTCGGTGACTTCCCAGCCGCAGGGCATGCCACCCACGCCTTCGAAATCCTTACCGGTGAACACCTTGACCACGCCGGGCATCGCCGCAGCCGCTGAGGTGTCGATTGAGTTGATCCGGCCATGCGCGATGTCGGACCGAAGGAAATGCACATAGGCCTGGCCATGCACGTTGATGTCGTCGGTATAGTTGCCTGCTCCGGTCAGAAAGCGTACGTCCTCGCGCCGCTTGGAACTGGCTCCGATGCCACTGTCTTTGGGCATTGCTTGTTCTCCTCCCTGAAGAAGAATTTTCGTCGAAAATTCCTGGGCCGCGTTATTCGGCGGCGATGCTGGATACGTCCTGGCCGGATGCTGCCATGATTGCCTTGACGATGTTGTGGTAGCCGGTGCAACGGCACAGGTTCCCTTCAAGGTATTTACGTATCTCGGATTCGCTTGGGCGCGGGTTGTCCTTGAGCAGCGCTGCCGCGCTCATCACCATTCCCGGGGTGCAGAACCCGCATTGCAGGCCGTGATGGTCCTGAAACGCCTGTTGGATCGTGTTCAGTGTCCCGTCTTCGGCTGCCTGGCCTTCGATGGTGCCGACATCCGCTCCGTCCGCTTCCAGGGCCAGCATGTTGCAAGATTTGACCGCCTCACCGTTCACGTGAACGACGCATGCGCCGCATTGTGCGGTGTCACATCCAACATGTGTGCCTGTCAGCTTGAGGTGGTCGCGCAAAAAACCGGACAGCAGCGTCCGCCCCTCAACCTCACCGCTCACGGATACACCGTTCACGGTCATCGAGACCTTGGCCATAAGATCCTCCCATTTTGGCTTTTATCGCTGGGTGTCAGTTAAGCACGGGAAAATTCGTTTGAGAACCCAAATATTTGCCTGATCTTGCTGCGATTTCCCTGCGCGATCACTTCATGGTGATACTGTCTGACACAAGGTCAAAAATGCCGTAACGTCATTTTCTTTTTGACGCGCGCGGCTGGGGTCGTGTCGGGATTTCCTTGAGCAAACCGCCGACGCCCATGGCCGAGATATCATCCCCCGAGGTGTCGACTCCGCAGGCCACACGGGACAGAACCCAATCAGCCCCGTTCAACGCAGGCGAACGGGCGCAGCCCGGCAGGCCAATCACCGGGCGATCGCCCAACGCCCCCAGGAACAGCAGGTTACCGGGATCGACCGGCATACCAAACCGATCGACGTGCCCTCCGGCAAGGCGCACTGCGGCGGGCGCAACATCGTTGGGATCTGAGGTGGCCGAGCCGGTCAGGATCATCGCAACATCGCCGTTCAGGTCCCGAATAGCTGACGAAATATCATCCCTTCGATGCGGAACGATCTGGACCTCCGCCAGGTCCATCCCCAGCGCTTCGACACGGCCTTTGATGGCCGCAATACCCTTGTCATTGGGCGGGCCACCGGGGATATCGGTTACCACCAGCCCGGCGCTGCGAAAAACCGGTGTCGCCAGCCGAACGGCGCCGCGTGCGCTCTGCGCCGCGCGCTCTACATCTGCCTTCGGCACCGCATAAGAGATCACCTTGATCGTCGCGACCATACCACCTGTGTTCATCTGTTGATGCTGCGGGACAGTCGCAACAGTGATCATGGGATGAACCCGGTTGAACTGATGCAGGGCATCGACGTCCAGAACGGCAACACCCGGCCCCGCAGCCAGCAGGTTCACGCGCCCGGTAAAGGCCTCGGTCACGCGCAGGTTGCAGGCCTCAGGGTTCGGGCAGAGCGCCGCGGCCAATTCGCGGGCGGCTTCGTCCTCGTGACAATCGCCCGGCTCCAATCGCGCGACGGTGACTTCGGTCAGCCCCGACGCTGCCAACAGAATCATGTGATCCTCGGTCAGGGTCAGCCCCTTGCGAAGCTTCCGATCACCGGCCTGAACGGAATGCGCCAGGATCGCACCTACGGCCTGCGACACATCAACAGGGCCGAACTTCACGCTTTGCCCCGCAAAACCGCCGTCATTTGCGCCAAAATCGCGACGGCAATTTCCGATGGGTCCGCCGCCCCGATATCAAGGCCAATCGGCCCATGTATGCGTGCAATCTCGGCCTCGGAGAATCCTGATTGCGTCATACGCGCGACCCGCTTGGCATGCGTGCGCGTTGATCCCAACGCACCGATGTAGAAAACATCCGCTTTCAATGCCGCCTCCAACGCGGGATCGTCCAGCTTGGGATCATGGGTCAGCAACACCAAAGCCGTCCTGGTGTCGAGCCCCAACTGCGCCACAGCCTCATCCGGCCAATCGGTCGAGATCGTCTCACCGGGAAAGCGCGCATCGGTGGCAAACGCCTCGCGCGGGTCGATGATTGCCGGGTCATAGCCTGCAATTCTGGCCATCGGCACCAGAGCCTGCGCAATGTGGACCGCCCCCACCACAATCAACCGCAGCGGCGGGTTGTGGACCGCAACAAATGTCTGGCCATCTTCTTCGAACCCGGACCGGTCCATCCGCAGTCGATCCTTGTGCGCATCCCGGCGCAAGGCACGTTTGCCTGTCTCGACATTCACCTCATAGGCCAGCGGTTCGCGGGCCGCACGCGCGGCGACCAGTTCGGCCAACATATCTTCCGGCAGGACCTTGCCGACGGGTTCGACCAGAACCCGGATCGTGCCGCCACAGGCAAGCCCGACGGCAAAGGCGTCTTCATCGCTGACGCCAAATTCCAGCAGACGCGCCTCACCCTCTTCGATCGCTTCCAGCGCCTCGACAATCACCGCACCCTCGACGCAACCGCCCGAAACAGATCCTTCGATCCGACCATCCCCCGCGATAGCCAGCTGAGAGCCCACCCGCCGCGGCGCGCTTCCCCAGGTCTGAACAACGGTCGCAAGGGCGGCCCCCTTGCCACTGCGATGCCAGTTCAGCGCGGTTTCGGGACTGTTGTCGAATCTGTCCATCTGGACCTCCGGCGTTGACTGCTTTCAACATAGTGACGAAAGCCGCAATGGAAAGCCGCCTCGTCACGGGTCAGGCGGCTAAATCATGGGCACACAAATATTCAAACAAGCAAACTATTGATTGTGACTGGCCCGCGTTCTAGCCTGCACACATGCGGCACGTAATTGCGCCCGCGACCCCCTATTCATTTCATATCGGAGACAAAACGTTGAAACATATTCTTACCCTTGCCGTGGCGCTTGGCCTGGTGGCTGCCACAACCGTTTCAGCCGACACATTCCTGAAATACGGCGAGGTTGAAGGCTGGAAGGTCTTTATCGACGAAGACAAGAAATCCTGCCTGATCGAAGCTGTGGATGATGCGGAAAACGTTGTTCAGATGGGCCTGACTGAGGACCGCGGCGTCGGTTATGTCGGTGTTTTTACCAAGGCAAAGACCGATATCAAAAGCGGTGAGAAAGAAGCCGTGGCGATCCTGCTGGGTGACAATATCTACGTTGGCGAAGCTACCGGCATGAAGGGGAACATCACCAAGGGTTACTCGGGCGGATACGTGCTGTCAGATGATCCGCAATTCGCGGAAGACATCGCCAAAAAGCATGTGATGATCGTGTTTCCCGAAAAAGAGTTTGCCTTCACCGTCGATCTGACCGGCACCTACAAGGCTATGGAAATGGCGCGGAAGTGCAACGAAGAACAAGTGTCATGATGGATCGGACAGCGCGGTCATAAGCCGCGCTTTCTGCCCCTGATCATCGGGTTGCGAGATCACGGCTGCAAGGTCCTCAAGCGAGGCTATCGAGTGACCGGCACGAAAGCTGTCAACATGGGGCAACATCGTCATCACCCCTTGCGCCTTGGGGGCGAACCCGTCCCAGCGCAGCAGCGGGTTCAACCAGATCAGACGTTTTGACGACAGATGCAGACGTTCGATCTCTTTTTCCAGCAGATCGGGATCGCTGCGTTCCAACCCGTCGGTGATCAGCAGCACAACCGCCCCCTGCCCCATGACCCGGCGCGACCAGTCCCGGTTAAAGGCGTGCAGGCAATCGCCAATACGCGTACCGCCTTCCCAGTCCTGCGCCTCGGCCCCGGCGGCGGCCAGGGCGGCATCAACATCGCGCTGGCGCAGGTGACGGGTGATATTGGTCAGCCTGGTGCCGAAGGTAAACGCATGAACCTTGGCCCACCCCGCCCCTTTGGCATTCGAAACCGCGTGCAGGAAATGCAGGATAATGCGGCTGTATTGGCTCATCGAACCTGAGATGTCGCACAGACCTACCAGATTGGGCCATCGTGGTTTGGGCTCCTGCCAGGCAATGTCACGCAGCTCACCGCCCTGTCGCATGGCCGCACGCAAGGTTCGGGCGCGGTCAACCCGGGTGCCCAAAACGCTGGCTTGCCCGCGTCGCGAGTAAATCGGCTGCACCGGCAGGCTGAGACGCGCCAGCATGCGCTTGGCGCGGGCGATTTCATCCGTGCTCATCTGTTCGAAATCCAGATTGCGCAGACGTTCCTCAGAGGACGCGGTCTGCGTGGCATCAATCTCGATCTCGGTTTCGTCTTGCTGTTGATCCGAACCTTCAGGCGCGTCGCGTTCCACCCCATCCAACAAAGCCTCGGCGGCGCGTTTCTCACCTGCATCGGCCTTGCGATCTTCTTGCACCCCGCGGATGGCTGGAAGCATCATGGCCATCATGTGTTCCATATACCGCGGATCGCGCCAATACATGCGGAACACCTGCGCAAAGACCGTACGGTGTTCCGGTCGATTGACGAAACAGGCGTGAAGGGTCCAGTAGAAATCACTTTTCTCGGTGAACCCGGCGGCTTGGACCGCGCGGATGGCGTCAATAACCCGCCCGGGCCCTATGGGCAGCCCCGCCTTGCGCAGCGCCCGTGCGAAGTGGGTGATGTTTTGTGCCAGTTTTGGGTTTTCCGGCAGATCCGCCGGTATCTGCTCAACCACTCGACTGCTCCACATGGCTGCAAATAACCGACGCTGCGGCCTTTGCCGTCATGTTTGTCACGTCCAGGACGAGGGCCGTTTCAGGGACAAATAGGGTCTCCGAATTTCGAATAGAAGCGAGGATTTCGGGATCAGTAAGCTTGTCTCCGCCAAAGCGCGATGGATCTTGCAATCGTCGTTGGTTTTCCTGAACGGAAAGGTTCAACACAAAAAGATGCAATGCAGCGTTTCTTTCTTTCGCGAAATCGAGCGTCGGCTGAAACAATGGGACTGACGCCGGCTCATCCGCCAAGGCATCCGTCAACACAATTGGAACGTCTTTCGGCAACCGACGCGCATGTCCGAGAATAAGGTCTCGGACCTCTTCCCGCATCGCGACGCTTTCGGGTGTATTACGATCATATATTGCGCGCGCCGCATCCAACATCAGATGGTTATGGATCAGGCGACCGCCCAGGGTGTCTGCCACAATCCGACCAATTGTCATTTTGCCAACACCAGGCCAACCGCCGATATGTATGACTGGCGCAACAGGCATTGGATCAGACTGGTTCCAGATTGGCCTTCGCCTCATCCAGGATCCGTTTGGCCTCGGAACCTTGCAGTTTCTGGATGTCGTCCTGGTATTTCAGGATCGCGCCCAAAGTGTCTCCGATCACTTCGGGGCTTAGGTTCATCACGTCCAAGGCGAGCAGGCATTTGGCCCAGTCGATGGTCTCGGCGACGCCCGGTTTTTTGAACAGGTCCTCGGTGCGCAGGCGCTGAACAAAGGCTACAACTTCACGGCTCAGATCGGCTGCTGCCTCGGGCGCGCGCGCATGGAGGATTTCGATCTCGCGTTCGAAATCGGGATAATCGACCCAGTGATATAAACAGCGGCGCTTGAGCGCATCGTGAACCTCGCGCGTGCGGTTCGACGTCAGGATCACAATCGGCGGCTCGGGCGCCTTGATGGTGCCAAGCTCGGGAATGGTGACCTGAAAATCGCTGAGCGCCTCCAGCAGGAAGGCTTCGAACGGTTCATCGGTGCGATCCAACTCGTCAATCAACAGCACCGGCGCGCCGTGTTCGTCCGGACGCATGGCCTGCAATAGGGGGCGCTCGACCAGATAGTCATCCGAGAACAGCTCGGTTTGCAGCGCAGTGCGGTCAGCCCCGCCAGCAGCCTCGGCTGTGCGGATGGCCACCATCTGCGCCGGGAAATTCCATTCATAAACCGCCGAGGACGCATCCAATCCTTCGTAGCATTGCAACCGGATCAGTCGGCGGTTCAGACCTGTGGCCAGTGCCTTGGCAATCTCGGTCTTGCCGACGCCAGCCTCGCCTTCCAGAAACAGTGGCCGACCCAGTTTCAGCGACAGAAACACCACCGTCGCCAGCGCGCGCCCGCAGACATAGCCCTGGGCGTTCAGCATCTGTTGTACGGCGTCGATGGAATCTGGTTGGGTCATGGACGTCCTCCTTGCGGGCTAACAGGTCACGGGCCGGTGGCGGCGTCAAGTCCGTGCCCGCATCTCAAATGCGGCGATCCTGCGCGCAGGCAAGGGCTTTTCCGCTGCAAGGGTCTGTGTTAGCGGGATGCCATGACCCAGACCCTGACCATCCGCCGCCCCGACGACTGGCATCTGCACCTGCGCGACGGCGCCATGTTGCAAGCTGTTCTGCCCGAAACCGCACGCCATTTTGCCCGTGCCATCATCATGCCCAACCTGGTGCCACCGGTGGTGCGCGGTGAGCATGCCTTGGCCTACAGGGATCGCATCATGGCGGCCCTACCCGAAGGCATGCGGTTTGAGCCGCTGATGACCCTGTATCTGACCGAAGATACCGATGCCGACGATCTGACAGCCGCCCATGCCAGCGGGTTGATCAAGGCCGTTAAGCTGTATCCGGCTGGGGCCACCACCAACTCACATTCAGGGGTTCGCGACTTCGACAAAGTGCGCCCGGTGCTGGAGCGGATGGCCGAAATCGGCCTGCCCTTATGCGTGCATGGTGAGGTCACCGACCCGGACGTCGATATCTTTGACCGTGAGGCCGTTTTCATTGATCGGGTGCTGGATCCGATCCGCAGGGCGACGCCGGGCCTGCGGGTGGTCATGGAACACATCACCACGTCCAATGGGGTGGATTACGTCAAAGCGAATGAGGCTGATCTGGGCGCGACGATCACAGCGCACCACCTGATCATCAACCGCAATCACATCCTCGTGGGTGGGATCAAACCGCATTATTATTGCCTGCCTGTCGCAAAGCGCGAGGAGCATCGCCTGGCGCTGCTGGCTGCTGCAACCTCTGGCGATTCCAGATTTTTCCTGGGCACCGACAGCGCGCCGCATACGGATGACAACAAGGAAATGGCATGTGGATGTGCGGGGTGCTTCACAGCGACCAATACCATGTCGCTGGTGGCCGAGATGTTTGACCGCGCAGGCGCTTTGGACAAGCTTGAAGGCTTTGTCTCTTTGAACGGTCCCGGTTTCTATCGCCTGCCGGTCAACGAAGACACAATCACGCTCAGCAAAGGCGATCCCGTGGAATACCCGGCAAAGATCGAATCCGGTGACGGCCCCGTTACGGTCTTCGATCCGGGCTTTCCGCTGCATTGGCGCGTGGTTTAACCCGCCAACCTGTCGGCCAGATCCGCTGCGCGCCCGCCGGTGCGCAGCATCGACCAGATCGCGTCTGCCTCATCCCCGCCGATGAGTTTTGAGGCCTTTTGCCGAACCCGGTCCTCACGATCCGCCAAAGGCATCGGCGCCAGCAAGTCATGCGTCGCTTCGCGCCGCACGCCATCCCGTTTCAGCAAGGAAACCTGCGCCTGCGTCTCGGTCAAAGTGTCATCAGCCTCAACCGTGATCCGATCCCGCAAAGATTTCAGCCGGGGGTCTGCACAGGTTCTTTCGGAAAAGCTGTCAGGCAATGCCGTATCATGGCCCAAGGCCTGCATGGCGATCACGGTTCGATAGGAAAATTTGGCCCCCAGCCCTGTGTCGGGTGCGGGCTGATTGCACACGCTCATCCATCTGGGATGAGTTTTGACCTTGATTTCGGCCACTTCTGGCTCGGCAATATCCAACGCGCGCGCGGCCTCAAGCGCGGCATGAAGGCCATGGCAACAGGCGTGGAACTTGTGGCTGACGCTTTCGAAAAGCCACTCATCCCCCAACCCATCAAGCGCAACAGTCGCGTCATCCGCCCCAAGATGCGTCGCACCAAACCCATATTTGCCCTGCAGCGATTCTGGGTTTGGAACGAACCCCGCATTGACCAACAGCGCGACCTCAACCCCGTTTGAGGCTGCAAGCCCCGCATTATAGGGTTTGCCCATGGTCCCGAACTGGGATTTCTGGCCAGAGGCGCGCGTTGCGGCCAGCCCCAAGGCCTGCGCCATCTGCCCCGCCTCAAACCCAAGCACCCGTCCCGCGGCTGCGGCCGCGCCAAAGGTGCCCGCGGTTGCGGTTTGATGGAATCCGGCCTGATAGTGCCCACGTCCAAGCCACAGGCCGATGCGAATCGAAAGCTCCATCCCGACCAACGCGGCCTCTAGCAGATCGACGATGGGGCGGTCATCATACGCCGCCAAAGCAAGCGCAGCAGGAAGCACCGCCACTGAGGGGTGACCGATATGGGCAAAATGCGTGTCGTCGTAATCCAGAGCGTGCGAAATGGTGCCATTGGCCAGCGCTGCGCCGCGCAGCGGAGCCGCGCCGCCGCCAAACAGTTGTGCCTGCGCTGCACCGCCTTCGGATAAGACCATATCGCGGATGATGCGCGAAACAGGCTCATCCACGCCTGCGCGTCCAACCGCGAGCCAGTCCAACGCCGAAAGAGACGTCACGATACGTGCCTGCAGGGTTGTCGATATAGGGCCGGTTGCAAATTCGGCGAAAGAAGCGGTCAGATCAGCCATAGGGCGCAGTCTAGCGCCGATGCGGTGAGCGTAAAGCCTCAGCCGTAAAGTTCCGCCGCGCGCTTTTCAAAGGCGCGGACGATGCGCTGCATGGCTTCGTTGAAGACAACACCGATAATGCCTTGCAGGACCGCATTCTTGAACTCGAAATCCACATGGAATGAAACGTCGCAGCCCTGCTCGGTGTCTTCGAATTGCCAATCCGAGCGCATGAATTTGAACGGGCCGTCCAGATATTCGGTATCGATCCGCTTTTGCGCATCAAACAATGTCACCCGGCTGCCGAACCGTTCACGGAACACCTTGAACGATATCACCAGATCAGCCTCCATCACGCGGGCCTCGCCTGTGTCGCGCGTGCTGCGGATGCGGGCGGCGGCGCACCAGGGCAGAAACTCGGGGTATTTCGCCACATCAGCGACCAGATCATACATCTGCTGAGCCGTATACGGCAGGGGCCGGGTTTCCGAATGAGTTGGCATGGCTTCCGTGGCATTAACTGGTGACAATGGCGCGTCATGTCGTATGTTGCGCGCCAAAGATCAAGGGGGCAGCGATGAGCGACCGCGCATATGTGATAGATGAGATGATCTCGGCCAAGGCCATCGCCGCCCGAATAGAAGAGCTTTGCCGCGAAATCACCGCCGAATTTGGTGGCACCGACAAGCTGGTTGTTGTTGGGTTGCTGCGTGGTAGTTTCGTGTTTATCGCCGACCTTGTGCGCGAGCTCGATCTGCCCATCGAGGTCGATTTTCTTGAAGCATCTTCCTATGGAGATGCGATGGAAAGCAGCCGGGAAGTACGTATTCTCAAGGATTTACGGGGCGCAATTGAAGGACGCGATGTGCTGGTCGTTGAGGATATCGTCGACACGGGCCACACACTCAAACACGTCACCAAGCTGCTACACAGTCGCAAGCCCGCACGGTTGAAATCCATTGCCCTGCTGGACAAACCCAGCCGACGCGAGGTTGATTTCCGCTCCGACTGGATCGGATTTGAAATCCCGGACGAATTTGTGGTGGGCTATGGCATCGACTATGCCCAGCGAAATCGCAATTTGCCGTTCATCGGTAAAGTGCGCTTTGTCGAAGGCTAACCGCATTGGACCTGCGACACCTGTTGCGCATGTCGATGCTGGTACGCAAACGGCCTTCGTGGAAGCGGTTCATTTTGATCATCAGCGTCATCCTCATCTGCCTTTTGATAGCAGGGATCGAATACATGGGATGGTGGCCGGATTGGGCGAAAGCCGGCTCAGCTCGGTTTCGGCCCTAGTACCTGGCTGATAGCATTCAGGAAAATTCCAGTGCCGACCGGGATCAGTTGATCCGGAAAGTCATAGTCGGGATTGTGCAACTGCGGATGATCTTCCCCGGCCCCCAGCCAGAACATGGCCGTCTTTGCGCTCTTTCCGAATTGCCCAAAATCCTCGGAAAACCTTTGCGGAGTGTCGGCGCTTTGAAACGGCACAGAAAGTGATTGGCAGGCCTTGGTCAGAATATCAACGGCCGTCGCATCATTGGTGCAAGCTTCGAACACGTCATCATAAGACATCGACACCTTTAATCCGTGCGCATGCGCAACATCATGGGTCAGTGCCTCGGCCTCGGCCATCAACTGATCCATGCGAGCATCGGTTACGGTTCGAAGCGTTACCCAAACCTCGCCCTCGCCCGGTGCAACGCCAAATGTCGCCGCACCCAGGCTGGCATGGGTGACTGTCGTCAACGCATACGCATCATCCAGCGCCCCACCCTTGCCCAGCTCCGCCAACGTGGTCAGCAGCTCTGACATGGCCCCGGCTGGCGATACGCCATCCTGCGGAGCCGCGGCATGTGACGTTTTGCCGGTCAGGGCAATCCGAAGACCACGCGAGGCGCAGTTTGCGGGCCCTGAACACAGTTCGACTCGACCACGTTCAAGGCCCGGTAAATTGTGCAGGGAAAACACGACATCCGGCGACAGGTCCTGAAACCCGGAATCCGCGCGATAGGCCATCGCGCCTTTGCCCGTCTCTTCAGCTGGTTGATATATCAGAACAACGCGCCCGTGATCTGGCCGGTTCTCTGCCAGGGCCTGAGCCACTCCTAGAACCATGATCATATGACCATCGTGCCCGCACAGATGCCCTTTTCCGTCTATGCGCGATGCATATGGCAGGTCCGAGACTTCGTGTATCGGCAGCCCGTCCAACTCGCACCGAATGGCCACCGTTGGCCCTGGCGCCTGACCGTCGAAAACGGCGGCGACACCGTGACCGCCCAGTTCCGTGACGATCTGATCAGGCACGTAGTCGTTCAGATATTCGACAATTTTAGCGGCTGTATTGCGTTCGTCCCCAGACACTTCGGGCATCTGGTGCAGCTCTCTGCGGCGGGCCGTCAGTTTGGCCAGTTGGTTGGGCGTCACGCCTGACCCAGCTTTTTCTGACGCGCCGCTCGCAGGCGGGCAAAATCGTCACCGGCATGGTAGGACGACCGCGTCAGCGGTGTTGCCGAAACCATCAGGAAGCCTTTGCCATAGGCCGCCTTTTCATACGCCGCAAATTCATCGGGCGTCACGAAACGATCCACACCGTGGTGTTTGGGCGTCGGCTGCAGATACTGGCCAATGGTCAGAAAATCGATATCAGCGGCGCGCATGTCGTCCATGACTTGCCGCACCTGCTGTTCCTGTTCACCCAACCCGACCATGATGCCGGATTTGGTGAAGATCGACGGGTCAAGCTCTTTGACGCGCTGCAACAGGCGCAGCGAGTGGAAATAGCGCGCACCCGGCCGGACCTCGGGGTAAAGCCCCGGAACCGTTTCCAGATTGTGGTTGAACACGTCCGGCTTGGCCTCGACCACCGTTTCCAGAACCGAAGGCTCACATTTCAGGAAATCAGGCGTCAGAATCTCGATCGTGGTTTTGGGCGAGCGATGGCGGACCGCGCGGATGGTCTGAGCAAAATGCTCGGCCCCGCCATCTGTCAGATCATCGCGGTCAACCGAGGTGATCACCACGTGGTTCAGTCCCAGTTTCTGCACCGCATGGGCAACGCGACCCGGCTCGAACGCATCCAGCGCGTCGGGGCGACCTGTCGCGATGTTGCAGAAGGTGCAGCCACGCGTACATATCTCACCCATGATCATCATGGTCGCGTGGCCCTGGCTCCAGCATTCGCCAACATTTGGGCAACCCGCCTCTTCGCACACCGTCACCAGCCCGTTGTCGCGCATGATCTTGTGCGTCTCGGCATAACCCTTGCCACCCGGAGCTTTCACTCGGATCCATTTGGGTTTCTTCGGCTGAGCATTGTCAGGCTTATGAGCCTTTTCAGGATGACGTTGCTCGGGAATATTCAGATCACGCACGGGCGGCTTTCCTGACTTGGGGCTTGTTTCGGTTTGCCTAACATATTGCGTCTGGCTTCTCTAGGCCAGTGACGCATGGCCGCTATGCACGCGGATACTGCAAAAGCAGCAATCGTTAAAGAACACACCGTTTATAGATTGAAATTAAACAAAATAAATCATGCTACAGCGCAGCATAAATGCCGTTGAAGCAGGCTTCGAATCCCGTTAGGTCGACGTTCAACCACAATGAATCACAAGAGGATCAGCATGAAGACTGGCGCCAAACTGCCTGACGTGACCTTTCACACCCGCGTCCGTGACGACGCAATCGAAGGCCCCAACCCGTTCCGCTGGCAGGACAAGACAACTGCGGACTATTTCGCAGGAAAACGCGTGATCCTGTTTTCACTGCCCGGCGCATTCACCCCCACATGCTCGACCTACCAACTGCCCGGTTTCGAACAGGGTTTTGGCGACTTCGCAGCTAAAGGGATCGACGACATCTATTGCATGTCTGTCAACGACAGCTTTGTCATGAACAAATGGGCCGCAGATCAGGGTCTGAAGAACGTCAAGGTCATTCCGGATGGCTCGGGCGAGTTCACGCGCAAAATGGGAATGCTGGTCGACAAGGACAATCTGGGCTTTGGCATGCGGTCGTGGCGCTATGCGGCCATCGTGACCGACGGCGTTGTCGAAGCCTGGTTTGAAGAGCCCGGCCTGATGGACAACTGCCCGGAAGACCCCTACGGCGTGTCCTCTCCTGAAACGCTGATGAAACATCTGGACGAAGCCCGCGAACCTGCGCTGGCGTGATCCAGTAGGTTTCCGACCTAAGAGGCTCGCATCCTGCGGGCCTTTTTTTGTGTCCGGGTCCGGGCCACAACATCGTTTCCAACCTGCTTGATGACACCGGCCAATTTGTCGAACCAATCCTCACCCCGCGTCGAAGACCTGCGGACAAGACCGATGGAGCGGGCAGGTTCGGGTGTGCCAAACCGCAACATCCGCAACCCGGGCACCGCGTCGGCCTCGGACTTCGCGGCAAGCTCGGGCATCAGGGTCAAACCGAACCCTTCGGCAACGAGGCGGGACAAAGTCGCCAGCGAAGACGCCCCCATGTTGATCCGCCCGCTGGATCGGTCCTGCCCGCAAACTTCCAACGCCTGATCCGTCAGGCAGTGGCCATCCTCCAACAGCATCAGCTGCGCGGCGCTGAGGTCTATCGGGCGCAGCGCATCGGGGTTCTTTTCGAACCGGTTCAGGCGTTCCCCGGTTCCGGCAAGAAGAAACCGGTCTTCGAACAGGGGTTCTTCGATCATGTCATTCGCCCCACACGGCAGCGCCAGAACGGCCGCGTCCACCTCACCCGCGCGCATCAGGGCCAAGAGGTTTTCGGTTCTTGCCTCACGCACCTGAATGCGCAGCGACACGTCAGCCGAACGCAATCCGGCCAGGACACCGGGCAACACATAGGGCGCAACCGTAGGAATGATACCAATGGACAGTGATCTGTGCCCGCCCGAATGGTCGCGCGCGAATTGGTCCAGATCACCCGCAGCATCCAACACCCTGAGAGCGCGATCCAGTACGTCGCGCCCCAGAGGTGTCAGCAGAATGTCACGGGCCTGACGCTCGAACAGAGCGCCACCCATCGCATCCTCAAGCGCCTTGATCTGCACAGACAAGGCCGGCTGCGACACGTGGCAGACCTGCGCAGCGCGGCCAAAGTTGCGTTGCTCGGCCACGGCCCGGAAATACTGCAATTGTCGAAGCGTGAAATTCATAATCTCTCATTATCACTTCACCCAACAACCGCAAGTCAACCTTATTGCGCCGCTCAACCGATCAGGCGATCGCGGGACAGCTGCGCCTCGTAATGCCTTTTGAGACGCTGCAATGCGATACGCAGTACGATCTTGCCGGACCGGGCGGACCAACCCATTCGTTTTTCCGCCAGTTCAAGCCCTTCCAGATAGCAACAGCAGCGTAAAGCAACATCGCTTAGGCCGGGCCCAAGGTCAGACAAAGCCTGAGTAACCCGCCCCTTGGCGTCCGACGATGCCGCCCCTTTGAACGTGTCCGACCCAAAGCTGCCGCGCCCGCCCCCGGTCAGGAAACTGTCCCAGTTCTGGGTCACTTGCGGGCCGATTTGCGCAAGTTCGAAATCCTCGCGCAGGCGTTCGCCCGCGGCGACCAGAGTTTCGTCCAGAAAGGGTTTCCCATCCCGATCCCTGCGCCGCGACAACGCAACCAGCGGGCTTTCCGCAGTCCCATAGCGCGAGCGTCTTGCCCGTTCGGGCTGTGATTTGGCGCAGGGCTGAAACGATACCTGAGCCTCGGCCATACCAAAATCGCTGCGCTCACGGGCCTGGTTTTCGGATTGCGCAATCAAATGGCTCAGCGCGGCACGTCCCGCTGTGGACACCCGATAGCGTGAGATCCGCCCGGGATTATCGCACGATATCCAGTCCTTTAGCGCCAAAGCCTGCGCAATATCGCAGCTTACCACGGCTGTGCGCGTTGTTCCGCTGGACCCGTTATCGCGAACCACGACAGCCTTGTCCATGTCCTCGGCAACCGCCAGAACGGCCCCGGTTTCGCAAAGCCTACGCAGGACACGCAAAACCTCTTGATCGAACGAATTGCCGGTTTCGGCACCCGCGTCAGAGGATGTCACACCTGTGTCCGCCCCCTCGACCGGCAGAAAGTGTTTGGCGGCCAACGATTGCAATGCAGCATCGACCAAAGGGTCATCGCGCCGCATCTCGATCCGCCGGATCTGGCGCAGAATTGTCGACGCATGGCAGCCCGCAGATCGTGCGATATCGCGAATAGATCGTCCGCTCTCGGTATGATCCAGATATCGCTGCGCCCCTTCGGGGACCCAATGAGGAACGGTAAAAGCCAAGTGTTTTTCCATGTTTATGCGCCCTTGCCAACCTAACAAACTGCCAGTGTTCGTCGTCGGATTCCTGGTTAATCAAATCTAACTAGAGGTTCATTTGTTACTTGTTCGTTAACCACAGACGACAAGCAGCAGATTTGATTCAAATAGATAAACACTCGTGAAACCATCGTTCGGGGCGACTTACGACAAGGCAACACCCGCTTAGGTTGTGCAACAAATCAGCCGGCAACATTTCAACGAAAGGAACACCCGTGCAGGACCTGATGACAATGATCGCAACCCTTCGCCGCCCTCGTCTTTTGACACGCGCAGCTAAAATCGGAGCACAGGATTACGATCGGGATCGACACCTGCAGCGGATCCTTGGGTACGGGTCCACACCCGGAAACGGCAGCGCTTTGATCCGCCTTATGGAGTTGGAAAAAGAGGTAAACGATCAGCGACAAGAGGATGACGCAGCCTATTCGCTGGTGCGTCACCTCGATCTGATGATCGCACTGATTGGCGAGGCGCAGCTGTATCAGGCCAGCCGCACCGCGCGTTACGCTTGATCAGGAAAACGCATCCGGCATGGACGCTTTTTTCTCGGCAACGTAAGCGTCCAGCGCCGCCTTTTTGTCCGGGTCCATTGCGGGCTGCTGATAGTTGGCCAGTAAATGTTCGACCCGGTTGCTTGCAAGGGTTTGCGTGTCGCGCGCGCCCTCTTCTTCCCAGGTTTCAAAGGGTTTGTAGTCCAACAGCTCGGACTTCCAGAACGCGTCTTTGAAATTCGCCTGCGTGTGGGCACATCCCAGATAATGCCCACCGGGGCCAACCTCGCGAATGGCGTCCAGCGCCAAGGCATTTTCGTCATGGGCAACGCCTTTTGCCAGCCCATGCAATGTGCCCAACTGATCCGCATCCATGACAAATTTCTCGAAATCGGCCACCAGCCCGCCTTCGAGCCAACCGCAGGAATGCAGCATGAAGTTTACCCCGGCCATCAACCCCATGTTGAGCGAGTTTGCCGTTTCATAGGCCGCCTGCGCATCGGGCAGTTTCGAGCCGCAGAACGAGCCCGCAGACCGGAACGGCAGCCCCAGCCGCCGGGCCAACTGCCCCGCACCATAGGTCACCAGGGACGCTTCGGGTGTGCCAAAGGTTGGTGCGCCAGAATTCATGTCGATCGACGAGACAAACGCGCCGAAAATGACCGGCGCGCCCGGGCGGATCAATTGGCTATAGGCGACACCGGCCAGAACCTCGGCCAGAACCTGCGTCAGCGTGCCGGCCACGGAAACCGGCGCCATCGCGCCACCCACGATAAAGGGCGAGACGATGCAGGCCTGATTGTTCTTTGCATAGACCTCAAGCGCGCCCATCATCACGTCGTCGAATGTCATCGGCGAGTTGATGTTGATGAGCGATGTCATCACCGTGTTTTCCTGAACAAACTCCTTGCCAAACAGAATCTCGCACATCTCGACCGAGTCCTGCGCGCGGCTGGGTTCTGTCACCGACCCCATGAACGGTTTGTCGGACAGGGTCATATGCGCCATCAACATGTCCAGATGGCGTTTGTTGACGGGAATGTCTGTCGGCTCGCACACTGTACCGCCCGAGTGGTGCAGCCACTTGGACATATAGGCCAGCTTCACGAATTTGTTGAAATCGTCCATTGTCGCATAGCGCCGTCCACCTTGTGCGTCGCGCACAAACGGGGGGCCATAGACAGGCGCAAGAACCAGGTTGCGTCCACCGATGACCACGGATTTCTCCGGGTTGCGGGCGTGTTGCGTGAACTCGCTGGGGGCTGTCTTGATCAATTGCCGGGCCAACCCGCGCGGAATGCGCACACGCTCACCGTCAATATCCGCACCCGCTTCGCGCCAGCGCTCCAGCGCGGCAGGGTTGTCGACGAAATTGACGCCGACCTCTTCCAGCACCAGCTCCGCATTGGATTCGATGATTTCAAGAGCCTCTTCGTTCAGAACCTCAAAGTTCGGAATGTTTCGCTGAATATACTTTGCGGTTTCGATGACAACCGCTGTGCGCTCTGCCCGGCGAGCGGCGCCGCCGCCCCCTCTGGCTCTGCGTCTGGTGCTTACCTCTGCCATGAGACTATCTCGTGTTTTGGTTACTTTGATCCGAGTGATACCCCAACCGGCACTGCGCCCGACGGTTCAGAACGGCTATATCGGGGTAAAAGCGACATCCGCCCCGGTCATTATGCGACGGTTCTTTCAAACAGAACAGTACTGCCTGCGGTACCAGTTTCGACCCACCCCAGGTGACGATACATCGCACGGGTCTTTTGCATCGCTTCATGCGTTCGCAACCGCAATAGCGTGACCTGCCTTTGGCGCGCCGTTACCTCGACAGCTTGCAGTAGATGCCGCGCAATCCCCTGACCTTGCGCCAGTGGGCTGACCGCAAGATTGAAAATCATGATCGCGTCCTGCACAGCACCAAAGATCACAACCCCCAAAAGCTGCCCGTCCTTTTCAGCCAGGATCACATCGTTCGCCTCGATGTCTTCGCGAATACCCCCGGTGACATCCGGAAGATCGTCGATGACTTGTCGCACCGAAGCATAGGCTAGCGCGATGCATTGCTGAATGGCGCCCTCATCCGTAAGAGTCGCTTTTCTCAGGACGATTTCAGCCATATCCAACCCCACCCGGACCGTTCTTTGTTCAATACGTCTCAATTGACGTCATTACACTTGCACTGGCAAGGGTTGCGACCTAATAGCCACGCATGACCCAAGACTCCCATGACCGCCTTCTGATCATCGACTTTGGCAGCCAGGTGACGCAGCTGATCGCCCGCCGTCTGCGCGAGCTGAACGTCTACTGCGAAATCCACCCCTACCAGAATGTCACGATGGACTTTGTGCGTGAAATGTCGCCCAAAGCCGTGATTTTCTCGGGCGGACCGGACAGTGTGACACGAGAGGGGTCGCCACGCGCGCCGCAGGAGATCTTTGACTACGGCGTACCGATCCTTGGCATCTGCTATGGCCAGCAGGTCATGATGCAACAGCTTGGCGGCAAGGTCGAAGGCGGCAAAATCTCAGGCGGTGGCGGCACCGCCGAATTCGGACGCGCCTTTGTGACGCCCGGAGAGCCGCTGGGCCTGTTGGGTGGTTGGTTCACCGAAGGCGATGAGCAGGTCTGGATGAGCCACGGCGACCACGTGAGCCAGCTCGCGCCCGGGTTTGAGGTATTTGGAACATCGCCCAACGCGCCTTACGCGATCACCGCCGATACCGACCGCCACTTCTATGCCGTTCAATTCCACCCCGAGGTGCACCACACGCCCAAGGGCGCGAAACTGTATGAGAACTTCGTCAAGCTGGCAGGCTTCAAGGGCGACTGGACCATGGGTGCCTATCGCGAACAGATGATCGAGAAGATCCGCGCGCAGGTCGGTGACAAAAAGGTCATTTGCGGCCTGTCCGGCGGTGTCGACAGCTCTGTCGCAGCGATCCTGATCCATGAGGCCATCGGCGACCAGCTGACCTGTGTGTTTGTCGATCACGGCCTATTGCGCAAGAACGAGGCCGAAGAAGTCGTCGGCATGTTCCGCGACAATTACAACATCCAGTTGATTCACGCGGACGAAAGCGCGCTGTTCCTGGGTGAGCTTGAGGGCCAGAGTGATCCTGAAACCAAACGCAAGATCATCGGCAAGCTGTTCATCGACGTGTTCCAGAAACACGCCGACACCATTGATGGGGCCGAATTCCTGGCACAGGGCACGCTTTACCCTGACGTGATCGAATCCGTTTCGTTCTCAGGCGGGCCGTCGGTCACGATCAAATCGCACCACAATGTGGGTGGCCTGCCTGAAAAGATGGGCTTGAAACTGGTCGAACCTCTGCGCGAGCTGTTCAAAGACGAGGTGCGCGCATTGGGTCGTGAACTGGGGCTGCCGCAAAGCTTCATCGGTCGCCACCCCTTCCCTGGCCCGGGCCTGGCCATCCGGTGCCCCGGTGAGATCACGCGCGAAAAGCTGGACATCCTGCGCGAGGCCGACGCCGTCTATATCGACCAGATCCGCAAACACGGCCTTTACGACGAGATCTGGCAGGCTTTCGTTGCGATCCTGCCCGTCAGAACCGTTGGGGTCATGGGCGACGGACGCACATATGACTATGCCTGCGCCCTGCGAGCGGTGACGTCAGTGGATGGTATGACCGCAGATTATTATCCGTTCAGCCATGAATTCCTTGGCGAGACCGCGACACGAATCATTAACGAGGTTAAGGGTATCAACCGCTGTACCTATGACATAACCTCAAAGCCCCCGGGCACGATCGAATGGGAATGACAAAAGCCGGGCCCTGCCCGGTTTTTTTGTGCTTGCAGAATTGAAAAGTCAGTATTTACAAATCACTACGGAACAATCGAACAGACAGCGATGAGCGGCGAAAAAAACCAGATCGGCAAAGCGGCCCTGTGGATGACGGGCGCAATCGCCTCGTTCACATCGATGGCCGTGGCTGGCCGTGAGCTGAGCGTCACGCATGACACGTTCGAGATCATGTTCTTCCGCAGCCTCGTCGGCATTTGCATCGTCGCGATGGTCCTGACCGCCACGCGAAACTGGTCACAGGTCACAACGCGCCGCATCGGTTTGCATGGCGTCCGGAACGTCGTGCATTTCACGGGACAGAACCTGTGGTTCTACGCTGTCGGCGTCATCCCATTGGCACAGGTGTTTGCGCTTGAATTCACCCAACCTCTATGGGTCATCCTGCTGTCGCCTTTGCTGTTGAAAGAACGCCTGACCCTTGTCCGCGTCATCGCAGCGCTTGTGGGATTTGCAGGCATTTTGCTGGTCACACGACCCGGCGCTGCGCCGATCAGTATTGGCATGATGGCGGCGGCGGCGAGTGCAATTTTCTTCGCACTTACAACAATTACCACCAAATCTCTTACCCGGATTGCCAGCATCGGCTGCATTATGTTCTGGCTCACTCTGATGCAGGCGGTTCTGGGTTTGGTGGCCTCGGGCATCGATGGTCAGATCACGATGCCGACGTCAAAGACCATCCCGTTTCTGGTGCTGATCGGGCTCGCGGGTTTGCTGGCTCATTTCTGTATCACAAACGCGCTGGCCATCGCGCCCGCAACGGTTGTGGTGCCCTTCGATTTTGCCCGCCTGCCCACCATCGCGATTGTTGCGTTTCTGCTCTATCACGAGCCGCTGGACCTGTGGACCATGGTGGGCGCCGCGGTCATTTTTGGCGGCATCTTCCTGAATGTCTGGTCAGAGAAACGTAACAATTCCGCAACACCGGCCGTAACGTCGCCTTCCGAGTAACGTTCGGTCACCCGTTGACCTAAATTTAACGATTAAGACAGTAACAACCGGTAGCAAAACCGGGAGCACGCAGAAAAGACGTGTTTATCGGGACAGTGACAGGGGAGGAACCTATGAAAAAAACGCTGGTTAAAGCGTGCGCGTTGTGTGTTGGGGCAACAGCCGCGCAGGCAGGCGGTCTTGATCGCAGCGGTCAGGGCGTGAATATCTTGTTCGAAGAAGGATCGGTGGCGCAGTTCCGTTTGGGCTATACTTCGCCCGACGTCAGCGGCTCGATGGTGGATCAGATACCGGGCAGCCCAACCTTCGGGCAAGAAGTCGACTCGGGCAACGTGACGAATGACTTTTTTACCCCACATCTGGCCTATAAAACCGGCCTGACGGATGAGCTGGACTTTGCGCTTGTCTATGATCAGCCCTTTGGCGCCGACATCGCTTACGCAGCGGATTACCCCTTGTCGCAGAACGTTCTGGCGCTTGCGGGAATTCCCGGTGCGACCACTGATGTCCTGCGGGCCGAGGCGGACACCGACGCCGTTACGGCATTGTTCCGCTATAAGTTCGAAGGGGGCTTTAGCGCAATTGCCGGTCTGCGGGCGCAGCGGTTGAAAGCCAGTGTTTCGGTACCGATCGCTGGTGCATCTTCGACGCCCTTCCCACAAGGTGGATACCGCGTTGAAACGGACGCCGAAATTGATTTCGGCTATGTTGTCGGTGTCGCTTGGGAAAAACCCGAAATCGCGGCGCGCATTGCGCTGACCTACAACTCGAAAATCACCCATGACCTGTCACAGACCGAGGCGAATGACGTCGTTGGCCTGACCCCGCTTGGCCCCTCGGCCGGCCGTGTCAGCGCGGATTCGTCATCGGAAGTTGTGACACCGCAATCGGTTAACCTGGATTTTCAGACCGGCGTCGCGCCAAAGACGCTGCTGTTCGGATCGGTCCGCTGGGTGGACTGGCCGCAAACCGTCTATGCCCCACCGGTATATGTCGGCCTGACCGGCATCAACCTTGTGGATTATGAAGAAGCGACGTTCACCTACTCTCTGGGTCTGGGATACCAGTTCTCGGACGAGTTCTCGGGCGCGGTCACGCTGGGTTATGAAACGTCCGAGGGCAACTCGGTCTCGAATCTGGGCCCGACAGACGGGTTCTGGAGCATCGGCCTGGGCGGCACTTACTCGCTTGAAAAGGCTCAGATTTCCGGCGGAGTTCGCTATACCGACATTGGTGATGCAACCGCAAACGGCACCGGCCCGGACAACCGCGCGACCTTTACCGGCAACAGCGCCTGGAGCGTTGGAATTCAGATCACATATGCGTTGGACTAAGCGCGCGTGCCACAATGACAGAAGGCCCCGCCCAACGGTGGGGCCTTTTCGCATGATCCGGGTCGCATAATCGAACTTTGGATGTGACAAGGGGTCATGAACGCACAAAAATCCCTAAACCCCCAAGCCTGGTTCGAGCTGTTGTTGCTGGGCCTGATCTGGGGCGCTTCCTTTCTTGCGATTCGCATCGCTCTGGATGCGATTCCCGTGTTGACGCTGGTACTTCACCGGGTGTTTTGGGCCGCACTGGCCTTGTGGATTTACATCCTGGTCAAACGCATTCCGGTTCCCACAGCGCCCCGAGTTTGGCTGGCCTTTCTGGTCATGGGACTGCTGAACAATGTGTTGCCATTTTCGTTGATGGCGTGGGGGCAACTTTATGTGGAAACCGGCCTGACCTCGATCCTGAACGCAGCCACGGCGGTGTTCGGCGTTTTGGCTGCGGCCATGTTCTTTCCCGATGAAAGGTTGAACAAATTCCGCCTTCTGGGCGTCGCAATCGGCTTTGTGGGTGTTGCGGTGGCGCTTGGGCTTCGCAATCTTTTGTCCCTGAATCTCTCTAGCCTGGGTCAGTTGGCTATTCTGTCGGGAACACTCTGCTATGCGGGGGCTGCTGTTTGGGCCCGAAAACACCTCAGCACCCTTCCCCCGCAGATAGCAGCCGCAGGCATGTTGACCGCCTCGACCTTGATGATGATCCCCATGGTCCTTGCAGTGGATGGGGTTCCTTCGCTGATCCTGCCTTTCGAGACCTGGCTATCCATCGCCTATTTCGCCGTGCTCGCCACCGCAGGCGCGTATCTTTTGTATTACCGCGTGCTCGCGCAAGCTGGCAGCGGCAACCTGATGCTGGTCACGCTGGTGATACCCCCGGTCGCGATCATCCTGGGCGCTGTGGTCCTGAATGAGGATCTTTCACCCAACGCGTTCATCGGTTTTGCGATATTGGCACTGGGCCTCATAATCCTCAGCCGATCTGACCGGCACAATTGACGCCGCACCGGCCCCGTTCTAGCAAGGACAAAACAAGGGACGGCAGGACATGATCTACAGCTCAGCACAGGATTGGCGCACGGCAGCGCAGAAAAAGGTTCTGTTCTTCGGAATGTCCGGGCTGGGAAAGACCTTTGTGTCCAACATCCTGCGTGATGCCGGGGATTGGTTCCACTATTCAATCGATTACCGGATCGGCACCCGGTACATGGGGGAATATATCACCGACAATGCCAAGGCCGAGGCGATGAAGGTCCCGTTTCTGCGTGATCTTCTGTTGACGGATTCGATCTATATCGGCTCGAACATCTCATTCGAAAATCTCAACCCGGTGTCCACCTATCTGGGCAAACCCGGCGATCCAGGTCTGGGCGGGTTGGAGATCACCGAATACCGGCGTCGTCAGGAGCAGTTCCGTCTTGCGGAAATTCACGCCCTTCTGGACACCAAATATTTCATCGACCGCGCTGAACGGCTCTATGGATATCCGAACTTTATCTGCGATACGGGCGGATCAATTTGCGAATGGGTCGACCCCGAGGACCCCAACGATCAGGTCCTGTCCGAGCTGTCCCAGCAAACGCTGATGATCTGGATCGAAGGCGACGAGGCGCATACCGAAGAGTTGATCAAACGCTTTGACAAGGCCCCCAAACCGATGTCGTACCAGTCCGAATTCCTGACCGAAGTTTGGGACGATTACCTTGCGCGCAGCGGCCAATCTGCCGATCAGGTCAACCCCGACGACTTTATTCGCTGGACCTATTCCCGCGCGCTGGCGCATCGACAGCCGAGATATGCAGCCATGGCAAAGAACTGGGGCATATCCGTGACCACCGCAGATATCGGGCAGGTGCGCGATTCCGGTGATTTCGATGAGTTGATCGAACGCACCCTTGAGAACACCGCCGCACGGGCCTAAGTTCCCGAATTCACGCGACCTTCATGAATGTAAAGCCATGCCCATCAAGATTCCCTCCGACCTGCCCGCCTTTGACGTCCTGACCCAGGAAGGCGTCATGGTCATGGACGAGGATCAGGCCGCGCGCCAGGACATTCGCCCTCTGCGCATCGGATTGCTGAATCTGATGCCCAAGAAAATTCAGACGGAAAACCAGTTTGCCCGCCTGATCGGTGCCACGCCGCTGCAGATCGAGCTGTCGTTGATCCGCATGACCGAACACAAGACCAAGAATACAGCCGCCGCGCATATGGCCGAGTTTTATCAGCCGTTTCAGGAAGTTAAGGACCAGAAATTTGACGGCCTGATCATCACCGGCGCCCCGATTGAGCATCTGGATTTCACGGATGTAACCTATTGGGAGGAAATGACCGAAGTGTTTGAGTGGACGCAAACAAACGTCCATTCAACCTTTGGCGTGTGCTGGGGTGGGATGGCAATGATCAACCACTTCCACGACATCAAAAAGCATATGCTGGACGCCAAGGCCTTTGGCTGCTTTCGGCATAGAAACCTTGTGCCTGCCTCTCCGTTTTTGCGTGGATTTTCTGATGATTGCGTGATCCCGGTTAGCCGCTGGACGGAAATGAAACAGTCCGAGATCAACTCGGTCAGCGGATTGAGGACACTTCTGGGCAGTGATGAAGTCGGCCCTTGTCTGATCGAAGATCCCGCCCATCGCGCGCTCTATATCTTCAACCACTTTGAATATGACAGCGACACGCTAAAACAGGAATACGACCGCGATATCGCCAACCAGACCGAGATCAACGTCCCGATCAATTATTATCCCGACGATGATCCTGCGCAGGCGCCGCAGAACCGCTGGCGCAGCCACGCCCATCTGCTCTACGGTAACTGGGTGAGTGAGATATATGAGACCACGCCCTATGACATCAATCGTATCGGTGTGGACACCACCGATCTGAGGGGCTGAAGACATGCGCGTTCTGGGCCTGTTCCTGATCCTTGTTTTGGCGGTTTGGGTGTTTGCCCTTTGGCGCTCGGCCCGGCTTGAGGCGCAGGCCGAACGTGATTTCCCGCCCGAAGGCGAGATTCTGGACGTCGACGGCATCAACGTTCATGCGGTTGTTATGGGTGCTGGCCCGGATGTGGTCCTGATACACGGCTCCAGCGGAAATACCCGGGACATGACCTTTGCGCTGGCTCCGATTCTGGCGGAAAACTACCGGGTGATCGTGTTCGACCGCCCCGGTCTGGGCTATTCCGACAGCTTTAACCCCGACGGCGAAACCATTGTTGAACAAGCGGAAATCCTGCAAAAAGCCGCCACACAATTGGGCGCGGAAAAACCGATTGTGGCCGGTCAAAGCATGGGCGGATCCGTGGCATTGGCCTGGGCTGTGTCCCGGCCCGACAACCTGTCAGGTTTGGTTCTGATTGCACCTGCGGGTATTCCCTGGGAGACACCACTGGATAACTTCAACAAGATCGCGGCAACCGGCTTTGGCAAGGCGGTTGTTCTGCCCTTGATCACCGCCTTTGTGCCCAAAAGCTATGTGACCAACACACTGGACAAGGTCTTTGCACCGCAGGTCGCACCCGAAGGCTATGCCGAGCATTTTGGGCCCGGGCTGGTGATGCGGCGCGAGTCAATGCATGCCAACGCCAAGCAACGGGTGCGGCTTCTGGATGGTGTCACGGACATTCAGCCGCGGTACAAGGACATTTCAGTCCCCACCGAGATTGTGCATGGCACCTCGGACACCACGGTTCTTTTGGACTGGCACGCACCGGAACTGCTTGACCAAATCCCCGGCGCCGAACTGGTTGAACTGGAAGGCCTGGGCCATATGCCGCAAGTCGTGTCAGCCCCCGAGGTTGCCGCCGCCGTTGACCGCGCCGCCCAACGGGCAGGTTTGCGTTAATCCGATCCGTAATCCATAGTAAGTTATGGGTTTTATCGAGGGGCCACACATGTCGGGATCGCAAAAAGGTTCAATCGAGAAATACTATCGCGACGATGCTCCCAAGGATATTCGCGCGCAGATCGACGACGCAAAAAAGGGCGATATTCTCAACCCAACCTACCCTTATTCGGAAAAGATGAAGGGGAAGGATTATGAAAAAGAGATGGACGCGCTACAGATTGAATTGGTCAAAATGCAGGCCTGGATCAAGGCCACCGGCCAGCGCATCGCCATCTTGTTCGAAGGTCGCGACGCCGCGGGCAAAGGCGGCACGATCAAACGGTTTCGCGAGAACCTGAACCCAAGGGGCGCGCGCAACGTGGCGCTCAGCAAACCGTCAGATGCTGAACGCAGCCAATGGTATTTTCAGCGATACATCCCGCACCTGCCCTCGGCGGGCGAAATCGTCTTTTTTGACCGCAGTTGGTACAATCGTGGGGTGGTCGAAAATGTCTTTGAGTTTTGCACCAACGAACAAAGAGAACGCTTCTTTCGTCAGGTCTTGCCGCTTGAGACCGGCTTTGTGAATGACGGCATCCACCTCTTCAAGCTTTGGCTGAACGTGGGCCGGGCTGAACAATTGAACCGCTTTCTGGCGCGGGAAACTGATCCGTTGAAGCAATGGAAACTCAGCCCGATTGATGTGGCGGGCCTTTATAAATGGGACGAATACACGCAGTCGATATCCGAGACTCTGACGCGCACCCATTCTGAGCATTGCCCCTGGACCATCGTGCGATCCGACGACAAAAAACGCGCGCGGCTGGCGGCTATTCGAACGGTCCTAAGTGCGCTGGATTACGACGAAAAAGACGCAGAAATGGTGGGAACCCCTGATCCTGAAATCTGTGGCGGGCCCGAGGTTTGGGACCGTTGATCAGACCCGTGCCCTGCGCCTGCCATCGGTTGGACGCGCCGCAAGGTTTGCTCTATCTCTTGGATAAAAGACCAGAGGCTATCGAAGAATGCTGACGCAGGAATGACAAAACGCGGCTATCACCACGGGAACCTGAAACAGGCTTTGATCGAGGCTGCGTTATCATTGATTGAAGAAAAGGGTCCAACCGGTTTCACCCTGTCTGAGGCGGCGAAAACCGCGGGTGTTACTCCCGCCGCCGTCTACCGGCATTTTCACGGGCGAGAGGACCTGATCGCCGAAGCCGCGCGTCAGGGATTCGAGATGTTCGCCGATCTGATGCAGTTTGCTTATGACAAGGGCCAGCCGTCCGCTCTGGCCGCGTTTGAGGCGACCGGGCGCGCCTATCTTGCCTTTGCGCGCAAACACCCCGGCCACTATATCGCCATGTTCGAAAGCGGTATCTCGCTGAACAGAACGCCAGAATTGGCCCATGCCGCAGCGCGTGCCAAAGACGTTCTTGAAAAGGCCGCTGCTGACCTGTCACAGCACATCCCGCCGGACAAACGCCCGCCAGCCTCTATGTTCAGCGCTCATATCTGGGCGATGAGCCACGGTGTGGTGGAATTGTATGCGCGCAATACCGGCGCCACGTCGCCCTTTCCGCCTGAGGACCTGTTGGAAACCGGCATCGGCATCTATCTGCGCGGTCTGGGGCTGGTTGATCAGGACGAATAAGAAAGCCTAAAGGGCTTTGCTGGGTTTTGGCGTCGTCAGGCGCGAGGTCACATTGATCAGATCCATGCTGCCCATGCCCTTGATGTCCACAGGGCCGATATCGGTGATCTGGAATTCGTCAATCAAGTGAAACTTCATCTCTTCCGGCGCCACGATATTCATTGGATTTGCAAAGACTTGTAGGCGCGAGGCGATGTTCACTGCCGGCCCGAAGACATCATAGACGTATTTCTGGATGCCAACGACCGAGCCCACCGCCGGCCCCATCCCCAGGCCCACCCGGGCCTGCCATTTATGCGGATGACTTTGGTTGCGCCGCTCCAGATACCGCAGAAACCGGACGGCACAATGGGCCACGGCCGTGGCGTGATCTGGCGTTTCATCCGGCATTCCGGACACCGCCAGATACGCATCGCCGATGGTCTTGATCCTTTCGCAGCCGAACTGCTCGACAATGCGATCAAAGGCCGTGAAAATGTCATTGAGCTCGCTCAGCGTCACGGTCGGGTCGGTTTTGGCGGCAAAATCCGTGAAGCCCACGAAATCCAGCATGACCACCGAAACCGTGTCATAAAGCTGCGGGGTGACGACGCCGAAGGTTTTAAACTCTTCGTATACGGCGCGGGGCATGAGGTTCAAAAGCAACCGCTCTACCCGCTCTTTTTCACGCTCGAGCTCTCGGGTATTGCGCTCCACCATGGTCGAGTAGCTGTCGATCATGCTTTCCAACTCACGAATGCGCGTGATGTTCTGGCATTCGACCACCAGCACCTGTTCTTCCAGCCCGTTTGCCAGCGACACAGCCGTTGCAAAGATCAAAGTCCGGCGCCGGGGCTTGATTTGCAGCTCGACCGAATACCGCAGGCCCGATTGCTTCACGTCCTCCAACTCTTTCGGATCCAGACTGGGCAGCAAATCCAACAGCGTCTGCCCCTCGGCAGGGGTTCCGAACCATTCGCCAAACGGCCCGTTGTGGAACACAAAGGACAAATCCGATGCGCGGACAACAGCGACACCAACACCAATTGCACGCAGCAAATGCTCGTTGATGTCAAGAATACTCATGCAGCGGTCCGCGACACGATGATCGATCGTTTCTCCTCGATCGCTTCCAGAGCGACCGAAATGTCATGATCCTCCATGCCGTGCGATACCAGTGCTTCGCGAAACAGCACCGCCATCTCATCAAAATGGGCATGCGAGATGTTCAGGTTTCGGTGAACCGCCTCAATCCGATCATCGCTGAAGGATGCTGGACCACCGACAAGCGAGGAAACAAACTTGGTCTGGTGGTCTATCAAACGCGGCAGGTCGATCTCTTCGAAATGGAACCCGATTTCGTCTGAATCCAAGGCCATTTCATAGAATGTCATGACGACGCGACTGATCGTTTTAAAGCCGCCGTATTTTTCGTAGATTGTCTGACTCACAACAAAACCCACCACATTAGGGGCAATAACACCACCAACTTATAGCAAGTTGAGGGTTTTGTTAACTAAATTGAAACGAACGCCGCGCGATTGCTCAATTTGGGGTGCCTACACGCCCGTGTCACAGTCCGCCGGGCACGTTTTGCAACCGTTTGCAAAGATCTTGTGCATGTGCAAATCTTACGCCTCAATACCACGCGAAATACAAGTGATCGAGTGCAGAGGCCCCCAGGTTGAGCGTAACATTAAAAGAAGTCGCGGCGCTTGCGGGCGTCTCCCGTTCCGCCGTATCGCGTGCTTTTACCGAAGGGGCTTCGGTATCGGCCAAGACGCGCCTCAAGGTGGAAAAGGCCGCACGCGAGCTTGGCTATCGGCCAAATGCGCTGGCGTCGTCGCTTACCACAGGGCGCACCAAGCTGATCGGGTTGATTTCGAACAACTTTCACAACCCCATTTTCCTTGAGGTCTTCGATCAGTTCACCCGCGCCCTGCAGGAGCGTGGGCTGAGGCCCCTGATTGTGAACCTAACCGATGAAACCGAACCCGCGCATTCGGTGCAAATGCTGCGTCAATATTCGGTGGATGCGACCATCGTCGCCTCGTCCACCCTGCCCCCAAGTTTCGCAATGGCGTTTCATGAGGCCGGAGTGCCAGTGGTCCACACGTTCGGACGATCCGCAACTTCACCGGATGTGCATGTGGTTGGGATCGACAATATCGAATGCGGCCGGATGGCGGCGCGCGAGTTGATTGAACGCGGCTACCGCAAGATCGGCTACCTTGGTGGACCGAAGGATGCGACCTCTGCCATGGACCGCTATCGCGGATTTATCGAGGAAACCGGCAAACATTCCGATCTGGACGTTTCACATTGTTTTGCCGGGGCTTATTCCTTTGAGGCCGGGCGCGAAGAGATGCTGCGCCTTTTGCAGGGCGCCCCCGCCGAAGCGTATTTCTGCGGTGACGATATTCTCTCGATTGGCGCATTGTCGGCCCTGAAAGATCACGGGTTACAACCGGGTCAGGACGTTGGCATCATCGGGTTGAACGACATGGAAATGTCGCGTTGGGAAAGCATCGACCTGACGACCATTCACCAGCCCATCAAGCAAATCATCACCTCCTCCGTGGATCTGGTGGAAGAAATGCTGAGGCAACCGGATCGCTATCCCGAGGCGCGCATCTTCCCCTGCCGCGTGGTCGAGCGGGGCACGCTAAGGCCCCGCCCCTGATCAACGGAACATCGGCGGTCGCGCATCTTTCCAAGCGCCCGCGTCCTTGGACGATTCCACAGCCGCATAAACCGCAGCGATGGACCGCACACCATCGGCAGGCCCCGGCAGGCCGTCGCGCGCCTCACCCGCGATGGCATCCGCAAGATCCAGGTAGATATTGGCCACCGCCAGGGGGAACCCCTCGGGATGCGCAACAGCAACACGCGACAGGCGCTGGACTTCTTCATGCAGCCCGCCCTCGCCCTTTTCGATGATCTGGGTGCGGCCACCAACGGGGGTATAGATCAGCTGGTTCGGCTGTTCCGATGCCCATCGCAGGCCTCCAGTTTCGCCAAAAACCTGAATGTCGAACCCGTGTTGGCGCCCAATGGCCACGGATGAGGTCCACAGTCTGCCGACGGTGCCGCCTTGAAGTCTGAAGTTCACCATCGCGTCGTCTTCCAATTCACGACTGGGGATGGTTGAAGCCAGATCAGCGGATAGGCTATGCACCTCATCATCGCAAATGAAGCTGGCCATGTGTAGCGCATGAATGCCGCAATCGGCGAACTGCCCGGATACGCCTGCCATTTCCGGATCATAGCGCCACCGCACACGCGGATTGTCGGCATCTGTCGCGTCGCCGTGGTGGCCGTGGCTGAAATTGGTCACCACCAGGCGTACCTTGCCGATGTCTCCCGCACGCACCATCGCGCGGGCCTGACGCACCATCGGATAAGCGGAGTAACAGTAGTTCACCGCACAAATCCGGCCCGAGTCCTCGGCCACGCGCACAATCTCTTCGCCCTCTTCCACGTTCATGGTCATGGGCTTTTCGCACAGCACGTTGAACCCGGCCTCAAGAAACGCTTTGGCGATCTCGAAATGGGTCGAGTTCGGCGTCGCGATGGTGACAAGATCGACCCGGTCGGGACGGTTCCTTTCACCCTCCAGCATTTCCTGCCAATTGCCATAGGCGCGGTCGGGTGCAATTCCCAACTTCTGGGCAAATTCACGACCCACATCCGGGCGATGATCCAGTGCGCCGGCAGCAAAGTCGAACATGCCATCCGCCTGTGCCCCCAACCGGTGGGCCGGGCCGATCTGACTGCCCTCACCGCCCCCGATCATGCCCCATTTCAGTTTTGCCATTGTCTGTGTCTCTCTTTCAAATCCGCAAATTCCGGCGACCCTCAAAAGTCGCTGACATTTGTCCAGCAGCGCTGTTCTGACGAGGCCAGCGCCGCTGCCAGAACCCTGTTCACGATATGACCGTCGCGGAAGGTCGGCCAGATTGATTGCCCTGTGTGGATCGCCTGCAGGAAATCCTTGGCTTCGATAATGATCTGATCCTGATAACCTGTGCCATGGCCCGGACCCTGACAGAAAGGCTCATAATCCGGATGCGCCGGGCCGGTCAGGATCTTGGTAAAACCCTGCGTCGCCTCCGGCCCATCTCTCCGATAGAGCCAGACTGCGTTCTGATCCTCTTGATCAAAGTGAATCGCGCCGTTTGTACCCGAAATTTCATAGGCATACCCCATCTTCCGGCCGGTAGCGACGCGGCTGAAATAGAGATGGCCCATAACTCCGTTTTCGAACCGGCACAGCATCTGGGCCTGGTCGTCATTGGTTACCTCTCCGCCCGGGCGGGTGCGGTGCACGGTTTCGACATCGGCCATCACTTGGGCGATCGGGCCAATCAAGGCCTTCGCACCGTTTACCATATGGGGTGCAAGATCCCCGATGGTGCCGTTTGCCATCCCGCTCGTCCGCCAGGACGCTGGCGCTTGAGGATCGGCATAGAAATCTTCGGTATGTTCACCCCGGAACCAGGTGATGTCGCCAATCTCTCCGTCCGCAATCAGTTGACGGGCGAACTGACTGGCGGGGGTACGGATATAGTTGAAGCCAACCATGTTGACGACGCCCGTTTGCTCGGCTGCGTCGACCATTGCCTGGCTGTCCTCAAGAGACGCCCCCAAAGGCTTTTCGCACATGACCGGCTTGCCGAGCGCCATGGCGGCCAGTGCAATCTCGCGATGTGTCGACTGGGGTGAGGCGATGACGATGGCCTCAACCGCCGGATCATTGACCAGCACCCGCCAATCGTCGGTTGCGCGGGCAAATCCATAGGCTTGTCGATACCGTTCAGCACTTTGCGGGGTCGAGGCACCTATGACCTCAAGCCGCGGTCTAAGCGCGGTGTTGAACACCGCCCCCACCGCCGACATGGCGACGGAATGCGCCTTGCCCATATAGCCGCCGCCTACAATTCCTATTCCAATTTCAGTCATCTGCAACGACTCCGCACATATCGTTTGCAACCGGTTGCAAAATCAGTATCGTGTGAATCGATCCAAGGCAAGCGGCAACACCGATTGCCCAACGCAATTTACCGGAGGACGCATCTTGACCGCTTTGATGGACGGGATCAAAGGCAACCGTTTTGCCGTTCTGGGGCGCGCAGGAATGGACCTGTTTGCCGACCCCATTGGCGTCAAAAGCGAGGATGCCGATACGTTCCGGGCCGATCTTGGCGGATCTTCGGCAAATATCTGTGCGGGGCTTGTCAAACTGGGCAGCAGTGCTGCGCTGATCACGTCTATTTCGGATGACGCTGTGGGCCGGTTCTGCCTCAACCGCCTGCGCGATTATGGTGTGGATACGTCCAATATCCGTGTTATCGGCGGCGAATACAGAATGTCTCTGGCCGTATATGAAAGCCGCATCGAGAATTTTCAGAACGTCATCTATCGCAATGGTGCCGTCGATTTCCAGGTCACCGAAGACGACATGGATCGGGTTGATTTCTCAGCGTTTTCTGCAGTGATCACGGCCGGTACAGTCTTTGCTGCCGAACCCTCCCGCAGCGCCACGTTCCGCGCCATGGAAAACGCTCGGGCCGCAGGGTTGCCGGTTATCTTCGACATTGATTACCGCCCCTACAGCTGGCCCTCGCCCGACGTGGCCGCGGACGTGCTGTCGCGGGCTGGCGACGCCAGCGACCTGATCGTTGGCAATGATGAAGAGTTCGGTTTCATGGCGGGCGGTCTGGACAAAGGGTTCGCCAAAGCCAATGAACTTGCGTCCAAACCCGGACGCATCGTGATCTACAAGATGGGCGAAAAAGGCGCGACCACATTTGTTGACGGTCACGAAATCCGCACCGGGATTTACCCTGTAACCGCAGTCAAACCCAACGGAGCGGGCGACAGTTTCATGGCCGGTCTTCTGGCCTCGGTCGCCGCGGGCCATTCATTGGAAGACGCCGTGATGCGCGGCTCAGCCTGCGCCTCCATCGTTGTCTCGCAACCCGGTTGCGCCCAGGCCATGCCCACAACACCCGAGTTGGAGGCTTTTCTCGCCTCGCATCCCGGCCCGACCTGATAGGAGCATCCGATGCACATTGCGCCCTACGACAACCAGAACAAGCCCATTGTTGACGCGGACGACCCGACCGTTCCGCTGAATTATTTCAATATCGTCAAACTGTCCCGGGGCGATGCGTTCGAATATCAGGTGCCCGGCTATGAAACCTGCATCGCGCCGGCAACCGGCACAGTGAATGTCGATGTCGAAGGCGTGGGTTTCGCCAATCTGGGCAATCGTGGCGAAGACGTCTGGGATGGTGAGCCAGAAGGCGTTTATGTTCCGGTGGGTGCCAAGGTTCAGATGGAATGTGTCTCGGATCAGGCAGAGATCTTCATCGCGGGTGCGAAATACGACAAGGTGCTGGACCCGTTCGACGTGCGCGAACATGACCTTGTGCAATATGGCAGCGACGACACCAAAACACATCGCAAGATCAAGCACATTCTAGGCCAGAAACAGCACGACAAAGTCGGCCGCCTGCTGGTGAGCGAGCTGTTCACCGTTGGTCAGGGCGGCTGGTCGGGGTTCCCCAGTCACAAGCATGACACCAACCGTCTGCCCGACGAAACCCGGCATGACGAGACCTACAATTTTCGTTTCAAACCCAACTGGGGTTCGGGCCTGCAAATGCTGCAGCGCGAAGACAACGAACCGGGTGACGCCTACCACATCGTCGACGGATCAACCGTCTGCATCGACAAGGGCTATCACCCCTGTTGCGTGCTGCCGGGATATGAAATGTACTATTTCACCATTCTGGGCGGGCTCAGCCAGCGCTCACTGGTGCAGTATTTCCAGCCGACCCATGCCTATCAGATCGAAACGATCCCGGGCATCAAGGATATGATTGCTAAGTTCAAATGACCCTTGCCACACTGTCCCAAGTTTTGATCCCTGCCTATGAAAAGGGCTATGCCGTTGGTGGCCTCGTAACCCTCGGGTGGGAGGATATGCGCGCCTATGTGGACGCCGCCGAGGCGGAAAACGCTCCGGTTATCCTACAGGCTGGCCCCAGTTGCCGCGAACACACGCCTCTGCCGATCCTTGGCAAGATGTTTCGCCATCTGGCCGAGGGCGCCTCGGTCCCCGTCGTGGCGCATCTGGACCATGGATACACATTCGTGGAGTGCCAGATCGCGCTGGACAGTGGCTTTACGTCGTTGATGTTTGACGGATCTCGAAAGCCGTTGCAGCAGAACATTGATGAAACTGCGGCAATCGCTGAATTGGCGCATAAGGCGGGGATTTCCTGCGAAGGTGAGATCGGGTTTGTCGGCTATTCGGGCGGCGAAAACTCAGATGGAACGGACCCGGATGAGGCGGCAAGATTTGCGCAGGAAACGGGCGTGGACGCCATGGCCATCTCGGTTGGCAACGTCCACTTGCAACAAGACAAGGAAGGCGGTCTGGACGAAGACCGCATTGCCCGGATTGACGCGCTGACGCGGGTGCCATTGGTCATCCACGGCGGCTCGGGCGTGCCGGTGGAACAACGTTCGCGGCTGGCCCGAGGCACTTCCATCTGCAAGTTCAACATCGGCACCGAACTGCGCATGGCCTTCGGTGCAGCCTTGCGTGACGCGGTCAATCGAGACCCTGACCGATTCGATCGGGTGAGCATTCTGAAAGACACTCAGGATCCGGTCATGGCTGCCGCGCGTCAGGTGATCCGCGCGTTTGGAGCTCCGCCTCAACGCGGAGACTAGGCGTCACGCTCCATGATCCATTCCACCTCAGGGGCTGGAACAAAGCGCCATTTGCGCAGCGGCCCTGCCATAACGTTCAAGTAATACATCTCGAACCCGTAAGGCGCGCCACAAGGATGGTGGCCGCGCGGGACCAGAACGACATCCCCGTCCGAGACCGCCATCGTCTCATCCAACTGCCCGTCATCGGTATATACGCGCTGGATTCCGAACCCGTTGGCCGGGTTCAAACGGTGGTAATAAGTTTCCTCAAGATAGGTGATACGCGGATAGTCATCCTCATCATGGCGATGGCTTGGGTAAGAGGACCAATGACCATTAGGCGTAAACACCTCGGTCACCAGAAGACTGTCGGCAAAATCCTCATTTTCCATCGCTATGTTGTTGATATAGCGCGTGTTCACACCCTTGCCGCGTTCGGTCAGCGTGATCCCATCCGGCCCGATCCGACGCGCTGTGTGGCCACCTTTACCGGGCGCTGAACAGACGGCAATGACGCAATCCGTTTCGGCAACGGCTGACCACTCGGTTCCATTCGGCAAATACAGGCAATGGGGCGGCGTTTTCTCGAACACGTTCATGCGGTCGCCCAGAATACCCCAATCCTGCCCTGCACCGCTGATTTTGGCTTTGCCTTCAACCATCACAAGGATGATCTCGCGATCCCCGGTCGCCTCGGCCGCTTGTTCGCCCGCGCGCAAGTGGTAGAGCCCAAATCCCACATATCGCCATCCGGCATTTGCCGGGGTTATTTCGTGGACCTTACCGTGTGTCCCAAACGGTTTTCTGAGAAGCCCTGCCATTTCATCCTCCGGTTTGGGCAGGCCTTGCGACCTGCCCGATTTACATTATGCCGCCTGTCTTTCGCGCAAAGCGGTCAGTGCATCCGCCAAATCCGTTTCACTCCAAACCTCGGCCACGGCCCGACGCAGAATGTCGGCCTGACTGTCGGGCGCATTCCCACCGATTGGCGGGTCCGTGTCGAGGTTGGTTGGAAAGGGATACCCCTCGGCTGTCGCAGCGATGGCCGCGGCTATCTCCGCGTTACTGAGGGCCCCGCGTTGTTTCAGGGTAATCAACTCGGGGAACAGAGCTTGTGACATGGCTGCACGATCCAATACCTCCATCGCGCGCCCAAAGGCGGAGGACACCTGAAACAGGTTGGCCAGCCTGAATATGTCGCTGCTGTTCTCACCGGCTGCGTGAAACAGCGCAGGGTTGAAGAAAACAGCATCCCCTTTGCAAAGCGGCAGTTGAACATAACTCTGCTCAAAATGTTCGCGATGGGCCGGATCGTGGAAGGCCAGATACCCCGGTGCATAGAGCTGTGAAAACGGCAACAATTTGGTTGGTCCGCTTTCGACCGGCGTGTCGCAATGCGCAACCGCCCCCTGCAACGTCAAAGCGGCGGTCAGGTGATGGGCATGCACCGGGTAACGGGCAGCCCTGTCTTCCGTCTGGAACCCCAGATGATAGTCGCGATGCGCTTGCTGGGCTTTTCCGCCCGGACGCACCTGATTGACCTGCGCCGTCATCTGATAGTTCGGCCCCAACCACGCCTCGGACACTGCGGCAAGCGCCTCATTGCCCACGTATTGTGCATACCCTTCAGGGTCGCGCAGGCAGTGCTTTTGCAAGACGTTCCAGATCCGGTCATTCGCGCCCGAGGCGGCAAAGTGATCCCCTTCGCCACTTGCGCCGATACGTTCTTCGTCGATGATCTGGCGGAAAACCTCAGATGCGCGGTCGATCACCGATGTGTCGGCATAGGCCCCTTTCAGCACGATCACACCCGCTGATTTGCCCAAAACCCAACCCCATTCCGACAATACGGCTTTGCGCTGGTCGGGATCGTTCAGCACCGGGCGCAGCGCGCCCATGTCATAGATCGGAATGCTCTTGTCTACAGACACCGCATGAGGCACCGCATCAGCAGTCAGGTTTTGCGAGGTCAACACCTTGAATTCATCCAGATCACAGGATTCTCGGTCAAAATAGCCGACATATCCAAGTTCTTGATGTACCATGATATTCTCCTTTCTCATGGCCTTGGTGTTGCCCCATAGGGGCGGTGTGTTACGCTGAAATCTTCAACCCCGCCTGTCCACAAACCTTGATGATGTGATCGTACCCCATCTTGGAATATTCATAGGGTGGCGCCTTGGCCGGATCCTGCTCGGCCTCGACCACGATCCAACCGTCGTAATCCATCGCGGCCAAGGCGTTGGCCACAGCCTGAAAGTCGATGCAGCCATCGCCGGGTACGGTGAACGCGCCTGCGATCACGGCATCCAGAAAGCTGCAATTGTTGTCTTTGGTGTCCTTCACAACATCCGGGCGGATATCCTTGAAATGCACATGATGCACGCGATCCCCCCAGCGGTTCAGCGTCGCCATCACATCGCCCCCGCCAAACAGCAAATGACCGGTGTCAAAGCACAATTTCACTTCGGGGCCAGACCCTTCCATCAACCAGTTCACATCATCTTCGCTTTCGATGATCGTGCCCATGTGATGGTGATAAGCCATCGGCATCCCCTGATCGGCCATCCATTTCGCCAGTTCCGAGATCTTTTTGGCATAGGCCAAAATTTCATCCCGGCTCAGCCTGGGCCGGTCGTTGACCGGTGTGCCGATCTGGCCCTGAACGGTGTTCGAACACTCGGCATAGACGATGCAGGGGCTGTTCAGCGCCACGAATTGCTCGACCTGTTCGCGAACAGCCTCACGCTCGGCGGCGTAATCGTTGACCAAGGACGCGCCTGAACACCAGCCGCCACACAGGGCGATATCGTTGCTCTCAAGATAGGCACGCAGCCCATCCGTATCAGAGGGCATCCGCTGGCCACGTTCAACACCGGTATAGCCGATCTCGCGCGCCTCTTGCAGGGCTTGCTCCATCGTATATGCGGCGGTCAAATCCGGCAGATCATCGTTCTGCCACGCGATCGGAGAAATTCCGATTTTCACGCTCATTTCGTATTTCTTTCCTTGATCGCAACTTCATAGGCCGCGCGTTTTTCGTTGACTTCGGGGCGGATGCTGACCTCGGGTACAGCGACCTCCCACCAAGTGCCGCCATATTCGGTCGAGGGGTACGGATCGGTGTCGATTACAACCACATACGGCCCTTTGACCTCGGCGCGTTTGGCAAGCGCCTCTTCCAGCTCCGCGATCGAACTGACCTTGACAGATGTCGCCCCCATCGCCGCGGCATGCGCTGCAAAGTCGATAGCCGAGGGGTTTTCGTGCACCGCGTGATCCAGCAGGTTGTTAAATTCGGCGCCACCAGTACCCATCTGCAGGCGATTGATGCAGCCAAACCCGCGATTGTCCGTAACGACAACGGTGAACGAGATGCCCATCATCGCCGCCGTCGCCATTTCCGAGTTCGCCATCATGTACGTGCCGTCACCGGTGAAACAGATCACGTCACGATCCGGGTCAGCCATTTTGATGCCCATGGCACCGGCGATCTCATACCCCATACAGCTAAAGCCGTACTCCATGTGATATGCGCCGGGCCGTGGAGCCTTCCAAAGCTTGTGCAGCTCACCGGGCATCGTCCCTGCGGCGCACATGGCCACAGTGTTTTCATTTGCCGCACGCTGCACGGCCCCCACCACTTGCATATCGGTCGGCAGAGCATTCACGTCACCCGGTGCATCAGTCAATGCGTCAACCTTTGCGAACCAATCCGATTTCAACGCCGTATCAACGTCTTGCGCGCGGTATCCCGCCAGCGCATCTGTGAGTTCGCCCAAACCAACCCGCGCGTCGGACTGCAGCGGCATTGCCCCATGTTTTTCAGCATCATAAGCGGATGTGTTCAGGCAAACCAACTCGCGCTCGGGGTTCGAGAACAAGCCCCACGACCCGGTGGTAAAGTCCTGAAACCGCGTGCCGACGCCCAGCACCAGATCCGCTTGCGCGCAGGTGTCGTTGGCGGGTTCACCGCCTGTCACACCAACCGGGCCAAGGTTGAGCGGGTGATCCCAGGCCAAAGCCGACTTACCGGCCTGCGTCTCGGTGACGGGGATATTGTGCGTATCGGCAAAGGCCTGCAATGCCGCAGCCGCGCCAGAATAGTGCACGCCGCCCCCGGCCACGATGACCGGGCGTCTGGCTGCCTTGATCGCCGCCACGGCGCGCGACAGCTCGCCCTCGTCCGGGCGGATCCGGCGCTGATACCAGACGCGCGGCTCAAAAAAGCTCTCGGGATAGTCATAAGCCATGGCCTGAACGTCCTGACAAAAGGCCAGCGTGACCGGCCCGCAATCGGCGGGGTCCGTCATCGTCCGGAAGGCGCGCGGCAACGCCGTCAGCAACTGCTCGGGCCGGGTCAGGCGGTCGAAATACCGGCTGACCGGGCGGAAGCAGTCATTGGCGCTGACGGTGCCATCGGTGAAATCCTCGATCTGCTGCAGCACCGGGTCAGGGCCGCGCGTGGCAAACACGTCCCCGGGGATGAACAGCACCGGCAGCCGGTTGGCATGGGCCAAGGCCGCTGCGGTAACCATATTTGTTGCCCCCGGGCCAATGGAAGAGGTCACAGCCATCGCGCGTCTGCGGCCCAGCTGTTTGCCATAGGCAATCGCACAATGCGCCATGGTCTGTTCGTTGTGACCGCGATAGGTGGGCAACGTGTCGCGTACGGCGTGCAAAGCCTCACCCATGCCAGCCACATTTCCGTGGCCAAAAATTGCCCAGACCCCTGCGATGAACGGATCCCCGTCCTCGTTCATCTGCGCACCAAGATAGCGCACCAGAGCCTGCGCTGCGGTCAGTCGGATTGTCTTGCTCATACGTGTTTCCTTTCAACACATGGCCCCGACGGGCGATCCGTTGAACTTCAGTTGTGCCAAAAAACGTGACGTCTGCGTGTCAGACGGTGCCGCCCAGCGAGCCCTCAAGCTGGGCCAATTCCTGCCCGCCTGCCATCAGGTCTTGCAACTCTTCCGGCGAGATTTCACCCCGTTTCGCCGTACCCAGCGTCTGACCCCGGTTCAGCACCGTGAATCTGTCGCCAACCGCCAGCGCATGGCGGACGTTGTGGCTGATGAACACGACGCCCACACCCTGGCTGCGCACCTTGTCGATGGTCGCCAACACGTTCGAGGTCTGCCGCACCCCAAGGGCCGAGGTCGGCTCGTCTAGGATCAGGATCTTGGCCCCGAAATGCACCGCGCGGGCAATGGCCACAGTCTGACGTTCGCCGCCTGACAAGGTGCCAACCGCCTGATCTGGTCCACGCAGGTTGATGCCCATCTTACGCATCTCTTCCATGGTGATTTCATCGGCCAGCTTTTTGTCAAAGAAGTTGATGCCCGCGACCTTCTTGGTCGGCTCATTGCCCATGAAGAAGTTGCGGCTGACGCTCATCAGCGGGATCATCGCAAGATGCTGGTGGACGGTCGCAATTCCGGCGGAAATCGCGTCGCGCGGGTCTTCGAAATGCATGGGGCGGTTTTCAAAGAAAATCTCGCCCGCCGTGGGTTTATGAACACCCGACATTGTCTTGATAAAGGTCGACTTCCCAGCGCCGTTGTCACCCAGCAAACAGTGGCATTCACCGGGGCGCAGATCAAAGCTGACACCGGCCAGCGCAATCACTGAACCAAAGTGTTTCTGGATGTCGACCATCCGGATGATCGGCTCTTTCTCACCGGAGTGGCCATGGTGGAATTTGGTATCTTCGGTCATCTCAGCGTTCTCCTGTGATGATGCGACGAATGTAGGTGTTCAGGATCACCGCGCCCAACAGGATAACTCCCAAGAACACCCGGAAGAGAGAGCTTTCGACGCCCGCAAAGAACAGCCCCTGCTGCACGACACCAAAGATCAGCGCGCCGAGCGCCGCCCCAAGGACCGATCCGTATCCGCCAGTCAGCAAGGCCCCGCCGATGACCACGGCGATGATCGCCTCGAATTCTTTCAACAGACCCCGATCCGCCCCGGCCGACCCGAACTCCATCACCTGACAGGTGGCAAAAACGGTGGCGCAGAACGCAGTGAACATGAACATCAGGATCTTGACGCGGTTCACCGGCACGCCCGAGTTCCGGGCCGCCTCGGCGTCGCCGCCGGATGCGTAAATCCAGTTGCCGAATTTGGTTTTGGTCAGCAGTACATGGCCAAAGATGATGATGCCGATGGCCCAGATGATCAGCATGGGAATACCATCCACCACCGGCTCACCGGCGCGGGACCCCCGTTCGAACGTTGCGATCAGACCCGCATCCCCCATCCAGGTGAACAGACCCTGAAACACCTTGCCGCCAAAGATCGAGGCCAGCCAGTCGCCCTCGGCCACGTCTTTGATGCCGCCGATGATGGTCTTACGTTCGATCGTCTGAGGCAAGTAAATGGTAAAGCCGCGCAGGATAAACAGGAATGCAAGCGTCACGATAAAGCTGGGCAATCCCGTTCGCACGACGATATAACCGTTCAGCGCCCCAATCGCGACGCAAAGAACAAAGGTCACGATGATGGCCATCCAAACCGGCCATGTCAGCGTGACCGAGAATATCGCGATCATCATTCCAGCAAACCCGATCATCGAGCCGACAGACAGGTCAAACTCACCCGCGATCATCAACAGACACGCACCAACGGCAATGATCATGAACTGAGCCGAGACAATCGACCAGTTCATCACGCCCTGGCTGTTGAACATGCCGCTGTCGAAGGCGAACAGCAAAAAGAAGGTAAAGACCGCGACGGTGCCGACCATCCCGCCCAGTTCCGGGCGGATCAAAGCTTTGCGCAGTGGAGATATTTCTTTGATTCGTTCGTCGCCGCTTGCTGCGGCCTGAGCTGACTCAGCCATATTCGTCCCCCCAGCGGGTTATGTCAGAGAAACTGTGTGTGGGCGCCCTCCTCCGGCGCCCACACCCGAGTGAAGATCAGCGGTATTCGCCCGCGAACTCTTCGATTTTTTCCAATCCGTCCGCGGTCACGAAACCAGGGCCCGAGTTGATGTTGTTACCCGGCAGAACGCCATAGCGGTGGTAGTTGGTCATCACGACAACCGGCAGGTAGGCCTGCAGGAACGGCTGCTGGTCGATACCCCACTGGATGGTTCCGTCCTTGATGCCTTTGACGATCTCGCCGCCCAGGTCGAAGGTGCCGAAGTAGATGTCACCAGCCATTCCATTTTCCTGCAGCGCCAGAATGGTCGGATCCGCAGAGGTCGGGCCGAGCGTCAACACGGCATCCGTTTCGGGATTTGCGGAAAGATAAGCCAGAACGCGGTTCTTGATTTCTGCCGGGTCCTGCCCTGCATCAATCATCTGCTCACCAAGTTCGATGCCCAGACCGTCGGCAAAGCCCTGGCAGCGCTCCTGGCTGGAGGGCTGCACGATATAGTGGTTCACGCACAGGAACGACCCGATACCGTCGCCCTTGGCCCGCAGACCTGCCGCGTATCCAGCGTCATATTCGGGCTGACCAACATACATCAGAGCACCTACTTCGCGCGCTTTTTCAGGCGTGCCGGTGTTCATGATGATGACATCGATACCCGAGTCCACCGCCGCTTTGATGGGCCCTTCCAGAATATCGGGATCCGCCAGCGTAGTGATGATGCCGTTGGGACCTGACGCAGCCGCCTGATCGATGATGCGGGCCATATCCGCAAGGTCGCCTGTGGGTGGGTTGCGGTATTCCACCTCGACACCCATCTGGTCGCCGGCCAGGGCAATGCCGTTCTTGATCGTGTTCCACCAGCTGTCGCTGTCAGGGGCGTGGCTGACAAGGATGTATTTCTCACCCTCCGCGAAGGCTCCGGTTGCACCGGCGACGGTGACCGCGCTGGCCAGCAAGACGCCTTTTACAAACTTCTTCATTTCCATTCCTCCCAATTGAACGGTTTGTCGTATCTCCCGGGGCGTGGCCCCAAATTTCATTCGGTCCGGCCGAATCTTTTCATGCCCTCTTCTTCTTCGGGCTATGGACAGTTTCCGAATTTTGACTCATTTTGCAACCGGTTTCAATATTTCAGCCAATTGCACAGGCCTGCCAGATCGCGCCGACTGCGTTGCCGCCTCGGCCATCGCAAGGGCCGCAACCCCGTCCTGCAGCGTAACAGGCATCGCCCTAGTCTGAGCTATCGCGTCAACAAATGCGCTCCATTCTGCTTCGTAAGCGGGCATGTAGCGCTCAAGAAAGAAGTAGGTGGGTTTTGCACCGACCACCCCGTCGGCGGTGGATTTGACAACCGTATTTTCCAGCACATTCTGCGCCTGCAACAAGCCCTTGGACCCAAGCAATTCAAGCCGCTGGTCATATCCGTAAGCCGCCCTGCGCGAATTCTTGATGACAGCCAGTTTGCCATCGCTGTAGGTCATCGTCGCCACAGCGGTGTCGGCATCCCCTGCCTCGGCAATCGCCGGGTCCACATTCGAGGTTCCAACCGCCGAAATCGTAACCGGCAACTCACCCATCAGAAAGTTGGCCATATCAAAATCGTGGATCATCATGTCGCGAAAAAGTCCACCAGAGACCTTGATATACGCGACAGGTGGCGGAGCGGGATCGAAAGATGTGATCGACAACAGCTCGGGCGTGCCGATCTCTCCGGCGTCTACTGCGGCTTTTAGGGTCGAGAAACTGGGGTCAAACCGGCGATTGAATCCAACCATCACCGGTTGTTGGCTGCGTTCGACGGCCTGTTGGCAGGCAAGTGCCCGGTCCAGATCAAGATCGACAGGTTTTTCGCACAGCACCGCTTTGCCTTGCGCGACGGCCCGTTCGATCAGGTCAGAGTGAGTGTCCGTCGGAGTTGCAATCAGGACAGCGTCGACCGCCGGGTCCGAAAGGATCTCTTCAGATGTCCGTACGTCCGCTCCATAGCGGTCGGCAATAGCCCGTGCATTCTGTTCAAAGGCATCCGAGACCGAAACAAGCCGACTGCCAGCATGCGCAGCGATGGCCCGCGCGTGGACATTTCCGATCCTGCCCGCGCCAAGCAGTCCAACATTCAGCATCGCGCCCTCCAAACGAATTTCGACGGCAGCATGATCATTTTTGCAACCGGTTGCAAGTGTTTTTAAAACAAACCTGCTTGCGCGCGGATCAACTAGGGTTCACACACGTTAAAACATTGTCACACACACATTCAGAGCGCGCGTGTGGCGAATAGAAATGTCCCAAAAGATCGTTGTGAAACCGAGCTATCGCCCCTTGCCACGCAGAAACTTTCTGCGTCGTTCGATCGAAACGCGAAAAGCCCGGTCGCTGAACAAGGTTAGCGGTATCAGAGTTCTTTCCCCCACCCCGTCAATCACAACAAGCCTGCCGCCGCGTTCCTGCGCCCGCACCACATTTTGACGGCTGATATCCCCAACCACGATACGTCCGCGTTCGAGGTCCGTCATCAATTCGTCAATCTCTTCCAGCAATTCCAACCGTTTTGGGTCGCCTTCCCGATATTGCTTCATCTCGTCAGAGAATGTCTGGGCCAGGTCCCCATCCGGTCCGGTCATCTTTTCAACGGCAATGGCGGGCCCTTCCGAGGTGCGGGCATATCCATAAAACCCGGCCAACCGATCAAGTTCCGGGCAGCCCCTGCTCAGCGCGGCCAGATATTCATTGGCCTCACGGTTCCACTGGCGCAGGTTTCCGTACCGCTTTTCGGAATACCGCCGGAACTTGCGGTTTTTTGGCTTGTCCGTGCGCACTTTCAAAAGCGCACCGTCCATCTCGGGGTGATCGTAAATCTTGTAGTTTTGGCTTTCTCGAAGAACGGGTTTCGCGCTCAGATCAATCATATGTACGGAATCCGGCAGTTGGTAGAGGTACAAGAGCGGCCGAAGATGTCCTTACCGTCAGGGTCAGACCATCAACTGTGCGCCACCAGAAGGCTATCTAATGCACCCGTCTTCAAAACTGTAGCCAAAAAGTTCGATATCCTCGTCGTAGACACGTTCGATCACGTCCTGACGATGTGCATCATAGTAGTCGCGATAATCCGCGCGCACCGTGCGCTTGCGATGCCGGATAAATGAACGACGCATCCCGATCTTGCCCAGAATTTCATGCAGGTCCTCATCGAAATGTTCAAATCGCCCAACCTTGTCCAAGGCTACCTCGCCCTCGTCGTCCGTAAGATAGGTCCATTGCGGGCGAAAATACCTTATCTTCAAAAAAGGCATGGGGTCGTCGGCAAACGCATCGACAAATTCAGCGAATGAGGAATGGCAATTCACCAGCGCCAGCTCTGGCCGTCTTTGGCAAACATAGTGATAGGCCGACACGAAGCGATCCCATGGGTTTCGCACGAAGCTGAACTTGTAATACCCGTCGGCCTCGTCCCCCAGGTGATCGAGAATATCCGATATGGTTTCATTGCCACTGGACAGCAGTTCCCCTTGTTCAAGGCGCCGCCCCAACAGGTTCTTGCGCCTCATCGCGGCGGTGACGGTTGAACCACCGTTCTTGGGAATATGAACAAATGCGGCACGGTATGTCGGATAAATGGGCATCTGACTTCCTCGAACAATCGCAAGCCTGCAAAACTGACAACGACTTTAGGCAGTAAGGATGTTTTTCATCCTTTCCCCAAAGACTATACGCTTTGGGCGACGATGGCAGGCTTTGTTCTAAAACCGATAGGCCACGCGAGCCGAGATTGTGCTCAGATCGACATCTGTATCTCTGCTGGCTTCATCAAATCGTCCGCTCAGGTCACGATAGGTGAAATCTCCGCCGACAAACCAGTTGTCTGAAAAGTTGTACTCAACCCCAACACCAACATTGAAACCATCCAAAGTCGTTTGGCTTTCCCGCCCTTCAAAGAAGCGGCTGGGATGTACCCTGAACCTGGACCAGGACCAGCCCAACGACCCATAAATCAGTACGTCACCCCGTGCGTATCCAACGCGACCGCGAATGTCCGCCACATCCAGCACTTCCCGGATTTCGGATTCGGATGCGCTGCGCTCGGACACATCGATTATGTTGGTGTACCTTAACTCGGCACCATAAACGATGTTGCCATTCTGGAGGTTGTATCCAGCAAGTATGCCATAGCCCCGACCATTGTCCGGATCATAGGGTCCGTCCACCGTACCGCCGGAAAGCACCGGATAGTCTGCCGTGCCATCGGCGCGGGCAGCACCCAACTCCAAACCGACATACGCGCCGGCAAAATCGGACGTACTCGAAACTGTCTGCGCTGAGGCCGAGGTTGCACCTGAAAGTCCCATTGGCAACGCAAGCAGTGCGGCCAGGGTCGAAAGACAGGTATTCTTCAAAGATTTAACCATTTAAGTGTGCCTGATCTGCTGCTGAAGGGCTAATAATTTCCTTCAACTTGGTGGGTCATTTATAGTTCTTGCGCCTATTATGATATATTCCAATCGGAAGACAACCAGACTGAGACTTGAGCTTTGGGATTGTTGCAACTGCGCCAGATCTGACCAAAGGCTCACCAGCCTCGGCGACCAAACAGCGAATGGATGCGGTTTTGTTCGGCAAAAGGCGCAACATCTACGGGCCGCGACAGGTTGGAGATCACGCGTCCAACCAGCACCCAACCAATAGCGGCAAAAATAATCCCGCCAAATGCCTGCCCCAACAGGACGCCCTGTGCACCGGCAAGATGTGAACCGATAAGCACAAAGACCCAGGTCCCGACCGAGTGACGCCCCCAGTTGATCCATGTGGAATAGATCGGGTGGCCCAGGTTGTTGAAGCTGGCATTGGTTACAAAAATCACGCCGTTGAAGAAGGATGCCAGCGCAAGAGGGCCGCAGAACAGATAGATCAGCGCACGGGTTTCGCCTTGCGCATCGAACAGGTCCGCGATCGGAGCTCTGAGCAGGAACAGAACCGCCGCCATGAGCACGACGTAGGTTGCGGTGAATTTTACTCCGGCCAGAAAGGCGGATCTGACCCTGTCATACTGCCCGGCCCCATAGTTTTGGCCTATGATCGGTCCGATAGCGCCAGAGAGCGCAAAGATCACCGAAAAGGCAACCGGCATCAATCGCCCGATCACCGCCATACCTGCCACCGCATCGGTGCCGTAGTCGGCGATTTCTCGGACGACGATGGCATTCCCGATTGGGGTGGCAACATTGGTCAGAACGGCCGGTCCGGCAATCTTGCGCACAGCGCCAAAATCCTGAGCGACCTGAGTAGGCGTTGGACGGGAAAACCCCTGATGGACACGCAAGGCTGGCAGCAGCGCTGCAACCAACATGGTAAGACGCGCAAGGACCGAGGCTATGGCCGCCCCGTCGAGGCCCAGCCCCACTCCGAAAATCAGGATCGGGTCCAGAACCGCGTTCACCACACCGCCATAGATCGTCGCCAGCATCGACCGGCGCGCATCCCCATGCGCCCGCAAAACCGCCATGGCGGTCATGGCAAAGGACATCACGCACATCGTCGGCAAAATGATCGAGACATACCGCGTAGCCAGGCGCAAAACCTCGCCCTTGGCCCCTAAAAGCGAGAGGAAAAAGCCGACATTTGCAAGCACCAGTGCCGAAACCAGAAGACCTGCAAGGATCCCCATGACAGCCACGCTTGAGCCAAAACTGCGAGCCCGTTCGCGCTCTCCAGCCCCTAACGCCCGCGCCACCAGCGCTCCGGCAGCAATCGACAGCCCGATATTGATGGCGTTTGTGAAAAACAACAACGTCCCCGCATACCCGACGGCCGCAGCCAATGCGTCGTTGCCCAGCATCGAGATAAAAATCATGTCGACAAAATCGACCGCAAAGATCGCCATCAGCCCGACACTGGTCGTAAGCGACATCCTGACCACATGCCCCATCAGGCTACCCGTCAGGAAAACCGCCGTCGTATCGGATCGGGCTGTCATGAGATCGTGATTCCCCCTGCGCAAAGCGCTACCTCTTTAGATTGCTCATGAACTCGGTCAAACGGCAAGGCATCGGTCGGGAGATCCTGGCTTTTGGTACTGGCGGTTCCCCGCCGTTTCACAAAACAATCTCTTCGGGCTTGCAATTCGCATAGCGGGCTGAATCACATAAGGCTTCTTGATTGGTATTGCATTCAGGAAGCGGTCCAGAAAATCCAACGTCTCTCATTGAAATACGATATGGACCATAAAAATTGGTCATGTATAACCCAGGCGCCTAAAATGACAGAACCGGCCACAATATTGGGGCCCATAGGAGCTTGAGCATGGCGACAGTTTGGTCGTTGAACTATCATGAGGTACTGGAAGATCCCCGTGTTCTGAAACAGGCACGTGTCCTTGCAGCCGCAGGGCACGACTTAACGGTTTTCTCGCATTTTCCAGAGGGGCAGCCCAAGTCACAGGAAATCGATGGCTTCAAAATTCATCGATTTGACTGGCCGGATTATACTAAATTGAGCAGCCCTGACTTGTCCGTGTTCGAGTTTTTGAAACCATCCTCTCAACCGCTTCTCGATAACTTCAATCAGCTTGTTGACCAAGTTGAGCAGTTGCGATCCCTGGAAAACGCAATAGCCCAATGGGAAGATATCACCGGCCCTTTGAGTGAGCAGGTATCGGTTTACGAAAAACGATACTATGAGGAACATTCCGGCCTAAAGCGGCTTCGACGTAGAATTCGACACAAGAAAGCCCTGAAAAAACTGACGGCCGATCAAATTGATGCTGTCAGTTCCGCTTTGTCTATGGCCGGTGGCGATGCGCCATCAATACGCCAGCTGCGCAAGTTATCAAGGGCAGTACAAGAGTGTTTTCGCGAGTTATATCAAGGAAAAAGCTTGGTTTTTGCCGCCAACTTGCTGCGCGAGGAGCCCATGGGCGAACCAGATATCGTTCATGCCCATGACATCTATACCCTGCCCGCGGGTGTTCTATTGGCCAAAAAGCATGGCTGCTGCCTCATTTACGATGCCCACGAGCTGGAAATTGAACGCGCTACGATTTCCAGCGAAGAGACAAAGAAAATGGTGGATTTGCTAGAGCGTGCGTGCCTGGAGTATGTCGATGCGCTGATAACAGTGTCGGACGCCATTGGAGAAGCCTATTCGGAGCGCTACAAACGCCGCACTCCAATCATCATCATGAATGCGCCCGAGTTGGAAATGAAAAGAAGTGAAACACGCAAGGTTGAGGACATCCGCAGTATGTCGGGGCTGTCAGCCGAAGTACCGCTAGTCATCTTTACAGGGGGAATTCAACGAGAACATCGCGGAGTTAACAAGGTGCTGCAAGCACTTACCTATCTTCCGGATGTTCACTTAGCCATATTAGGGGCCCGCCACGAACGTAACGACGCACAGCTATTGGAATTGGCGCAGGAACTTAACGTTTTGGATCGTATTCACATGCATGATCCGGTTGATGCGAGAGACGTGGTTACAACGATCTCAACAGCAACTGTTTCAGTTATTCCATTCCAGGCTGGTGCGCTTAACCATGAATTCGCGATGCCCAACAAGCTGTTTGAAGCAGCATTTGCCCGGGTTCCGCTGGCAGTTTCAAACCTGACTGAAATGCGGAGATTTGTGGAGTCGCTAGGAATTGGTCGGAGTATGGATCAGGCAGACCCCAAAAGTATCGCAGCAGCAATTCAAGATGTGTTGCGCAATCCGCAACAGTATCAGGGCATTCAAGGCATCGAAGAAAAGCTGGAAGCTTCTTACAGTTGGAATGCTCAGGCAAAAAAGCTTACAGACCTTTACAAAGAAATCCTGCAAACGGACGCCCATGCCTACGAGGTCGGATAGAACGCTGCACCTTGCAAGGACTAAAAAAAGAAGAAAATGACATCATCGAATAGCTACACCTGTAACTCCGTAGGCATCATCGGCCTTGGCTATGTCGGCATCCCGCTGGCTCTGCGCATCTCTGAAATGGGCAAGACCGTTGTTGGGTTTGATGTGGTTCAGGCGCGCGCGGACCAGCTCAATTCCGGGCAGTCACCCATCAAGCACATTGGCAATGATGAGATTGGCAAGATGCTGGCAGCTGGCTTTGAAGCCACGACGGATTTCGCACGCGCGAAGGACTGCGATGCCTTGATCATCTGCGTGCCCACTCCGCTGGACAAGACCCGCGAACCCGATCTGAGTTTTGTGACGGCCACTATGGACTCACTGGCCCCCCATTTGCGGGCCGATCAGTTGCTGAGCCTTGAAAGCACGACATGGCCCGGCACCACCAAGGAAGTGCTGTTGCCTTACCTTGAACAGGCAGGATTCACTGTGGGTCAGGATTTCTACCTGGTCTATTCGCCTGAACGCGAAGACCCCGGAAATGCAAAGTTCAACACCAAGACCATTCCCAAAATCGTCGGCGGTCACACACCAGCCTGCCTGGAAGCTGGTCTTTCGTTATACGGGGCATTCATCGATCACGTAGTACCAGTCAGCTCGACCGAGGCGGCTGAGATGGTCAAGTTGCTTGAGAACATTCATCGATCGATCAATATCGGGCTTGTCAACGAAATGAAGATCGTATCTGACGCCATGGGCCTGGACATTTTCGAAGTGATTGACGCCGCCGCGACCAAACCCTTTGGCTTCACACCCTACTATCCCGGTCCGGGGATCGGCGGGCATTGTATCCCAATTGACCCCTTCTATTTGACCTGGAAGGCTCGGGAATACGGGCTGCACACGCGCTTTATCGAGCTTGCAGGTGAAATCAATGCCGCGATGCCGCGTTATGTGGTGGACAAGACCGTGCGCGCCCTGAATGAAGCCGGGAAATCTCTGAACGGGGCAAAGGTTCTGGCGCTGGGCATTGCCTACAAGCGTGATGTGGACGATATGCGGGAAAGCCCGTCGGTCTTTGTGATGGAACAGCTGCGCGACTGGGGGGCGGTTCTGGATTACAGCGACCCCAATGTGCCAGTTTTCCCGGAAATGCGAGAACATGACTTTGATCTCAGCTCGGTCGACCTGACGCCTGAAACGGTGGCGTCTTATGACGTCGTCCTTCTTCTGACGGATCACACCAGTTTTGACTATGAGATGATCCGCAACAACGCAAAACTGCTGATCGACACGCGCGGCAAATTCCGCAGTGGCGGCGACCATATCTACAGCGCCTGAGGACGATAGATGACGAACTATGCACTGATTGGCGCCGCTGGATACATTGCCCCTCGCCACCTGAAGGCCATCAAAGAGACCGGTGGTGATCTGGTTGCAGCATTCGACATTAACGACAGTGTCGGCATCATGGACAGCCATTTTCCGGATGCCGCGTTCTTTACCGAATTCGAGCAATTCGACTCATTCGTGCAGGATCAGAAGAACATCGACTATGTGGGTATCTGCTCGCCCAACTACCTGCACAAGTCGCATATGGCCTTCACATTGCGCTCTGGCGCGGATGCGATCTGTGAAAAGCCTACCGTTCTGGATCCGTCCGAGCTGGATGACCTGGCGCGGCTTGAGCAGGAGACCGGGCGCAAGATCAACACCATCCTGCAATTGCGTTTGCACCCCGCCATCATCGCGCTGCGCGACAAGATCAGGTCGCAACCCAAGGACCGTGTGTACGACGTGGATCTGAGTTACTTTACATCTCGGGGCGCATGGTACCATGCGTCATGGAAAGGCTTGCAGCATAAGTCCGGTGGTATCGCCAGCAATATCGGCGTGCATTTCTATGACATGCTTAGCTTTGTATTCGGCCCGATCAAAACCAATATCGTGCATCACCGCGCCGCTGACAGCTCGGCCGGGTATCTTGAGTTCGAACAGGCGCGCGTGCGCTGGGTGTTGTCCATCAATCGCCACCACCTGCCCCCGCAGACGCCCGAAGGCCAGACCACCTATCGCTCGATCACAGTGGACGGAGACGAGATCGAGTTTTCTGGAGGTTTCACTGATCTGCACACGGCCAGCTATCAGAACGTGTTGAACGGCACTGGCTTTGGCCTGGAAGACGCGCGCCCTTCGATCGAGGTGGTCAGCCACATACGCACGGCGCCTCTAGAGCTAGGCAAAGGCGAACAACACCCGATGCTGAAAGGTATTATGGGCGCATGATCGCCGTTTTCGCATATGACTTTCCGCACCGAAAAACGGCTGACTTTCTGAAAGAGCTCGCCAGCCTGGGTGTAAGAAATGCGGTGGTTATTGCGGCGCCCAAACTGGTTTTGCCCGAGATAGACAGACAGTCGTATTGGCCTAAAACACTGCATGTGGCCCCGGCGCTTGAGACAAAAGTGCTCTGCGAAAATCTGGGATATAAGTATGTTCAAATGGCTCATGCTGAGGTCGAGAAGATCGTTCCCATTCTACAGACCGAGAAATGTAAATTGGGCATCGTCGCCGGTGCCCGCATCTTACGCCGGCAATTGATCGAGGCTTTCTCGGACGGCATCGTGAACTTCCATCCCGGAAAAATCCCAGAGACTTCTGGGTTGGATGCCTTTTTCTACACCATAAAAAACAATGTGGACGCAGGCGTTACGACCCATTTCATCGACGCGCGCGTCGATGCCGGAGAGTTCCTTGCTTTCCATCCTGTGACCTATGGGGGTGCCGACACGCCAGAAAGCATTTCCGAGGCGATCTACCAGGTTCAGATTACCGCTTTGCGCGCGTTTTGGGAAAAGTACTCGGCGGGGACGCTGACCCCGGAACAAATTGACCGTCCCACCAAGAACGAGCCGATGGATCCGGCAGAGAAACTCGAGTGCCTCTCACACTTTTCCGATTGGCTGACAGGACGGGTGTACCTGCAAAGCACGTCAAAACTGTTTGCTGCTTGTAAGGCAGGAAACGCGCCGGTCATCGTATCCGAGTTGAGCCGCTTTCCAGAAAACATCGAAAAACGAACACCCCAAGGTTGGACACCCTTGATTGTCGCCCTTCATGCAAACCAAAAAGAGGCCGCCCTCAGTTTGTTGCGGGCCGGTGCCAATCCAAATTCTTGCGGAGCGAACGGAACAACTCCGTTGATGTACGCCAAAACTCCGCTGATGGGAGAGACTGATCCCGATACGTCAATACTTGAAGCATTGATCGAGAGCGGTGCAGATATCGAAAGATGTGACCGTTACGGAAAAACAGTGTTCGATTACATCTCGGGCGAACCGGCATTGCTGACATTCTTTAATACCCAATCTGGCGGGGAACGTTGATGCAATTTATCGACCTGGCGACACAGCAAGCGCGTCTCAAGGAAAATATCGACGCGCGCATTCAGGCCGTTTTGTCTCATGGCAAATACATCCTGGGGCCCGAAGTGGCCGAATTGGAAGAACAGCTATCGGCTTTTTGCGGGGCGAAACATACGATTACCTGCGCCAATGGGACCGACGCCCTGATGCTGGCGCTGATGGCGCTTGAGGTTCGCAGCGGGGTCGCGGTTTTTGTGCCTGCGTTTACCTTTGCCGCCACCGCCGAGGTTGTGCCTTGCCTGGGCGCGGTTCCAGTGATGGTCGACTGCGCTGCGGACACGTTCAACATGGATCCCGACAGCCTCAAACGTGCGATTGCCCATGCCCGGGAAATGGGTCTAAACCCCAAGGTTGTCATCCCAGTGGACCTTTTTGGCCTGCCCGCCGACTATTCCGCGATTGAGCCCATCGCGCAGCAGGAAAACCTTCAGATCATTGCGGACAGCGCCCAAGGCTTCGGTGCGCGTATTGGCAATCAGGTCACCGGAACCTTCGGTCAGATCACCACCACCTCATTCTTTCCAGCCAAACCGCTGGGCTGCTATGGCGATGGTGGGGCTATCTTTACCGATGACAGTGACCTGGCCGATCTGATGATGTCTTACCGGTTCCACGGCAAAGGTGATTACAAGTACGACAACGTTCGGATCGGAATGAACTCTCGTCTGGACACTCTGCAAGCGGCTATCCTGCTGGAAAAGCTGTCTGTTTACCAGGACGAGATCGAAGCGCGCCAACGAGTTGCCGCCCGGTATACAGAGACGCTGAAAGATCGTTGGAGCGTGCCCACAATCCCGGGTCGAATGCTTTCGGTCTGGGCTCAATACACGCTGAAAGCCAAAGATCAGGCAGAGCGCGACGACGCCATGTCGCGCCTGAAAGAGGCCGGTATCCCAAGCGTGGTCTACTATCCCCTGCCCCTGCACAAACAAACAGCCTACAGTGCTTTCCCGACAGACCCCGAAGGCCTGCCTGTATCCGAAGATCTGTCCACCCGCGTCTTTTCCCTGCCCATGCACCCCTATCTGAGTGAAACCGATCAGGACCGGGTGATAGAGGTCTTAATGAGGTAAGCACAAAAACCCGAGGTGCAAACTGGGTCGAGTTGGCAAAAATCAGACTTTGCGATAGCTGGAAGGACAATTTTTGTAACTCCCGATATGACTAGCTGCATCTCTAACCGTTGAGCAAAGGACAAGATAATTGCATATCATGACCGTGGTTGGGGCACGCCCACAATTCGTCAAGGCTGGCGTCGTCTCGCGGGCAATTGTTGAAACAGACGGACTTGAAGAGATTATCGTGCACACAGGACAGCACTTCGATCAAAACATGTCGCAAGTTTTTTTTGATCAACTAGGAATTCCACGACCCGACCATATGCTGGATATTAATGGCGGGTCTCATGGATCAATGACGGGTAGGATGCTGATTGAAATCGAACAAGTGATCCTGGATCGCAAGCCCGATTTGATGATGGTTTACGGTGACACCAATTCTACCCTAGCCGGCGCTCTTGCCGCGGCGAAACTGCATATTCCTGTCGCGCATATCGAGGCCGGCCTAAGAAGCTTTAACATGAAGATGCCCGAAGAAATCAATCGTATTCTGACTGACGACATCAGCAACCTGCTGTTTTGCCCAACACAAACGGCGGTCAATAACCTTACAAATGAAGGCTTCGACCACAAACCAGTTCATGTTGAGTGGGTCGGCGATGTCATGCAAGACAGCGCGTTGGCTTTTAGCAAGTTCGCGAAGCTTCCGAAACAGATCGACGGAAAATCCGGATACGTCCTGTCAACGATTCATCGTGCCGAAAACACTGATGACACAGAACGGCTTCGCTCAATTGTTGACGCCCTGAATACCATTCACAATGATGTTGCCGAAGTTGTCATTCCTTTACACCCGAGAACAAAGAAGGTCCTTAAGGACCAAGGGCTAAGTCTGGATGCAACTGCAATAGATCCAGTCGGTTATCTGGAATTCCTTGCCCTACTCAAGAACTGTACTGTTGTTGCAACCGATAGTGGGGGCATCCAAAAGGAAGCATTCTTTTTCGGCAAACCTGGCGTTGTGCTCAGGGATCAAACGGAATGGGTCGAACTGATCGAAGCTGGCGCCAATGCATTGGTTGGGGCAGATAGAGATCACATTATTTCTGCCGTACAGTCTGCTATTGGCAAAGAGGTCTCAGATGATGGATCTTTGTATGGCGGCGGAAAGGCGTCCAGACGGATTGCGGATCGGATTGCAGCCTTCAAATAGTCCATCGTGAGAGCCCACCGATTTTGATCTCTTGCAATCAACTCAGCGTCCTCTTTTGAGGATCGGGTATCATTTATCCTCAGCTCTATCAGCGCTGCGTTCGGTCTGATACCCATCCCTTTCCTCTCCAAGTCTTTTTCTTGCCAAAGGTGGGCAGGAGATGCCTATTGTGTCTCTAGCAAACACGCAGTTGATTTGGTTGAGCGACAGAATGGACGACGACGGCACAACAGGCGGGCGCACGCCTTTCGACCGGGGGCTCAGCTTCTGGTGTCAGGTTGTGGTATTGCTGTTTTTCTCGGTGGCCTCTCTGGTATTGGCGTCCTCGGTTCTGATCCCGTTGTCGATTGCGATGTTGCTGTTCATTCTGCTCAGCGCCACATCGGACCGGATTGGTCGGATCAAGGTTTTTGGCCACAGGATTCCCAAGCTGTTTGCCCATTTGGCATCGATCTCGATCATCTTTTTGGGTCTTTTGGGGATCCTTTCAATCCTGTCCAACCAGGCCGGCGAGGTATCAAAGGACCTTCCGCAATTTGAAGAGCGATTGTCAGGTATACTCTCGCGCATAGTCGCCATCGTCGGGGATCAGAACTATGCCGAGGCCCAGAAGGCGCTCAAGCAACTGAACCTCGCGGGGTTTGCAAGTGGTGTGCTGGGGTCAGCCGGTGCGTTTCTGAGCGCACTTTTTCTGGTTCTGATCTACGTGCCCTTCATGCTGGTCGAGCGTCTGCCGATGAAGGCCAAGATCAAACTGGCCATCAAAGACCCGGTCATGGCCGAAAAGGTGCGCCGCATTATCGAGAGCACTTCGACCAGTATTCAGCGCTATGTGGGCATTAAAACACTGGCCTGCAGCCTGACCGGGATCGGCAGCTATATTGTCATGTGGTCCGTCGATCTGGACTTTGCTGAAACCTGGGCTGTTCTGGCCTTCATCTTAAATTTTGTCCCTACGGTTGGGTCGATTATCGGTGTGGCCCTGCCCTCACTGGTGGCCCTGGTGCAGTTTGACACCTTCTCGACCGCTTTTGTGGTGCTCATCGGCTGTGGCGCGGTGCAGTTTTCCGTTGGCAACATTCTTGAACCAATGCTGCTGGGGCGCCGTCTGAACCTGTCACCCTTGATGGTCATTCTGGCACTGACATTCTGGACGGCAATCTGGGGCATCCCCGGCGCTTTGATGAGCGTTCCGATCACTGTGTGCATCATGATTATTCTGACGCATATTCCGTCAACGCGGCCGATTGCGATCCTGATGTCCGGAGATGGCAAGGTTGAGGTGGACGAAGGCTCCGCCCCCTCCTCCTCATCGTCTTGAGCCTCCCCAACTGAACTGGTCCACCGTTATGTTTAGGAAACGGAGGACCACGAATGGCAAACAAGAGACCGAAGCCCGAAGAGATTGT